>CAYYFB010000001.1:0-257688 GCA_964471255.1 Candidatus Woesearchaeota archaeon
GGGTAGGAGGAGGACTAGGGGTTGGTGGGGTTGGAGTAGGGGGAGCTGGAGCGGCTGGTTTTCGGAAAGCAAGTATCCCTCCAACAATAGCAGCTATTGCCACCACTGCAATAATGATAATCCACTTAGTCTCAAGAAATGCTCTCTTCATAAAACTATCTGGTCTGGGTCTTTAATAATCTATATCCCACTCCAGGGACCGCCACCAAAGAAAGAGATATTACTTAAGCATCTTTTATATTTTCCTTTAGAGAAAAAAAGCCATCCAACTTCGGGAAAGTTATTTCGGGCAAGGTCCTAAAGCTGCTTCAATCTTACATTTTCCATCCTTACAACTGCAACTATAACACGTGCACAACCAGGGCTTCTCATGAGAGGGAAAACACATTCCACACGAAGCAGAAACCTCGTTGCAGTTTACATCAACATACTCTACATCATTCGCGGAACAATAGTATTCTCTTAAAGTAGTGCTGTCTATACAATAATCCTCATAAGTGATGGGAGCAGGGCAAGAAGTGTCTCCAGAGCTACAGGGAGGGATTACAGACACAGTGCCTTTCTGTGTGTAAATTTTTCCTCCATCACTATCTGAACATTTGTTACAGTCCTCATGCAAGTGAATAGAATAGCCTAATAAGACACATTCGCCTTCGTGGCATCCGTAGTTAGTTTTGTTTGCATAGATGTCCCCGTTAGTTGTATTACAATACAATATTATTTCATCATACTGATTGCAATCTTCCTGGGTTATATTTTTTTCACATGACCCTCCGGAACAGTAATAGTCTTCAACTACACGAATATCTCCGGAACAATAGCTATTATCATAATCGTTACAATTAATTGTTGAGTAGGTGGCATCATTTCCCTGACAATAATATTCTAGCAAGTAATCTCCACTTTCACAAGTATCAGCAAATTGGCTTACTGGGCAATCTGTATCTCCATCTTGGCAGAGATCATAGTCTGTGATATTATCAAAATAAAAAGGAGAGGGAGAAGTTTCCCCTTCACATTTGTCTTCACATTCCTTAAATGGTGTCCAGATACATTCTTCTACACAATTATTACCAGTAATTTTGGCATAACAGTCCCTAATCTCAATATTTCCCGTGCTAGGATTACAAATTCCAGAGCAGGCATCATCTGTATCAAAGTCCTTAGTTTCGCAAGAGAAGAAGTCGCAACTGCAATTTTCATTGGAATAATAATCGCGTAATTCGCATGCAGGATCATCTCCACATCCTGCTTTGTTTCCACCCCCATACCAGCCATCAAAGATATTACAGTTCAGTTCATTCCGTTTATCTATACAAGATAGATTGAAAATGTTACAATATGAAGTTCCTACTAAAGCTATACTGTCATTGAAATCTAAACAACCATTTTTGTCTCCATAATCACTACATCCAGGCAAGGAACATCCGGCTAGGGATCCGTGATATACAATCTTTGGAGAAAGAACTTCTATAAGATCTCTAGTAAGATGCTCCTCTTTTACGTCAATTTCCGGTTCTGGAGGAGGGCATTGACTAGACGCAATATCTGGATTGCTGGCAGAGAGTACACTGTTATTTCCATAGAACATATAAATTGAAACTATTCCATTAGCAGGAATTGAAGGGATTTTTACCCAAATTTTTGTTTCATGCGTGTTACATCCGTATTCAATCCAATAAGGTAAAGATGTTTGAAAATCATCTAGGGTAAATCTGATATCTGAGCAGTCATTTTTTAGTTTTCCGGATGAGATAAGGGAGGCTGTATCTATAATAAAATGGATTGAACAATTGGAAAAGTTCACTCCGCTTTGTTCTTTTATATCTATTTGTCGAACGTACTTGAAATTATCAAGGAATGAGGTGGATACTTTTTTTAAAATTAAATTCCCAGAAGGATCAAACACTACAAGGTTGGTCCCATGGATGACATTAATTCCTCCATACTTCCCTAAATTTTTCTTTCTCAAGACTTTTCCTCTTATTGCTGTTTTTGTCTTAGAAAAGCCAAAAAGTATATCGCCTTCGTTATTGGTAAGGAAAAGTGGCTGTTCATTCCAAGTAATACTCTCAGGGGGGACATTTTCAGAGAAATTAGTAGTATTAATCAGGATATTACCCGAATTATCAATTATAATTAGCTTATTTCCGAGAGTTAACCAAGGAAAAGAGAAGTTAACCTTACAAAATACCGGGTCTCTAAAAGGGAGGGGGGCATCTTCGGCCATAACTCCTTTTTTAATTTGTGGAGAAGTGAGAGAAAAAACAAAGAATGCGATAATTGTTAATAACATTTCAATAATTATTTTTCTTCGTTCTTTTGTATAGTAACGCGCCCTTTTCATTTATCTTCCCTGGGCCCGGTGGGATTCGAACCCACGACCTCCCGGTTATCAGCCGGGCGCTCTACCACTGAGCTACGGGCCCACAATAGAATATTCTTAAAATGTTTAAAAGAACTCTAATTATCTATCTTTGTGAAGCTTGAAGAGATGAAAAAAGCGCTCGAAAAACTACTCCAAAGAAAAGAAGATACAATGAACAAAATCAGAGAGATCGTCAGAAAAATATTGGAAAATGAGTCAATCATATTTAATATTGGTTTTCTTGAGATGGAAAATGAGGAGGAGATAGAAAAAAGACTCAAAACAATAAAGAGAAAACTTAGAAAACTTGAGAAGCGCGTAGAATGCGAAATTCTTCCTATAAAACTCGAGGAGAGGCTAGTAAAAAAGATAATTGAGATAGAAAAAGAGAGAGATCTCCTCATGGCCAAGCTTAAGGAGCTTAGGGAAAAGAAAAGAAAAATTACCGAAAAAATGGTAGCTAAAAAAGCAATAAAATTGCTGAAAAAGTCGTTTATGAGACATTTGAAGAGATATATACGCTTACTAGAAAAGGAAGAAAAACTCAGAAGGAGAATAGAAGAAAAAGAGAGATTAATAAAAGGCATTACAGTGTATAAGGAGGAAACAAGTATGAGAGAACTAAAAAAGAGGGCAAGAGAAATTTTGAAAAAAATAAAGGAAGGAGGAAAATTAACAGTTGATGAGTTACTTACGCTAAAATTATGGAAAGGTGCTGTGAGGCTTTCTACAAAAAGAAGAACAAAGAGTAGGAAGTAAGTGTTAATAATTGCTAGTGTAAACAAATATTTATTGTGCCGGGGTGGCCGAGCGGTCCAAGGCGCCGGACTTGAGATCCGGTGGGGTATCCCGCAGGGGTTCGAATCCCCTCCCCGGCGCTAAATATTTGTGACCTAAAAATCCATTATATCTAACTCTTTTTTTCCTTATACAACTACAGGCAATTTAATACTGGCTCATCTTTTAGTGGATAAGGAACTCTTATTCACATTTATATAACGCTCAATAAGAATAAGAAGCAAGAATCTTTTATTTTTTTATAAAAAAGAAGCAATATGCTTACTCTATTCTTGGGGCTAATATAAAAGTTAAGTTCATTCTTTCTAGGGCCTTAAATTCAAATCTTGCTGGCCAATCTGTAGCAAATTTCAAACCTAAAGTATCAGAAACCTGAGCGGCTGTTGCTATTTTTGAAAGATAGTCAATAGAGTATGACGCCTTTGATGGTTCCTTTACATTTAAGCTTATCAATGCTGGGGAATCCCGTGTTAGTTCTATTCTTGCTTTCTTCAGCTCTCCTTCAGCACTCATCACTATCTTATCTTCATCAGCTTCTATTTTCATAGCATCAGAAATTATTTTTATATCTCTAACTGCCTCTTTGATTACGTCAGCGTCCATTTCTGCATCAACCTTGAACTCTATATTAGGCTCCGGGTATTCTCTTTCGAATTCTCCAAGCAGAGGTGCAGTAAAGACTCTTTTAAAAGCACCATGTAGGGTCAATTTTAAAGTATTCTCTTCTAGAGACAAAGTTAGAGTATCTTTTGCTTTAATTCTTTTTATTATTGGGGAAATATGTCCAATACTTATTCCAAATTTGGTCGCTTCTTCAACTTCAAACTCGGAAAAGGCTTCTGGTCTTATTGTCCAAATGACCATTGCTATGTTAGAAGGATCCATGGCAATGAGTTGAAATCCTTTTTCTGGAGAAATCTCAATCATAGCGTCTGTTATTAATTTCTCAATAGCGGCTATTCCATACCTAAAGAGTTTTGTCTCAGGTAGGGTAAGCCTTACCATAACATTAACAGCTACTTAAGGTATAAGTTTGATATCTCCTTTAGGAATCTCTCTAGAAGTTTAGGGTCAAGATCTATTTTTTGAATAAATTCACACTCTATTTCTAAATTATCGTCTATTTTAATGATTTTTCCAAATATCTTAACAATATCTCCAACTTTAATAGACTCAAACATCTTTTTTTCAAAACAAACGCATGTGAACGTTTTTTCTAGAACGAATATATCTAAACAATAATTCTCTTTGTCCATCTTTTTGACTTGGCCAATTAAAGAAACTTTTTCTTTGTCTTTTAGGTCCTTTGGTGATTTAAAGAGGAGGCTAAACATACCTGATAGATCTCTTTATCTCTTGTAAGGCCTCCTTTTCGTCTTCGCTAAGAAGAAAAGAATATTTTTCCCATGTAGAAATATGCTCTCTCGTAAGAAAAGAGATAAGGATATCTCCTTCATTTACATTTCTTCCTATTACAACACCCTCTGCTCCAATAGCTACTCTCTCACCGGCTTTTGCCATTTCTAAGGACTCTCCCATAGATTGTATGCTTTTTACTCTTCCAACTATTTTTCCATTTTTATAAAGAGATGCCCCTTTTGTCAGAGTTCCTTTTATTACCTCTACACCGAAAATCGCAGGTTTGGATCTTCTAAACACAAATCCAGGAAGGACCTTTATAATAAAGGGTCTTGGGATTCCCTTTATCTTCTCCTCAATGCGTTTTTTAATTGCTTCTTCTCTGTACTTCAGGTAATCCTCTATCAATTTATAGATAATATTCCCCCTAAAGATCTTTACATTGTGTCTCTTGGCTAACTCTTCTATCTCTTCGTCTATCTCAACATTAAAACAAAGAATAGACTTTAATTCGCTTTTTTCTAAAGGTATAACTGATAATGAGATAACATCATCTTTGGTTGGAGGACCAATATCGGCCTTTTTCACTTCGACGTTTTTTTCCTTAAGACTCATTAAAAGTGCTTCTAATGCTCCTAGAGAATCTGCTCTAATAATTATGCCTTCCTTTTCCTTTTCAAAAATGATTTCCCTTATTTCTTTTCCAAATAACTCTTTGATAGATTCTATCTTTTTTTCTTCTATAGAGTAAATAGGCGAACCTGGGATAACATCTTTGAGGTTGGGAGCTATTATTCGAACCCCACAGGCAGCACTTACCTCTTTTATTCTGACAAATTCCCTTCCTTTTGCCGCCCTTATTTCTGTGAGAGGGGCAGGTTTAAGGATTGCCCTTACTTTAGTGACTAAAGGTCCTCTAGTGCTTTCCATTATTACTAAATCTCCTTCCCTAAGTGTTCCATCATAAAGTATAACGTCTATTACAGTTCCAATTCCTTTTTCTTCCCTTTTTTCCAAGATAGATCCTCTTGCTTTTTTTCTCGGTTCTATTTCTAGTCTCTTCTCTAGAAATTTTTGAGAAAGACCGACTAGCAATAGCAAAAGCTCTGCAATTCCTTCTCCAGTCAACGCGCTAGTAGGAACTATAGCTACAGTCTTCTTGAAGTCTTTTATCCTATCAAATCTGTCAGATTTAAATCCCAAATTCTCCATTATTTGAATAATTTCCAAAATTTTTCTCTCTAGATTGTTCCTCACTTTTTCACTCTGCATCTTCAAACTTTGTAGTATAGAATATTCCCCAGAAGGCTTCCAGCCATGCAGCAGATCTACTTTATTCAGAGCAATCAAAAAAGGGGTTTTAAATTTCTTTAAGAAATTTATAGACTCGTAAGTTTGGGGTTGAAAGCCAGCGGTAATATCAACAACCAAAACAGCAATATCCGCTATGGAGGAACCGCGTTCTCTTAAAGACATAAAAGCTTCATGCCCAGGAGTGTCAATAAAGAGCAGACCAGGAATTTTGAATTCTATATTAAAAATTTGAATCAAATTTTTTCCTATTTCTCTTATTACTGAAGAAGGAATTTCAGTAGCTCCTATATGTTGTGTTATTCCTCCCGCTTCTTTCTTTTGAATGCTTGTTCCCCTAATTTTATCTAATAGAGATGTTTTACCATGATCTATATGGCCAAGCATTACTACAATAGGCTGCCTTATAACAGTCATAAATTATGGATATCCTCTTTTTATCATCAGTGTATACTAACCTGGAAAAAGAAATCTTCAAAGGAGGGGGAGTAAACAAATTTTTAGAAAACCTAGCAAAGGCGATATTGAAAAAGAATAATGTTAAAATAGTCCTCCCCTCCTCCCAAACGAAAAAACTGATATGGGAAGGTATGGAAATCTACCTTTTTAAATCCTTGATAGTAGGACGGGAAAGAGGCATCCCTCTTGAGATGGGCAAAATACTGGAGCTTGCTGACGACATGGATGTGTTTGTTATGGTAGATCCCCTCCCTTTCTTCTTCAGCAAGTTTAAAACAAAATCAAAAAAGGTAGGGATAGTCCATGGTATTGCTCTTCATGGTTTTTGGAGGAGAATTCGAGATAATGGGCTGGTGACTCTTCTAACAGTTGGTGAGCCTCTTTATTTTAAATTGTTTTGTAAAAACTTTGATCTTATTTGTGCTGTTAGCCCCGTTTCTGCAAATTTCCTCAAAAAATTTGGCATTAGAAATATTTTTATTATTGGGAATGGAATAGACACAAAGAGATATGAATTTAGCTTTAAAAAAGAAGATATTGCAGTAAAGATATCTAGATTGGCAAGCTACAAAGGCATAACAGAAGAAATAAAGGCTTTCAGTGAGTTGGGGTATAACTTCGTCATTTTAGGTGAAGGAAGATTGAAAGAATACGTAAAAAAAGTCACAAAAACATTTCCCAATATTAAGTACGAAGGTTATGTTCCAGAGGAAAGGAAAATATACATTTTAAAACAAGCAAAGTACTTGATAAGCTTGTCCTACCTTGAGGCATTTGGGATAACTCTTATAGAAGGGATGGCATGTGGCTGTGTTCCTATAGTCAGGGATATTCCTGCACATAGATGGGTTTTCCAAGGGGAAAAGGTAGGCCTATTAGTAAAAAACTGGAAAGAACTTATAAGTGCGCTGGAGTGGCTGGAAAATAATCCTGAGGAGAGAAAAAAGATGTCTAAAAGAGGGAGAAAACTTGTAGAGAAAGTTTGGAACATTAAAAGAATAGCTAATAATTTTATTAGCAAAGTCGAGAGTGTCTTACAAGGTTAGGGGATAAAATTTATGGAGCTAAAGATTTATGAGTTTGAAATTGAATCAAACAATAGGCTTGAAATAATAAACATAACTTCAAAAGTGGAAAAAATTGTAAGAGAGTCTGGAATTAAAGATGGATTTTGCTTGGTTTTTCTCCCCCATGCCACCGCAACCATTTTGCTTAATGAGGACGAACCTAGGATCCGGGATGATTATAAAAGGTTTATAGAGGAGACATTTAAAAAAGAAGGATATAAGCATGACCTCATAGACTCAAATGCCTACGCACATGTTTGTTCTGCCTTTACAAAAGCCTTTGCAATGATTCCAATAAAAGATAGTAAGCTCTATAGAGGAACTTGGCAAGAAATATTGTTAGCAGAGCTAGATGGCCCCAGGAGGAGGAAAGTATTTGTGCTTATTTTAGGTTCTAAGAAGGGATGAAATTTCCTCCTTAAGTTTATTTAATATTTTTATCTCTGGCTCAAATTTTCTTAAATCTTCTTTTGTTAACATTTTTGTAGCCTTTCTTGTAAATTCTTCTGAAATTTGTTCTAATTTTCTGTAATATGAAGATACTTTTTCCATAAGCGTCGAAATGTCTTTAATTATTTTTTCTTCTTTTATTTTTCCTCCTCCAGTTAGTTTTAAGATTTTAATTAGACGTAATCCCAGATCTTTTTGTTTTTCTAGAATTTTATACAGAAATATGAAACAAATAGAATATATTCGAAATTTAAAGATAAGTTCGAATATTTTCTTTTTGTCTCTTCTAATTTCTTTTTCTTTCCTAATTATTTCATTTACTGATTTCCTAATTTCCTTTAAAATATTATTTACCTTTATAGCAACTTCCGATGAGAGTTTGAGAATGTTTTTAACTTCCTTAGGAAAAGAAAAGATTGAACCAGTTTCCATAATTTTAAATCGCCCCTGGTTAAGTAATGGTATATGCCCCGGTAGTCTAGCGGTTAGGATACGGGACTGTCACTCCCGTGACCCGGGTTCGAATCCCGGCCGGGGCGGAGGGATTTTAAGCTAGAGTTACTATCTTTATAATCTTTCTTTCTTGAAATCTCTTTATTTCTAAAGTGTTCTCTTAATAATGAATTAACTAAGCTTGAATGTTAAGAGAAAGTTCTTTAATTTCGCTTTAGATATCTAAATCTAAATAAAGGGTTGTTTTAACTGTCTCCTTTACTTTTTTACCAGCGTTCCAGTCTTCCAATCACTCAAAGCATGTTTGAGTATTCTGTTTCTGGAGCGGGACATTTCTACCTATGCTCTTGTTCCAATACTGGAGCAGGAAGGCAAGAAACTAATTTTAAGCCTTTAAACAAACTTTCTTATTTGGAGAAAATTAGAATAAAATACATTAATTGGTCGCTCCAGAGGTTACCTAAATGGGGTAGCATATTTACCCTCTAAAAGTGCTGTAGCCAAACTGCTCTTCCCTATGTATTTATATTAAATGTATTTTCTAGTAATGTAAACCCTAGAGAAGCAAATATGGAAAAACTAAATCTGTTGGCAATTTTTCCTTACTATGGAATACATTATAATCTAAAATTATACTCAAGAGAACATGGTTGTAGTTGTTTTATTAGTAGGAGGAAAGGGTCTGAGATTAAGGCCGCTTACAGAAAACACACCCAAATCGATGGTATTGGTAAGAGGGAAGCCACTGTTGCAGTGGAAAATTGAAGGCCTTGCCTCCTTAGGAGTTAAGAAGATAGTACTATTAACTGGAAGACTTGCTAATAAGATAGAAGATTATTTTGGAGATGGGAAGAAATTTGGGGTGAATATATATTACTCCAGGGAAGAAGTTCCACTTGGTACTGGAGGAGCAATAAAAAATGCTGAAGAAATAATCCTAAATGCTCTGGATGAGTCTAATGGGAAATATTTCGTCGTAGGCAATGGTGACATATTAATGGCTGGAGTGGGGTTAGGTGAGCTTATAAGCCCATTAAGAAAAAATCCAAAGCTTGTAGGCAGTATATTAGCCATACCTCCAAGACTTCCTTACGGTTTGCTTGAGATAGATGAGAATAATTACATCACTGCTTTTAAAGAGAAGCCAATACTGGAGGGACAGTGGATAAATGCAGGATATTACGGATTTACCCCAGAGATTTTTAATTATCTTCCAGAAGAAGGAGATATAGAAAGAACTGCCCTGCCAGAATTAGCCAGAAGGAGGAAACTGATAGCAATAAAAAAGAATCCAAAGCTATGGCTGGCTATAGATACTGTGAAAGACTATAAAATCGCTAATCAAATCCCATTTGATAAACAGCATTTAGTTATTATATAAGGCTCTATGGTAATAGAAAGGATACTTAGACCAGATGCGTTAGTGGTTTGGAGTTATAAAGAAGTTAGAGAGTGTTTAGGCTGGTATTATAGAGTCATGATCAACGAAAAACCAGCAAAATTTCTTATATGTAAATCTATAAAATGTGAGGAAGAAAATTTCTCAGACCTAACTCTTAAGGAGCTTTGGGAGTTACATGATTGTCTTAGGAAAGAATTTAAGAAGAAATTAGAAAAAATAAAAAGATCAGAATTTTCTCCTGATAAACTACCCTGCTCCAGTCCAAATTTCCTAGATGTTAAGGTAGAGATTGCAAAAAGGATGCTAAAAAAATGTAATTTTTGCGTTAGGAATTGCGGAATAAATAGAGAAAGGGGAGAAAGAGGATTTTGTGGAGTTGGGAAATTGGCAGTTGTTTCTTCATATTTTCACCATTTTGGGGAGGAAGCCCCTCTTTTGGGAGGAGGTAAATGGCCTGTGGGAGGTTCTGGGACGATATTTTTTGCTGGATGCAATCTTAGATGTGTCTTTTGCCAGAACTATGATATTTCTTTTAATCCGGAAAATGGAGTTAAAGTTAACGCTAAACAACTAGCAAGAATAGCTACCGAATTGAGAGATACTGGAGCGGCAAACATAAATTGGGTTGGTGGAGAGCCTACACCAAATTTGCATATCATTCTAGAAAGCATGAAATATATAGAAGTTAATGTTCCAATGCTATGGAACAGCAATATGCTTTGTAGTCCTGAGGCTATGGAATTATTATTAGATGTCATAGATATTTGGCTTCCAGATTTTAAGTTTGGAAATAATAAATGTGCAAATAGATTGACTGGAGGGGGGATTAATTATGTAGAAACTGTTTTGAAGAATCTGAAGATAGCTCAAGAGAATGGAGATATGATTATAAGACATTTAGTAATGCCAAATCATATTGAGTGTTGTACTAAGCCTATCTTGGAAATGATAGCCAAGGAGCTTGATAAGGACAGAATTTTAGTCAATATAATGGGACAATATAGGCCAATGCATCTTGTAAATAGATATCCAGAGAAATATAGAGACATAGCAAGATATCCCACTCCAGAAGAAATGGAAAAGGCCTATAAGATAGCTGAAAAACTAGGTATTTGCTTTCGCCCGGTAAGTTAGAGTTATCTTAATAACCAAACATTTCCCAGATAAACTTCTTTCAAATATTCTTTGGCAAGCTTATAGGACTGGAGCGCGATTTCTTTTTTAGTAAATCCAATATCTCTCATCAGGTAGTGGGGACAATAGGCAAGCAGAACTAAGGGTATATTTTCATCAATTTCCGCTAAATATTCAGCAATAAGCTTTACCTCATCTGGAGTAACGTATTCTGGTACTAAGAGAGTAGAACATACTAGTAAAGGATAATCTCTTTCATACTCAGCAGCTTTAAATATTTTTAAGTTTCTAAGCAAAGGCTTATTTGTAAAACCGGTCAAAGCTTTATAGATTTCTTCATTATAGGCTTTAAAGTCAAATTTTATTATACCACCAGATTCTATAGCGATATCTATCCATATTTTTAAAATCTTCCTATTAACAATCCCATTTGTCTCCCAGCATATACACACTTTGTCTTTAATTCTTTCACCCACAGAAATGGAATGAATAGCCTGAACTGAGGGATCGCCGCCGAAAAAACATATACATGAAGCCTTGTTAGCTTCTAATTGGAGATGGGAGGTAGTGATCCAAAATTGTTTGTTTACTAAACGCTCTTTCCATTGGTAGTTTTGGCAAAAGAGACAATCTAAGTTGCAAGAACAGTAAAAAACTGCTAAATTGTAACCAGAAGCTAGTTTGCAAAGAGGACAGACTGGAGCGGCAACACAGTTAGTTGGAAGTGGATCAAAATAATACTCAAGCAGCCCTTTTTGGTGATTAGAATGGAAGATTAATTTTCCATTTTTATTTTCCACCAGTCCACAATATCCAAACTTTCCTTCTTCTATCTTACACCTTCTTGGACAAAGATTGCATTCTTTCCCCCTATCCAACTTAGATGGCAAATTATAGAGAGACCTGCTATACCTATGAGCTCTTTCTATGAGATCTTCTCCTAAACCTTCCAATAAACATTCTCTGCATACTCTCAATATTTTTGCTGCTCTGTTTCTCTTACATAAAGAACATATTTCCATTCTTCTATCACAAAAAGATTACATCCTTAATGACTTTTCTAGTTATTCTATGAGATACCCATAATTCTTCTCTTTGCTAAAGAAAATTGTGGGAAAATGGTAATGCATCCGAACGCCTACATAGAGAGAAACTCAAAAGAAATAAGAGAAGCGCTAGATATGCTTTCTAAAATACTTAAAGTTGAAGATGTATTAGACTTTGCAGAAAAATTGGAAAAGGTTAAGGAACCTTTAGAAAAAATTGAGAAGTTACAGGAATTAGGAGGAGTGCTTTCTAAGTATTTTGGGGGAAGAGGGAATAAGTTGGTAATTGGATACAGATATTCTGAGAAGGGGCTTGAACCAATTCCAATATTCTTCTTTAAGCCAAGCAGAACCCCAGAGGGAAAAAAAGTAGAAGAATTTTTAGATAGATTACACAGAAAGGCGAGGATTTGGATCTTGACAAGAAAGATTGGTAAAAACAAAATATTCCAAATTATGCCTTCTTGGATGGTTCCAGAAAGGGTTGAAATTCCTACAGGAAAAAAAATTAAAAGAAAAATACGGACAAAAAGAATAATAGCAGTGGGGTTGTTTATAAAGAGAATAAGAGTAAACTTTCCACTTTCTACTTATAAGGATAAATTAATGCCAATTATCTTTTTACTGCATCAGGCATTAGTTGCTTTAGGAGATAAGGCTGGAGGGGATGTTTTCTTTCAAAGCGAACAAAGAAGGAGAATGATATGGAGTCAATTTCTTAAATTTCTGAAATTCTGTTTGATAGAGACTAAAGAGGAAAAAATAATTAAAAAGATGTCCAAATTTCTGTTGGAAGCTCTGTCTTTGCTCTCAAAAGTGAAAAGTGAGTCTAGAGAGGAAGAGAGAATAAAATCTTTACTTATTCCAATTACCCAGAGATTTTACACTATTCTTCCCAGGGAAATTGATAAGATAGCTCTCTCTCCAGATAAGTATATAAAGATATTTGAAGCTTTATCCTTAATTTTTGATCACTATTTCCTAAAAAAAGAGGAAATCCCGCTTCATCTGGTTCAAGATAAGGTAAGAGAATTAAGAGACATAAAAGACATAGATGCGGATCTTCAGAGATACCTCTTAGAGCTTTCTAGCTTCCTCTTAAGAAGTCTCTAAAATTCAAATTTTCAAACCCCTGTCTAGATTCATGGGAAGGATAAGTGAGAGAATAGAGAGATTTGCTGAAAAGTATATTCTAAAGGAAGCCAATGTTTTAACACAGCTAGGAAGGAAAGAAGGAGATGACATCCGTCTAGCACTTTTGGAAATAACCCGGGTAGATAAGCTTGTGAAACTGTGGAGTAAAAAATTATTAGGAGGTATCTTGAGAGAGATAAGGAAATTATTAAAGAATATTGAGAAATGCGAAAAAGAAATCAACAAGATAAAAGAGAAAGAGAAGGATTTGTTTGCTGATTACATAAGAGCTTATATTGCAATTTATAAAATATTAAAAGTATTTTTAGGGAAGGAAGAGTTTGAGAAAGCAGGTTTCGTTTCAAGGTTAATCAGGCTTTGGGGAGGTAGGACTAATCTTGACTCAGAATTAAACATGATAGTAAATGACATAAAAAGAGGAGAATTCGAGAAATCTATTCTAGATATAGATTTAGAAAAAAGAGGGAAGTTTGTTCATATTAAGGTGCTAGGAAAGACAGGAGTTCTAATGAGATTGCAGCATCTTTCTCAAGAACGTCCAGGTGAGACATCTTTTAGAGCTTTGGTTCCAGAAAAAGGAGGAGTAACAGAGATTCTCATTATAATTCCCGAAGATTTTGAGAAAGAAGTTGAAAATGAATTAAATAGAATAAGAAAAGAAGTAATTGAAGAAAAACTTAAGCATGAAGAAGTAAGAGAGGCGGGAGAATTGTTAGGAGTAGATGTTACTGCTGGAGTGGATAGGTTCAATGAACTATTAAATAAAGCTATACAATACATCAAGATATTTGAAAGAAGGGAAAAAGAGCTTCAGGCTTTGGAAATAAGTCAAGAAAAAATAGAAAAAAGCATTGCTGCTTTGATATCAGAATTAGCTCATGAGAAAGGAGGGATTATAGATGACATTGACGATATTACAGATCTTTTTGGAGTGTTTATGGACTTATTTCTCATCCTTTTCATGACTAGGATATGTAAAATCATCATTGACATGAGAAAAGCGGGGATAGAGCTGACAGAGGAAAATAAAGACTCATTAAGAAAGTTTCTTGAACAAATTCTCATTAAAGAGAAGGAAATATTAACAGAGGAAAGATATTTAGAAAAAATAAATAGAATTGCGGGGAGAAAAGGGAGAGATATGGATGAATTGGTTGTTCTGAAGAAGCTTAACAACTATTTCAAGTTTTCACTTGGCAGATTAAGGGAATGTACACAAAGGTTGGCAGCTATTTTGAAAATGCCAATATACAAAGCTCCTGAAGGAGCTATGAGGACTCTTTTTGGAGGATAATTAATTCTTTTACTTTTCTCTATTTTTTAATAACTAAAAACAAAAATATATAAAATAAGAAGCTATGGATAGCTTGCTACTGTTTGTTCAGCTCCGAAGCTTACTGAAGGTTCTGGAGAAACCCTCATTGCAAATCCTGTCCAGGATATTTGAATATTGTCAACTCCTATACCATCGGTTGCAATTGCAAGGTTATCAAATTGGCTCCAAGATATTCTTACGTCCCAAGGTCCTGATCCACCACAATTTGTTGCAAGGTCTGGTGTATCTGTATAAGATGACCAGCTACCAGTTAGGAAGAGATTCCTAAGCCTATACCAGTTAGTTCCATCACAACTAAATGCTGTAGCCTCACAGTTGGGATGTCCTGCTCCATAAGGATCAGTTTGGGTCCAGCTAGGGTTACATCCATGGTTTTCATCTCCCCATTCCCTTGCTTCATAAGTAATAGTAATTGAGCTTACTTTTGGTATGGCATTCTCCGTGGAGAAGACATTAAGAGCATTACCACCAGTACTGTCCATCGTTAGTGCTGGAGCTGGATGGCCTTGTCCAGCGTTTGCTTGAATTCTCCCATTTCCAGTTGAGTAAGTATGCCAATAAGCTGAGTTAATAGTTCCAGAGGAGAAATCTTCTGTGAATGTATAAGAATCTTGGGTGTTCGTTAGATTGCTTGCTGCTGGTAAGCTTGTGTCTCCGTAGTACATCTCTATTGTTACAGCTCCGTTAGCTGGGATAGATGGAACTTTTACCCAGATAGTTGCATTTTGGTTGACATCATCCCATGATTCGATCCAATAGTCTAAATAAGTACCAGAACCTGGATCATAAAATCTAATGTCATTACCATTATTGCCCCAGTTTAAACTTGGGCATGTGGTGTTATCTATTGTAAGTCTAACCTGATAATTTGTTAAATCATTTCCGGATTGTTCAGTAATTGTTATATCTACTTTGTGAAATGTTGGCCCGCCACCGCCTCCTCCGCCTCCTCCTCCAACCCCTCCTCCAAGAGTCACTGTACCTCTGCATAAGAAAGCTATCTTTGCTTTATCCTCCTCTTCCAAAAGGCTCCAAGTTCCCCAAGGATCTTGTGTTCTGTAATAGAGATAAACATCCATTACATAAACTTTCCCTCCAGAGCATTGGCTAAAAACTGGGGAAGAGAGTTTTATGTATCCTCTTCCATCTTTTGGCACTACTAAAGGTGTAAAGTTACCTCCCTCTGTACTAAATATTAGGGTTCCCCACGGGCTTACTAATTTTACCTTAGTAATGTTTACTGCCATTCCTTTAGCTTTAGTATTTAATACTTCGATTCCTACTTCTCCTGCTATATTGGAAAGATATTGCCCTACAATATCAAATCCTTTAAATGGTTCCAAAACTTGCTCCTTTCTTACTGGTTTAAATACTCCTAGTTTCCAAAGGACAAGCCCAGCTATTGCAATTATTAATAGTGCCCAACCATAGGTCATCAAGTACTCTAAAGCTCCTTGTCCTCTCTTTCTCATGAAATTATAAACAGAGGAAAGGAATAAAAATAAGTAAGAAAAAAATTCACTATTTGTCAGTGATGCTAAAAGAAAGCATTATTTAACCTCTTTTCTATTTATCCTAAAATTATAACTTGAGCTTTTTCTCCTACTAGTTCTTTAAAGTGGTGCGGATCTTTTTCCAGTCCTTCAAGATAGCTATAATGCATAGGGATGACAATTTTTGTTTTTATTAGGTCCAAAGCTTTTACTGCCTCCTCTTCGTCCATAGTATAGGTTCCTCCAATTGGAAGCAGGGCAATATCAACGTCAATCTCTCTCATTTCAGGAATTACATCCGTATCTCCTGCATGGTAAATTCGTACTCCAGAAATTTCAACAATATATCCTACTCCCCTCCCTTTTGGATGGAAGGGTTTTCCTATGTTATAAGCGTGAACAGCCTTTATTTTTGTATTATCTATCTCAATCTCCTCTCCAGGTTTTATTCTAATTATCTCTACTCCTAGATTGCTTAGCTTTTTTGCCGCTTCTTCTGGAGCGATGATTTTTGTTTCTGGTTTTAGTATCAATTTTATCTTTTCTGGAGCACAATGATCAAAATGTTCGTGAGTCACCAGAACTATATCTGCAGGTTCTGAATATTCCCCTTCGGCGTATGGATCTATATAAATCACTTTTTCATTTCTGATTCTAAAACTTGCATGGCCTATCCATTCAATTTTAATTCCTTTGTATTCATATGCCATACTACTACCTTTCTTCCTGTATTATATTCCTTAACTAATTATGAAAAAGGAGCCTAAAATGTCAATAAATAAAGAAAACAATTACAGAAGAAGGTCACGATTCTAAATTATGCTTTTAGAAGATAATAAAATAAAATCCTATCCTTGTTCGCATTATAAATGAATTGTTTTAGTGAAGAATTTTCCCATTTAAATTTAAGTAAAGAAAATAATAGAAAGAACGGAATATAAAGAGACATTACAATAGTTCTTCCATAAATTTCCTAAAATGCTTTCTTCTAACCTTATATAAGATGCAAAGATAACCTAAGGTTTATATAAATTTGACATTGGAAGAAAAAGGTAGGATAAAAGAAAGACTATATAAGATAAATATCTATGCCCCCCGTAGCTCAGTGGTAGAGCGGCCGGCTGTAGGCGTTCCCACCCTTCGAGACCGCCGTGAGGCGGCCGATGAAATAGGGTCGGCAGGCACCGGCAGGTCCCCGGTTCAAATCCGGGCGGGGGGACTCTATCTCATTAGCTACCAACAACAAGAAATTAGTCTTCTTAGCTCTAGTAAAAGACATTAAGTCACTAAACCTCTTCAATTTTCTTAAATTTGATTCACAAAAACAACTTTCTAGAAGTCTAGAGTTGTTATTACTTTAGAGTCCTCTAAATTCCCCACCCCCCTATCAGCCGAAAAAGCCTTTTTCATTTTTAATTCCTAAAATTTTTTACTATGTGATATCCCTTTCTTCTATGGAAATAGATATCAAAGAAAAAGAGATTGAGATAAGGGAAAAAGAATTAACAGCTCTGGACTACTTTATTTTGGATTTTGTTGAAAACCTTGAAGGGCTAATAGATTATGTTATAGTTGGAGGTTATGTTCCGGTACTTTTTGGTAGGTGTAGAGGTACTGAAGACATAGATATTCTAATCCAAGACATTTCTGAAGAAAAGTTTAAGAAATTTTTGAAAAGAATAAAAGGAAAGTATGAGTTACTCATTCCGGATGACATGGAAAAAGCCTTTAGGGACTTAAAACAAGGGAATCCAATCAGATTTTGCAGAAAAGGGATAATAGTACCAAATGCTGAATTAAGAATAGCTAAAACAGATTACCAAAAATACTCGCTTAAAAATGCTTTAAAAATAAAATTTGGCGGAAAAACCATAAAAGTCTCTCCAATAGAAATGCAAATAGCATATAAATTATTCACGAATGATAGACATGATCAGATGGATGCTAGGTTTCTGTTCAAGTTGTTAAGAAGGTATATAAATATAGAGGTATTAAGGAAACTTATAGAGGATCTAAAGATAGACAGGCAAGTAACTAAAGAAGTATTGGGTGAAGATATCTGGAAGGAATAGAAAAGTCCAGTGAGAGGGACTTCAAGTTTATTGATAAATATGTTGAATGGATAAAAAAGACCCCAAATAAGATCTGGAGCCGAATGCAGAAAGAATTTATAGACTCTTTTTTCAAAAATAATTCTTTTACTATAATAGGAAATCCTAAAAGCAAAACTATCAATTTTAAGAAAATTTATTCCTCCGTAAGGGAGAAAGGATAATTGGATGTAATTCCGATCTGTTTTGATTCATTTTCGTTAAGATCAATGGCAACTTTAGTAAAAACAGACTCAATCAGAATATTTATTGATCCTTCCATAGCCATAGCACCAAGAAGATATGGATTACCACCCCATCCTCTTGAATTAGAATTGTTCGAACTTGATAAAGAAAAAATTAAGAGAATCGCTAAAAAATCAGATATATTTATAATTACCCATTATCATTGGGACCATTGTCCTCGTGGTGAGTTATTAGAAATTCTTTATGATAAGAAAATCTTTCTAAAAAACATTGAAGAATTCATAAACAATTCTCAGAGAAGAAGAGGAAATTATGTTGTAAGAGAAATAGTGAAAAAAGGTGCTGAGGTTACTTTTGCTGATGGGGAGAGTTTTAGAGAAAAAGGGGTAAAAATTGAGTTTTCGGACCCTGTTCCTCATGGAAAAGAAAAATCTAAGTTGGGATTCTTATTAATGGTCTTGCTAAGGAAAAGTAGAAAAAGAATTCTTTTCGCTTCTGATATCCAGGGGGTTATTTCAAACAGAGTTAAGCAGGAAATAATTGAATTAAATCCACAAATACTTATACTTTCGGGTTTTCCAACGTATTTGATAGGATATAAATTCTCGATAGAAGAGTTTGAAGCTTCAAAGAGGAATTTACTAGAGATTATTCAAAAGACAAGAGTTAAGACAATAATACTTGATCATCATACTTTAAGAGATGCAAATTGGAGTGAATTTTACTCTGATATCATTGAAATAGGAAGAAGAGAATACAATGTTGATATAGTAACTGCTGCTCGTTATTTAGGAGTAGAGGAAACAGCTATTGAGTCAAAAAGAGAAATTTTGTGGAAAAGCAATGTCAGCGTTTAGCTTGCTCATCATAATTCAGACCCACAGGGCCTCATCATGCTTTTTTGGATTTACATCCTATAAGCACAATCTTAGAAACCCTTATATAAAAATCATTCACCACTGATAAGTATGACTATTATTAATAACAATAAAAGAGGGCCTTCTGAGGATACTGTCTTATATAAAGGCATGCTCGGGGGCATATTAAATGAAGAAGTAACAAAGACTCTAGATTCTCTTCTTTTTTTAAGTACAGAAAAGAGAGTTATAGTCCTTTTGCAGCTTGCTGCACTCAGTGGGCAAAATAAAGAATTTGTGAGGCATAAACAGCTTTATGAGGTGATATCTCTAAATCTCTCCCTTATTAGTTTTTATATCTCATCCTCTGAGCTCAGTAGAATATTAAATGCTTTTGCCAAAAAAGGAATAGTTGAGAAGTCTAAGAGGTATGGATTCAGATTGACAGAGTTAGGTTATGTTTATTTAGTGGGATTTGTTGAGTTTTTTTATCAAGTTCTTTCATATCGTATTATAACTGGTCCTTATCCATCTTCCCTAAAAAGAGAACTTTTGAAAGAATTAGAGCCGCATACTTTTTGTGAAAGAGAAATCATCCCCTTTATTGGAATATGGAAATATTTACCGGAACCTTTCTCTAGTGAATTAGTAAAGAAATTAAAAACAGCACACGAAGAGGCTATTAAATACTCCGAGCGAAGTGAAGAGGAGACACAATTGAGGGAGAAGAGAGTAATAAGATTTGTTAAGTAATAAAAGTGCTTTTTGTTTTCTTCATATAGGACTTTCCTGCGGCCGCCGGGATTCGAACCCGGGACCTCTGGCTTGGAAGGCCAGCGTCCTACCACTAGACTACGGCCGCATAAGAATTTACTTTTTAGACTCTTAATTCCTTTTTTGTTAGGACTCCTTGCATATCTTTATCACAAATATGGAAAGCCTATTTATCTACTTCAGAGTTTTTACACCTTTTTATTAGAGCCCTTTTTTGATGTAAGAATAGGAAATGTCCTCTGTAATGTAAATGCGTGTATTGAAATAGAAAAAGATTGTATTGGGATCTATACATATTTATTTTCTGTTGCTTATTTCACTTTTCTCTGTAGAAAGATAAAGAAACTTTTATTAGGGATATTTTTCATAATACCTGCTCTTTCTTTTTTATTTAATCTTACAAGGCTTATTATTATCTCTGCTTTCCTTACAAAAAGCGCCCATGTAGTATTTTCATTATTAACTCCTCTCTTGGGTCTAGCAATAGCCTATATTACATCTGAGCTACTCCAGACATATGGAGCGTGAAATAGCAATTCTATTGCTTATTATTTTAGTATTCTCTTCAAGTTTAGTTTATGTTTTATCAAAAGCCCAAAAAAAGACTCCAGAAACCATCGAAAACCTATCTCATACTAATGTATCTCTTGAGAGTATTCAGAAAATTGCCGAGAATATCTTAAGAAACTTGCCTGATGTTAGCATACTTGGAGAAGATTATGAAATAAAAGAAATAAGCAAAGAAAATGTTCTAGGTTTCCCTTTGTATAAGATTAGAGGGAGGATTGGAGATAATATTCTTGTTTTCTATCTTAGTAATGATCTTTCCTATATTCTTTTCTATAGTAAAACAGACTCTATGGTCTCAATCTCGGGAACAAGAATTAATGATTTTCTAATGGAAATGAGAAAGATGGTTCCTAAAAAGACAATAAAACCAAAAGTTTACCTATTTATAATGAGTTATTGCCCATTTGGGAATCAAATGGAAAATTTGATTGGACCTTTAATAAAAGAGTTTTCTGATAGAATCGTTTTTGAACCCGTTTATATATATTCCAAAATTTCCACAATAAACGGAACCCGGTGGAGATCTCTGCATGGTCCTAAAGAGTTGGAGGAGGATTTAAGAGAAAAGGCAATTTTCAAGATTTATGGGGTTGGAAAATGGGTAGATTTTGTATTAGATACGAATAAAAATTGCTCGCTCCAGAACATAGAAACGTGTTGGAAAGAAGCTGCAGTGAGGAATAAAATTGATACCAATAAAGTCGAAACTTATGTAAAAGAACATAGAGAAGAGTTATTAGAAAATGATTATTCATTATCTAACAGATACGGAGTTACGGCATCTCCGACTTTAATTGTAAATGATGTTGAATACAAATTTAGGAGAGATAGAGAAATGATAAAAAGGTTTATATGTTACTCTTTCTTAGAGAAACCTGACATTTGTGGATAATATGGAAAGTGAAAAAATAAGAAGAATTGCAGAAATCTTGGTTGATTATTCTACAGAAATAAAACCCGAAGATAGAGTTCTAATTGAAACCTCTTCTCTAGCTAAGCCATTAGCTTTGGAGATTTTTAAACAATGTCTAGAGCGTGGGGCCTACACTTGGATAAATGTCCATTTCCCAGAAGAAAAATACTTTTGGTACAAATACGCAAAAGAACACCAGCTAACTTGGTTTCCTGAGCATAGAATGGAGGAAATAAAAAGAGCTGATGTTTATGTAGGAATAAGAGCAACATCAAACACAAAGATGTTAACAAATATTCCTTCAGAAAAAATAACCCTTTGGGAAAAGACACTAAAGCCAATAGTAGATTGGAGAATAGAAAAGACAAGGTGGGTAATATTTTATTATCCTACAGAAGCCATGGCTCAGGAAGCTGAGATGTCACTTGAAGAGCTAGAAGATTTTGTATATAATGCTTGCAATATAAATTGGGAAGAGTTAAGGGAAAAGATGCTAAAGTTGAAAGATTTGTTAGAAAGGACAGAAAAGGTAAGAATAGTTGGTGAAAATACAGATTTATTTTTCTCAATAAAAGGAAGAAAAGCCGTAGTTGATGATGGGAAACACAATATGCCTGGAGGAGAAGTTTTTACGAGCGTAATTGAAAATTCCGTAGAAGGGAGAATTATGTTTGAATTTCCCATCATATACGAGGGAAAAGAAATAGATGGAATTATACTTAAGTTTAAGCAAGGAATGGTTGTTGATTATCATGCTGATAAGAATTTAGATCTTTTAGAGAAAATTCTTAATACAGATTCTGGAGCGCGAAGAGTAGGGGAATTTGGAATTGGTATTAACCCAAAGATAAATAGATATATTAAGAATGCTATTTTCGATGAAAAAATTGGTGGTACAATTCACATTGCATTAGGCAGGGGATACCCCGAAACTTTAAGTCAAAATGAGTCAGCAATTCATATAGATCTTATTAAAGATTTAAGAAAGGATGGAGAAATATATTTTGACGATGTTCTAGTATTTAAGAACGGAAAATGGGTAGGTATTGAATAGTCTAATCGAAACTAAAGTAAAATTATAAATCTTTTCTTAAAGGTTATGCGGCATGGGGAAGTAAAAGTTACACCCGAGGAAGCTCTCGTTCTGGAACGGGTTAAAAAACTTAAAGAAATAGAGAAAAAAGAAAGAGCCTATAAAAAAAGGTGGGAAGTTAATACCTACTCAGACTGGATTATTTCCAAATACTCTTACTTAGGCCCTGGAGAGGAGACCAGTGATTATTATTCTATTGCTGGAAGAATAATGAGGAAAAGAGAACATGGAAAGATATTGTTTCTTGATTTAATAGACTCAAAAGGGAAAATTCAGATAGTAATCAGGGAGGATGTAATAGGAAAAGAAAAATATGGGTCAATGAGACTATTGGATAGAGGAGATATTATTGGAGTAAAGGGAAATGTAATAAGAACTAAGAGAGGAGAAATTAGCCTATTAGCTAATGAAGTAACCATTTTATCTAAATGTCTTAGGCCATGGCCGGAGGAATGGTATGGAATAAAAGATAAAGAAGTGAGGTTTAGACATAGATACTTAGATTTTATTTTCAATAAAAAAGCGAGAGGAATGGTCCTAAAACTTTCCAAAATAATAAAAACTGCTCGTGAGTATATGGACAAACATGGATTTATAGAGGTCTTTACTCCAGAACTACAGCCGATTTATGGGGGAGGGGCTGGAAGGCCATTTGAGACCTATTATTGGGCACTGGATAGGAAAGTATACCTTAGAATAGCCCCAGAAACTTATCTAAAAAGGCTTTTGGTCGCTATGTATGAGAGGGTCTATGAAATAGGGAGAATATTTAGAAATGAGGGGATAGATTGGAAACATCACCCAGAATACATCTGTTTCGAATATTATGCTGCTTGGTGGGATTATAGAGATCAAATGAAATTTACTGAGAACTTGATAAAAGAGCTTGTAAGTAGCATTAATAATGGAAGTTTAGAAGTAACTTGGAAGAATTATACCATAGATTTTTCAAAATTTGAGAGATGGGACGTCAAAAGAAAAATAAAAGAAGAAACAGGGATTGATGTTAGCCAGTACGACTATGAAACCCTAAAAGAAGAATGCGAAAAACTGGGATTAGATACTACCGAATGCAAAACTTGGGGAGAACTAGTTGATTTAATAAGGGATGAAATTCTGGAGCCAAAAGCAATCCAACCCACTTTTATGTACCCATATCCACTAGATGTTAGCCCACTGGCTCAACCCTGTGAGGATGATCCTAAATGGACAGAAAGATTTGAAGGTTTTGTTTGTGGATTTGAAATAGCAAATGCCTACTCTGAGCTTAATAATCCTATAATCCAATTCATTGAGTTTGAGAAACAAGAAAGAATGAGACAAGAATTGGTTAAAAAAGGAAAATTATCAGAGTATCATCCAATGGATAGAGAATATGTTATAGCATTAGAGTATGCAATGCCTCCAGCTTCTGGATGCGGTTTAGGATTGCAAAGAATTCTGATGGTATGTATGAATCTGGATGCGGTAAGAGAAGCAGTTACTTTTCCATTGTTAAGAGAGTATCCAAAATTAAGGACGGTATGTGACATGTTCCCAGAAATCAAAAAACTTTATGAGAGAAAATCATAGTTAATCATAACGTAGATCCAGAATTTCTAGCTCTACCTCATAAGGACTTCTTCCTCTCTTTAGATCTTCAAGAAGTTTCTGGAGCCGCTCCAGAACTTCAGGATTGTCCCTATACTCCTCAGTAAGCTCCAGGATTAGGTATAAGATTTTAAGTTTCTTTCTTTCTGGGCCAGGAAGTGTTTCCTCAAATTTTTCAAGAATTTCTATTTCCCTTTCTACTCTTCTATACAAAGCCTTCCAGCTTATAATCTCCCTTATCTCTTTCTTCTCTTCTGGAGCGGGCTTTGGAATTTTTGGTTCGTATATTTCAATTGTTTCTTCTTTTTTCTTTGGAGAGAGTTTTGATCTAATTATCCGTCTGTAAATGTCTTCTATTTCCCCTCCTTCCTTTTTCATTACTTCAAACAAAATCTGATAGAATCTTTTAATTATTTCCAATAAACGCTCTCCTTCTATTTCTGGCTCGATCTCATACTCTCTAGCAATCTTATTGATTTCATCTTTAAGTCTTTCCTTGAGATATTCTATAGCATCCTTAAAATAACTCATTATAGAATGAGGGGGAACTCCTACTACAAGCTCCTTTCCAATCTTAATACCCTCATCTAAAATAGCTATAGGTAATCCCTCTTTCCCCGCTCCAGGCAATCTTCCTTCTTTTTGTGCTAAGAAGGTCGGCTTTAGGATTATATAATAGGATATCTTAAGGCTTGCGTTGGCCTCCTCTACTGTTCTGGTTAAAGAAAGGGCGACAGTATATGGATCAACAAGCCCCACCCACCTCTTTTCAGTTTTTCTGGTGCAGTAACTTCTTTTCCTTATTAATACCCATCTAGGTATTCCTCCTAATATGATGCTTACCTTTAGATTGAAATCCCGCTCCAGAACTTTTCCCCATCTCGCAGCTATATAGTAGAGAACAATAATTGCATATTTATAGCATCTTTTAACGTACTCTAATCTTTCTTTTCCACAAACCCAAGGCCATTGATAGTAAGGAACTTCAGTGGATCTATTTATCTGAAATTCAGATCTCAGCCAGTCAGAGAGAAGTCTGTCTAAGGTACTTACTTTTCCTTTTGGAACAAAATCTTTGCATTCCAGAGTTACTTGAGTAGGGACAAAACTTCCTTTGGTAAATAATGGTCTTAATTTTAAACGGGAGGTTGTTGGAGCCCTTTGTCTAGGCCCAAGCTTTATCATTAGTATTTCAAAAATTTATCCTCAAACTCTTTCAAATATTTTGATGACTCTTTTACGCTTACAAACAATTCTTTAGCTCTTTCTATATCCTCTTTCTTAATTTCTTCTCTCCCCTTTTCCTTTGCTATTTCGCTAGCTGGAGCGAGCAACTGTAAAGCATATCTTAAGCTATTTTCCGCTCCAGCTTTTACTAAACTTTCAAGAGCTTCTGGGGAGAGTTTTATTTTTTCATGACTAGCCCTTATTTTAATTATTTCCTTTATTTCTTCCTCACTATAAGGCCTGGTAGTTATTATTAATACCCTATCCAGCAAATCGACTGGCATGGCATGAGGAGATACTTGATCGGTTCCTCTTATTTTTGCAATTCCTCTATTAGTAGCAAATATTATAATAGGGGACAGCTCCTGCTCCAGAGCCCTATTTAGAAATGCAAATGTCTCTATATCAAGCAAGGAGCATTCATCAATAAAAATAACACCAGGAATTAGTTCTGCTCTCCCTTCCTCAACCCATCTTTTTACAGTTTCATCGACTTCCCTTCTTACTTCTGGATCTATTTCCTTTCTTTCTCTTCCAAAGAAAAGATCAAAAATACCTAAGCTGGATCTGGCTCTGGCCAAGTCAAGCTCATGTAAGGTAAGTGTATATACAAACTCCTTTTCCTTCATAACAGGTCCATCTGGCATGGGAAGAATTCTTTCTGCACTTACATCTATTCCCTTTAGCTTTGCTGCCCTTTCACTTACCCCTAACTTAATAACCCTTCCATCTTCCACATCTATTTGAATTATGTCTCCTTCATCTATTCCTTGCTGAATAATTTGAATTGCAAAACTCTGATCCCCGCTAATCTTCTTTGTTTCTTGCTTAGTTGCTAATTCAACTTTTGCAGAGATAGGTATCTGGTAAAAAGGATTATAAGGATGTTGTTTCTTTTCTATTTCAACATTTCTTACTTCCCCTTCATATATTTTCCTTCTTTCCTTTATTCTTACTCCAATAGCTTTCCTTATCATTTGAGTTAAAAACTCTGTCTTTTTTACTTCAGCAGAATATATTTCGCTCGCTGAGATAGGCACAAATGGAACATCTCTCCCTAATTCTCTTGCTATTCCGTATGCAAGAGCCGTTTTCCCAGTTCCCGGAGGCCCAGCAATTAAAACAGCCCTTCCAGCAAATTTTCCACTTTTTATTAACCTAACAACAATTCCGGCAGCTTCTCTTGCTTTGCATTGTCCCACAAAGCCGTCTCCTACAAATTTTGCTTTCAGACCCTCCAAACCTAAGCCAGTAATATGCGAATGCGCAGCAATTCTTTCCCATTCCCTAAGCTCCCTAACTACCATTTTATAATATTTTCCTTAACGGGTTAAAACAGTTATGAAGTTTCCAGAGGAGGTTTTAGCTAAAAAACTAAAAGATAAAAACTTAAAAAGCGTTTATTTTAGGAAAAAGGTCAACTTATGTTATCTTGCCAATCTCTATTACAAAGGATATATTCCTACTGAGCAAAGAAAGAAAGGCAAAGTTTGGACTACTAATTTAGGGATTGAGATATTGTACGGGAAGGGAAGGAAAGAAGGAAACGTTATAAAAAAATCTGGTTCTATTTTGGATTTTCCAAGGCTAAAAGGGAAAATAGTAATTATAGATAGGTTTAGGAACTTATTAAAGGAAGAAGAGATAAAAAGTCTAAATAGGCAGATAAATTTTTCCAGATTTTACACAAAGAGCCTTTATTGGGAGAATTATCTTGTAATTTCTAATCAAATGGACTGGGATGGATATCTCTTAGATCCTTATGCTGAGAAAAGACTAGAGCGGGTAGATCCTAACAGAAAATATTTATTATTAGGAATTGTTGATAAAGGAAATAGGTTAAAAGGAATAACAGCAAAAATAGGAGAAGAATACGGGCTTAAGAGATTTAGAATTGATCTCAAGGGAAAATTGCTTGGTGTCCCAACTAGTATCGATAGGATTGTACTAGTGCTATTGCTTACTTTAAGGGGATTTTCAATCGAGGATTCGATTTTACTTGCTTCTCCAAAGCGTTTTTTGCTTCAAAGATTAAGATCTGAGCTAAATAAAAAAGAAAAAGATTTTGACTTTATTAGAAAATTGGAAAAACTAATCAATATTGATAGAGATAATTTTATTTTTAAGCTAAAGTTAGATGAACTAAAAGAAATTTTAAAGAAAATCTAACAAACTTTTTATTTTTGATAACTCCTCTATCCTTTTAATAGTTATCCATTCCCTTCGGACTAATGTCTTATCCTCAAGAATTTCCTTATTTTCTTTTAAGAAGGAGATTGTTCTCTCATCGCTAGGATACCCACTTCCAAAATCTCCATATTTCTTATGTAAAAATCTTATTATTCGATCTCTTGTTACCTTTGCTATGATAGATGCTGCACCTACTATCGGGATTCTCTTATCTGCTCTGTTTAGTGCAATAATTCTCTTTTTATACTTCCTAAAACTTTCTTTGAATTTCCTAATGTCCCTAGTAAAGCAGTCTATGTATATAATCTTAGCTGGAACATCTTTAAGAATCTCATGAAATTTAAGAAGTTCTATAGAATTTAGATTTAATCCAGCGTTCATTAAGGAATTTATTTCCCTAGGCTCTACTGCTATTAATCTAATGCCATTTAGTTCTCTAATAAGATCTTCAAATATTTCTTCCCTTGCTAAGGGGCTTAACTCTTTTGAATCACGTACTCCAAGATCTTTTAGAATTGTTTTTTTCTCGCGTGAAATCCAAGCGCAACAGATTACAAGAGGTCCGAGGACTGCTCCTCTTCCTGCTTCATCTATCCCTGCTAGGTAAATGACCAAGATTTATCACCACATCTATAAGATCCCTAGGCAAGTTAGGGATATCGCAGGGCCCATAACAGCTTCCAATCCAAATAAAAACTTCATAACCCTCCCGCTCCAGCTCATTAGCAAGATCTTTGATGTAGGGCTTTAAGCCATCTGGAGCCTGTATAAGAATTCTTTTCACTTTTTTATTGAGATTCCTAATCCTTTTTTTAATATCGCCAATATTGATGCAAATATTATACCCGGAATGCAAATCAGACCTATTAGGCTTAATGGGATTTTCTTTTTGAATTTTATTGAAATTCCATTGCGAAGTGCTATGCATACTTTATTATGATCTAAGCTCAAAAGTTGATCACATCCACTGTCGCTCTCAAGCACTCTGTTCTTAGGAATGTATATAATATACTGCCCTCTGAGATCTGAAGAAAAACTTATAACTTCTAAATTGAAATATTTCTTCTCACAAAAATAGCCCCGTTTTATTAGTTCTCTCACATTTTGCAATTCTTTCTTTATTTTTTCAAATTCATCAGCTCTTACGATTCCAGCACTTTGAAAAAACTCCCAAATATTGATTTCCCTTCCATTTTTCACTAACCTTTCTACTTCTTTTATAGTCGATTCACTTATATTATCTCTTCTACAATGGGTAAGGAAACTTACTCTTTCTCCATTCATCTCAAATGAGATAACATCAGGGCTGGTTCCTATTGAACAGTAACTAATTACAACATGACTAGGGGATATATTGAAAAGAAGATAATAAACATAAGAAAAAAGGATTGGGTAGAAAAAAATAAGAAATGGAAATATTCTTCTCATAATAATTATTATGAAAATCCTATATTTTGAGGAACATACAAAACATAATCTCAAATCACATCCAGAAAACTCTGAAAGAATAGAGGGTATTTTAGATCTTCTAAAAGATCTTGCTCCAGTGAAGAAAGTAAAACCAGAAAAAAATGAGGAATATATAAAAAAACATCATGTTTACTGGGAAAAAATAAAAAATCTTTGCGAAAGAATGAAAGAGGGAGAATATAGGTACTTAGATCCTGATACCTACCTTGTTAAAGGAACCTATGAGGCCGCTGTGGCTGCAGTAAACCTTCCTTTCCAAGCAATTGAATTTGATGAAAAACATGTTATTTGTTTAACTCGCCCTCCAGGCCATCACGCAAGCACTCATCGATGGGGCGGGTTTTGTATTTTTAACAATGTAGGGATATTGGCTAGGGAAATCGGTGAAAATTTTGATAAAATTCTCATATTGGACTTAGATTATCATCATGGAAATGGGACGCAAGAGATGATTTTAGATGCAAGGAATGTGATATACATTTCCATCCACAGATTTGGGGTTTATCCAGGGACAGGATTTTACACTGAAAGGGGCAAGGGAAATATTTACAATATCCCCCTCGACTTCAGCTCTGTTTCTGACAAAGAATACTGGTATGTGTTCCAAAGGATAATAATTCCTATTTTTCAAAAATACTCTCCGGATATTGTGCTCATTTCTCTGGGATTTGATACTTATAAATATGATCCACTTGGAGATTGGAATCTCTCAAAGGTCTGGAGCGCAATTTATTGTTTTCTTAGAGAGTATAGAACAATAAGCTTGTTAGAAGGAGGATACAGGCCTTTGAATATATTTTTTGGCCTGAAAGAAGTTATGAAAGGAATTGAAGGAAAAAAATCAGAATTAGAAGGAGAAATTAGAGAAGACTTTAAAAAATATATTAACGATCTTTCTTCTTATTTTCTGAAGGCAATATAATAATCTTTTTCAAGAGAACATGATCCTTACTCCAGTATGCGGGGGTGCCCGAGAGGCCAAAGGGGGCCGGCTCAAGACCGGCTGGCTTAAGCCGTCGTGGGTTCGAATCCCACCCCCCGCAGTATTTATAAGCTAAATTTTTGTGAATTAAATAAAAAATAAAACAAAAAATGTTAAAAACTATTCTCTATAAAGATTCCACCCAATTAATGCTGTAAGTGGTGTGAAAACAAATAGAGATAATGCTATTCCCACAATGAAAAACTGGACTGAGAATAGCAAGAGCACGCCGAATGTTATGAGAATTCCTAAATAGATGGGCCCTCTTCTCATGTTCCTCTTTGAAAAAGTAAACCTTACGGCTTCGATGGTATTCTTTCTCTCTATTACATCATATAATGGTAAGAAAACTGTAGATAGAGCCCATAGTGCGAATAAATTGAAGAGCAAGTTTCCTATTACTGGAATAAGAAGAAGAATTTTTCCTACTACTCCATAAATTATTCCTATAATGATTAAATAGAAAATGGCATAAAGGTATGCATCGTAAGATTCATCTATTGCCTTTCCTATATTAATGCCCTCTTTTATGTCTTTATAGGCTGCTAAAAGGAATAGTTTAAGATAAAGACATACAAAAGCTAGTGCAACTAGTATCAGAACTGTTGCTGGGGAAGTTAGTCCAGTTATTACTTGATTGAAGAAATCTGAAAATAACTTTATGACATCTGATATTCTTTCTGGTTTTGAGGGCACTATGCTAGTGGGCAAGAAGGCTGCTGATAATAGTATGCCAAATATAGCGCCTATTATTGCAACAATTCCCGCATAGAGGAGCTGGAAAGAAAGAATGTCGCTTAGTTTTTCCTTATAGGTGGTAAAGGCATCCCGAATTTTTTCTATGATCTCCATAATAGAAGACTATGAGGATAAGAAAAAAACTTCTACTATTGCCCCCATCATTTGCGATCTTTCTCTCCCCTTTTCTTTTCTCCTACATCGCTGAAATAAACATAACACCGTTTCCAGCAATAGTTCAGCCAAACTCATCTTTCTTTCTCCGCTTTACTGTCTCAAGGATAGAGGAAGGGCATTTAAGATTAGATGCTCCAAAATGTATAGAGCTGAATCCAGAAGAAATAGAGATTGGGACAACCTATGACAAAGTACCTTTTCTTATTTTTGGAAAGAGTTTCTGCAGTATTGGGAGATATACTTTAAAAGCTACTTTGAAAGCAAAAGATTGTTATTTTTATCAAGATTGGAAATGTAGAGAATACGAGAAATTCTTTTACATACCTGTTTTCAGTGTTGTCCTTCCTAGCATTTCGTATTCAATTGAGAATAAAGACTATCCCTTTCTAGAAGCAAAGGTGAAAGATTGGGGAAAAGGTGTTGAGGAAATATGCTTAGAAATAGAAAACAGAGAGAAGGAGATTTGTTTAGAAAGATTTCAGAATGAGGCTAAAATTCAACTAAATAAAGTAGAAGGAAATGTTACAATAATTGAGAAAATAAGAATATTCGGTTTCCTCTATCAAAGAAAGAGAGAGATTAGATTTAATTCTGAGTTAAAGCCTCCTTCTTTAGAAATTCTAAAAAAGGAGATTGGAAAACCAATAGAAATCTCTACCGAGGCAAGAGGGATTATATGTTTAGACTTGCCGTTTCCTCTTATTTCTAAAACCAAGTGCAAGCCAATAGAGAGTAATAAAGTGAGTTTTGATATTTACCCTGCGATACCTGCCAAAAGAAATATTTTCTATATAAATCTAACAATATATGATGAAAAGGGAGGAGTATGGAAATATAGAGTCCCTTTAATTTACTCTTCGGTTCCTAATATTTCCATATTTTATTCAGGAATAGATTTCAAGAAAAGAAGTTCAAGATTTGTTGTGATAAACAGAGGAAATTCCAGAGCAAAGTCTATAATCATTAGGGAAGGAAAAAGAAGCATTATTTTTGATGAAATTCCCCCTTCGGAGTCCAAATATTTTGAGTTGCCTTATAAGGATGTCTATTATTTCACTGTTAATTTTTCAGATGAGAAAGGGAAAGAATATAGCAAAAGGTTTGTAATATATCCAGATATAGTTTATTTCAAGGAGAGACATCAGCTACAGTTTGAGCTCTTACCGGCAATATGTATTTTGGGTGCAGTAATCGCGTTTGCAGTTAAAAGAAAATAAGAATCAGCGATCACCTCCTTATCATCATTTCTTCAGATTCACGCCAACTACATCATCAATAAATAATGGGAAATAAATGATTAAAAACATTGTTTAAGATATGAACATTAGCTTGAGAATAAAAATATTTTTTTGCTCCATTAAAGATTCATTAAAGCTTTTCTCTCTATTTTTTATACTATTTGCCCTTCTTTTTTATGTTTCGGGTTTACCTTTGGATATAAAAACAATAGCTATGATATTGACCCTAAATTATACTCCAAGGAATGTTACTGAGGCCATTGTCCAGATTCTCGTAATGCTTATGGAGCTATCACCTCTTATGGCATTTATGGAGTTAAAGGGCTTGGAGCCGGAAAAGAAAGCAGAAATAATAGCTAAGAATCTGAAAGATCATATAATAATCATTGGAGCTGGGCATCTAGGAAGAAGGGTTATAGAAGAAGCTATGGAATTTAATATCCCCTTTGTTGTTGTAGTAAAAGGGGAAGACAAAGAAAAAAATGAGGCAATTTGGGAATACATAGAAAAAGGAATTCCGGTAATATTTGGCGACGCTACCTTTAAGAAAGTTCTGGAAAAGGCCAATATTAAGAAGGCAAAGGCCATCGTTGTTTGTGTAGATAATGATAAAACAAACCTAATAATCGCAGAGCGAGCTAAGGATCTTAATCCCGACATAAAGGTAATAGTAAGAATATATGACGATGAGTTAGCAGAAGCTATGAGAGAAAGAGGAGAATTTGATGATATTATTAGTACGTCAAAAATTGCTTATAGATCTTTTCTTCTCTCCCCCTTCTTTGATGTTGAACCAGCATTTACACCAATTCCTTTAAAGGTAAATAAGAAACTAGAGAACTTAGATATAAACAAATTATTAGAAAGGGGAATTTCTATAATAGCAATAAAGAGAGATGGAAAATGGATTTCTCCTTCCAATACTAAGAAATTAAGAAAGGGTGATATAATTTTAATAGCTCCTGATGAGGAATCAGTAAAATCTCTGATAAAAGAAATCCATTAAATATATTTTCCAAGCTTAATCTCAACATATAGTTTTTTAAGCTCTTCAAGCTTTCTTCTCAATCCATCTATTTTTACCCTTAGATTATCCACAAACTTAAATCTGGACAAAGGCTCTAAATTTACAAAAACTTTCTCGAAGAATCTAATTTCCTCCTCTGCCTTCTTCTTTTCACCTAAGATTATGAGATCATAAATTCTTCTTGTCATTTCCCCAAGAAAATCTAACAATCCAAATACCCAAATAATTTTTGGAACTTTTAGTTCTTCCCAGCCAGGAATTCTTTTTTCTTTAGTATAAAAGAAGAAAATGCTTGCTTCTACATATTCCTGGAGACATATTTTGTAAAGCCCAGAAATATAATCATACACTTCTTTTGAGGGTTCTTTTAATTCTTTTTTTAGAGAAACAAGTGTTTCCATATGTTTTTTGGCTTCCTCCAGTTTCCACTGGTGGATAAAATTTATAACCTTGGTAGCTTCTCTTATTATATTTCTAGATTTTCTTATTATCTCCTCCCGCTCCAGCTCAATTTTTTCAAGGTCTTTCTCTATTTCTTGGGTCAGCCTCTCAAATGTTTCTTTCATTTTCATATGTATTCTATCACATAAACAAATTATGGGGTGGGCCGCGACCTCCAGTTGATCCCTGAAACTGGAGCTCCACCCACCCCTACACTCTCAATTTTATCAATTTTTCCCTTATACCCCATCTTATTTTCTCCTTTAGAGGAGGCAATATTTGTAAGAACTCAAACTCTAGTTGAGAGGGAAGGTTCCTATCAATTTCTAAAAGATAAGAAATCAATATTTCCATTTCCCTTTTTTCTGTAAACAATTCATACATAATTGCGGGGTGGAATGGAACGCCAAATTTTTTCAGATGTCTCATAGCCTCCATTTGGAGAAAAAACCCTTCCTCTGATGTTCCAGTTATTTTCTCCCATTTTTCCGGGGTTGGTGATTTTAATGATATCCTTACATGAATATTACTAAATTCTGAAAGATTTTTAGCAAGTTCTTTGTCTATCAGAGTCCCATTTGTTTCTAAAATGAATGTATACTTTGAAGGCAACAAATTAAGGATCTCTAATAAGTGCTCCTTGCAAAGCGTGGGTTCATTCCCAGAAATCCTTATGAGTTTACAAAAATGGGAATCTGCCAGATTTTTAAGTTTGTTGCTTATTTCGCTGGGGGAGTAAAACCTACCATATCTATAGGGATTATCCCTAGGCCTAAAAGACCAGCAGAAGAAGCATTTGAGGTTGCAGCCAACACAATCTGCTGTAGCTATTCCCCCATAATGCCTAGTAAATCTAAATCTATAGTACTTCCGTTTCTTGTCTCTACATACAGCTTTTTTGACTTCAATAAATCCAAAGCCCACGCTAGTATATGGAGGAACATTTAGAATACCTATTAGGGGATATAGAAGGAGAGGTCTGGTTTAAATATCTCTTTCGAACATGGTTAGATAAGTACTCTCCTTTTATGAATGGAAAGACCAAGGAAATAATATCTAATAATTATAGTTTTTTTCTTTATGCGTTCCAAGAACTTTGCCGGAGGATAAATAGGGAGATTAAAAATCTATTTTGGGTAGAATTTGATAGAATAATGGAAATAATAGTAAAATACATTTCGCAGAAATGGGGAGTAACCTTTTCTTTCCAACAGGGCTCTTCTAAGATTGTATTTTTCGAAGAGGCGAAAGAAAAAGGATTAATACTTCTTTACCTCCCAAAAGAAAAAATTATGGATATTTTACAATCGATTCTTGAGAAGGAGAGAAGAATATTCAAAATATGAGCAATAGTGTTTTAATTATCAAAAACAAGAACCTTTTTGATGATTTGGGAAAAGTAACCTCAAAAGATGATGGACCCGCGGGGATTCGAACCCCGGTCCTCCCGCTTGCAAGGCGGGCGTCCTACCGCTGGACTACGGGCCCATAGAGTATTAGCTATTTTACTTCCTTATTTAACTTTAGAAGTTAGTTTTGTTTTGATTATATAAAACAAAACTTTACTATTCGAAGGTTTCTTCTGGTCCTACTGTAACTGTTGGCTCTGGTTCTGTATACTTTCTTACCAGTATCAAATACACCCTTCCTTCCCATTCTCTCACTGCTAAATAGCCTCCATCATCATTCAATGGTGAGGTATCTTGAAAAGTATAGGAGAATCCATCGCTCCCATCATACTTTATTGTTCCATCTGAGATCACCGTAATTTTGCTTCTTATTTTGGTATTTATTGGCATTGTGTAGGAAGTCGTAAGTATATTACCATAAGTCGTTCCTGAATGTTCATATATTCTGTAATTTCCACCTGATTCAGGGGCAACTAAGTACCAGTTCCCAGGGTTTGACCCATCGGTATCCCCACCTGTTGTTGTGTCTATGCCTATATCCACACCAGCATTTGGCCCATCCTGATCTGTTGTATCCCATTCTACTTCGATGGTAATATTGTACATAGGAATTGCTCTATAGTTTAATACTGAATAGTCCGAGCCTGATTGAGAACATACCATGAATCGGTTGACAGTATCTATATTGCAAGCATACAAACTCCATTTAGTTGAGGTTGAAAAATCGTCAAATACTATGAAAACATCATCTCCATTGGATTTACTTGCTGCACTTGGGTTCCCATAATAAAGATAAACTTCCTTTACAGAGTTCGCGGGGATTTCCGGGATCTTTACCCAAACCACAGTATTAGATGTATTGCATGTTCCCTTTTCTATCCAATAATCCAATAATGTTCGAGAATCTAGAAGGGTTACCCTGATGTCGCCACAATCGGACCTCATTTTTCCAGTAGCTATGAGGCTTTGTGTATCTAAAGTAAACTTGATTTGGTAGTCTGAGAGACTAGAGGGGTTGGCTGTGTTATCAATGGTTATTAATCTTCTATATTGAAATCCTTCGAGCCATGCTCCTCTAACTATAGGCAAGATCTCGTGACATTTAACTATTAACCTTCCAACATCCGCATTTTCTACAGTAGTAAAAGATCCAAATATTTTCTTCTTGAAATATACAACAACCTCAATGGAATAAGTATCCCCTACATCGCAGTTTTCATTTAAATCAACTATAAATCTACCGGATTTTCCATTTTTTACTATTTTATCAAAAGTCTTGCTTCCATTTATATCTCCCGTTATTACAATCCTTGTAATCTTTGCAGCAGTTCCTAATCTTGCATTTAAAAGCTCGATGGCGAATTTATTTTGAGCCATCCCAAATCCAACTATGTCAAAATATTCCATCTTTTGAGTTACAATTTCTTTTTTTACAGGAGTAAAAACACCCATCTTCCATAGAATGGCTCCAATTATTCCTACAGCGATGAAAAGGAAAAGATAAGTGGTTAAATATTCGAGCCCTGCCTGTGCTCTTTTTCTCATACTTACTAAGATCTAAAGAAAATATTATGAAAGTCTATATAGGTCAAGCAGGGGTACCTATTTCTTGTAAAAAGAGGGATACTCTTTCTGGAATAGAATGTACTCATGAATTAGGGCTAAATTTAATGGAAATCCAGTTTGTTAGAAGGGTTGGAATGAAAGAAGAGGTTATGGAACAAATCAGAGAAAAAGCAGAGGAATTGGGAGTTAGGCTTTCAATTCATGCTCCCTATTATATAAATCTTGCCTCAGAAAGAAAAGAGGTAATAAAAAGATCCATAGAGGAATGGATTTTTAATTCAGCAAAAATAGGAGACAAAATAGGCGCTAAATGGATAGTATTCCATCCAGCAGCTTATGGAAAGCGCTCTCCAGAAGAAACATTTGATTTGGTTGTGAAAAATTTAAAGAAAGCTTTGGAGAAAATTAGGAAATTCAAAGTTTATCTTTGTCCAGAAACAACTGGTAAAAAAGGGCAGTTTGGAAGCTTTTCCGAAATCCTTAAGCTCGTAAAGAGAATAAAACATCCAAAATTACTGTTCTGCTTGGACTTTGCGCATATGCATGCAAGGGAAGGAGGATGGTTTTATTCAAAGAAAGACTATTCAAAAATATTTGAGCGAATAGAAAAAGAATTGGGCGAGAAATATCTAAAGACACTTCATATTCATTTTTCCTGCATTAAATATACTGAAAGAGGAGAAAAAGAACATCTGGAATTAAAAGCTAAGGAGCCAGATTTCTCAAAGTTTGCTGAGGCTCTTAAGGAATGGGAAGCTGAGATAGAAGAGATAAATATAGTTTCTGAAAGCCCAATCTTAGAAAAGGATGCGATAAAAATGAAAAAAATTCTGAAAAGAAAAGGAATAATAAAATAGATTAATACGGACAAATAAGGTGGAATAAATATCCCAGAGCCTTCTTTATATCTGAATGGAAGATTCTATATTTATCAGCACCGATTTCAATCACTTCCTTTATAGATTTAGGCTCATTATTAAGAAGAATTTCAATAACCCTTCCTACGAGTCCAAACTCATCAACATAGGATGGATTGAATGAAAGGATTTCTGAGGAGTCGGCATTCTTTCTTAATCTTTTTAAAATTTTTTCCAGCCTTATTATATCTTCCTCTTTTAATGGTATTTCTTTCCCTAATTTAGAAGGCATATTTTTAAAACCCCTATTTCAAAAAATACTTACAAAGTAATTCTTATGCAGAGGATTTCACCCCTCCTTATAATATTTGAAGGCTCGGATTTTACTGGAAAAGGTTCCCAAGTATCTTTGCTTGAGAAAAGATGCATAAGCAAAGGAATATTCAATGTGAAAGTATTTGATTTTCCAGATTATAGCGGACCAATTGGAGAGTTAATTGGAAAATATGTAAAAAATCAATTTGATATGGAAACCAGAGGGAAAATGAAACTTTCGATACCTTTTCTCTTTGCAGCAGATAGGGTTTGGGGTTATAGAATAATAAAAGGATGGCTAAATGCAGGGTTTAATGTAATTTGTGATAGAGGACCCTATTCAAACATAGCATATCAGTCCTCAGTTCTTGAAATAGAAGGAATTCTTCCTCAGAAAAAAGCAATCCACTTTATAGCTGATCTGGAGCGGAAAGCTATAGAAATATCAGGGATAAAATACCCAGATGTAGTTATATATTTACGGATCCCTCCAGATATGCTGGAGGACATATTTAACAGCAGATCATTTGAAAAAGTTCCTAAGGACATTTATGAAATAAGCTTGGAACTGCAGAGGAAGGTAATTCAGGCTTATGATTACGTCTACAAAATTGCAAGAGATGGAGATGATATTTTGGGTGGTAATACTAAATGGATAAAAGTAGATGCTACAGAGCCTGTTCCTGTTGTTCATTTTGAAATTTGGGAATCCATTTTCGATCTATTTGAAAAACATGCTGAGGAAGTAAGAAATTATAAAAGAAAATTAAAGCCCTAATTTATCGCTAATTCCCTGGAGCGCTTTCAAACTTATTTCTATGAACTTATCAAGTTCGATAATTCCATCTATCATTTTTAATATCTTTTCTCTATTCACTCCTCTTGCAAAAGCTTTCTCTTTAAACCTATTTTTAACATTTTTTACCTTAACACTTCTCAATCTCTTGTCTGGCATTACAAGCGCTGTGGCTATAATTAAGCCAGAAATTTGATCAGCAGCTACAAGCATTTTTTCCATTAGAGTTTCTGGAGCGGGCTCATTGTTTAGTCCATATGCATGTCTTCTAATTGCTCTAAGAATTTTGCTAGAAATAGATGGTATTTCCTTTCTTAGGATTTCTTCAGCCAGTATTCCATGCTTTTTTGGATTTTCTTTAGTTATTTCATAATCTATATCATGAAGTAATCCAGCTATTCTCCATTCCCTTTCATCTTCTTTGAAATATTTGGCTAGCTTTTCCATTATTGCAGAAACAGCTAGGCAATGTTTTACTATTTTTTCATTTTTCAAATGCTTCTCTAAGATAGATAAGTATTTGTTGAGCATAAAAGGTTATTTGCTTTTTGATCCTTCCTCTCCTTCTTCTATTCTCCTTTTGAGCTCCTTTAATGCTTTCTCAACTTCCTCATCGCTTACCGAAACTTCTGCAAGTCTAGGTAAGGATTCAACAAGCAACCTATATGACCTGATAATCCCTTCATTTGTTTCTTCCAAGAGATTTGTCATATTCTTAACCATTTTTTTCAATGCTGGGGGAAGTTCATTAACTTTCTTTAATATTCTGCCTTTCCTACGAATTCTACCATACTGGATTAGCAGATCAATAGAATCCGCAGCATTTAGAGCCGCTTCTCCTTCTTCTATAAGTCTTCTCGCTAAAGTCCTATACCCATTGACGATATCTTTAAGAAATGGAGAGGAGGGATTTACCCCTCTTAATCGTGCTAACATTAGGCTTCCTAGCAATTTAAGATTCACTCCTAAGATGGTATATCTGCTCCTTACTTCGGAGAGCTGCTTGTATTTGCCAGCATCAATATACTTTAAAATTTTCTCTGAGGTACCATGTTTTAAGAGATAATTTATGTCCTCATCGATTTGGGAAGCTATCTGTTCATAAAAGGATTTACGCCTTCTAAAAGGCCACATGATAATTTGATCTTTCCCCAATTAAAGAACTTTCTTATTATTTATTCTGTGCATTGCTACCAGATCTTTTCTAAATTCTAGTAAATCTCTTGGTATGGTCACTCCGGTTATAGGTTCTGATAGTTTAATTCCCTTTTTTGACTTTTCTTCCCAAACATATGAGTTGAATGCGATTATTTTTTCTGTATAAGAGGTAAGGTCAGGAATTCCTTCTATAGGTCTTGGAAAGCTTTCTGAATGAATAGATCTGTTCTTATAAAGCGCTCTCCAGACTTTATCAGATAGAGCAGGAATTATTGGTGCTAATAATAGAAGTAATGACTTAAGAACTGTGTGCAGTGTCCACCAGCATGATTTTGCCTCTTCTTCTTTAAATCCATCAATTTTAGCTCTTCTTTTTGTCATTTCGATATAATGATCAGCAAATATATTCCATGCAAATTTCCTTATCCTTAGAGCAGCACTATGGAAATCAAACCTTTTATAATCTTCAATACATTCCTTAATAAGTTTGTTTAGTTCAGATAGTATCCACTCATCTGTTTTTTCCAATTTCTCTGGTCTAGAAACTTGAGGAAAACTTGAAATATATCTAGCTATGTTCCAAAGTTTTACTAGAAACTTTCCAGCACCTCTAATTTTTCCTTCAATAAATCTATAATTTTCTCCTATATTGCACTCCAGAGCTATCCACATTCTTAGTGTTTCAGCTCCATATTTCTCAATAAGCTCCATTGGAGGAATTAAGTTTCCTAGAGATTTGCTCATTTTCCTTCCTTTCTCATCCAATCCCATCCCGTGGATAAAAATGTGATCAAAAGCTCGCTCTCCAGTTAATAGATAAACTCTTAACAGGGAGGAAAATAGCCAGGTTCGTATTATATCATATCCTTGGTGTCTTAATTTTTCTCCGTTTAAAAATGTTTTCTTAAAGAAATTTTCATCCCTTTTCCATCTGGTTAGATAAAGAATTGTAATAGAAGAATCCATCCATGTGTCTAAAGTTCTCCATTCTCCTTCCCATTCCTTATTTCCACATTTTGGACAGGGAATATCTAGTTTTTCCTTCCAAGGTTTTACATAGCGATCTGGAGCGGCCACATATCTGTATCCGCATTTTTTGCAGTACCAAATAGGAAGCTCTGTTCCATAATACCTTCTTCTCGAAATACACCAATCGATTGAATTTTCTTTAACATTTTTTATCCAATCAATTAGCCTCTGGAGATGCCATCTAGGGTACCAATTTGCTTCCTTGGCTATTTTTTCAATTTCATCAATAACATGCAATTGTTTTAGATAATATTCCTTCATTAAAATTATCTCTATAGGAGTTTTGCATTTGTCGTGTACTGGGACCCTGTGGCTTATTATTTCCTCTTTTACAAGCAAGTTTTTCTTTTTTAATTCTTCTATAATTCTTTCTCTGGCTTCTGGAGCGGCCAAACCTGCAAATTTTCCTGCTGCTTCTGTTAATCTTCCATCAGCCCCAATATACTTTACTGGTTCTATTTTAAGATCTCTAAGCACTCTTACATCTGCAAAATCTCCAAATGAGCATACCATTTCTATTCCCGTTCCAAATTCTGGATTGGCCTCCGGATGAGAAAGAATTGGGACTTCATACTCAAAAATAGGGACAATAGCATTCTTTCCTTCTAAGTGCTTATATCTTTCATCTCCAGGATTGAAAATTATAGCTCTGCAGGCACCAAGCAATTCTGGTCTTGTAGTTGCTATTATTATCTCCTCCGCTCCAGAACGGAATTTTATATAATAAAGCTTTGTCTCTCTTTCTTTATACTCAACCTCCATATCGGAAATTGCTGTTTTACAGTGGGGACACCAATTGATAGGTCTTTCGGCTTCGTAGATCAGTCCTTTTTCCCAAAGTATTTTGAAGCTTTTTTGAGTTAAAGCTCTATAAGCAGGGTCATCAGTTCTATAATAATCCCACTCTCCTACTATTTCAAATCTTTTCATGATTTCCTTTATCCCCTTTATCCATTGGGTTAATCTCTCCCTACAAAGCTTCTCAAATTCCTCCCTATCCATTTCCCAGGGGGTTATTCCCTCATATTTCTCTAAATAATGCTCTATTGGAATTCCATTTCCATCAAAGCAAATTGGAAATAGTACATTATATCCTAGCATTCTTCTTATTCTTGCTATAATATCCAGCATTGCATAAGCAACTGCAGCCCCTACATGCCATTCTGGAGCGGGATATGGCGGAGGAGTATCAATTACGAATATTGGTTTATTTGAATCTAATTTAAATTTCCACCAATCTTCTTTTTCCCACTGTTTTATTAACTCAAGCTCAAATTCTTTTTTCCATCTTTTTTCTTTTATCCTCGGCTCGAAGTTTGCTTCAAATTGGGAGGTCATACTTGGAATTCCATCATAATATTATAATCTCATATCAACCGGGAATATATAACTACAATCAAATCAAAGCTGGAGTGGTCTATGGAACATATAAAATAAGTTCATGGTACATGAGAAGAGGGCCCTACTGTTTGAAAAGGGCCCTATGTCATTTGAAGCCCCCGGCGGGATTTGAACCCGCGACCTCCCGCTTACGAGGCGGGCGCTCTGCCGCTAAGCTACGGGGGCATATTGGTATTTAGCTAACCTTCCCGATAGTATATATATTACCATTATAGGGTAATAACATGGTAGCTCCACTCCAAAGAATTAGAAAATGGAGGCTAAATAGAGAAATAGAAAGGAGATATCAAGAGCTTTCTAGAAGCTATGAAGGCCTTAGAAATCAAGTTAGAAGAGGAACTAGTACTTTGGAGTCCATACTTACTAATATTGAAGAAAATATTAGCAGAGGAGAAATAACAAACACCTTTATTCACTTAGATAGTTTTCCGGGTTTCTTTAGAACGTATAACTTAGCTGCACTATATCTTCTAGTATTGGCTCATACCTCAGCTTCCTTATTCTTTAGATACCTTGATCAAATGAGAGAACTAGAATACAGTAGGGAAGAGATAAGAGAGAAATTGGCCCTATTTATACGCACAGGGTATTTAGCCCTTAGGCATTATCGCAATTATTGTAATAGAGTTAAAGAAATTATTGGAGGCATATACCACTGCATAGACGAAATGCTTGCTAGGGTAAGGGGGAGAGAGGAACTGGAACGAAGACTAGTTGGATATAGAGAAGCGATAGAAAGAGATTGGAAAAATTTGGTGCGGGGAAGGGTTTATAACTACATATCACGCTTGCTATTTCTAGCTAGGATTTCATTACAACAAAGGGAGTATCTTTAACATACTTCAAGCAAATTAGAGTTCATTCTAAATATGAGAAAAACTTTGGCCTACAGGCTTTTGCATCCAAGACCTACAGTTTTACTCATATCAAAATATGGAAAGAAAACCAATGCAATGGCGCTTGCCTGGTCCACTCCAGTAGAAGAGGATGTTGTAGCGGTTGCTATCTATAGAGGAAACTATTCGTATGAATTGGTAAAGAAATCTGGAGAATTTACTTTGAATATAATCCCAATAGAGAATCTAGATATTCTTTGGAAAGCAGGAACAATGTCTGGAAGGAAAATAGACAAGATAAAAGAGTTAGGGATAGAACTGGAGCAAGGGGTTAAAATAAAGACACCACATGTTAAGAATTGCTTAGGATTTCTAGAATGCAAAGTGGAAAAGGAAATAGAAGAGGAAGAGCATTCTCTATTTATTGCTGAGGTTGTTTATGCTTGGGCCGCTCCAGAATGGTTTAAAGAAACTTGGAAAGAAGGTATAAAAATTCCTTTACACGTAGGAAAAAACATATTTGCGATCCCTTCGCAATATATGAGAACAAAAAGAGTTAGATAACTTCTATCTCTGCTGTTTTTTCATTTATTATTAAATATAATCTGGGAAGAATTTCTATCCACAATCCAAATTCATCTATCCTTAATGAGAATTCTGAGAACCCTCCTTCTAAAACTGGTTTATATCCATCTTCCCAAACTACTTTTATGTTCTTTAATCTAATTTTCTTCGCTGTCTCAAATAAGAATTCTTCAAAGTTTTTATCCTTTAGTTCTACATCGGATCTTTGGAAATACGAAAACCCTCCCATGTTCTTAATTTTATCTAAATTTTCTTCCTTTTTCTTTTTAATCTTCTCTGATATATGCACAAGAGATAAAACTTCCCTATTTTTGTCTATTTCTTTTTCTAGCTTATTTATCCTTTCTTTAAGCCAATCTAATGTTTCTTTTGTCTCAATAAGAAGCGACATACTTATAGGAGAGGAAAAGAAGTAAATTATTGTGATGAAACCATTCCATCCTGAGCCGTGATGAACGTCGGTGATGCTGAGAAGAGGGTAAGCTGATTAAAGTTTTTTCAGTTCTATCCTAATTCTTTCTCCTTTTAGAGTAATTTTTATATAGGTGGGCGCTCCAGTTAACCATCCGCAAAGTTCTCCAGGATTTATGGCCATGGACTTAAAATCATGAATATTAATCTCTATTGCCTTCTTTTCTAGTTCCTTCGTATAATTAATAACCTTACTTTCCTTTGTCAGAAAAAGGGAATACCTATGAGTATGTCCAAAGAAGATGAATCTATATTTTGATAGTAAATATTTTGAGAACTCTATCGTCTGATCTATTGATCCAAAATTATGGAAAATGAATGATTTTTCTCCAAAGAGATCTATTTCTCTTGGATAGCCAATTTCTATTTTACTTCCCTGGATGTTTTTTAGAATTGAAGGTCTATCTCCCTCATTATTTCCCCAAACCCCAATTATTTTCTTTCCATATTTTGCCATCTCTCTTGCCGTAAATGGAGAAACAAAATCACCGCAAAATATTCCTAAGTCAAAGTCCTTCTCTCTTTCAAATAACTTTCTTAGGTTTTCTAAATGATCATGTACATCGGAGAAGACAATGATCTTCATTACCTTATTGGGTTGTAATTCCATGCTTTCATCCCTATTTTTTGCCTTATGTATCCTCCCCACCACTTTAAAACTGTAGAATAGAGTCCCAAGTAATTAATTCTTCTGGAAGAAGCTATTACTGAGGTTGTTTCTAAAAAGGTTGATTTTCCAATTTTTCTCTTTATTAACCTAAGACTAAAATCTATATCTTCCCCTGGAAAAATTTCTTCATTAAATCCTCCAACTTTCCAGAATATTTCTTTCTTTATCCCGAAACATATTCCAGGTAAGATGGCCTTTCCCACTTTTCCCAGAGTATTAGATAGGAAATTAGCTAATGCATGTTGAATTAAGTATTTCCCACTTTCTGGGATAATTTGGCAAGTAGTTGCTACTACATCCTTCTTGCTTAATTCAAAGTAAAACTCCCTTAATAAGTTCCTTGATGCAATTGTATCGGCATCGATAAATATTATAAAATCCCCAGAGGCATATTTTGCTCCAGCATTCCTTCCAGCTCCAGCCCCCCTCTTCTTTGTTAAAACAATTTTATTAACATATTCTCTTGCAATTTCTAGAGTCCTATCCTTACTGTATGAATCTCCAATTATTATTTCATAAGGCAGGTTAAAATCTTGGTCTTTTAAGGAAAATAAGCATCTTCCAATATACTTTTCCTCATTTAAAGTAGGAACAATTATAGAAATAACCGGATTTTTTACTTCTTTGATAATTTCTATTTCCATAAAAATAAATCATGGAAATAAAGATTTCTCTTCCCCCTCCGGTTAAAAAAGGAAAGCTGAGTCTTGAGGAAGCTATTGAAAAAAGAAGAAGTATCTGGGAGTACTTGGATTTGCCATTAGAGCTCAGAGAAATTTCTCAAATCCTATGGGCTGCGCAGGGAATAACAGACAAAAGAGGATTTAGGACAGCACCTTCGGCTGGAGCAACCTATCCTTTTGAGGTTTATATAGTCGTTAAAAAGGTGAATGGATTAAAGCCAGGAATCTACAAATATATTCCAGCAGAGCACTCAATAGAATTAATCAAGGAAGGAGATTTCTCAAATGAGCTTTGTAGAGCATGCCTAGGCCAGGTTTGGGTAAAAGATGCTGCAGTTAATATTATTTTGGTTGCTTTTTATGAGAGAACAACTTGGAGATATGGAGAAAGGGGAAAGAGATATGTTCATTTTGAGGCAGGACATATAGGTCAGAATATTTATTTGCAGGCCACAGCTCTTGGTTTAGGAACCGTAGCAATTGGGGCTTTTTATGATGAGGAAGTTAAGAGAATATTAGAGACTGAAGGGCATCCTCTTTATATATTCCCGGTTGGAAAAATCAAAAAGTGAAAGAGATAAAAAATATTCCATGATTAAAAAATATTACACGCCTAGAAAATGATCTCTCTGGAATTATGTGAAAAGATCCTATAAGGAGAATTCTTGAATAAAGCAATTACCTCCAAGTAATAAAAAATACATAAAAAATAATATGGATAGAAAGGCTCTAAGGAGGGCCTGGGATAACACATTAGAAAACTCCACAAATAGCTTGCCTTCCCCCCTTAACTCTCTAGATGACATAATTAAAGAGTACGATGCTACTTGTGATTCTCTTATCAAAAATATTCCCAGCCCTTTTGGAAATTGGATGGGAGGAATGAGTTATTATCCTCTCGTTCTTACAACTCTTTTTGGGTTTGGGATCGCTTATAAGATACTTGGTATAAGAACTAAAAGAAAAGAGGAAGAACATTCTCCATATACTAGTTTAATAGTAGCACCTGTGATTGAAGAACTGCTTTTTAGAGCCCTTCCAGCAGTAGTTGGGTGGATGGTAGGAGGGCCGGTTGGTGCTATGATAGCTTTAGCAGTTTCAGGTATAGTGTTTGCTTTGGGGCATCTGTGCTACTATGAACAAGGGAAAATGGCTGCATTACCGATTTACTTACTTCTAAGCTTCTTCCTTTCTCATGTCTATGTGCATGCGGGAATTTTTGGTTCCATAGGCTTACATCAGCTACAAAATGCGGTTGCATTTCTTATTGGATACATTAAGAAAAAAACGGAAGAATTGAGTCTAGAAAAAACATTTCTGGAATTTAGAGACAGAGTGGTAGGGTTTAAGGATAAAATAGTAAGTTTTTACCGAAGATTGAGAAGAAATGTCAAAACATTTTACACTTCAATTAAAAATAAAATAGAAGGGATAATATTGAAAAAAGACAAGCATGGTAAAACAGATGGTTACAGAATAGGCTCTTTTGGTTTAAAGCGCTTAGGTACTGTCTATACCTTTGCTAGGTCAATGGATTATCAAACTGCTTGTTGACGAACCCCATAATACATTATCATCTACAAAAAAGATCCAAAATATTATCGATTAGTACTACAAAATGCCCTGCCTTTTTTCTTATGGGATAATCATTTGTGCTTAAGCCAATTTCGTTCAATTTTTCTTCTAAGATGGAGAGGTCTTTCCTCGGTATGCCAATAAATCTAGCATAAGAAGGTAAAAATTTAAGTTTAACTTTTTTCTTTTCTATTTTTCTTTTCAATCTTTCACGTAAAGGGCCCCAATCAAGAGCCTCGATAAGGATTTCCTTTGAAAAGAGAACGTCCAAAGCTTCCCCAGTGTAATTCTCTTCGCTAAGTTCCTTAGGGGAAGGTATCCAAGTTTCATACCAAAGTATTTTTAGTTCTTTTCCTAATTTTTCCGATATTCTCTTCGTCAATTCAATTACAAAATCAACAAATTGGCAATAATGTTCTATAAGACAATATCTAGAGTAGAGGTGGAACCTAATGGCTTGCAAGAGTTCTGAATGTGAGAGTTCTTCTCCGTAATATTTTTTTCGTATTCTTTCTAGTGTAACGGGTTCACAGGAAAACCTTGCACCTTCATTATCCCCCCAACGGGGGGCGGTGGCTATTACTATTGGTCCGATGTCCTCTGTGTAGATGCTTTTGAAGAGCCTTAAATGCCAATTAACCCACGCCCTTGCTTCAGAGAATGCTCCCTTTCCTTTTACGGAAAGAGTTGGAAGAGCTGTGAAAGCTATCCATAAATCCTTTAGGTAAGAAATATTGTTTTCTTTTAAGATGTCATGAAACGCCTCAATTAGTTCTACCATTTTCTCTCTTTCCATCCTTATGCCTTCTTCCCAAGGCGATTCTATTCCAAAGCTAGGGGGACTAATATATTTACCAATGAATTTTCTTCCAACTAACCTCTTTATGCTATGAAATTCTTTCACAACCTCTTTTGGAGCGTTCTTTTCGATGTATACGTTAAAATGGGCATGATAGAATTTAGTTCTATTTGTTATTCTCTCTATGATCTTGCTACTTACTTTTGTATACTTCTTATAGAATTTTTCTTTATCTACGCTCTTTAGAAAGTCTCTAAGAGCCAATAGGTAAGTTTTTAAACAGATCAGCCAAGATTTAGGACGGCTCTTTCTCGGATAAACTACTAGATTTGCACTATTGGCTCTGTCTGTTGCAAAGATAGGATCATAATATGCCCAGAAATTCCTTTTTGTCATACCAGCTCTTTAATAGGGATAAAGTACGCTTTTTTTCCTAAGTATGGATCAAACACAAGTATTTCTTTTGCATTTTCTTTTTCTAGAAGGGCTATTAACTCATCTAGCTCTTCTCTTACAATGGCTTTCTTCTGTCTCAATATTTCTACAATGGGCTCTGGAATGCCCAACGTAAGAGTCTTTCCTTTTAGTAGTTCTCTCTCCTGTTGGGTCCCTATTCTCTTTACTTCCTTAACCCCTTTTATTTTCTCATTAAGATCGCCTATAAGATTATCTAGCCAAGTATCAAGACGTTTTTTTCCTGTTCTAAAGTTCTCAATATTTTCCTCAAACTTTTCCAAAGTTTTTCCAGTTCCTTTTATTTCAATTATTCTAGTAGAGGTAATTATATCGACCTCAGTTATTTTTGGCTTACCAAATTCATGCATAACATCAAGAATGTCTTCTTCGAGAGAAACACTTGATAATATCTCAAATATTTTTCCTTCCTCACTTGATTCTATTCCCCTTTCCAATAAAGCTTCTAATAGACTCTTCTTTTCTAGTTTTATCTCCCTTTCTAAAGCCTCTTTAATTATCTCTCTAACATTTCTTCCTCCTTTCCTCTCTATCTTCTTTAAAAGATGAGAAACCAAAGTTTCTAAATCAGTTACTGTTTTAAGCGATGGGCTTCTGAATTTCCTTATAACCTGGACTGCTAGATCCCACCCTATTTCTTGAGAAATACTATTCAGCTTTATTAGAGCAGTTTTGATGTTGGTAGGTATTCTAATTACCTTATTAAGTTTCTGTAAAGCCTCAATTCCCCCTTCTTCTTTTACAATCCTATTTACTATTCCCAAGACATCTCCTAATTCATCCCCGCTTTTTACAGTCTTAAAAACTAACTCAGCAATAAATTCTGCCGTTTCATCACTCTTGCTTCCAATTCTGATTAACTCAGATATTTCATCTGCATGTTTTGCAATATATTTCTTCAATGCATCAATTAATTCATCAGATACCCCAAGCTTCTTTCCTATTTTTGTAATCTTCTTTATAAATCTTAATTTCCCAATTTCTCCAACTCCTCCAAAAATAAATATGCTCCCAAGAGTTGCACCTATAAATCCCAAGTCTATTAATGCATTTTCCTTTTCTTTTGCCCTAACAGATATCCAGAAATCTAAAACAAGATAAGTAAGGTCAGTTATATCATCAATAATACCTAATCCTGGCAAAAATCCTATTGGAGTTAAGTAAATTGATACCTCATTAAGCTTTTCAATAGCCTCAATAACTTTTGGACTTACCCCTGCCTTTGAAGCTCTATCTACAATTCTTGCTAATGCAATTCCTTTTGAGAGGATAAAAATATTTCTAGAGATTTCCTCCAATCTTTTACACTCATCCCATCCTCTAATTTTCCCATAAAGCCTATTAAAATCAGGATTAGGCATGAAAACTAGGAATGGATTAGATGGGAAAAGACTAGCAATTAGAATATTTCTAAGCTCATTTGGGGATAAACCTATCTCTTTTCTCGCCTTTTCCTCCAATTTTCTATAAATTTCCTTTTGCTTTTCCTGGAGCGCTGAGAGGTAAAGACCAACTTTAAAATCAAAGTATTCCTTAAAGTTTTTTAAAATATTATATCTCTTTTCCTTTAGTAGCTTCGTCATTACATAGATATCTTCTAATACCCATCCTGTCCCATCCTTTTCAATTATTTCTTTTCCATTGGCCTCCTTTATTGAATAATTTTCCCTATATATCTCAGCCAAGTCCTTTAAATCCCTAGGCAAATTCTCTGAATCTTTTGACAGGAAGTAGGGAACAAAATCTTTTCCAGATCCTTCAGCAATTATCTTTCCTCCTTCACTAGGATTCCATTTCCAAACGACTGATCCATCTTTGTCCTCATAAATTTTTCTCTCTATACCAATAATTCTCTCTACTCTTTTCCTTATTCTTCTGGAGCGGCTATCAAATATTCCTGAAATAACTTTCCTTAATCCAAATCTCCTTATTCGGTTTAGAGTCCCAGTAGGTCCATATTTTCTAAAGCAAGTGTATAAATCAAGAATATTTCTTGCTGGAACGCTATTTAAATAAGATAGAATCTTATTTTCTATTAAGAAGCTTATGAATCTTCTATCAAAGCCGCATAGGTTTCCTATTCTTAAGATTGTAATTGCCTCTTCCCTGTTTATTCTTTTATGGAATCCATAAAGGAATTCCCAGTTGAGGAAGTAGTAGAGTTTATTCCTTAAAATGAATTCTACAAACTCCTTGTCTGGAGGAGCCTTTCTTAAAACTTCAAGCGCTATTCCTCCAAATCTTTGCTTTAAATCATTTACATATTCCTTTCCCCATAATCTGTAGACATTTGAATAAATTAAGAAGGAAAGTTTGAGCTTTAATTTTCTCTTTATCCTACTCGCTAAACTGGAGCGGGGATGAGCTCTTTTTATGAATTTTTCCCTTAGAAGCAAAATATTTGCTTTCCCTGCTCCAGAATTCTGGAGCGGATTTTTTGAATTAATCCCTCTTAATCCATTAATTCCAAGGTAAGCTAAAGCTGGAAGCGCCGCTCCAGAAATTAGTATTGATGCCTTAATTGAGACTGGAGCGCCAGAATTAAATTCACCTCTATTGCCTGGAGCGGGAACTAAGGGTATTGATTTATATATTCTATTTATTATTGAATATTCTATCTCTTTTGTTCCCCAGTAATTATGAGCTAAGATTCTCAAATTGTGCTCTCCAGGCCCTAATTCAATCCTTTTTTCAAAATAGGAAATACCCTTTCCTATTTCTTTCCCATCAATAAATACTTCAAAACTATCTGTATAATTGGCCAATATTTTTAGAGTGAACTGACTAGTGTTAACTAATACACCGTCGCTAATTCTGGAGCAGGAATTTTTATTACAAATTTTTATTTGAATTAAGGGCTCAGCATAGATTTCTATCTCCCGCTCCAGAACCGAGTGATCATAGCTTGGGTCATCGCTAAGATCCCATACTTCTATCTGGAGCGGGTAAACACCTGGATTAAAGTTATTTAGATAAATCTCATAGGTAGGTCTGTCTATAATCTTATCTATTATTTTTGCTTTTCCCGCTCCAGAAATGAGGGCCCTAATTCTTGCTTTTATTGGATATTCTAAATTATTAATTTTTATTTTAATTGCCTCTCCAGGTGAAATTCTCTCTTTTTCTAGAAATATTCCCGGCTTTTTGTCACATAGGATTTTGTACTTGCAAACTGTCCTATAATCGCACCTTTCATCATAAATCTTATCACAAAACTCTATTGTTTCCTTAAAAGCGCATTTGTCCCATTTTTTTCCATATTCTACGCAATATTTCTTTTTCTTAACGCATTTACTACAAGTTGAGCATACATATATTGTCTTACATTCCTTCCGGATAATTCTTCGAGTGCATGTTCCCCAACTCCTACAATAAGAATAACAAACCTTTCCCCAGCTAAGACAAAAGCTAAATCTCCAAATTCTTATTCTCCACCTACAATATCTATAACAATACCTCCCATAGCTTTTGCAACAGGTGTATCGAACCGTAGTAATCCTAGGTCTGCAGCTACTTCTTGGTCTGCAGTTACATCTATAATAGCTATATTTAACACACTTTTCTTTCCATTCTTTGCAATAAGATACATATCCTCCTTTACAAATAGTTTTTGGATAACATCTTTCATCTACAATAATTTTCCTACAATTTACAGGAATTTTTTTGCAATCATATGGTTCTTTCCAACAATGAGAGAAAACTGGAGCGGAAAGAAGGAGAACAGAAACAAGGAAAATTAAAAGGAAAAGTTTCTTCATAATTCTAATTCATATTTGATTAAAATATAGTAGCAACATGAGGAGATTCCTCATTTTCTTTAACGAAGCAAGAACCAATGGAAGATGGAAAGACCTAATGAGGGCGGGTAGGATGGATATACTTTGCCACTCAATAATTTCTGCCCTATTTGTTTCGAATGCTATGAGAGGAAACATTGAGCTTCATTTAATTCTTAATGGCCCTCCAGACCCCCCTAAACATATAGAGATAAAATCGGATCCTAGAACCCCTTATTCAAAGAAAGATATTGGGGAATTAATTCGTATAGTTCTCTGGAAGTATAGAAAAGGAAGAAAAGTTAGGGCCCTTCCAGGAATTTGGATAGAAAAGAAGAGTTTTGAGGAAGTTTTTAGTGAACTCCCAGGTCCAAAATATCTTTTAGATGAAAAAGGAAAGTCCTTATGGGAGATTGAAATAAAAGAAAATCCTCTCTTCATACTTGGTGATCATTTGGGGTTGCCTAAAAGAATAAGAAGATTCTGCCAAAAAAATTGTGATGAAATGATATCCTTGGGTAAAGTTACCTATTTTACATCCCAATGCATTACGATTCTTAATTTTTGGCTTGACAAATTGGGGATTGAAATAGAAATTACTCCAAGAGTATAGCCTTATAAGGTTAACGATATCGTTAACACTTTTATTTAACGATACCCTTAACGATAGGTTTACGATAGGGTACAAAAAGGATTGAAGGTTATTTTTATTATTACACCCTATCTTCTCTTTCTATGAAAGGTGAAGAAGTTTGGATTTAAAATAACACCTTGGGAAGTCAAAGGAAAAATTGATTACGAGAGATTAATAAAAGAGTTTGGGGTTCAAAGAATTACAAAGGATATAATTGAAAAGATAAAGGAATTAGTTGGAGAGGTTCATCCATTAATTTACAGAGGAATCTTCTTTGCTCATAGAGATTTTGATAGGATTTTGGAAGAATATGAAAAGGGAAAGAAATTTTTCCTCTATACTGGAAGAGCCCCAGGGAAAAGTTCAATGCATATTGCTCATCTAATTCCTTTTTTACTGTGTAAGTGGCTCCAGGAAAAATTTGAAGCAAATTTCTATATAGAAATACCTGATGAGGAAAAATTTTTAGCAAAGAAGGTAGATTCAATAGAAGAATTAAGAGAAAATGTTAAAAAGGACATTTTACATCTATCTGCCCTGGGATTAGATCCAGATAGAACATTTATTTTTAAAACAACAGAATTTATTTCAAAGCTCTATAGACCAGCAGTTCTAATCGCAAGACATATTACTTACTCAATGGCAAGGGCTACTTTTGGATTTACGGGAGAAACATCCATAGGTTTAATTTTCTATCCAGCTCTCCAGATAGCTCCAACCTTTTTCGAGAGAAATAGATGTTTAATTCCTTGTGGAATAGATCAGGATCCATATTTTAGACTTCAAAGGGATATTGCACCAAAACTTGGGTATCCAAAAACTGCGGAATTATTGAACAAGCTTATTTGGGGATTAGAAGGTCCTGGATCAAAAATGTCAGCATCAAAACCAGAAACAGCAATATTTTTAGAAGGAGATCCAGAACGAGAAGCAAGGAAGATATTTGAGGCATTTACTGGAGGGGGTGGAAGCTTAAAGGAGCATAGGGAAAAAGGAGGGAGACCTGAAGTGTGTTCAGTATTCTATTATTATTCTATACTATTCGAACCTGATGAGGAAAAGCTTAGGGAGAGATACAATAGATGTAGATCAGGCGAACTAATTTGTGGGGATTGTAAACAAGAGCTATTTGAAAGAATAAAAAAGTTCTTAGAAAATCATCAAAGAAAATTAAAAAGTGCTGAGAAAATGAAAGAAAAATATATGTATGATGGAAAACTTGCAAAAAGAATGTGGGAATGGGAATTTTCTTTGTGATGAAATTTATGAGTTTAAAATTTATGAGTATAAAACTTATAAGTATAAGGTAAGTTAGGATTAGCTCCCTTCTTTCTTCTCTTCCTTTTTAAAGAATTCACTTAAATCTTTTTTTCCATATTCTACGATTACTACGTTTATTTGGGAAATATCTTCTGCAATTGTATTCCCTCTTACTCTCTTCCTCCTTCTTTCTCCTTTTCTCTTTGGTCTATAGCCCGGCCCCTTTGCTAGTAAAACCTCTGGCCTAGCTGTTCCTGGAATTGCTGGATGCATTGGAAATCCGTCTCTGTCAGTTCCACCAGTAATTTTTAGCTTATAATCATCATCTAACCCTACAAGGCTTCCAGAAACTATATCTCCTATTTTCTTTCCAATAAAGAAGTTTGCCATTTCATCCTTTACTATCACTGTTTTAGCCCTTCCTGATTTTGGGTCTGAGACTACTACTTTAAATTCCACCATTTATCAATTACCTCCTTTTTCTTTTTTTATTTTCCTTTATATAGAACCTTGGAGGTATTATCCTTTCTGATTTACATCTTGGGCATTTCCATGGGGTGGATATCTCTTTTTTACTGAACACATATCCACAATTTTTACATACCGCCGGAACAATAACAAGCTCTTTGTTCTTTTTCTTTAAAATTCTCCTTACAATTTCTAATAGAACCCTAACTCTCCTGTTGTTTATCTTAAAAGTATCTCTTAACTCTTTTGGAGTTACTTCCTTTTCCTCTAACTTCTGAATTAATGCTTTAAGATATACCATTTATCCTTCTAGAATCTTAGAACTTTATCCAAACTCCTTCCAGATTTTATCCATCTCTCAAATATCTTATACCCTTCTTTGTAACCTTCAATGATCAAATCAACGCAGATTTGTGGAACCTGAGCTATTATGTATCCTCTATATCTAAAAGAATAAGAGAAGGCATGTTTATCGAAAAAGATAATTCTACCATTCTTGCTTTCCTTCAAAACCAAATTTTCTTCCCTAGAATAGATTATTCCAAGGCTATTTATTTCTCTTCCTTTTATAATATCGTTTGCAATGCTTCCAGAAACAACAAATCTTCCTCCCAATCTGAGTAAATCATTATCTATTTCAACTCTTTTTATCTTCATCCTTCCCATAGCTTCCTTTTTAATCCTTATCCACTCATTTAAGAGAGAAAAAGGATCATATCTTATTTTCCTATACCCATAAATTAGCCCCTTATTTCTTAATCTTCTTAAAAATCTCTGCACAAAATTACGCGGCAATTTTGAGTTTTTCATTACAGTATAAAGGTCAGTTTCCTCTTTTCTGAATAATTCCCTTAAAACCCTCTCGGCTTTTATCACATAGAGTAATTGAAGGATGTCTTATATTTTCATTTTCCTAATATGGGAAAAACAACCTCCTTCCTAGCTGGGCTACTAACTGGTTTTCTAATATTCTATGGCTTTTACTTCCTAAAGGAGAAAGTAATTTATCCAGAGATAGAAGAGGAGGAAAAAATTAAAGAAAAGAATCAAATTTCAATGTATTTGAGATGTCTGATTGAAGAAGAGAAATCATTTGATCAATGTTCATATTTAATACTTAATATTACCTTTTGGGAAAAAGAAAAGCTTATTGCTTTTGGGAAACTTTTTACAAATCTAGCTAAAACCTACAGAGAATTATTGGATTTAGCTAATTCAATAAATTGGAGTGAAAAACCCGAACTTATAGCTAGCAAAATTGCTGAAATAAGAAGAAAATCTAGCGAAATAGAGGATTTTATAAGTTCTCTTAAGAATCTTATCTCTCTTTTGCAGAATTTCGGAGTAGACATTTCGGATTATTTAACGAAAATAGAGACTGAAAAGGAAAAAGTAGAGAGCATTTGCAACAATTCTTTTCCTAGCCTAATTATAGAGCGAATTGAGATAATAAATATTTTGCCGCTCGCCTATTATCATTTGGATTGGGCGGCTCCAGCTAAGGTCTATCTCAGAAACCCTTTTAATGAGAGCCTAAACTTAGATATAAAACTAATAATTGGAGATTGGAGCAGCGAAGTAAAGACAATTTTATATCCAAATTCCAAACAAAACATTACTTTAAAGCCGAAGATTTCTATCAAAGAACCCAGACTGGAGCAGGCTTTAATCGAAATAAGGATAGATAAAAGACTCATATATACACAGCAAGTCCCGATAAAGATTTATCCTAAAGATTATTTCATTGCTTTAGAAAGGATTGGTAATAGAAGTCTGAATTTTAGCCTATTACCTGCAGTCTTTGTAATGCCTAATTCAAAAGAAGTGCTGGAATTTATCTCTTCTATTTCAAAAAAAGAAAATATAGATTTTGTTGGATATCAGAGGGGAGAAGCTGAGGTGAAGAAGCAGATTGAAGCCATTTGGAATAATTTTAGGGAAGACATACACTACTTATCCCCTCCAGTAACCTTTCTGGAGCAGCGAGTGAGATTACCACCCGAGGTTCTTTCAAGAAAGATGGGAAATTGCTTCGATTTATCAATAACATTTGCTAGCATATTGGAAGCCATTGGAATTAAACCTGGAGTGGCAATTATTCCTAATCATGCTTTTCCTTGCTATTTCTTAGACCAAGACAAGAAAAAAATCGAATGTATAGAAGTTACAGCCTTTTCTTCAAGCTATGAAGAAGCATTAAAAATTGGGATGGAAAAATTTGAGGAGAATAAAGAAAAATTATATAACAATGTTCTGGAGGACGGATTCTTTTGCGATATAGATTCAGCAAGGAAAGAAGGAATATATCCAATAAGCTAGACAGCAATAACTTTCCCTATTTCAACCTTTTCTTTCTTTTCTTTTATAAGAAGACTATTTTTAACAAAAATTGGGATTTTTAATCTTACAGCCACAGCTATACAATCACTTGGCCTGCAATCAACTGGGGAACCATCTACCCAAAGCGTAGCTATGTATACATTATTAACCAAGGAGTCTATAGTCACGTATTTTCCCCTAAAGGGCTTTAATATGTCCGAAAGCAAGTCATGGGTGTTTGGTCTAAATCCCCTTTCTCCCCTAATTCCCTTTTCTATGGATATTGCTTGGGATATGCTAATGATAATTGGCAATTCTGCATTTTTTGTTTCTAAAATAATTACGGCATAATCAGGAGTATATTTTATAGTAATGTTTTTAACTAATGAATAATCTTTCATTTCCAAATATTCCCGCTCCAGCTTAGTTAGATGAACAAGGTTTAAGAGAAAATACATTAGAATAAATAACATTCCTGTTTTTGAAATATATTCAATCAAAATTCTTTTCATAATTCTAATAGGTTTTTCTTACAAATGTACAATTTTCATCAAGAATTATCGCCGGTCTGTTGCATTCACCAATGCAGCATGAATAATTCCATTTCCATCTAATTTCCTTCCATTGGGTTATTTTTCCTTTTAAGGTTGAGCTAATTGGAAATTTCAATACTGGATAAATATCTGAAAGTACAGTCCCATTAGTTAAATTAACATGATCCAAAATAGCTTTTTTACAAAGCAATCTGCAATAAGCTATTGAATAGCGCTCCTCCAGTTCGGGACTTGGCTTTATTTTAAAGAAATATAAATATGCCATGAGTAAGTAGATAAAAAGGGCTGGTAGGTAGACAAGCAGTTTCTTCAAAAATTTTTCATTATTTTTGTTATCCATAAGGTGAATATCTATATGAAAAAGATTTGCATAATCCTAGCACCAATCGTCTTTCTTACTCAGACCTTCCTGTTTTCACTTAAAATAGAAAACTATGATATTTGTATCATTGAAAATGTATATCCAGACAGAAAATGCTGTACGCCCTTTTGTCAAGCACCTGTCCATTGTTATTGTGCTGCTAGTTGCGGTCCTGGGTATTGGGACTGTGGTCCTTGTATTCAGGCTTGCGAGCCGATTATACCTTATTTGTATCTAGTGGATGTAATAGGGCATACTAACTGCAGAAGTTGGGTATCCGGCGACACCTGGTTCTGTACGGTCGATCGAAAATATATTTCAACATGTAATGTTAATGTAAAAAACTATTGGAAATTATCCGCAGATGTTTGTAAAGCAAGCTATCAAGCTGCTTATTGGGGAATGAAAAATCGTGGAGTATATGATAGATGGGGAGGAGATCTATTTGGATGGGGCCAAGATGCAGTAGGACATGAGGTGTGGTGGGCCAGCTGTGGGTCTGCTTGTAGCAATGAAAGGGCTTTGGGAAAAATAAAGCCGATTTGTGCTGATTATTATTGGGCGTATAAGGAGATAAATATTACTTATAATCTAACCGATACAGATATAACCCTAAGGAAATCTGATTATACTCCTGGACCCTATCTCATAGGATGGGCCATTAATGGAAATTCGGATTATCACATAATTGTAAGCGAGGATACAAAGACGTTTAGATATGATAAAGAAAAATGCGGTTCTGAATCCTGTTGGCAAAAGTTTCAAAGAGATAATTCTGAATTTAATGCAATTTCTGGTATCGATCCTAATGAGGGAGAAGAGATTGTATTAATAATTGACCAGGATGCCTTTGAAGTATTAAAAACTGAGGAAGATAATGGAAATACAGTTTTATACTATCTTATAAAATTGGGATATTTGGATCCTAATGTAAATCCTGGGGAAGCAATGGGTAGCTGGACAAGATTGGATAGTTACAAGAATCTCTACAAATTCATTTATTGGGCAACTTTGGCTGGAAAGGAGATAAAAAACAATTATAATAACTTTTTGGATCTAATGCCATTTTCAAGAAGATATGGTGTAGACAAGCCAATATGTGGAGGGGAAGGTTGGGAATTAACTGAAGATTATTTCGGAGATCAATATGTAGTAAAGAGCGGGAGCAATCCATCTTGTTTCTGTAAAAAAGAGAAATTATTACTTACCTATTATGAAACTAAGTGGAGAGATAGTGCTGGATCTCCTACAGGATTAGGAAATTGCTATAATGGATATTGCACAGATGTTTACCTGCTCCAGGATGCCCAGATTTATATCGATACAGAAAAAAAGAAATCCTGGGAATGGATGGATGGAAGTGTAGATTATTACAAATGGAAAGGGAAGTTTGTAAAGCTATCAGCAGATTTAGTAATATCTGGGAATTACAAACCAAGTGGGACTTATAAGTATTATTATATCCAAATACCTGAGACTGGAGAGCCAGTAATAAAATACACACCTTCAGGAAGGAAAGTATACTGGAGAAATAAGTATGTTGATGACTTAATTGACACCATATCTTTTAAGATTGAAAGGACTACGGAGTGCGAAGAGAATGAGTGGGGAGACGTATTCTGTTATACAAGCTATGATATGTATTTAAGAAACAATCTTGGATCAGAAAGAGTCTGTAGAGGTAGAGATGGTGCCTTTATTGTGAATGAAAAATACCCAGATCCTGCTTGTATTAAAAAAAGCCTTTACGATTTGTTAGAAGAAGAATTTAATAAAAGCTATTTCCTTAATCGAAAAGTTCCTGAATATACACTAAGAGTTCCTCTTAATACAAGCTTTCTTGTTGGATTTGAAGTAAGGAATGAAGGAGAAGGGGAGATAACATTTGGTTATTATTTCCAAATTGCAAAGGGTAATCAGCTGCTCCAGGAAAAAAGCTCAAGAGAACCAGATAACTGTTTTTGGGTTGATGAGAACGGAAATATAGGAACTGGAGACGTATCCCTTCCAGCCGATTCAAAAGCCTACGTATTCTGTAAATTTGATGTTCTAGAAGAGGAAGGGTGTTATGATCTATCTTTTGTGGTCTTTCTCAAACTAAATGGAAAATATATAGACTTTGATGGGGATGGATTAGATTTCTCCAAAGCCGGCACTCCAGACTTGCAGGATGGTTTCCTCTTTGCTAGAGTTATTTTAAATGCTGGTAGGATAATAAATGAAACAAACGTAGGAGCGGTCAATGAAAGCCTTCAATTAGTGACAAAATTCTGGAGAAGAATAGAACTAGACGCAAAACAGTTTGCTTCAGGTTTTAGAGATGAACCTTTCAATTCAAGCTCAATTTCTTTTAATAAAGATCCACTTTCAGAAAGATTTGCTTACTTATTTACTGATACAGGAGACATAACCGTTACTTTTTCTACGAACAAAAAAGCAGTTTTTCTAAGAGTATGGAGAATTGATCAGGACAATGAAATAGAGGAAATAGAATCAATTCTAAATATTAATGGAATAAATAACACCGAAATATATTTATCAGAAGGGAATAGTTGGTACATAATTGATGTTGTATTTGCTGGATCTACTGCAGGAAAAATATACCTAAATGGGATGGAAATACCTCAAAGATTTGCAGGGAACTGTACCTGGCCCCATTTCAATTATGGCTACTGCAGATACTCAAAAGGAGAGATCGGGGATACTTTTAAGTATCAAACAGGCTTAGACTGGAACCAATCCTGGAGAATCTTGGATTGTGTCTTTCAAGAATATCCGGATTGTATGCGAATAGATTATAATCCAGCAATTTATCATTTGGAACACAGAATTTCCGCATTGCTCTGGAGTGCAGCATATTCGCCAACTTCTGTTCCAGTAAAGGTTTATGAAGCAGAAATAGAGGGCCAGAAATACATATTTTCTTATCTATTTGCTGGATGTGGTGATAAGATTTGCATGCCATTTAGAGGGGAAAGATGCTATGTTAGGGTCTGCCCTGAATGTTCTCCGGCTTCTATTAGCCGACAATATGGGATAGATTACTACTATCGCAATTACCAAGATCTCTACAATAAGTATTGTACCCAAGGAAATTGCTACAATATCGAATACTGTTATTGTCCAGATTATAATGAGGAATGCGATTATAGGGTAAGAGATATATTTGGTTGCGTAAAAATAAAGGGAATTGGGGAAGAGGCTTCAGCAAAGTGCCAATGCGATTGGATAAGAAATGTAACTCTAACTAAAAAAGACTATTGTTGCCCAATTGATTCCCAAATAGCATTTTCCCATAAACCCGGAGTATTTAGATATTTATCAACAGAATTTCTGACTTTAGGAAGAATAGGAGAAGGGGATTATTATACCACCAGAATCTATCTTGAGAATTCTAATTGCGGAAATATAACTACCGGATTCTATGGATTTACTGCTGCAAACTTGGATATACTTACTGATGCTTACTGCGAATTATCTCCAAGCAAAGTATTAGAATTATTTGGGGATTGTCTAGGAAGCTGTAATTGGTGGGATATTGGATGTTTGCTAACCAATTGCTGGAATGAATTGACAAGTTATGCAATTGATTGTTCACGGATCGTTCTTCTTCCAGTCCTTCGATCAGTTCCAGTAGGAGAAATTCCAGGTTATGTATTATCCAAAGTGAATATTACTTATTTTGACCCGGAAGACAAAGATTTCAAGAAGCTGGATTGGGATACATTAGCTAGCAGTTATGGAGATAATATAAGGAAATATCGAGAAAAATCAGATCAAGGAAAAGCAGATATAGTTGATATAGGAGGAGAGAAATATCTATTGCAGGATTGTACATTAAAGGAATGCACTTGTGTAGATGGGGAACCAGTAAATTGGGAGCCAGAACCAATTTGGTGGGGGATAATTCCTGTGGGATTAAGAGTGCATATAGAGAAGTATAGATGCCATGTGTGGGAGTGTAAAGGGGCACATATAATTTATTCGGAGGTAGACGTAACTCCAAAGGAAATTGGGACCTTTTTATTCCTCTCATTGGAAATTGTGCAAAGAGGCGAAGAACCTCTTGCGTTTTCTAGAACTTGTGGCTACAGAACTGGGGAAAATGAAACTGAGTATTGTAGTATTTCTTTACCAGAAGGCTGCCGAATTAATTGGGGGAAGGATCCAAGCGGAGAGTTTGTAGAAAATATAGCTTGTGGCTGGAGAGTGTCACCACCTTTGGGTTATCCTACTGCTTAAGTTTTTAGATCTTATCTAGGTAGTAGTAATATGGCGGAACTTATAAAGGAAGTCGTGCCAGAGCAATTAATAGCACTAGGCAATCAGGAATTATCACATTTGTTAGTAAGGACAAGTCATATTCTCAAACTTAAAAAGACTCTAGAGGGGATACTTGCTTCAGGGGCAGCGGGAGGTGTGATAAACGGTGGTATTCCGGCTTACCCTGTTGTAGAGACGGGAAGGAACTTAGATATAATTGTTACATCGGCAGATGTGCCAGGATATGTACCTCTCCAGACTTTCGTGAACTATGGACCTAAAGATTTAATTAGAGATACACTTCCCTATTTGGGAATCTTTGGAGCTATGGGTTTTGCCTTATTTTCGTTGATTGCAGGAATTCCTGCAGCTTTAAAGTGGTTTAAAGATAGAAAGAGATTTTACACAGAATATCCTAAATTAGTGAAACGAGCTAAAAGGCTAGAAGAGATTGGCAAGTCTCTAGAAGAACATCACCCTGATATGGCAAATTACTTCATCTATGTTTCAGGGGTGTTTCGCAGATTATTAAATGAAATGCGTAGCTTTTATGAAAGTTGGAAATATAGAGCAGTAAAATATGCGGACATTATTGGAAAAATACTTGGAATTGCTTTGGGGATATATGTACTAGTAACCTTGCTCCCTCCATTCTTCGGCCTAATAATACCAGCATATAATGCAGTTAGGACTGTACTCTCTTTTCCCACAAAGAAATCTATAGTAGGGCTTGTTTACGTTGCTCCTTCTCGTGAAGCTTTAGCGAAAATTCGTATACCCTTTGATATCCTTAAATCAAAAATAGGAGGTCTATTAACCCTTGATAAAATAATAGCAACCTGCCTTGCAATAGTCTCTACAGGCATCGGAATAGCCTCAGGCTATCTTGATAGAGCCATAGCAAAACTTGCAGAGAGAGCATATCAAGAAATTTTCGAAAGAGCTAGGGCTGTTGGATTGGACGAAAGAATATACAGAAGAGTTATTGCTGAATTAGAAAGAGCAAAGGTTCCAAAATCAACAAGAAAATACATAGGAAAAATCTTTGAAAGAGTAAGGAAACGTTTTAGATTCATAAGGGCACCAACAGTTCCTGCTTATTCTTAATTTTTATTATTTAGTTTTTATTTTCTATTTGACTCTAAATATTCTCCCATACCTACTTGTTCAAGGAATTTTCTTGAGATATTCCTATATCCTTCTTCTATCACAACAAAGTACTTCTTATATTTTATTCCCAAGAACGAATTAAGATCATATAGGTTTTTAATTGTAAGGATAGAAACAACTAAAGCAAGATCGCTAGGCATCTTTAATAGTTTCTCTCTTAACTCGTCACTTTTTTCTATTAGTGCAATAAATTCTTTAATGCACTTGTTGATGTTTTTTAATCCTTTAATCCATATCTTTAGTTCCTCTTTAAGAGTCTCCAAATCTGGAAATGGATTGGAAAGCAAAAATTCTGGAAATTTTTTAGAAAGCCATACTAGATCAATTGTAAAAACAACATTTTCAAAAATATCTTTTTTCTCTAGATAAGAAAAAGATGAAAGAAATTTTGACGGATAACTAATAAAAATATCAATACTTTGTCTTAATATTTCTAAATATTGGAAATACACACTGGAATCAATAATGAAATAATTTATTCTTTTTAATCCCGATTCTTGAACTATTTGATTTACAGTTTCCTTTAAGCTCATTTCCTCTTGAACCACCAAAGCCAGTGGTCTGACTTTCCTAAGATACTCTGCTATAGAGTGAGCAAGGGAAAGAATATCTTCAACAACGTTTTTAAGGTTTGAAAAGCTAATTTTTTCCCTATTTCTTAATAAACTCTCTAGATTTGGAGTAGGAGAAACTGGAATGTTTTCTCTTATCTCCAGATATGTCTGCAGAGCAGAGTAGAGATCATCTCTAATAATATAATTTAATAAGTCTACAATTTTTCTAAAAGGAATAAAAGTATGTCCAAATAATAATTCATCTAAAATAAGAATGGGATATGGATCATACGAATAAATAATAAAAGATAGTTTCCTTTTCATTCTGTTTTTAAGTATACGATTCTCTAGCTTTATCCACTAATCCTAAAAGCCCATAAACAAAGGAGGAAATGTTTTCTAAGTAATAGATTGTCCCCGTTGCCCTTACTAAAGCTTTAACAATGTCTTCTCTTAAAGCTACATATTCTCTGCCCGCTATGTAATCCGTTTTTATAATATTTCTAAAATTCTCAAGAAATTTTCTTTCCTCCTCACTAAGCTGCTCTGATGATATAATCATTCCTTCAGCAATTTTCCTTAGGTTAGAGTATTGGGAGGAATAATATTGTGGATTAAAAGTACATGCAAAAAATTTTGCTATTTCCTTTCTTTCCTCTTCTGAGAATTGAGGAGAAGGAAGCAATGTTTCAATAACTTTTTCTGTTATTGGTTCTAACAATTTCACTAGATTTATATCTGGAGGCCTTGCAGTTACTATAGTCACAATTAATACTAGGAATAATCCTATAATAGCTTAGCCATAAAGATTTTCCAAACCTAAATGATTGGAAGGAAATGAAAAATATTTCCTAAATAAGGACATTCGATAAATCCAAATTAGCTTAGGCGCTCCAGATTTTATTCCCTAAAACATTTTTGCTGTATTTTCTAATATCTAAACGAATTTGTACAAAATAAATAAATACTTGCCAAGAAAGAACCAAAGAATGACCCTGCTAACAAAAGACCCATATACTGGGAAGCTAATTGATGTAAGGAAGATAATCCAATATGCAAAAAACCCACCAGCTAGGAATACCAAGTACCTAGAATCAACAGGGTTTGCATATCTAGATGAGCATTTTGGATTACCATATGTCCTAGCATACAAAGCAAAAGAACTGGAGCGGGGAAGTGTTCGGAGAAATATGAATCTTGAAGAGCTTATAGGAAGGAAAAATAAGTTAGAGGAAGGATTAGAGCTTATGTTAGCGGACTGTACAAGTTGTCCATCATTTTTCGGAGATAGAATTACATGTCCATGTACTTGTGGGAGGGATTTAGCCATAAGGGATACTATAAAGGAGTTAGGAGAAATTGAGGAAAAAATATCTAAAGCTGGATCTCAAAAGAGGATTGTTTACTAATTTCTTTTTCCTTTATTTTTATGAAAATTTTAATCTCAGGCACTCCAGGTTCTGGAAAGACAACCCTTTGTAAGAAAGTTTACGAGCAATTTAAAGATAGGATAAATATATCTGGAGTAATAACTGAGGAAGAAAGGGTCTCTGGAAAAAGAGTTGGATTTAAAATTAAGAAATTAGGAAGCAAAGATTGGGTTTGGCTAGCTAATATATGGGGGCCTGGAGCGCGATTTGGAAAATACTATATTTTCTTAAAAAATATAAACAAGATGATAGAATGGATTGAAGAAGTTGAAAAGAATTCAGATTTGTTAATAATAGATGAGTATGGCCCTATGGAGCTTATGAATCCTAACTTTAAAAGAAAGATAATAGATCTAATTGAAAGCGATAAAAATATTATCCTAACAGCCCATAGGAAGAGGTATAGGGAACTTCTGGAGCGGGAGGAACTTATCCTAATCTGGTTAACTCCCTTAAATAGAAAAGAGGGCTTTGAAAGAATAAAAGAGATTATTAAGAGGGAATTCAATTTATAACATGGCAAGGAAAAGAGACAGAATAGTTATCCCTGGGAGCATAGGGGGACTTTACGCTGTTTCTGAAGCTGAGAAATTTGGAATAAAACTTAAAAAAGAATATGTAATTGTTCTTACGATAATAGTTGTTGCTTTAATTTGGTTAGTAAGAATTTTCTTCTAACCTTCTTAATTCTTAATTTAAGAGGTTTAGTAAAAAGGAAAAATTTATGGAAAGTAATGATATACTTTTCAAATTTCTTTATCCTAAAAGAATAGCTGTTATTGGGGCCTCCAGGAATCCTAATAAGGTAGGAAGAATAGTATTTGAGAACCTGCTCCAGAGTGGGAAAGAAGTAATACCAATAAATCCAAATGCAGAAGAAATAACTGGAATAAAATGTTATCCAAGTGTTTTGGATTATCCAAAAGAAATAGACTTAGCAGTAATTTGTGTTAGGAATTTTATAGTTCCTAAAGTTTTGGAAGAATGTGGAAAGAAAGGGATAAAGGCCGTTATTATTATATCCGCTGGATTTTCTGAAGCAGGAAATCAAGAGCTTGAAAAGGAGCTAATTGAAATAGCCAATAAGTATGGAATAAAATTTTTAGGTCCGAACTGCTTTGGAATTGTATTTCCAAAAGAAAAACTTAACACAACTTTTATGAAATTAAAAATTAAGGAAGGAAAGGCCGCATTTATTTCCCAAAGCGGAGCATTGGGTGCTGGGCTGCTCCAGAAATTTGAAAGGGAGGGAATTGGAATTTATGCATTTATCTCAGTTGGAAATCAAGCAGTCTTAACTCTTGAAGATTGGATAAGATTTTTTGACAAGACTGATTGTTCTGGAGTGGCAGTTTACATGGAAAGCACAAAAAATGGGAGAGTTTTCTTAGATACTTTAAAACAAAGTAAAAAGAAGATATTTATTCTTAAGGCTGGTAGGACAGAAAAAGGAAGTAAGGCAGCTTTAACTCATACTGGAGCAATAACAACCCAGGATATTCTCTATACTGCAGCAATAAAACAAGCAAAAAAAGTAAGAGTGGATTCTCTGGAGGAGCTAGTAAATCTAATCTATTTTCTATCTTTTTACGAGGAAATTTCTGGTAAAAGAGTGGTAGTTGTGACCAATTCTGGAGGGCCTGCAGTAATACTTACAGATGAGCTTGAAAGTGCTGGACTAGAATTAATAGATCTTCCAAAACCTCTTTTAGATTCTTTAAATAAGATTTTACCGCCCAGATGGAGTCATTCAAACCCTATTGATTTGACTGGTGACGCCACTCCAGAAAGATTTAAGCGTGTGTTTGAGCTGCTCCAGCAGCATGCCAATTTATTTAATATTTTAATATGTATACTGACGCCACTCCAGATGACTCAGCCAATGGAGGTTGCAAAGTTGTTAGGAGAGTTTAAGGAAAAAACTGGAAAAATGGTAATAGCTAACTTTATTGGAGTAAAAAAAGAAGTAATAGACCTCCTAGAAAGGAAAAACATACCCAATTTTGAATTACCAGAGCTAATATCAAAAACTCTAAAATATCTGGCTCAATATACTAAATATGAGTAAGAAGCGTGGCAGGGAAACAAGAGTAAAATGCGGCCTTTGTGGCCGATTAGTTCCAAGATCTAAATGTAAGATTGTATATAGGAGGAAAAGAAAGGAGTACATATGCCCAAAATGTGCTAGGTTCCTTTCTTTAAGAGTGAGAAGAAGAAGGGTCTTTAGACCATCTATTAGGCCACCCTAATCCTGTTCTATTTTGAAATATTTCCTAGTCTTTCTTGGAGTTATTAATCCTAGAATTGCTAGACAGTCAAGAAATCCCCAGATATAGCTACAAAGTTCAAAACTTTCCAAATATTTTCCTTTTTCATAGAAAAATTTTGAATCTTCAAAATATGCTTTAACAAAAGCTAGAATATTTTTTGAACTTTTGTAGAGCTCTGATTTATCCCTTACTGGTATTATTATATCCGAAAAAACTTCCTCCAGCTTTTTAAGCTCTTTTTCACATATCTCCTTCATATGGAAAATATAGTAAGGGCTCTAAGTTCATTAATCCAGGAACCAAAAGGAAAAGTACGTACGCTTTTAAAAAGAAAAATTAGAGAATTTGAGGGGTGGATAAATTCACTTGCAGCAGCATATTTAATTCTTCAGGAAAAGGGAATTCCACCCCAGGAACTAAAGAAATATCTTAGCTTAAGGGGTCCATTGGAAGGAGAAATTATTAGGAAGTTCCACCAGAGAAAAAAATTACCATTTGTATTTGTCCTTAACTGGAGGGGTATTAATTTAAAATGTGTAGTATGGTCTGAAAGCCTCTCCAGAAAAGTAAAGGAGATCCCTGAAGGAAGTATAATAAGAGTATTAAATTTTAGAGAGAGGCTTGAAAAGGATGAGATACATCTAGACTCTAATTCAAAAATATTGCTTATTAAGAAAAAGAAGGCCTATGAAAGAACATTTATTACTGAGCTTAGGAATGGAAAGAAAGGATATTTGATCGGTATCATAAGAGAAAAAATAAAGGAAAGAGATAGCAGAATTGGAAAATTATACATATATCTCTTTGATGATGGAACAGGTGTTTGTAAAATAATTTCAAAAGAAGAATTGCCTTTATGGAAAGATCTAAAGATTTTTGGAAAGGCTTTGTTTAATAAAAGAAGAAAGAAAATTGAATTTTGGGTGGATAAGGCAGAAATGTTTGATCCAAAAGCCGAATTGCTTTTAGAGGTTGGAATGAAATGAAAATAGCAATAATAGGAGACATACATTTCCCGGATAGAGCTGATGACTTACCTACGGATTTTTTAACCAGAATAAAAGAAGAAAAGCCAGATCTTCTAATTTACACAGGAGATCTTACTTCTGAGAAAACTTTGGAAGTATTAAAGTCGTTAGAGATTCCTTTAGTAATTGTTGAAGGGAATGTTGACTATCTTAGCTTTCCAAAAAAAGAAATTATAGAAAGAGATTGGGCAAAAATACTAGTTTTTCATAGTACTGAAGTTTATCCTAGAGGAGATTTGGAAAAAATTTATAAAATTGCAAAAAAAGAAAACTGCAACGTAGTTATATTTGGCCATACCCATTTACCTCTTTTTACTTTCTGGAAGGATATTTTCTTTATAAATCCTGGATCAGCTACTGGAGCCTACTCTGGGGAGGGAGTACTCCCTCCAAGATCCTTCTGTATTTTGGAGATAAATAAAAATGGCCTGAAAATATCTTTCGAGGTGATTAGGAAATGGAAATAATAGAACTGAGGGAAAGGAAGGTTTTAAAAGTAAAATTAGATGGAAGAAAGAAAATTGGGGAGGTATTAAAGGAAATTGGGATTTTACCATCCCTTTATGTAATACTCAGGAATGGGAAAATAATAACTGAAGAGGATGTTGTCGAAGAAGAAGATAAGATAGAACTTTTCCCCGTTACGAAGTTTAGGCTTAGATATTTCCTATGAAATGTTCTTTTTGCTCCAAAAAAGCTATTTACTATGCAAAGTATAATCAGAATTTTTACTGTAAAAGACACTTTGAGGATTTTATAAAAGAAAAAGTCCTAAAAACAATTCAAAGGTTTAAATTGGCTAGAAAAGGTGAAAAAATAGGGATTAGCCTTTCTGGAGGGAAAGACTCAACAACCTGCTTGCTAATTCTTAAAGAAATCGGGAGATATAAAATAAAAGGGTTGAATCTTGAAGAAGGAATAGGAAAATATGAAGAATATTTAAAGAAGTTTATTAAGGAAATAGAAAGAAGGGAAGGAATCGATGTTGCTAGGATTTCATTCAGAGAGTTCTTTGGTAAAACTTTGGATGAAATGGTAGCCATAGCTAAAAAGAAAAAATTGCCTTATAGTGCGTGTTCTATTTGTGGGGTTCTTAGAAGGTATTTAATTAATTTTTTAGCAAAAAAAGAGAGGGTAAATAAAATCGCTACCGGACATACTTTGAATGATGAGGTTCAAACCTTCTTTATGGACCTTTCCTCAAATAATATAAAACCTCTAACCAGATTAGGTCCAAGGACTGGGGTTTGGAGGATACGGGGTTTTGTTCAAAGAATAAAGCCATTATTTTTTGTCTATGAGAAAGAAAGCACAACCTATATCCTAAGCAAGGGATACAGGCCTCCATTAAACCTTTGTCCCTATGCTCCGCTCGGATATAGATGGAAAATAAGATTAGCACTTTACAAATATGAAGAAAAGAATCCTGGTTTCCATTTGAAAATTGGAGAATTTATTGCTAGGTTTCAAAGAAAATTCAGGAAAAAACCAAAAATTAGGAAATGTGAAATATGTGGACAACCCACTAACAGAGAAATATGCAAGGCATGTGAAATATTAGCAAGATTAGGTATCTATTAGGATTTCTTTCTTTTGCTCTCAATTTTCTTTTTAATCAAATCTATTTCTTTCCATATTGCCTTTATTTCATTTCCTATTCTATCTACCTCATCTTCTAGTATTTTTAACATCCTAAGAACCTCTTTCAGTACTTCTTTCTTTATTTTCTCTCCCATGCTCTCCAGTAGCTCAAGCAGGCTTTCAAGTTTTCCGAGCGGTTAATCCACTCACAAAGAGTTGTTGCCTCCCTTACTTCAATTTTTTCCTCAACTCTATCTTTAAAATCATAATAACAGCAAATTTGGGGCCCTCTTATCAAACAAAGCATAGTTTCTATTGGATCTTTTTTATAAAGCAAATAAACTTTTGAAGTGTTAGTACTGGAGATATTAGAAGGGCAATTTTCCGAAATATTCTCAAGCTCATCTTTTTGGGTTTCTGCTAAGATTTTCAGGAATCTAGAATAGTAGGTATATAAGTAATAATTCACTATTTGCTCATAGGCCCCTCCAGAGATAGGTAGGAAGTAAATAATTATGAGCAGAATTATCCAAAAAAGAAGGATATAAATTACCTCCAAATCTAACACCTATAAAGCATACCATAATTGCTATTATTAATAAGTACTGGCAAGCCTATGCAGTATTGGGATTTATTTTCAGGTAACCTTTCTCCCTTGGTTAAATCTAATAGAATAAATGGCTTATTAACTGAAGAGTTTATTCTTAAAACATTCCCAGTATCTTTATAGCACTCAAGTTCTATGCTAGTGATGTTCCATCTAAATTCAACCATTTCAGCTATTTCTAAGAAGTAGTGGCTCAATTTTAGTTCTAGAATAAAAATTGTTAGAAAAACGAGGAAAAATAAAAATACCAGTTCAATGTACCTCTCTAACATCTAAACATGCACCATTTCTGGATATAGCAACCTTGTCCCCGTTGTTAAGCTGAAAGGAAGAGCAGAGAGCAGGAACCTTGCACTCTAATGTATCAAAAGAAATTTTATTGGCCTCTCCAGCAATTGGAATTCCAACCTCCTTTGTTACATTTCCTTCCTTTATGTACACATCCCAAAGTAAGGTGCAAAATAAGGAAAACTCCAAATTATTTTTTGCCCGCTCCAGTGCCCTTAACAAATTATAAGAATATAAAATAAGGTAAATCAGAATAACAAAATAAAGAGTATCTACTAGATATCTGAATAGCATATTCAGGAATAATAAACAATATTTGTTTTATTCTCTTCTGGAGCGGCATAGGCAAATGTAATGAGATAAGAATTCCCTTCAGAAAAATTTCCATTTACCCTTATTAAGGTTATGTTTATCTCTGAGAGGTTAATTATGGCCAATTTCCCATCACATCCAAATTTTATGGTATTATTATCAGTATTAAATTTTAACTCACACTTCTTTGGGATCTTTACTCTTTCTTGAAAAAAAGATGGTTTATCAGATATTTGCTTTGTTTGTGACATTTTAATGCATATCTTTTCTACTGATTTATAGAAGTCAATTATTTCTTTATCTCTTAGAAAAGAAGATATTAAAAATATTGAAAGAAAAGAGATTAGACCCATAGATAACGTAAGGATAAGGTATCTTGCTACCTCTTCTTCCATGCAAGAATTATATAGTTTCGTTAATTCTTTGCGCTATTTTTTGAGATGCATTAGTTACTGCTCCAGAAATATTTCCAACCGAATAGCCTACCTGGGTCCTTACAGTAGTAAAGTAGTAAAGCAACAATGAGATTGCAAGAACCGCCGCTAGGGCTATTATTATATATTTAAGAGGCAAGGCCTCTACCCCTCTCATCCCACACCCCTTAATGCTATGGTTATAATTGTAAAAAGAAGTGATGTAATTAAAACCCCTTTGCCCACTTCAATCTTACTTGAAGGAACTTCTCCCTTTTCTAAATAAGTGGCTAAATCTAGCATAAGATATGATATAAAAATAATATAAAAGTGCAACAGTAAAGAAAGTAAGTACATTTCTTTCTTTTCCATTGCTGTGCCTATAGATGGGAAGAATATTGGAAGTTGGACTTCCCTTATCATTGAATAGCTCTTATGATAAACCGAGAAAATCATGAAACTAATCTTTATAACTAGGGCTCCTAGGAAAGGTAAAATAAAAATTGCAGTAAATTTAAGACTATTTGCTATTGAATAGACCTTCTTAATTATTTCCTCCTTTACTTCACCAATTGTCCTTAAAATCTCTCTAAAAGTTCGGCAGAATGAAGTTATTACTTCTTTTCCTTTTTCCCTAAAGTCAAGGATCCTTTTTAAGGCTATAGAGAAGTTTTTTGATTCTATTTTTTCTGTATTTAAATTTTCTTCTTCCAAAACCTTTCTTAATGCCAACTCTGGGCTCATACCCATCTTTAAGTAACTTTCCATTCCCTGCAAGAAGGTAATAAGCTTCTCGTTCTCTTCTTTTACTTTCTTTTCTACTCTCAAAGCTGGCCGGTATTTAGAGTTAAGATAGAGAAAAATAAGGATAGAGAATGAAATGGGAATAAAATCCAAACCTATCAAATCTAAGATTTTAATCTTAACAAATATCCCAAAATAAGAAAAGGAAAATAATATACTCGGAAATGAGATGGCAATAGGAATCACAAGCAATGTTTTATTGAATTTCCCCCTTTTTTCAATTTTCTCAGTTATTTGTCTTGCCTCATGCTTAAGATTGCTTGAGAGGACTAAGGACAAAAATCCTACAACTATAAAAAAGATAAGCAAAATAAGATATTTCGTAGCCCCTTTTACTATTAGAAAAATTACTGGATAGGAAGAGATTAAGATCAAAGGTACAACGCATGAGCATAAGAAGAGAAGAACGATTTGAAAGTAAAGTTTTCCAATTCCTTTTATTTTTTCCTTTCTAACCCTTTCCATAAAAATTCTAAATCCTTCTTTAATTACTTCCGATTTTCTCCTTCTTCCAGCTTTAAAACTTAGATTTATAAAATCAAAATAGGGAGCAAGATCAGGATCATCTATTAGTATCCTCTCCCTCCCTTCCTCCTTTCTTTTTGAAATCTCTTTATGAAGCTTAGCTATTATTGAATTTTCTGAAAAAAATTTTCTACAATCCTCAAAACTTTTTTCAAAATTATGGGTAGTAGAATAGCTTGCTGAGAGGGCTGAAAGAAAATAGGGAAGCTCTTCAAATTCTTCAGCCATTTTTCGATGATAAAGTATCTTTGGATATTCGGAAAGGAAGAAAGGATAAACATAAAGGATCAATAGAATTGGGATTGATACTAGTTTAAGAAATATTATAAGGAAGGGTGTTAAGATCAATGCAATAAGAATGGAAGAGAAGTATTTTGATAGGACTTCTTCACAATTTAATTGATAAAATTTACATGCCAATCTAAGTTCCTTAGATCCTCTTTTTATCTTAAAGATTTTTGGCGTTATTCTTAGAAAGAACTTATAGATTTTAAGGCTCAATCTCAATCACTCTTCCATTAGCCAATGCAAAGCAATTTTTTCCAATTTCATATCCTTCTTCCAAAGCCAATTCTAGCGCGTGGGCTTGTTTTTCTATCCCTGCGTGAGTCGGAATGAAATATTCTGGATTAGTGATCCTGATTAAATCCCTTAGATCTTCCTTAGCGGCATGGCCTGAAACATGAATGTCTTTCAATATTCTTGCTCCTTTTTCTTTTAATTTAGATTCTAATAAATACCTATTAGCTGCATTTATCGGTGAGGGAATTATTCTATTGCAGAAGATCACATGATCCTCTTTGGAAAAGTTAAAATGAAAGGTTCCTTCAGCAATTCTTCTTAAGATAGATCCTTTTTCTCCCTGACCACCAGTACAAATAATCGTATAATATTCCCTATTTTTCCCGACCTCATCCAGAACCTTTTTTATGCTTTTTTCCTTTCTATACATCCTTATTCCTTTTAGATTAACAAAATTCAACTCTTCAGCAGCCCTCATATACTTCAAGAGACTCCTTCCTAGCAGAATGGGTTCTCTTCCAAATTGGAATGATAGATCTATCATCCATTTAATTCTTGCTATGTGGGATGAGAAAGTTGTAAGAAATACCGCTCCAGCATCGATTCTGGAGAAAACGTCCTCAAGCATTTTGTAGGCTATTATCTCAGAAGGAGTTCTCCTTTCTTCATCACATCTTAAACAATCTGAAATAAGGACCTTTACTTCATATTCTTTTAGTTCTTTATAAGAAATTCTTTTCCCTAACATAGGATAAGGATCAAATTTCCAATCATTTGCATAAAGAACATTTCCTTCCGGTGTTTGAAGAAAGATCATTACTGTTTGGGGAATTGAATGGGCCGCTTGAATAAAATTCACCTCAATATTTTCTGATATCTTATAAGAACTTCCCGGATTTATTCTAATAATTGGATTATTTATCTGTTGGAGGTACTCGTCTTTCTTCATTAGAGAATAAACAAAAGGGGTTGTAATGATTGGGCAATTATAATGCCTAGCTATCCAATAAACGGCGAAATAATGGTCCATATGGCCGTGAGACAAAATTATTGCCTTAACCTCCTTATCTCTTAAGATACTATCGTCGGGTATTACACCCAAGTGGATCAATTCCTCATCCTTAGCAAAAGATCTTTCTTCTTCAGTCATTTCACTCCATCTTTCTACTTCAATCCCACAATCCAAAATTATTACTTCGTTTTCTACTTCTACTGCTGTCATGTTTCCTTCTACTCTAGAGTAACCTCCAATAGCGTAGATTTTCATCCTATCACCCTTAGGACCTTTTCAGCTATCTTTTTATCTAGCCCAATCATCCTAATAGCTCTTATTATTTTTCTATTTTCCCATCCTTCTTTCTTTAAATAGGTGATCAAAGCTATTGTAATTTGCTTTATACTCCTTTCTCTTCTTTTTTTCACCTTTTGTTTAACTTTCTCATAGGAGTAAGAAAAAGAAAAAGTTAAAAATCTAGAAAAGATAGTAGAAAAAAAGCTTAGCACAAATAAGTAAAAATATAGATACCTATCCGCTCCGGGCAGATAGTAAGTCTTTTGAACAATCAAAGAAAAAATTACTACTAAAAGAATCAATGATATAACGTTTTGATATAGATTTGCTTTTGGTCTAAATAAGAATTCGGCGATTAATATCCCAGCTATGATTGTTAAGCTCTCAATTACCATTTTATAGGTAGGAAATACTGGGAAATAGTTCTTTCCGTTTTCCAAGCCTCAATGAGAAATAGGATAATGAAACCTATTAGAAGCAAAAGTAGAAGCACACCTAATATGGACATGCATAAGAAGGGGGAGATGCCAGAAAAATTTTTAATAAAGAAGAATAAAAGTATTCTCCCTTTTTTTACTCCTTATGATTCTGAATTTTTCCCTCCAGAAGGTGAAATTATAGAAGAGTATTCCATTGATAAAGCTAGGGTCAAAATAGTTAAACAAAAAGACTTAGAGAGATATTTTTACTTTTTAGATCCTCCAGAATTTCATTTAAAGACTTCTGAGATAAAAAACATACTATTAGAGTTTTTAGGGAAAAAACCCATAGAGTCTGAAATAACAAAGAGATATAGGGATGGACTAGGAATTTTAGAGATATTTTTCAAGGACGAAAATTTAGAAGATGTCTTTATAGACTCAAAAAATCCCAGAGTGTACGTTTATCATAAAAAATATGGTTTAATGGACACAAACATTATTTTCAACGAGAAAGATTTAAAAAGAATAGCAATAAAGCTAAGAGAGATATCTGGAAGACCATTTGACGAAGGAATTCCTATTATTCATTTATCTATTGGAAAAGTTAGAGTCGTTGGCATAAGATATCCGTTCTCCTTTTCTGGAATAGGCTATGCCTTTAGAATTCACGAAAAGAAAGCCTGGACAATCCCAAAATTAATAGATAAGAAGATGTTTGATTTAAAAACTGGAGCGCTAATGAGTCTTTTGGTTGAATCCTTTTCCACGATTCTAATAACTGGACCAAGGGGTGCTGGAAAAACATCATTGCTTTCTGCACTTCTGTTTGAAGTGCCAAAAACGGAAAGAATAATTATCATAGAAGATACAGCTGAATTACCTATTAGCGAAATGATCAGAGCTGGATATAGAGTAGAGCATGTAAGAATATCTGCTTGGGAATCCGAATATGAAATGAGCGCGGAGGATGCTTTTAGAGCAAGTTTGAGATTGGGAGAAAGTTTTCTAGTTGTCGGTGAAGTAAGAGGGCCAGAGACAAAAGTGTTGTTCGAGGCTATGAGGGTTGGAGCTGCTGGAAATACAGTAATGGGAACAATTCATGGAGCTTCAGCTGAAGATGTATATGATCGGATAGTTAATGAAATAGGTGTTCCTCCAGCCTCATTTAAAGCAACCGATTTTATCATCTCAGTAAATAGATTAAGAGCTGGAAGTGTTATAAAAAAGATAAGGCGTTTAATTGAAATTAAAGAGGTTAAAAAGAATTGGGTAAAAAGCCCAGTCCTGGAGAAAGGCTTCTTGGATATATGCAAATATGATAGGAAAAAGGACTCATGGAAAATATTGAATTTAGAAGAGTCCGATGCTATAGAAAGAATTCTTTTCAAAAACGGATGGGAGTTTAGAGAATTTCTTACTGAATTAGATGTCAGGAAAAAATTTCTTAGAGCGTGTATAAAAAAGAAGATCCTGGAACCAGTCTCATACTCGAAAGTAAAATCTCTTTATTATTCATTAGTAGAAGAAGGCCATTCTGGAGTGGAGGCTCTAAATTTAATCTTTAAGTCTAAAATGGATGTGTTAAAGAAACTATTGGAGAAATGATAGAAGAAGGCGGAATAAAATTATGCCTAAAAAACATTGAAATAACAAAGAAAGCTGAAACTTTCTATAATCCTGAAAAAAAGATAGATAGGGATATCTCGATAGAGCTGTTAAGGGAACTTGGGATGGTTCGATTTAAAATGCTGGATTTGTTGGCCGGAAGCGGAATATATTCCTTGAGAATTGCAAAGGAGTTATCACCATCTTTGATCATAATGAACGACCTAAATCCAAAGGCTGTAGAGACTATTAAAAGGAATATAGAAATAAACAAAGATAAAATAAGACCTTCAACAGAGATTGAAGTTACATGTCAGGATGCTAGAACTTTTTCCTATCCAGAAAAATTCGATTACATAGACATAGATCCTTTTGGCTCTCCAGTTCCTTATCTCCCCGCAGCTTTCGTTAATTTAAAAAGACACGGTGTAATTTCTATAACTTCTACTGATATCGGATGCTTAATTGGAAAATATCCATTGGCGTGCAGGAGGAGATATGGGGCTTCTGTTTTGAGATGTTTTGAGGAAAAAGAGCTAGGAATAAGAGTTCTAATAAAAAGATTTGCAGAAATAGCCTCGATGTATGATTATGGGATAAAAAAAGTAATTTTGTCCTACTGGTACAAACATATTTTTAGAATATTTTTTGAGGTGAAAAAATCAAGAACACTAGCTTCAAGCAATTATGAAAAGATTCTTTTTTGCAAGTACTCAGAGAAAGAAGGATGGATATTTCTAGAAAAAAATTTAAATATGTGCTCGGGTCCTTTATGGACGGGAGAAATTTGGGATAAAAACTTTTTCCTTAAGATAGGCGGTTTATTTAAGAAACTATCTATAAAAGGAATATTAGGCAGAATAAGAGAAGAAGTAAAAATAAATACCGATATGAATATTTTCTACGACATTAGAAGATTTGTTCCAAAAGGAAAACCACTTCCAAAACTTAGAGAAATAATTGAAAAGACCAAAAAACCAGTGGCTCCAAGTATATTCTCAGCTACTGGAATACGAGCTGAAGCTGATTTTTGGGAGATAAAATCTTTAATGATGTAGCTTTTCTTTTAAGGGAATCCTAGCTTTTAGTACCCCAAGCGCTAATAAAGTTAGCACCATCGCTAATAGATATTCCTCCACACATACTAAGAGAGAAATCGCTACAGCAAACCATAGGGTAGCTGCTGTAGTTATCCCTATTACTTCTTCTCCAATTTTTTCTGGATGTTTTACAATTACTCCACCGCCAATAAATCCTATTCCAATAATAACAGAAGAAATTATTCTTGGTAAGTCACCAACAAATTTTTCTCCGATGTAAAAGAAAGTAAATACAGAAAGCGCCACAAGAATATGGGTGCCTATCCCAGCAGGCTTCCTTTTTGCTTCCCTCTCTAATCCTAATAGGCCAGTAAGAAATGTTAGCAAAAGAATTTGAAGAGGCCATTTTTCTAACATATATGTCAAGTGATAGAAAAATAGAAAAAATTAAAGAGATCTTACGAAAGGGAAAAGAAAAAAATTGTTTAATAAATCCTTCAGTATTACTAGCAATAATTGAAAATGAGTTTAAATGTCTTTGCAAAGTAAACACAGAATGTCCTTGCAATTTTGAGGAGGATCTAGTTAGGCTTGGAAGATGCTATTGCGGTTTATATATAAAAGGAAAGACAGAGTAGTATGAAGAGATTGTTTGTTAGCGTTTTAATTCTGTTGCTGTTACCAACACTCCTAGCACAGGAAGAGATAGCTCCAGCTAAGAGAGCAGTTTTCCCTGTAGGACTAAAGCTCGTTGGAAAAGGAATTGCAATTAAGAGAGAGAATCCAGAAGAATTTATCCCAGTGAAAATTGGTGTCGGGAGAGTAGCTGTTTGGTTACCACAACTAGAAGATATCGTAGAGGTTGATGTCGGAGTTTTATTTATAGGGCCAAAAAGGTTTTCGCTTAAGAACATGCAGATGGAACCTAATTACTTTTTTGCAGAAATTTACCGTAGAAGGATAAAAGTAGGAGAAATTACACTTAACTTAGAAAGAAAATATTGGCAATTAGTGTGGAAAGGAAATCTATTCATTAATGTTACTTTAGAAGAGTTCAATAAAACAGTTCAAGGAGATTTTATTGTTTACATACTTGAACCAAAGAAAGTATTCGTACCTCGCCCAATTCCAACTCTTCCTAGAGTAAGAGCCAGGATAGCCAGGAAAATAACAAAGATAAGGCATCACTTAGGAGTTTTAAGGAAGATAGCTGAATGTATAAAAGAACCAACAGGAAGAGGATGCAGGGCACTCTTTGAGAAGTGCTTAAGAAACGAGACAACCTGGTGCAGGAAACTTATAAATGCGTATTGCGAAAAAATAGGAGATCCAAGATGTAAAATCTTAATTAGGCCTCCAGTAAAACCACCTATTCCCGTTAATGTTACGCCTGTTAACGTTACAACAGGCAAACCATCAATAAAGATCAATATAACACCCGGAGCGGTGAGAATAGAAATCGAAAAAACAGTTCCTTTTTCTTCTTGGAGTATGACTATTATAGGAGGAAACCAAAGCAAGGAAGTTGACGTCTTAGATCTCCTAAGAAAGGGCATTTGTACTAGTCCACTAATGTATTATGGAAAAGAATTAATTTGTAACAAAACTCTGTTAGAGGAGGAAATTGGGATACCAGTAGAAAATGTTGTTGTTGAAATAGAGTGAGATAATGAATTGGGCCATACTAGCAGGAATTGCCGTCCTTATTCTTGTAGGCATTATTTACTACCTCTACTCTAGTGCACCTGCTCCCACACCAACACCTAAGCCAGCTCCTCCAACTCCCCCTCCAGCTCCTTCTCCAGAGAATGCTACAGAAGCTGCTGAGAAGGTGGCAGAGGAATATATTGAGAATATCACAGAAAATTTGACTGAAAGTATAGGAGAAGAGGAAATATCAGGACTTCTGGGCTAGTTCTTTGTGGCTTTTGTTTATATGTTTTATATATTTTTTCTGATTGGGAAATAATTTACCGCAGCGGGGGCACTGAAGGTATTTAAATCCATCTTTGTCTCTTATTACAACAGCTTTGAATTTAATTTTTCCCATATTTTCTCCCACTCCCTCTCGACCTTACTCCCCTTATATACTAAATTATTCTTAACTTTTTCATCAAAAGGTATAAATCCTAAATAATCAACCCCTAATTTATCTGCAATTTTTTTGAGGTATTTTTTCTCAGAAACAAAACACTCTATTACTCCATTTATATCTATTTTTTCATATTTTAACCAATTAAAAGCTCTCATCAAACGAAAACCTGCTTTTTCATTTGATTCATCTACATATACATTAATACATTTCAAAAATGCATTTATCTTGAGAAAATCTTCTGAAATTCCAACCGGAAAATTTATGAACATAAGATAAATTTTTCTTTGAACACAATCTTCTAGTATTTGTCTTATAGCAAAAAGGCGTTCTTTAACCCTCCAAATCTTAAAATTTAGGTTAATAAGGTCTTTCCATGTAATTACCCTCTTTGTATACTTCTTGAGGTCTAGAGGATTAAAAAAATCTAGATCTACCCCAATGTACTTTCTTCCCTCAGCTGATAAAAGAAGATTTAAAAATAAAGTTTTTTTGCCTACCTCCTGTTTAAGAGAAAAGAAATTTACTGCTAATATCTTTCCAATTTCCTCCAGCTTATCCTCTCTTTGTAAAGTCAACTCCATATTATTAATTTATTATGATACCTAATGGGATAAAGAAGATACTTGAAAAGCAAGGTTATAGGATAGTAGGTAAGCACTCGGCCGTAAAGGTTTGTTATTGGACAAAAAAAGCTATAAAAAGTGAAGACATTTGTTATAAATGCCAATTTTATGGCATCCAAACTCATAGATGTGTTCAGATGACGCCAGCCGTAATTTGGTGTAATCTTAGATGTGTATTCTGTTGGAGATCCAACGAACTTTATGCCGGAAGAGAAAAAATGAATTTCAAGGTGGATGAACCTTCCTTTATAGTCGAGGAATGTATAAAAGCACATAAAGAGCTAATCTCGGGTTTTGGTGGTCAAAGGTTGAATCCCAAAATATGGAAAGAGGCTAATAATCCTAAACACTTTGCAGTTTCGCTTTCTGGAGAGCCCTGTTTATATCCCTTACTCTCAGACCTATTCGAAGAAATACACAAAAGGGGAATGACATCTTTTCTTGTTACTAATGGTGTCATCCCAGAAGCCTTGGAAAATCTTGAGGAGCTCCCTACTCAGCTTTATGTCTCGCTTGTAGCTTGGGATAGAAAGAGTTTCTCCAGAATTACCCGAGGAAACCCTTCTCTTTGGGATAAATTCCTAGAGTGTTTAGAGCTAATGCCTTCCCTTGATACTCGTAAAGTTATAAGGATAACAGCTGTGAAGGATCTAAATATGTTTTATCCAGAAAAGTACGCACAACTAATTAGGATTGCTGAACCCCATTTTGTAGAAATAAAAGGCTATATGCATGTAGGCTGGTCCCAACAAAGACTTTCTAAGGAAAATATGCCATCCCATAGAGAAATACTCAATTTTGGCAGACAGCTGTCCAAATACCTAGGATACAAACTAGTAGATGAAAAAAGAAATAGTAGGGTTTGTCTCCTAGCTCCAGCAGAATATAGCTGGAGGAAAATAAAATTGAGTTAATGATTTTAGATTTACGTTAATAGTTTATAATGTGAAAGGGGAGGAAGAAACAACTTTTGCCTGGGCTGCTATCTTGGTTTTTCTAATAGCCATAATAGTTGGAATATATTTCGTTACACCCGAATTCAGAGAAGCTTTGGGAATTGGTGTTCCTCCTCCTCCAGAAAAAATAGAAATTTTAATAAATCAGTGGATAGGAGAACCTAAAGAGAATATAGAGAGAATTTCTTTAGCCGAACCCTTTGATTTAAAATATCTCAAGGAGAAAATTTTAATAGAGGAAAGAACAGCAAAAATGTCCTCCAGCATTTTTAAACCCAGTTCCATTATTCTCCAGGCAGGTGCAGATGAAATTCTAGAACTTGAGCCCATTTCTTCTACTGGAGTCATAGAAGTTCAGATAGGAGATCAAATTATGAGCCTAACTGCAAGAAAAGAAATAGTTGGGCCAAAAATAGTGAAAGTTATCTGTAAAGTTAGTGGATTTAGGCTAGCTGCTTCTTGCCAATTAATCTATAAAAGATATAGGGTTCGGGAAATTGGGATTAAAACCAAAGAAAGAGTCTCTTTTTCATTGGAAAATGCTTACGGATCTGGAGTAGTAAGTATTTCTGGCATAGGGAGATGCGATCTAATTATTTATCTAAATAACAGAAAGATTTGGGAAGGGAACATCCTAGGCTCTAATACAATTCCTGTAGAAAATCTTCAATTAGGAAATAATGTCCTAGAATTAAAAGCTAAGCCAGGTGCAGACTGTTCTATCAGGGAGATTCTAATTACGGCGTATGGTAAGACGACGCCCCGCTCTGTTGAAAGGAAGTTTGATAAGTTGGCTGGTGATTTTAGGGTTTTTCTAGATGTTGAAAAAACAGAAGGAGATCCTATTATAACAGTGACAATCCTTGGGAAAGAAAAAGTATCATTCCGATATAACCTTACTTCCCCTGCTTCCCCGCCCGTTAGGGAAGACGTACTCCTAAGAAAAGGAAATGTAATAAAAATAGAAGTCAAAAATGGAAGAATATTGTTAGATAAGATAAGGTTGTCCGTTATATGATAGAATTTCTTTCTAAAACATTTTATTATCTTTCTACTGTACCAGATTTTATTATCTTGCTGAGCAATTTTGTTGTAGGGGCATTTTTTCCACAATTGATATTTGGTATTTCATCTTCAGAAGAAGAGAAAGGACGATTAATCGGATGTCTTTTCCTAATACTGGGTTTCCTTGTTATAAACATTGTATTACCATATAGTCCTATTGGATTCGGAGGGCCATCTTTTTTGTCTATAGTTCCTTCTTTTATTATCTTTTCTGCACTTACAGCTATATTGGTCTATGTTCTCCGTGAATTTTCAGAAACTGAGGAGGCAGGAAAGCGCTTCCTTTTCTACATGCTCTGTATTTTCGACTCTTTCATCTTTATGTTTCCACTTAACTTTTTGGCAGGTGGAATAAATGGTCTTATTTTTGGAGGCATAGCACAGCTTCTAATGGGGGTTGCAGCAGCTGTTCCACAAGGAATTGGATTATTTATGGAATTTCCTACTGTGTGTTTAGTCTTTATTCTTACTCTCCTTTATGGCGAGATCTCCGGATGGATTTCTGAAAAGTTAGGGATTCTCTTAGTAGCATGTATTGCTGTTGTTATTATAATATCCCTTATACTAACCCACGCTCTAGAGGCCCCAAAGGTAACGTACTTGTTTCTTGTTTTATTGATAATAGCTAATTTCACCGCCCTTCCTTATATTTTTTCCTTTCTAAACTTGCCTGGAGAAGTGGTATATAAAGTAAGGACAGGTACAGAAGAAGCAGCAAAAAGGCTGGAGGTTTGGTATAAATACTTAGAAATGTATAGAAAAATGAAAGGGAACGAAACCTTACGTAGACTATTTGGAATGGTAAGCTACGAAAGACCGCCTCCAGGGGAATGGGTTATATATGTGGATAAAGAGGTGGAGTTAAAGATAAATTCGGTATTTAATGACTATCGTAGTGAAAAGAAAAGGCTAAACATTACAGTTTACGGAACGGTACGAAACCCATTTGAATTTCCTGTTAAAATCAGGAGTTTAGAAATGGAGGTAAAGGACATAGAGGCTCCAATAGAAGGTGTTCTTACACCGTTAAAAATAACACCTAGAACCATTTGCACCCCAGAAGGGGGGTTCCAACTCTCAGCTGGAGAAGAGAGGGCTATTGAATGTACTGCTACTTTAGACGGTATCGATAGTGATGCGTACTCTGAAGTATTCTATACCGTATCACTCAAGGCAAGCTATCTTATTGCAGCAGCCTCAACTCAGGAAATAACCATACTGGGAGAAGAGGAATATAAGTCAAGATTAAGATGGGGAACACTAAAGGAGGAAGAACCAAAAAGCTACTCAAGCTGGGGCCCATTACTTTGCGTTGTTAAAGAGACAAAATACCAAAAGAGCCCAATTCCAGCGAGGGACAACCAAGTGTCATTGGCATTTTCCATGTACACAATTTATGGTGCTGGTTCTGGAAGGGTGAAGAAAATGTATGGATACATACTTGTGCTCCCTCAGAAAGTCGGTAACTCCGAAATAGAGGTACCAAGTAAAGGACTTGACTCTGGCTGTGGGAGGGGGGTGACAAGCCAAATTCACGAACTAATTAGTGAATTGAAAGATATAACTAAAGAAGAGGCAATTATTTACGGGTATTCTCTTTACAATTTAGATACATTCAAAAAGGAACTAGAAGATCTAGGATGGCAGATGGTCTCTTGCAAAATAAATGTCGGAGAATATAAAGCCGATCCTACTCAAAGAGGAGAGGTAAAACAAATAAAAGTAAATATAAAAAATATCGGAGATAGTGACGTCATTATCCTCAGACCAGTTGCTTACTTTGTGTATGAATATGAATCCATAGCTTCAAAAGTCGGGAAGGCGATACTCACATGAGAGAAGGGGTATCAGTCCTTATTTTTATTTCCATAGCTTTTATTGTAGCTACATCCGGATGCTTAAAAATGATGGGGGTAACTCAAGAGGAATTAGAAGAGCTTGGGTTATCCGAGTCTCCTTTCTTCTCATTTCTTGCAGGGGGAGTAAAAAAGAAGGTTGTTACACCAGAAAAAAAGATAGAAGCTCCAAAATATGTCGGAATGGATATCTTACTTATAGAATATCCAAAATCTATAATTCCGGGGTCAATTTTTGACATGACGGTTGTTATAGGAAATAATTACTATGGGAGTACTGCTGGAAATGTCGTCCTTACGGTTAGATTCCCTCCAGGCTTTAATATAAGTGTTGTAGATGCGGCAACCCAAAACATAACCTTACTTCCAGAAGGAAATCCAAACGTAGCAGTAATAAAGTATGATAAAATAGATTACAACGAGGGGGATGTCATTACTCTAACTGTAAAGGCCCCACCAAGAGAAGTAACGGGCTCTATAAGGGACTTCTGGAAGATAGATTTCTCTCTTACCTATTGGTACTCCACTTTTACTAGACTCACTACACGAATTACTTCTACTTCTTACTACAGAAATATTCTTGGAGTTGAAAACATAACTCCCATAGAAGTAAAAAGGATGGCCGGGGAGCTTTCTATTTATCCAGAATTGGAAAAGATAGGTAGAGGCCCTATAAAGATACCTGACAGTGTTTTTGGAGGAGGGGGTCTTTCCTTTCCTAAAGTTTTTACTTTTAGATTTTCGAATGATGGGAAAGGAATAGTACTAGGTAATGTTACATTTTATTTTATAGGTATAAGAAGAGAAGGGTTTATAACAACTGAGATTCTTACTGGCGCTGGAATTTGGAAAGAAGCTGATAGGAAAGACCTTCAGAAACTCTCTTCTCTCGGGTTAGAAATGGCACACAGAATGCTTTTAGATAGCATGTCTGCAGGATATCCTATATATAAAGCTGAGGTTTCCCCATGGAGAAAGAAAATAGTCCTTCCTGTTAATATGAAAGATATTTCATCTTCCTTAAAGAACACATTAACTGAATTTCCTGTCTTACTACTCGCAGTTTATCAGTACGAAATAGATAGGACTATATATATTCTGATGGAGAAACAAGGTATATGAAGAAGGAATTTCCTATTTTCCTTTTTTCTCTGATTTTAACTCTTATGCTAACTGGTTGTATCCAAAAAGGTGAAAGGGGGAACATTTCTAAAACTGCTGCTATAAGCTATGCTCCTTATCCCTCATTTTATGCTGAAATAGTACTCCCACCCATTAAGAGCATTGCTGTAAACGAGAAACTCCCAGTCAAGTTAAGTATATACAACCAAGGAGAAGAAGACATGTTGATTAGATGGGTAAGAGTTGAAGGCTCTACTTCTGGACTTGCTATTTACCCTTCCCCCAAAATTGAGATTAATAAAAAGGTAAAACCAGGAAGGTTCCTAAGGACGTATTTTAATATAACCCCTTACATCACTCCATGGGAACAGGTGTCAAAAACCCTGTACTTTTCTGTGTGTTATGATTATAAATCAATAATTGAAATTCAGGATATTTACCTAACAACAAGTGAGGAAAGTTACTTAGAAAAGAAAGATTTAAAACTCAAATCACCAAAGTCAAAATCTCCAGTAGTTATAGAAGTAGAAGAATTTAAAAATGGAATTACCATACCTCTAAAGTCTGCTTATTTGCTAAAAAGAAAAGGAAATTACTATGAAGTCGATTTAGATCTTTCCATAAGGATAAGAAATCTAGGAAAAGGAAAAGTATTTAAGGAGTGTAAAAATCTACAGAAAGGCTTGAAAAGTCTTATTCTAGAGTTTTGGTTTCCTCCAGAAGTTGATGTTAGCATACCTGTGGATGAAAATCCCGATATAGAACAAGGAGGAGTAAGTATAGAAGAGGAAGAAGCTTACAAGAAAGTTAGAATAGAAATAAAGAAAACCTCGTTAGAATATCTGTCTTCTTTAGATGAAATAAATCCAATTATTCATCTAAAAATAAAAACCAAGGAAGAGTTCGAAGGAGCCTTTACAATAAGAGCTGAGACCTCTTTTTCTTATAGAGATATCATGAAAGATGCTTCATTTACCCTTACAATAACAGAAAGATAATTTCTATATAAAGTAAGGAGGCCTTAACTTTCTTTTTCTTTCCCTTTCAAATAAGTCCACGAAAAATTTTTCTATTTCTGCCCTTTTCCTCATCTCTTCCATCAATTTACTCTCCTTTAACTGCTTCTCTTGAAGCTCAATATCTCTATCTATCCTTCCAAAGTTTATTCCAAAACCATATACCCTGTCTAAAACCGAAAGAACGGCTTTTACAGCTTTTAATCCTATTTCTAGTGATGTTTCTCCAAGTAAGCAAATACTTGGGATTCCTTCAAGGTCGGCATATCCTACCAATAAGCCGGCTGCACCAACAACTGTACCAATCCTTTCAGGATCAAAAACCACCCCCTTCTTAGAGAATTTTATTTTAAGGGCCCTTGAGTTAGTGATACCATATACTCTAGGAGGATCTTGAGGTTTCTGTACACCATAGCCTCCTACTGTGATTATTTCCTTAGGATTGCAACGAAGCACTTCCTTAAAAATTAACATGGAAAATTTATAGCTTTTTTTCTCTTCAGCAGGCTGAGTTGAAGATGTTACCAGCAAAAAATCTCTCTTTTTTATCCTTTTTTTATAAAATTCAATCTTAGGCAAGGTAAATTTTCCATTATTATTTAAGAAAATAATGTGAGGAAGATAATCAGTATAAATTTCCAATATTTTTTCAGCTTTTAATTCACTAGCTAGATAATCAAGCGTCATCTTTCCTACATTTCCTACACCTACAAATCCGGCTATAACTGTTGGCTTTTTGATCTCCTCAAGTTTTTTCTTCTCTTCTCTTTTTATTATCATACATACCTTTTGCTATCCTCCTATATTTACCCCACCTGTCCTCGGGCGAAAATTTGGGTGGGATCTTCCTTTTTGTCTTTCTCCCACAGATAGGGCAGTTTTCCTGGAGTGTGTATCTTTTACAAAAGTTACACCATCTTATCTTTTTCACATTGCCTCTATTTCAACTTCTAAGCCATATTTGCTTCCTATATTAGTAATTTCTTCTAAATACTTGGATATTTCCCTGCTTAGTTTTTTTATATTCTCCGCTTCGAATATAAGGAAATAAAACGGGGCCCCTTGATAGCTCAAAGAAAAATTAAAGGACTTTAAAAGATCCTTAATTTCTTTCATAAAACTACGAATTTTCAGGATACCGTCCCCATCAAAACTTATTACTTTTATTTTATATCTTAATTTCTTCTTTTTCTTTTTGAAGCTCTTTTTTAGAAAGGAGCTAAAATCTTCAGCTATCTCTCTGGGGAGAATTGAGGAAATAACTCCCCCCTCCTCTATTTCCCTCAGAAAGAGATCTACTAATTCCTCTTCCTCTAAGTATTTTCTCCAATATTTTTCAAAGAATTCTTCAAAAGAGAGTTTTCTGTTTTCGCAGTATTGTTTGATAATATTAACGAACCTCTTCAGCAGATCGAGATACCTTTTCTTATTTTTTCTTTCTAATTCATTAACCTTTTTTATTGATAAAACTGCAAATTTTTTTGGTGTCTCTGTCTTTAGAACCTTACAAAAAACCCTTTGCCCAACTTTCACCGCCTTTTTGATATCTTTTATTTTTCTAGTGGATATCTCTGAAATATGAACAATACCCGTCCAATCTTCAAACTCTAGGAGTTCACAGAAAGCAGCTACAGGTGTTAGTTTTTTTATTTCACAAAAAACTATGTCATGCTCTCTTGGGGCTTTTCTTCTTTTAATTAGCATGGCTTCATCACCTCTATTATTTGCGCCAAGATTTTTGCCTTGCCTCCACGCGGCTTTGCAAGTATTTCCCCACATACTATGCATTTTACAACTGTAGAGGCTTTCTCGAATATTATTTGTTCACTACCGCAGTTTGGACATTTTACCTTAAGAAACCTACCACCCATATAACCAGATTACTATTTTAATTCAATTGACTTAGCTCTCCAGCCAGAAAGATTCCAAGCTTTCTTACAGACAGTACAAGTTAGAAGTAAAGAAACCTTTGTTGAAGTTTTTGACCCGTATCTTCCTTTATATCCTCCAGAAGATTTCTTCATGGTGGGTTTGACAGATCCTGTATAACCTGCGACTTTTCTTTCATATCTTCTCTGTCCAGCTTTTAAAGCACCCCTCCTTTTGCTGGGTTTTACTATTTTCACCTTATGCAAGGTGTATGTTCTACAGAAAGGGCAATATTTTCTTATTTCTTTGGGATACTTCATCTGATCACCTCCGCTTTTCCTCTTTTTTCAAGTATCTCAACAATATCTCCTGGTAATTTTACTATATCCTCCCGAGAAAAAGGACCATATTTTTTTCCATCTAACCAGACAAATTGAGGTATATCATCTAATATTCTAACTTTTATTCCCTCCTCTTCTGGAGCGGAAGTTATTTCGCTTATTATTTTATTTCTAGTGTCATATAGTTCTTGCGCGATCTTTCTGAATAATTCGGCTTCTATTTTCAGGAAATTTCTGGTGGAAAGCATCTTTGGATTCCTTTCAGAAGCTAATAGGGCTAAATAAACACCTTTTCTGAATCTTTTTAGAAATATCTTTTCTATCATTTCTCTTACAGATTTAAGTTCTTCCTCTAGTCTTTTCACTTCTCTCTCTATAACAGGATTCTTTATCCCTTCTAATTCTTTTATCTTTCTCTTTATCTTTAAAAAATATTCCTTAGCCTTTTCTATGAAATCATCTCCGAGTTTTGTAGGTCTTAGTTCATCAGCTAATTCTTCTCTTAAGATCTCCGCGATTTCTCTTGTATACTCCTCCTTAACCATTCCCTATACCTCCTTAATGTATAGGTGAGAGGGTTTTTTATACCTTCGCACAGACGATCTTTCTGGCATATATTCATATCTAGGTAGTAAGATTTATTGTCACAATTAGGAGGCATATAAGGTTCTTTCAGTTTTTTATGCCATTTTAATTGAGATTTGAGGTAACTTTCTCTTAGCGGTGGATCGTTCTTCTCGTTCCATTCCCACACAAGCTTCTCAATACTGGGAAATTTCCATCCAACTCGCCAGAGGAAATTAACTAAAATAAAGAGAGCTCTTTTTCTTCCATCTTCAAGGCCTTGGAGAATTCTTTTGATGCATGGAGGGAAAAATTCCTCTGGAATTTTCTTTTTTGTTCTTATTTTTCCAATTTTTTTCTCTGTTTCAATTTTCATTTCGAATTTCTTAATAAAGGACCATTCTGATGCCACTTTAAAAAGAAATTTTGCGTCATTTCTTTTTCCCTCAGGAATAAAAGAAAGATCCACCGTCACGTTTTCTGGAACAGCATCTTCAACTCTAAATTTTATCGGATCTTTTATCGGAATGCTAATTAACCACTTCTTCTCATTAAAAGAATACGAAGATCTAAAAAGATGTCTTTTACTCATTGCTCCAGAATCTATCTTAACAAGCTCTTCTATCTTAAGTTTTTCCCCATCAAATATCTTTTCTTCACTTTTTCCAACCAACTCAGCCAATTCATCTAGAAAATATTTGTCTAACAAGTATTTTTCGAATGGTTCTTTGCAATAGACATAAAGGTATTCACATATGTCTCTACCTAGGTCTGGAAACAAATTCACAACCGCTTCCCCTTCAATATGGGGAGGAAAGCTCTCAAAGGGGACTATTATATGAAAACCTGTGGAGCCGGAGAATTTGACACCGAATCTTGTAATGTCGTGATCCTTAAGAGCGTCTATCACAAATTTAGCGTAGATTTTGGAGAGAGTTAATGATGAAGAATCTATATCTATTAGCAGGTCCCATCCAATCCTAAGTTCATCTAATTCACGGTCCTTCATTTCTTTTCTGAGCAAAAGAGGAGCTTTCCATCTCTCTACGCTGACATGAAAACTTGTGGCTTTGCGTTTTACAATTTCTAAAACATCCTTCTCATGCAATATTTGGGAAGGTCTTTTTGAGAAAGTACCGTCATAATATCTCCAACATACTTCACGATTTTTGGCTTCTTCTGCGATCTTTTCCCTTATTTCCTTTCTTGAGTAGTAGGCTAAGATTCTGGAAAACCTCATAACCTTGAGGATGTTTCAGTGAAATTATAACTTTAACATCTTAAAAAGATATTTTTGGTGTGGGTTACCTAGAGGCCATCAAAAGAGGTATTCTAGAGGGTATTAAAAATAGACATAGGAGAATTATTGTAATTTCTGGAAATAATAGAGAAACGGAATTGATCAAAATTTTAAAAGATATATTCTCTATTTTTAAATACAAGAGATTGCTATTCTTTGGGACTTCCCTCAAAAAGGATTTAGAAAAAAAGTTATCAGGAATTTGCTCCAGGCTAGGGGCAAGATTTGAATACCATTTATTTAAAGAAACCGATGCTTTCATGGGGACTACTCAGGAATTTCTTATATTGGACCTAACTGAAAACCTTCTTCCAAATGATCTCGGAAGATTAATAGAAACTGTAAAGGGTGGTGGAATAATAATATTCCTCACTCCTCCGCTGGAGAAATGGAAAAAGATGAAATTAAAATATCATGAGAAATTGGTTACCCCCCCGTATAAAATAGAAGATACGAGAAATATCTTTCTATCGTGGTTTATTAAGAAACTAAAAGAAGCCGAGGGGGTGATGATCATAGATTCCGACAAAAGAAAGATAATCAAGAGCTTTAAAAGAGAAAGAAAGAAAAAAACAAATACAAAGCAATTAGAAATACCAAAAGAAAGAATGTTCTCTGAAAGCATATATAAACAGTGTATTACACAAGATCAGATAGATATCTTAAAAGGACTAGAAAATGTATTAGTTGAAGACAAAATTAGTGTTATAATTACAGCAAACAGGGGGAGGGGAAAATCGGCGGTTGTAGGCATATTTATGGCAGGTTTTATTGAAGAAATGGAAAGAAAAGTAAAAATAGGTGTAACAAGTCCTCAAATTGAAAACTTATCAACGTTTTTTGAGTTTCTTGAGAAAACTGCAAAGAAAATAGGATCAAAGGTCCGTAAATACGAAGAAAAAGGTTTTGTAAGAGTAAAAATTGGAAAAGGAATTATAGAATACAGAAAGCCACCGAGGCTTCTAAAGAGAAGATACGATTTGGTTTTCATTGATGAAGCGGCGGGAATACCTGTAAATTTACTCTACGCTTTTCATGAAAAGTTCCCAAAAGCCATCTTCTCCTCAACTATCCATGGGTATGAAGGGGCTGGGAGATCCTTCTCAGTAAGGTTCTTGAAAAGAATTTGTGAAACCAAAGAAAAAAAGATTTTACATCTTAAGATGAAAGAACCAATAAGATATGGAGAAGGTGACCCAATAGAGAAGTTTGTTTATGAAGTGTTTTTGCTTGATGCTGAACCAGAGGAAATATCCTCAAAAGAGATAAAACGGGGTGTGAAGTATATTGCGCCAAAAGCCGAGGATCTTTTTTTGAAAAATGAGAGAATGCTGAGACAGTTTGTGGGGATATATATTTTAGCTCATTATAGAAATAGGCCAAATGATTTACTTCTCCTGGCTGATGCCCCCCACCATTTTCCGCGTGTACTCGTCGTCAATGGTAAAGTGGTAAACGCAACCCAAGTAGCTGTAGAGGGAGGGCTAGATGAAGAGTGGATTGGAAGAATGATAAAAGGAGAGGCCCCCAGTGGTAATATAATCCCTGATAGAATCCTAAAATATTACCGTTGGAAAGAATTTGGGTATGAAAGAGGATACAGGATTGTTAGAATAGCAACACACCCAACTTTGATGGGAAGGGGGATAGGAAGTAGAATGCTAACTGAAATTGAGAAAGAAGCAAGACAACTTGGGTTTGGGTGGATAGGATCTGGCTTTGGTGCCACTCCTGAGTTATTAAGATTTTGGCTAAAGAACGGCTTTTTACCCATCCATATCAGCCCCGAAAAAAATGAGGTCTCTGGCGAGTACTCTGTAATTGTTATTAAGCCTATAAAAAGAGATATTAAAAAAGTATTACAGGAAATAAATCTAGAATTTAAAAAAAGATTGATTGAAAGTTTAGCTGAGGTTCACAAGGATCTAGATGCAAAAATAGCAAGGTTACTTTTATCTCCTTTCTTTAAAAACATGAAATATAAGGAAGAGTTTTCAAAATATGAGATTCATAGATTGGAAGGATTCATTAAAGGTCTTTTTACCTATGAGACATCAATGGATGTCATTAAGAAAATTGTAAGGTGGTACTTTCTCAATCCAAAAAGGTTCCTTGATGAAAAAGAGGAAGTTCTCCTAATAAAAAAAGTATTTCAACATCTTTCTTTTAGAGAAATTTGCCGAAAAGAAAAGATCAGTGTTAAAGAGGCAATAAAGTTATTAAAACGAGGAATTCGGAAAATTTGGACTGAGTTTAAGAGAACTTATAGAAAAGCAGGTAGGAAGAAAAAGAGATAAAAGCCAATATAGGGTACCAATTAGGAATTATAACTCCAAAAACCTTGAAACATCCCATTATTTTTGTTGTCCAATATCCTTCCTCTATCCATTTTCCTGCTGCTGGATCGTCTGGAAGAGGACAAACAATTCTCCAAACAAAGAACAGAGCATCTTCTAAAAGTACCATACTACTTAAATTAGCGATTGTTAGGAACAGAAAAGCTTTCTTTTTCTTTCTAAATAGCAGATCTATAGCTGGAAGCAATGACAGATAAAGAAAAAGTGGAAACATGTAAAAAAAGTGATAAGGGGAAATTCCCCTTAAATAGACTTGAGGAAACCATTCCTTGGACCAGTTATACACTCTCCTGTAATCCATAAATGCGTACTCCATAAGTCCGTAAAACAGGCTAACAAAAACAACAGTAATAAAGCTTATGCAAAAGTACCTTAATCTGTCACTCATAAAGTGTGTTTCCTACTTACTTTAAAGCATTTTAAAGTACTTCGCACCAAAATGCTTTTAAATATAACATATGAAAGGGTGGGAATATGTGGTCTGGGGACTGAAAAGTTGTCCATTTAATGCGGGCCTTCTTTCCTACTTTTTCGGATACTTTCTTCAAGAGGTCCAAAAAAGTTTTAAAATTAACAATTTTATCACAAAAAGATGCAATAACCCATTCTTTTGCTACCTTTAATGCTTTTTGTAGCAACACACTATAGCTCTTTAAAGCGTTTTCCTTGCTCATATAAGAAGAGTATGCCGGGGGATCCACTATAACAACATCATATGAGGCTTCCTCTACTGGAAGCTTGAAAAAATCTTCGTTTAGTATTTTTCCCTCTACCCTATTAAGTTCTAAATTTTTAGTTAGAAATTTAACTGCCGTTTTGCTTTTTTCATTGAAGGTAACCTCACATCCCTTTAAAGCGGCATGTATGCCGAAGCCGCCACTGTAACAAAAACAATCAAGTACTTTCTCATTTCCTGAAAGTATTTTGTAAAAAAGTAGGCGATTCTCTCTCTGATCAAGATAGAATCCTGTTTTTTGGCCTTTTATGATGTCTATGAAAAATTTTGCTTTCCCCTCTTGGATTATTGTCTCTTTTTTTTTGACCCCATATGAAAAAATTCTTATCTTTCCGATAAATTGTTACGTTCTCGCCAAATATTGAAGTTAATCGAGACAGAAGCCCTTCATAAAGAGAAGTTTCACTAATTATGACTATTATATCATTATACTTATCTATTATTAGGCCAGGCAAGCCATCAGAATCTCCAAATACAATTCTTCCAGATTTAAAATATCCTATCTTTTTTCGATATTGGATTGCAGCCTTGATTTTGGAAAAAAATACTTCATCAATTTCCTTTTCATCTGTAGAATATATTCTTAAGCAAAATTTTTTATTTTTTTCAAAAAACCCATACCCTACAAAGGTGTTTCTATAGTAAACTTCGCAGAATGCTTTTTTAGGAGCTTTTTTAATATATTCGATAGAAAAGCTAAGTCTTCCATTCTTAAATTCCAGGAAACCATTTCTAGTTATCTTACACTTACTTGCTTTCATTAAGGAAGAAAGATTTTATTCTCTATTTTTTCTGGCAAATATTTTTCAGCTACAAATTCCAATGATTTAGACGCAAGGGCCTGTTGTTCTAACCTCACTTTTAGCTCTATCATTTTACTCAGTTCTCGTTTCCACTCCTCAAATCTGGATATCCAAGGATATCTTAACATTTCTTTCGCCCTTTTGACATCAACTTCCTTTAGCTTTTCTAGTACGTTTGTCAATCTGTATCTCTTTATATCTTCTAAACACATTCCTACGTACTTCGCATCAGGGATTGCTAATTTTTCAGAGAGATACGCTAAGTTCATCGAACCGCTTTTTAGGACAAAATAGATATAGAAGCCCCAAGGATCGCAGTCATTGAACACTATTATAGGTAAGTTGTACTCATATCTTAACCTGTTAAGGAGCCTTCTCACTCCACGAGAAGCTTGGCCTTGAGTTGTTATAAGTATTGCCCTACTCTTTTTTGGAAATCCTTCTTCTATCAATCTTTCATACATTGCTGCTGATTCTATAACTAAAACATAGTCAGCATTAATATCTTTTATCTCTATCTCTTCTATAGTCGAAGGAATAGCCCACCCCCCTCGCCCTAATTTTGCGGGCACAAACTCAGCGAATTCGCCAGGAATACTTTTGTCAACAATTACTATGTCCCCAAAGAGAGCTCCTCTTCTATCGGCTGTGATATGAAATTGTTCTCTTATTGCTTTACCTCTAAACAACCTTTCTAAATCCTCTATTGCCTTTATTGTTTCAGCTTCACATTCAAAGGTATTTTCTTTTGAGAATGGCAAATGATGCTTAAGCTGATAATACATTTCTCTCTGAGAAGCATGTTTTCCGGATTCTAACAGCTTTATTACTCTTGAAGCAACTAAAATTGTCTGAACGAACCTCCTTACATGAGCAGCATTGAAAAATTCTCTCTCACTCAATTTTTCTCCTAATTTTATTAGACCTTTTACCTCATCGAACCTTATATTAAGGAAACCTCTAGAACTTAGCCTTATTTTTACTTCTTTCCCTTCTTTAAGTAATTCGTAGATTTCTTTTAACTTTTCTAAAAGTGCATCATGTAGATCCATATCCTTGTGTAAGGATTTTTTTCTTAATTTTTTCAAATTTTCCTTTTAGAATTAGCTCTATATCATAGTCCGAAAGAACATCACCAAAAATCTTTTTCGAGATTGCCTTGCAAATTTCGAAAGAAGGATCCTCACCAAACAGTTCTTGGAATGCTCTAGAAATTTCTATGCCATATCTTACAAAATCTAAGAATTTTTCCCATTTTTGCCCCTTTCTTTCCTTTTCTCTTATATATCTTTGCAATTTCCTAGCAACTTCTCTAACCCCAAGCTCTACCTCTTTCAATATTTCTGGGTAGGAAGCAACAGCCATCTTGCTTTCTGAAGTATAAGGGACCCAAGCAGAGTTAATTGTTACTAGAAGTAACATAGGAGCTTTTGGAAAACCTCTATCATCCGCTGGTATTCCATACGTTTTCCAGTTAATGGATTGGACAGCTTTTGTAATAGCACATGAACTTTGCTCGTAAAGGAGAGGGATTTTGTTGGCAATTCTTATTAAAGTGAATCTTTCGATATTCCCCCCGTAAGCTACAAATACTTGGACTTGGAATGGGATACCCCTGTAGCTGCAAGGTTTACGGGTGGTCGAATATACAACCTCAGGATGAAACTCTTCAAATAAACTTTTTTCTATTTCTTTCTCATCTATTTTTTGCAAATATCTAGAACTTATAGCTCTTATTTTTGTTTTTTGTAAAACCTTCCAAATTTTTTCTGCATCTTCCTTCCTAAGCGAAGAAGGAACACTTTGTAAAATTTCTTTGGAAATTCCTTGAGAAAGAAGATGATTTATTATCTTGTCCGATATGCCATAGAAAGTCTTCTTAAGAAAATCAATTACAGTACCCTGCTTATACTCCCTCATCATTCTTAGGAATATGCCCAGCTCTATACCATGCGGATGAATTGGTATCATTTTGGGTTTTTCAGGTACTTTTCTGCTTCTTCTCTTAAAAAGATGTAAATTTCCATCTGGAGTGTATAAAACTACTCTAGCGTAAGGGCTAACCAAAGAAGAATATTTGACATACTCTAGAACCTTCTCAGTCCATTGGGCGTCTAAAGTCACTGTTACTCTGAGTCCATGATCTCTGTGCCATTGAATTTTTCTTTTCTCTACAATTATGGGTGCGTTTCTTTTTACATCGATAAATACTTTAAAAAGATAAGGATCCGACCTCTTTGTTTTAGAAATTATAGTGGCAGGCTCTCCAGTAGTTAGCTGGGAATATAAAACAACAGCGCTAATGCCTATTCCTTGTTGCCCCCTTGTTTGCTTTAAAGCATGAAATTTAGAACCGTAGAGGAATCTCCCAAATACATATGGAACATCTTTGATGGGAATTCCTGGTCCAGTATCTTCTCCCGTAACTCGATATACATAACTATCTACTTTTTGAATTCTAAGAATAATGTCCCCTAACATTTCATGTTCTTCAAGCGCATCTAAGCTGTTATCTAGTATTTCCTTTACTGTTGTATATAAGGCTTTTTTCCTAGAATCAAATCCTAATAAATGTCTATTTCTTTCAAAGAACTCCGCTATTGATATTTCTCTCATCTTTTTGGACTTTTCCATTCTCTATTATAGATATACTTAAATTAAAAGATTATTTGCCTCATTTATGAAAAAAGAAACCCTAAGAGCTTTAAAAAAGTTGGTAACTAGTTTTAAAGAAAAGAGAGGCATATTTAAAGAAGTTCACGCTAACAAGATCTATTTATTCCCGAAGGGTTCAAGAGAGGAAATTCTTCTCTGGCTTTTATATTCGATCTCAATAGATTATGGCGTGAATGCTATTCCTTTATTTTCAAGACTATCCTCACTGTTTGAAAAGAATAAGAGTCTTTTCAGACCAGAGTATATACTTCAATTGGATAGGAAAAAACTCAGAGAAATTTTTAGAAAAGAAATAAGACATAGATTTCCAAATGCTGCTGCGGAAAAATGGATTAGTGTATCACGTTATTTGATGGAAAAATACAATGGAGAAATAGAGAAATTGTTTGAAAGCAAGGACGCGAAGAAAATCTGGCAAGAAGTAAGGAATATAAAGGGGTTTGGGCCTAAATTGGCGAGTTTATTTTTAGCATTCGTTAAAAGACTTAATCTTGTTGAGCTTAAGGAAATAGAAGATATTCCCGTTCCTGTTGATACTCATCTGGAAAAACTTGCATTAAGAATTGGAATTATAGAAAAACCCATTAATCGCGAGGAGCTTGGAAAGATTTGGAATCTTATAGCAAAGAAGTTAGGAGAAAGTTGGTTAGATCTAAATGATGCCCTCTGGATTACAGGGGCCTTCTTGTGTAGAAAAAAGAGGTGCCAGATTTGTGACTTAAAAGAAGTGTGTAAGAAGTGTATTCTGCTCCCAGAAAAGCAAACAGATAGAGCCCCCGGCGGGATTTGAACCCGCGACCTCCCGGTTACAAGCCGGGCGCTCTACCGCTAAGCTACGGGGGCACATGGTTTCACAATAGCAGCAGATAAAAATATCTTCTTTTTCTCTTTTTATATTGTTAGATGTTCTTAGATCTATCACATTTTAAATCTTAAAATCCCTCCTATACCACAAAATCTAGAGAACTGAGCTCCTTCCTCCGTGTCCTTTGACACTATAAATACCTGTGTACCGTATTCTTTAGCCTTTCTAATAAATTCTCTTATTTTTTCTGGATCATAGTCCTCGGAGATTAGCAAATAAGAAAGAGCTCCAAACTCTAACATTTTCATGGTTTCATCTTCCCCGTAGACAGCTAAGCCATCGTCTTTAGCTATATGTTCAAAGAAGGAATTGACGATTTTTTTCTCTTTTATTATTTCCTCACCAGAAAGCAAATGACTCCCTCTCTGAAGTATCTCTTTCAATCCGTACTCATCCGTATAACAAGTGTCTACAACTCCCAAAATTTTCTTTTTTGTTTCAGCGTCAATATATTCCTCATAAAGCATTTCTTTGATGGGGCCTGGACCGCCTATTATAATGCCTTTCAAGTCTTCTATTCCCAAATAAAGATCCTTTATCAAGTAAGATACTTTCTTCAGCCAATCCCTCAAAAGATTTTCACGTACTCTTTGGAATCTTGGGGCACTTGATCCTCCTTTCCTTGTTTTTCCAGGCACCAGACTTCTTTCTCTTTTGATTACATCTATCTTTTTCCCCCTTAGTATGCCGAAAGTAGCTTCCTTAGTATCTACAACAACAAGACCATAGCATCCTCTAGCTTGAGAGAGAAGCTTTTCTAAAGGCTCAGTTAAAAAAGTACTATCACACCTGTATATTTTCAAAGTAGAAGGAATGGGGGGTTCAATTATCCATATCCTGTAATCTGGTTTCTCACCACGTCCTGCAATATTTCCGGAAAATATTACTAACCCATTGGGTGGGACTTCTTTGAAATGGCGTAAGGCATGCATTATTTTTTCTAAAGCTGTTTGAACATTTTTTCTTGTTATATCTGATTTAATATTCTGCGCTGTACTCCACTCTTGCTCTACCATCTTTTTTAAAGCGTTTATATCATAGTTGGATGGGACATAAATGGTAACTAATTCGGTTCCTCTTCCTCTTATCTTCTTAATTTCATCTAACTGGCGCTTCAATAAGAATATCTCAGCACTACTTACAATACCTTACACCCTTAGTACATCTTTATTCCATAAAGAAAAATTAGCCAACCAAAAAGACCTATAAGATCTGCCAATTGGAAGGAGGAAGCTCCTAAAGAAAAAAGGCTCATTCTGAGATAATCCGAGAACACAGGGATTTTCGGAATGGGAAACACAAATTTAAAGAAAATCAGCAACTTGCCATTTCCTAAGAGGCCTATTAATATCAGGAGCACTCCAATGAATATGACAATGTTTCTCGTCCCGTAACCCATCATTAAGAAACCTTTCATATAAAGATAGAAACGGTTGAAGTTATAATTAATACGTCATTTTGATGTGAGTCAAAAAATTTCTTTATAAGCCACAAAATATAGGGTTTTAAAAAGAAAAGTTTAAAGGCTATTCTAGAGAAAACCAGTATGCCCCAGGAAGAAAAAAATGATCAAATTAGAGAGTTTGTTGAGAATATAGTCAAAGATTACATTCAGGAGAGGGACTGGGAAGTAAAGGAAAATGCAAACAAATTAAGATCACATGGTTGCTTTGTAGATTATCTATACAGAAGGGTTTTAGGGCAAGAATCTATATTAAAATCTGTTTTGCCTCCAGAAGCTGTTGAGGCCCATAAAAGAGGAGATATGCATGTTCATAAGCTTCCTTATTCAATCTTTATCCCCTATTGTATTGGATGGAGTGTTCCAAAGATTCTAAGATACGGATTACGAACGGCTGGTGTGATCTCTGTACCAGCAAAGCATTTAGATGTAGCAATTTCTCATTTCATTAATTTTGCTTATATAGCTGCACATGAATGGTCTGGAGCAAACGCTTTTTCAGCTATTGACTTGTATTGCGGTGCATTTATAGAAAGAGATAGACTAACCCCACACCAAATTAGACAATACATCCAAGAACTGCTGTATGAGGCTAATTATCCTACAAGACTTGGCTATCAATCCATCTTTCTAAACATAACTGTAATGTTAGATACAGTTGAGAGTGTTTTGCAAGAAGAAGCCATTGTTGGTGGTCATACAGAAGGATGTCTAGGCGATTATCTGGAAGGCGCTATTAAGTTTGTAAGAGAGTTAATTTTAGAGTACAACAGAGGGGATGGGAAAGGACAACCATTTACTTTCCCTATTCCCACAGTAATGTTAACACCCAGATTTGATTGGGAAGGAAGGAGATGGGATGATATTACCAACCTTTTCTTTGAAAATCTGGCAAAAAGAGGAAGTTTCTACCTTTTAAATGGATACAAAACAAGCGTAGAAGGCTTATATGCAATGTGTTGTCGCCTTGCAATTGATTATGAAAAGATCTGTAATTATTTGGAAGGCACGAGAAATAGAGCATATGGTACTTGGGCCATTCCAGATGCAACTGGAAGTATAGGAGTCATTACTCTAAATCTCCCAAGAATAGCAATATTAAGCAAAGGGGAGGATGAGAAATTCTTTGATCTTTTAGAAAAGAATCTAGAAGTAGCAAGAAAATGTCTTTTAACCATGAGAAGAAGATATTCAAAGATTTTGGGACTTAATTTGCTCCCTCTTACAAAGTTCTACCTAGGAGGATATAGAGGCCATTTTAATACTTTTGGCATAATTGGCCTGCCAGAAGCAGCAGCAAACTTTTTCAGAAATCCACACTTGTGGTTAGATTCATCAAAAGAAGAAATAAGAAAAGCTATAGAATGGGAAAAGGAAGTTATTGCTTTTATAGATAAATTTGCACAAGAATGTGAATCAAAAGATGGAGTTTTGTATAATGTTGAGGAAGTTCCCGGGGAATCCGCCTGTTATAAATTAGCACTAAAGGACATCAAAATGTTCAAAGACGAATTTGATAAAGGAGAAATTTTTATACCAGTTAATGAGGGAGAGCCTATTTATTCTAATAGCATAGTACCTTATTATACTGATCTCTCTATTTATGAAAGAGCTGAGCTTGAGGGAAAGGTTCAAAACCTTTTTACAGCAGGAGTTATGATGCACCTGTTCTTTGGTGAGGCTCCAGATCCTGAAGCAGTTAAAAAGATAGTCAGAAGGATAGCTGCTAACACAGATGTTGTTTACTTTTCAATAACACCTGCTCAAACTGTGTGTAGAATTTGTGGCTGGAAAGCCACAGGAATCTATGAAAGCTGCGAAAGGTGTGGCAATGAAGATGTAGATATCTGGAGTAGGATAGTTGGTTATTACAGGCCTATCAGACTATGGAACAGAGGGAGATTTCTCGAATTCAGAAGTAGAGTTCACTATCTCTCTAATGGAAAAATAATTAGGGCAAAGGATATATTAAGGAGAAAAAGTGTCTAAGATAAAAATAAGTTCGATTAAAAAAGACAGTCTAGTAGACGTAATTGGAAACGTTTCTTTTGTAATTTGGACTACAGGATGCAACTTCAGATGCCCATGGTGCCAAAATGGAGACATTGTGAGAGGAAAGGGAAAATGGGTATCCGTTGAAAATCTTATCAAAGAAATAGAAGAAGCAAAAAAGTATATTGATTTTGTTCACTTTACCGGTGGGGAACCTTGTCTCCAGGGAGATGCTTTAAAAATAATCCTTGATAGAGTTAGGGATTTTGGAATAAAAGGTTCAGTAAATACTAATGGGTATTTTCCAAATGTAATAAGGAAATTAACACTTGACCATATAGCTATAGATTTCAAAGCGCCAAAAGAGAAATATGAAGCTGTAATAGGTAGAAAATTACCAGATGCCTTCTCTAGGCTCATAGAAAGCTTGCATATAGCTTTTTCAGAGGTCCCTTTCACAGAAATAAGAACAACTTATGTTCCAAAGCTGCTCCAGCCTGAAGATGTTCTTTCTATAGCCACAATCCTTAGAGAAATATTTGGAGAGTATGAAGGAAGGATTATATATGTACTGCAACAATTTGTACCTTCCGAAACTTTGTTATCTCCTGAATTTAAAAAAGTTAAGTCCCCCTCCAGATCTTTCCTGGAAAATTTAGCAAAAAAAGTTAAAAACAGATTACCAAATAAATTTGAAATATACATTAGGGGAAAATTTGGGGTTAAAAGGATTTAAAACCATATTCTCCTACTAGAGGTACAAAGCTGACATATTCTATAAATTCCTCCTTTAACCCTCTTTTCTCCTTTATTATCTTTATAAGACGCTGCATAACAATGTCTGGGCCTACGGGTAGGACAATTCTCCCTCCCACTTTGAGCTGTTGAATAAGTGGAATAGGAATTGAAGGACAACAACACGAGACGATTATTCCATCATAAGGGGCTTCTTTTGGATACCCTTTACTTCCATCCCCTAGTATCAGATCTATATTTTTGTACTTGTATTTCTCTAATCTCTTTTTAGCCTCCTTATAAAGTTCTGGAACTCTTTCGATGCTTACAACTTTTCCATTTAGACCTATCAATTCTGCTAAAATAGCTGTTTGATATCCTAAGCCTGTACCCACCTCTAAAATTTTTTCTCCCTCCTTGGGATCCAGTAAATGAACCATAAGAGCAATTATAGAGGGCTGGGAGGTTGTTTGTCCATAACCAATAGGCAATGGTTCATCCACGTAAGCAGCATTTAAAAACTCATCAACAATAAAATCCTTTCTGTCAACTTTCAAAAATGCTTTCTCTATTCTTTTATCCTTAATGAAACCTATCTTTTTTAGATATTCCACCATCTCTCTATTATTTTTAAACATAGGTAAATAGAATGCTTTTCCAGAAATATGGAAATAAGGATCCCCATTAGCATTTTACCCAGCTACGCTTATTGCCCTTATAAAGCGTATCTTGAACTTTCTGGAGTGGAAGGAGCAGAAACGAAGGAGTTAATTATGGGAAGAAAATGGCATGATCTTTTACAAAAAGAATATGAGAGTAAATCAAATATCCTAACATCAATAGAAGAAGCAAGGAAAATGGCTAAAGAAAAGGAACTTTATATCATCTTCCGTGAGCTCCCAGTTGAGAATGAGATATTATATGGAAAAATTGATGAGGTTTGGATTACCCCAGTAGGGATTTTTATTTGGGATGATAAACCAAAAGTTTGGTTTGGATATAAACTTCAACTCATGGCTTACGCATATGCAATGACAACCGGATATGGAATCAAAGAAAGAGTAGTAATTGGGATAAGAGAACTTCCAAACAGGAAAATTGCATGGAAGGATTTATTTAAAAGAAAACATGAAAAACTGGTTGAGAAGTTTGTATCCAGACTCCTAAATAATCTGGAGCGGGGGGAATTCAAAAAAAGATCTGGAAAATTTTGTAAGAAATGCAAGTACAAAAAAGTATGTTATGGGTAACATCCAGTCACAACAAAGATATCTGCTGTTTTTCCGTAATGCTCACCATAAATTCCAGACAACTCTAAAACATAGGTGTCACAGTCTAAATTGGAAGTATCTAATTCATAACTTACTTCGTCTATAGTTCCCAAGGGAACTTTCATAACTGGCAAATACTCCGAATTATAGATTGTAATTGTTGTGTTAACCCCATAGATTCTTTCCCTTTTGTATAAATATGGAATAGCATGGAGTAGTAATTTATCTCCTATGTAAAATATTCTTTTGTTTAGTGTTATGTTAAATACAACCACCTTGGGGATAACAGCATAATAATGTTTCTCACTATCCTTTGTAAAATTATATCTTACAATTGGAATTACGTTCTGGAGTAGTTCTTCCTCCAATACTCTTACTGGGAACTCCAAAACAATCTCAGTACCATTTGGGAGGTCGCTTTCAAGTATGTACTTTTCTAAAACTTCATAATTCCTCCCTTGAAAATCTAAACTGAATTCGGTGCCTACTGGTAAATCAAATTCATCATTTCTATAATAGATGTATGCCTTAACAATGGCCCCAATTCTAACAAAAGTGGGCACGTACTCAATTCTTCTTACCAGGCCTGCTGTCTTTGCAACATATATTATCTTATCATAAATCTTTGTCTTGTTAGCCACCTTGTCTCCATAAGTCACCTTAAGATCATAGTAGCCTGGAGCGGCAAAGGTAAAACTTCCATTAAATATTGTCTTCTTCCTTCCGTACTGGGCTGAAAGATCAACATTTCCAACAAAAGTTCCATTATCAAAGAGAATCGATGCATTGCTCCAATCTTCTCTTGCATCGTCATCTTGGGTTTCTATGAAAATTTTAGTTGTGTTTTCCTGTTCGAGAACAATTAATGTTGGATCAGCCCATGCATGAAGAGTTGGTATCTTATCCCAAAATCTTCCATCGCATGTATAATTATTTAACTCATATCCCTCTGGATAGAGGACCCCGCTCCAGATACAGTAATCCTCACTTGCACATCTTCTCTCATCATAGTAGGAAAGGAAATCAGATGCCTCGGAATCTGAAATGGCGCGCTCAATAAGAAATAATTCGTCTGTTTTGTTATAGATAGTTAATGGCCCAGATATGCTTTCAAATGATCCAAATTCATGCAGATCTAGTAATTTCTTATTTCCAAATATTTTTAGATGTGTCCCATTGTAAACTAGGAGAAAGAGGGACCAGTCAGTATAATTAAAAACATTTTGGTAGTTCCTTATTCGAATAGTTATTGTAGTATTATCTGCCCGTGAAACATTAAGATCATCACCAATTGAGAGTATTCTACCTATAATTTCTGGTGAGGCAAAGAAGCCTAAGGAAATCTCACTATAACTTTTATTAGTATTGTTTACCAAGACATAAGTATCACTCGGAAAGATGCAATAATCAGCAAAACATTTCTTAGATATCAAGTATGCACCTATAATTGATTCGCCTTTTTTCTTTTCAGACTCATCAATATAAAGATCGTAATCATAATTGTACTTACGAGTTACAAGATGTTCTCCTGCATCATCACCGCAGCAAGTTTCATTTATCCAAGTTGCATTATCAGAAGTTACACAGTAACATGCTGGCTCGTTAAAGTCTCCTTCTCCTACCCATGCTTCATCCCAACACAGGTGATTTTCAACGCACTCTCCATGAGAGTAAAAGTTCCCATTATTATAACAATATCCAGAAGGAGCACAGGCTTTGGTTGTATTTTCTATATTTGGAGCGCAGTTCCAAGATAAACAGTTCCTATCTTCATCACAGATGGTCCCATCTTTGTAGCTTAAGTTGCATCCTATAAGGTAGGTATAAGATGTATAATTCTGAAAAGCGGCATGCGAGTTAGTATCACTAAATAACCTCACTAGATATGCCTCATAATTTCCATTTATACCGCAGACAACACTCGCATTTGGATGATAAAAGCAGATCTTATAAGCATAACAAGTGCCATTGGGAAATTCAACATGAGAGTTTATTGTATCATAAGCTCTTAATATGACACTACCAGAATCGCACTCAATTAAAGAATCCCCTGGATAATCTATTCCAATTTTTAAATCTAAGTACTTGTCTTTACAACAAATTACGAATTCACTATAATACATCGAATTTGTGCTTCCAAGCTCTATATGTGCATTGGTTTGATTGCTAAAACCAAGTACAGGCACTCCCCCAGCTCCTAAACAAGTGGCTTGATTAGTATAAAAACAAGTAAGAGTTCCCAAGGAAAAACTAGCGGGTAGCGTTAACAGTAACAGGAAGTAAAATCGTTTCTTTAACATTTAAAATCACTCCGGCTCGGACCAGTGATTCTATCTCAACAATTTTGTTTTGATTTCTTACGTAAATGGTTGTTCTTGTCTTGCACCAACAGTTTCCTAAGTTATCCACAAAACTATTAGAGGAGTTATAAAGTAATTCGCAAACCTTTGAGCAGCTTTCTGGAGAGCTCTTATAGTTTATTCCAAAAAGCTTCAGTGTAGCCGGACCAGCTACATATCCCGATATAAAAAAACCAAGAGCAAAGCTAATTAAGGGTATGATAATTTTTAGAAGGAAAATTTTTTTCTTTTCCATTCTCACCGCCCAGCTATTATATAGATAATATCTCCTTTTTTGAGCTTATAGCTTTTACCTACCACTCTTCCGCTCCTAAGTTCCATAGCACGAATGAACTTCCCCCCCAATTCAGTATGCACCATATAGGCTAACTCTTGGACTGTTGTCCCCTTTCTTACTAGAAAGCAATCAGGGAAAATATTCCCTTCTTTATCTTTAAAATCTGGCCCTGCTACGGGAAAGGTATAGATATATTGAAGTAAATCAAAAACAGCTTTATCTATGGTTTGCTGCACTCCAGTGCTACCAAATTTACTTAGTATCTTTTCAGAAATAAAAGAGAGTATTTTCTCTTGTTTTTCATTTAATTTTTTTAGTTTCTGAAAACTTCCCTCTCCAGGTACATACTCAATTGCACCCTCCTTAGCCAAAGACTTTAGAAAATATTCTGCTAGGCCAGAACAGGGAACTATAATTTTTCCCTTAAGCCTTTCTACCATTTTATTATAATTTTCTGCGGCTCCAGGGACATCTATCTTGTTCGCAGCAATAAGGATTGGTTTGGATATCTCTCTCAACTTTTTAGAAAACTCAAAGAGGTTATCTCCGCATAGTTCACCCCCAACATGCTGAAGTGCATCCTTTACCTGCCAATCCTCAATATTAAGCCCCGAAAGATATTTATAGAGAGCATCTTCAAGGGATTCTTTCTTATATTTAACTTCTTTTTCTATCTTGTCAAAATTCCTTTTTAATATTGAATAAAACCATAAATCTATCTCTTTTTCAATCCAAGAAACATCCTCTAAAGGACTATGCTCTTCTCCATCCATAACACCCTCTGGATTTGTCCTACCAGATACATCAACAACATGAATTAAGCAATCAGCTTTTCTTAAATCATCCAAAAATTTGTTCCCTAGACCTCTTCCTTTATGAGCTTCAGGCACCAGTCCTGCTACATCTATAACCTTTACTGGAACAAATCTATATTTCCCTAAGATATATCCTTTTCTAGGAGAAGAAATAAGGCCCCTTTCGACACCAGGATCCTCTACTCTTACGTATGCAATTCCCAGGTTCGGCTCAATAGTTGTAAAAGGTCTTTCGGAGACTGGCGCGTTGCTTAATGTCAATGCATTAAAAAAAGTTGTCTTTCCAGAGTTAGGCTTTCCTACAATTCCAACTAAAATAGTCAAAGCTCTATAACCTCTCTTGCTTCTTCTTTTATGGAATAAAGCACCTGTTTTCCTTCTTTTCTTTTAATTACGCATCCTTTGTCTATCATTCTAGCTAATTGTTTGGAAAGGATTTCTTTCTTTATCCCTAGTTCTTCCTCTAATTCCTTGAGCGTTTTTTCTCCTTCTAGAAGGCTTCTTGCTATAATTTTCTGCTGTTTGGAAAGATGTATCTTTTCCTTTCCAAGCTCGGTAGGTGTTGGCAAATTGTTTATAATATCCTCGTAACTATAGAATTCCTTTATACCTACTTTAGACATTATATAAAGCAGAGTTTTCAGGACTTTCCTAACATTATTTCCACAAATAAGAGCAACTTTCTCTACTCCTCTTTCATCAAAGATGATTTTTCCTTGAAGTCTTCTCCGAATAATTTCTTTTAGAATGCTGGTGCTTGGAGGTTTTAGTTTAAATTTTTCAATAGAAAGTCTGTCTAAAAAAGCTTTTGAAAAATTCTCATTTTTCTCGCTTACTTGGATCAATAAAAAAGAGTAAATCTCTTTTTTGTCGAAAAGATTTTTCAATTTTTCAAAAAAACTTCTTTCACATTTTTCGGCCTCATCAATTAAAAAGATAACATCTCTCTTGTCTCTCCAGAACCAAAATTTTTTCCTTTTTTTCTCTATAAAAGACGATAAATCTCTTGGAGCTTCTTCTCCATTTAGATAGACTGTTAGATATTTCTTCTTAAGTTTGTCCATTATTCTCAAAGCCAAACTTGTCTTTCCTGTTCCAACATCCCCAAAAAGAAGGGCAGGTATCCCAGACGAGAGTAAAAAAAGAACTCTTTTTTCAATGTCTTCGAGCCCAAGAAGATTTTTATTTGGCCTAATTGAAAGAGGATTAGATTTAAACCCTAATCTTCTCCACCAAGTCATATTACTCCTTTAGAAGGAAACCAATTCCTATCAAAAGAATTGGTACTCCTATTATTTTGAAAATTTTGGAAACTTTTAATGCATCTTCACTTTTAAATCCTAAGGTTTCATAAAGGATGGGTCTTCTGAATGTATAGAATGATACTAAAAGCAATGCTAAACCAACCATTGGGAGAATAGCTTTTTCAGCATCTGAAGGTAAGATTACCTTCCAAAGGAGGTATATGCCAATCAATATAAGAAAAGGAGAAAGGAGAGAAAGTAATGCTTTCATCTTTAATATATTAGAATAGCTAACTCCTATTGCAATTAAAAAATCTTCTGAAGTTACAACAAAATACAAGAGAAGGAAGCCTATAGTAGAAAAAGTTAATGAAAGGGCTTTTGTTCCCATGTTTTAAATAAGGATAAACCAAACATAAAATTATGATACTACCAGTTCCAACCCATTTTCCAATTTTCTATGGTCTCTGTTTCGCATCTGTCATTGGTGGAGCTATTCTTTCACATTTACTGAAAGACCCAAGGCTCGGAATAACCTCTTCTCTCGTGGGGGTCAGCTTAGGAGCAGCATTCCTGTTGAAATGGCCACTATCAACAATTGGTCTCTCTGCATCTTTTATTTTCTCTCTAATATCCTTGGTTTTTGTTTCATCAAAACTTAGGGAAGAAGAGAAATTGGAAAAATGGAAGTATTATGGATTAGTATCCTTCTCTGTATTTTATATACTCTTTATGCTGTTTCCACCATCTTTTCTTTACTTTTGGTACAGAGGGGAAACTGGAAGGGCCTATTTCTTTGCCACTCTTTTTTTCTATCTCTCTTTGATCTCTTTAATCATAGGGCTCTCTTTTACTTTGGTACATATGCCTGGAATTTCCCTAAAAAGAGCCACGGAGAAACAAAGGAGGAAGGAAAAGGTAAAAATAAAAAATCCCTTCAAAGAAATTGTGAAGCTTTTAGAGTCAGAATTTGGCAAAGTAGTGATAGGGCTTATATTCTTACCAATCCTATTTTCGCTTAATGCAACCTTAATATTAATTCATGATACAATGCCTATAGATGTCAGGGTCACTAAATACAACTTTACCATAGAGAAAAAGACATCTTCAGCCACTGTTCTTACAATATCCTTACCCCAAAATGTAAGTGAAGCTGAAGTAGAAATCATAGCAGTATTTGAAGGAGGGTCTTATTATCAAGGAAAAAAAGTGATATATCCAGGTGAAACGACGGTTGTAGATATCAGAGGAAAGATTAAAGGAGCACCTCCAGCAATACAGATGAAGGCATTATTTTCGAGAATGGGTATTTACAATTTCTGGATACCAACAATGCTGGTATTTTTAATCTCTTATACCCTTTTAGAAAGCCTATTCCCAAGAGGTGAAGAAAAAAGAAAAATCCCGACAGATGTAAAGATTCTTTTGGCTTTCTCAATAGCAATAATTTTTGGAGGCTCAAGTTTTGCCCTAAGATTTGTAACTACGTACCTTCCCTACCTTGGAATTCTTATTGTTTTCATCGTCTTTCTAATGGCGATCCTCGCTGTGGTTTTCCCTCAATTTCCAGAATATATAAGGAAACCGGGTATCGGTGTAAAGGTCTCTCTAGCGGCTCTGATAATTTTTACTATACTCCTAGCAATTTTTGCAGCTCTGAAAGCGGCAGGTTATTCTACGGAGGAAATAGTTCCTTTTATCCTTAAACCTTCAATACCCATTACAGAAGAAATTTCATTGTCCATCCTGGATATTATTATACTCGTGATTATAGGTATTCTTATCGCAGAAGGTATTATCTATTTTATAAAGAAATACTTTGCATAACTTATGAAAAGGCTCGCCTTAGTACTAGCAAGATACCTTATTAGCTTCGTTTTCACTTTTTTCGGATTTATATGTTTTGCACAAGTTCCTCCCCCACATGAAGTCATTGGCGCTGAAGTACGTGAAATTCTGCCAGGACTCTCTTCTATTTTATCCATTGGACTTCGTTGGATCTCGCAATATGGCTTCTTTAATGCTGTCGTCACTATAATACTCTTTATAATTGTAATAGTGATTCTTCATAGAGGATTTAAAGTAATGTTCTCAACTATGGGCCTTGAAGAGAAAAAAGCAAGCGGGATTGCGCTTCTTGTTTCCTTTCTCTCTTCAATACTGTTAATAGTTGGTCTATCAACCTTTGCCGCTCCAGTTTTGTCAGCCTTGTTGCTACTTTTCATAACCGCTTTTTCCTATTGTGTTTGGATTTTATTATTTGGAGGCATTATTGGCATGTTAAATAAAGAAATAGGAAAAAAGATAATGAAAATAACCCTATTAATTATCTTCCCTTCTCTTATGACCATCTTTTATGGATACTCTCCTATTTCCTCTGACATGTGGAGATCTATTACAGGAACTCCCTCTCCAGAACCCTATCAGACCCCCTATCAATATTTTTGTGCCGTATCTCAGTTTAGTTACGCATGTTGGGCATTGCCTGCCCTTTTAGCGATCCTATTCATTGCTGGTATATTTGGTTTCGTAAAAGGTGAAGAAAAGGGTCTTTAACAATAAGAGTATGGTGGACTTTAGATCCCTGTTCATAGAAACAGGGTTTGTAGACATAGCGTATCTATTAGCTTTCTGGTGTATTTCCTACATTTTCCTAGAATTGCTTTTAAGAAAGAAAATAAAGACAGATATAAAAATACTTTCCTCATTTGTTTTTGCTCTAATTATCTGGAGCTCTTATACAGCAATGGCATTCCTAAAAGGATTTCTTCAGTTCATTATAGTTACTTTGGTTGTGATCTTTTTATTTATCCTTCTATTTGGATACTTGGGAATAGAGGAAATATCAAAAGCAATAAAAGCTAAGGGAGGGTACATTCTAGGGGCTTTACTTTTTGTAATTATTATAGCAATACTTGCTCTTTGGTTTCCAATAGGTACAACTCTTTGGGTAGCTCCTACAAACGTTAGCGGCGGTGGAGAAAATGCTACTTCCCAAGTACCACCAACTACTGCTGCAGCTCAGGCTGTAATATTTGATCCAAAAGTTCTCTTTACTATTCTGTTTCTTGGTAGTTTCGTTATAATAGCCTATATAATAGGGAAAGGAAAGTGATCTATGAAAAGCTGGTAAAGTTAACAGGAAGATTAGTAGATTTTTCCAAGTATCTCCCTAAAGAGGAACTTAAAAAAATAGACATTATTGTTAGAGAGTGTAATTTATCTGTAAGTTCTAAAGAAATAATAAACTCCTCTATTTTTTTAGTAATGTCCCTTGTAATTGTTGGAATACTCCTATTCATTTTTACATTCTCTCTCCTTCCTTTTATAACCTTCTTCCTTTTGGCCTTTATTTCCTATTTTTACGTTAGAAACTACCCAAGCATGCTTTATGAAAGAATTAAATTGAGAAAAGGTGGAAGTTTGTTATTAGCAACTTTTTTTATTGTTATTTACTTAAGATTAAACCCAAATCTTGAAAGAGCATTAGAATTTGCTGCGAATAATCTAAAAGGCCTTCTAGGGAAGGAGCTTAAGAGTTTAGTCTGGAAAATAAGAAGTGGTATTTACTCATCAGCATTAGAAGCGTTGGATGAATATGCAGAAAAATGGAAGAATGATTTTCCTGAGTTCTTAGACGCTGTTCGATTAATAGAAGGCTCCCTTTATGAAACTTCTGAAGTTAGAAGAAGTGAAATGTTAGATAGAGCTATAGAAAGGATGCTAGAAGGCAGTTTAGAAAGGGCAAATAGGTTTGCAATAAGAATGAAACAACCAGTAAATGCTATATATATGCTGGGGATTATTTTACCGATATTGCTTACAGTTCTTACTCCCATGTTTTCAGTATTTGCTGGAGAGCTTTTTGATGTAAATCTTTTATTTGTTCTTTACAACATTCTTCTTCCATTCATAGTTTTCCTCCTAGCTCAAAAAATCCTTGCTAAGAGACCTATTTTTTTCTCCAGAAGAATCGAAAGTCACCCACTTTGGCCTAAGGAAGGAAAAATCAGGATTTTTAATAAGGAAGTATCTCTCCATCTTATTTTGCTTCTCACATTCCTACTTTCTTACCTCCCAATAGCCCTAATTACTACCTTCTTCTTCAAAGGCGAATTATCTACTTTCCCACTATATCTATCCTTCGTTTCTATCTTCCTTTTTTCTTCGCTATCTTCTTTTTTCTTCTGGAAATATTACAAAGAGAGAAGTAAGGAAATAAAAGAAATTGAAGAGGCCGAAAGAAGTTTCTCTGATATATGTTTCCAAATAGGAAACAGATTGACTGAAGGTCTTTCTCCCGAAGCCAGTATTCTCAAAGTAAGCGCGTCTGGAGGAGGAAAGAATAAATTCTTGCAAAGCATAGCAGAAAAAATAGAGAGAATGGGTTTAGATTTAGAAACAGCATGTTTTCATCCCATTTATGGGGCACTAAGATATTTTAGATCGGATATTCTGTCATCGGGAATGAAAATCCTAATAGAAGGGATAAAGAAAAGTTTTAGAGAAGCTGCTATAGCTATGATCAACTTCTCCAGGCATCTTAACAATATGAAGAGAGTAGAACTAAAAATAGAGGACTTACTCGGAGATACTGTATCAAGCATGAAATTTAACATTATGTTTATAATGCCTCTTCTTTTGGGGATCGTTATAGGATTAACAGCCCTTATATGTGTTGTTTTATGGAATATTAGAGAACAGGTAACTACAATATTTGAAGGGGTTACTGGAGCGGAACCTGCTTTTGGAGGGGCTTTTCTCTTCGGTTTTTTAAAAATATATGAGGTTTTTCCTCTAGCATTTTTTCAACTAATAATAGGCACTTATCTTCTCCAGGTAGTTTTCATTTGTGCCTACATTATCAACGAAATTCTTCATGGTGGTTCTTTTTACCAATTCTGTAAAGAGATAAGCACCATGCTACTCATTTCGGGATTAGTTTACAGCCTGGTCGGCTTATTCTCAGCCTTTGGGTTTGTAGGAATAGGTAAGTTTGCTCTCCAGTTAGTGGGATAATGAGAGGAAGAATTTTTTCCTCAGTAATTATTTTCATCGGGGTAAGCTTGCTTATTTTCTCTTTCCTAGCAATATTCAAGAGCTTATTTTATATTGCTGAAATGAAAAAAGGATGTAACTACGATTGTGTATGTGAAGAAGGAGAAAAGGAAGCTGATTGTCCAGATTGTAGTTACAATTTTTCCGACAAAAACTGTCCAGAGGAAGAAGCAAAATATATAGGAAAACATTTGTGTAGCCATACTTACTGCGGGGAGCTTTGTTCCGAGATATGCACGGAAATATCCGAAAAAGGAAGGTACCTTCCAAAGACTAAAGATGAGGTAGATGAACTAATTAACAAATTTATTGAATCCAATTGCTCATTTATCATCGACCCCTGCGAGTACTTCAATTGCAGTACTACCCCTTGCATAAAATGTCAAATAACAAATGGAAAAGTGGTTTGTTAGCTAATGTAAAATATGGAGAGAAAAACCCTTTGGACTATTATTGAAGTAATTGGAGTGATAGGACTTTTAATAGTTGTCTTCTTCTTTTTTTCTAGAATGTCACCAAAGTTTTTTATACAAAAGCTAACAATGTGGTGGTTGGGAGAATGAATGTTTATCTGCTTGTAATAACCGCTATCGGGGTAGCAGCATTGTTGATTTTGCTCCTTGTTTGGAAACCAATTTCAAAAGTGATGATCGAAACTGGTGCTTTTGTCTATCTTTCGCTTGAAGGGGCAAAGAGAGGCCTAGAGACCCTAGTAACTATGGCGATAAATTTCCTGAATACAGCCATGCTAGCGTATGGGATATATGCAGGAATTATTATAGCTTACACTGCTGCCAAAGCTTCCAAGTTTGGCCCCTGGGGAACGGTTATAGCTACGGTATTGTGCTCAATGCTTCTTGGGGGTTTTTACTTTGGAGTTATAGCCCCAGTAAAGGAAGAACTTCTCCATAAGTTTCTTTCTTTTTTTGAAAAGTTAGAGGAGATTGTAAATCCGTTACAGTATTGGCCATATCACCATGTCCACATTCTGTTCCCGACTGAAGAGGAAAAATTTAAAAGTTACATTAGATCAATTTTTATATCTTACTTTTTCTCCAAAAAATATTTCCCAAAGGGCCTGGTAGCTCATTTTACGATAGAAAATGCCACATGCGGGGAGGTTAAAGCATTAATTAATGAAACTTTTATTAAAACGATTTATGACCAAGGCTTTCTTATAATACTTGATGATTGCACATCTCCACAGCGGGTAAATCTATCTATAAAAGTAAAATCCACTAACTATATAGGAAATTTGGAAGTAACAGACACTAAAGCCATTAACACTGCAAAAAGAGAATACAAGCAATCCTATGGAGAGGAACCCAGCTCTATTAAATGCTATGCTACAACTCTCTTAAATAAGATCGTGTTTGGAGAGAGTAATGTTACTGATTTAAGTAACCAGCTCTCGCTTCCGGTTCAAAAGGAAACCCCTATTGAAATAATCGGAATTTTTTGTGAGGGGGAAGATTCTCAAGGAAATACAAGATTTGTAGCGATAAATAAACCTGTAATATGCAATACTGAAACTTGCGATCATATTATGAATTCCATCATGGGCCTGCATCCTCTATTACGTGGTTATTTAACAATATCTGTAGCTCCCTGCCTTATCGATTGTATACCACTCCCTGCCTTGAAGTATGATTTGTACCAACAACTGGAAGCATCTGGAGCTCTGGGTTACAAAGAATTTAACTTTGAAACAACCCAGAACAATATCAGGAGGGAATATTATATAAAAATCCTCCAAAACATCTCTCTAGATGGAAAGGTTTATCATGTACTCCTACCGGACCACCTAAATAGAACTATTCACTTACATGCCCAAAATACAAAGTACGTTATATTGCTTAACTATTTTCAAACGAAAAGGAGAATTTTGATAATTGAAATAAAAGAAATATGAAAGTTTTGGAAGATGTAGTCCTATTTATTGTTATCAGCATTATTTTTGGAGCTCTTATAGCAATCTTATTTAATGTGGCTTTCAGAGCTGCTGCAGGTAGGAGGATTAAAGAGACCACAAATTTTATAGTATTAACTATTAGAGGATGGCTTGCTTCTGCAGTAAGTTGGCTTTATCAATGGGCCTATGTAATTGCAAATATCGCCGACTATATCTATGATACCGCCCTTGGTTGGGGGAAAGGAAAAGCCGCTACTTCGGCAGCAGAAGAAATAGCGGAAAAAGAAGCCGAAGAGATAAGCGAGGAACTCTTTGCTACAACAAAAAGATGGGCTACTAGGCATTATTCACAACTTTTAAGCAAAGAATTAGATGAGCCTATTAAAAAATTAAGTGATGATATTGTAGAAACAATCTCAACAAAGGCCACCATAAGTGGAGAGATAGCAGAAAAGATAGGCGGGGAAGTTAAAGATGCTGTAAGGAAAACTGCCGACGAGATCAGCGAAGAGGCAATGACTCATGCTTTGGCTTGTGTTGAAGCTGAACTCCCTCCTACAATGAGATTCCTCCCTGGAGAGTATATAGGCTCAATTGTTTATGGTTATTTAAGGCAAAGCATCCCATTCTACATAAAGAAGGCTTTACTAGAGAAACATACTCGTAGACTTGTTTTCAGGTATATTCTTTACTTCTATCTCTCCAAACTTGTTACAGACACTTTAAGAAGAACATCGATAATGCTAGCTGGAGGAGAAGTTCCCTTCTTAGGATACGCATTCGAAACAGGCCTCTTAATTTCTGGCCTTTTCTTGGGAAACCCGTTCTCAACTTTAGTTGATATAATGTTCCCTAAGATATTCTCTGTTCTCGATCATTTTTATTCACCAATTTTTGTCATTATTCCTGAGGAAGCTAATCTTACACTTTCCTATTCAGATTATATATTAAAATGCTGGAACATGTATGGGAAGGGAAAAAAGGATATCAATTACTTTAGAAATAACCCATTTTTATGTTATTACGGATTTTACGCTGGCAGACAAAAAATTTCTCTTAAAGATGTTATGGATTTCATCTGCAAAGTAAAAAATGAAACACCCAGAGTAGAGTTTTGTGTTAGGGAGTGCAATGCTGATCTAAGCTCATGCAGTGATTGGTCCTGTACTACAGTTGATTGCAAAAGCTATGCAGGCATAGATATGGATCTAAGCGGGCATAATGTAACTTTTAAATGGGTAGATAAAGAATTAGATCCTAGTAATCCGACCATTTTAAAGAGGTGGTTATATACTAACCTTTTCTATGTTTCTTTTGCAGAATGCATTGAATGGGAGCCTTCCACAATATTTGCTTTGGAAACTGATTTCCATCCCACGGAAGTTCTTGGTAATATCCCAGCTGCCCTTTTAACAGGATTTGCTTTTCCCAAAGCCTATTGCTCTGAAAAGGATAAAATTATATTTTCAGTAACAAAACTCGAAGTTAACATCTTTATTATCAATGTAACACATTAGAAACATGGAAACCCAAGTTCTTGTTTTTATTGTGATAGTTGTCCTTTCAGTCTCCGCTTTAGTTCTCTATCTTTTTGTCCTAAAGGGTGTTAGAATCCAAGGAACTAAATTAGTTAGCCTATTAGAAGGCATCTTCACTCAATAAATATGGGTATTAGGTTTGTCATTGGGATTGTGCTGGCAGCCCTTCTTATTGCTATAGGGCTCTATGTAATCAATATAGCTTTAAGGAAAGCTAAGGAAGTAGAAAAGAGAATTGAAGCTGAGACAGGATGAGAGGGATATTAGAAACAGTATTAAATATTATCTTTATTTTACTACTATCTGCTATAGGTTTTGTTAAGATTGCTGGATTAGTTGGCCAAATTTCAAAGGCAAAAGAAAGAGTAAAACTTATGAGTGTAACATTGGCTTTGGATAGAGGAGATGAATTAATAGAAATCCCCAAGAACACAATCATTCTGTTTATTAATATAACCGAGAAAAATAGCACAGAAATTATAAAGTCTATAAATAGAGCATGTGGTGTAAATAACTATTGTATTTGCTCTCTAAGATTTGAAGATATTTCAATAGATCCTACAAAAGGATCTTCAACTCTTATGTTTAGGACCAAATATTCTTTAGATGGCCAACCTTTCTACATTGAGTATCCTATGGATAATGACCCTTTTTTCTCTTGGGAAACATTTCCTTTTATTTTAACAAAGGAAGATGAACTAGTAATTGCAAATCCGCTCACATTCGACCTTTTAAATCTCAATAGTATGTTTTACTGTAAAAGGACCGAAAAGAAATTTAAATTATTCGGAGGGGATTACATACGAGGAATAGCCAATTTAAAGGAGAATAATGTCTTACTTGTGCTCAATAAAACAGAAAGTGGTAATCTTGTACAGCTCTTTGTAATAGAAAGAAGAGGGGTGCCTGGAGAGGCATGACAATAAAATTCTTAATCTCAATTCTTCTTGGAATTGTTATACTTTCGATTTGCATTCACTTACTTATTTCTATAGGGTTAAAAGGGATTGGTTTACTAAAAGAATTGGGAAGTGAAGGATGATTTCCGAAGTCTTTGGAACTATAATGGAGACCATACTTGCCTCATTAACTCTTATTGGGCTAATCAGTGTTGGGGTCTTTTTTCTTCTTCCAAAGAAAATGGGGGAAATCAACCCCCTATACAAATGTATTGCTGAATCTGCAGATTCTTATTTTGCATCTTCTGACTATAAAAGTATATCAAGCCTCTCTCCCGGTGAGCTTGTTGTTATTATTAGAAAAGGGGAGCTCCTTGACAATGATGCCTATAATATTTTAATAGATATTGGTATAACGCCCTTCCAGCTAGCTTCCTGTATGGAAGAAGGGTGCGTCCTGAGATTTATAATCAATAACAAGAGGGCATATTCGTGCCTCTTTTCTTATGCGTACCTACAAAGAAGTTATAAAGGGACTTTTAGGACTAAAACAGTAGGTTTCTTTAACTCTACTGACTTTTTAGAATGTTTTTCTACATATCTCCCTTTAGTCACCGAAATAAAAATCTGTCCCTCTCCAGATTGTCCATACACACCCACGAATCCTTTAAGACTGGAAGGAAAGAAATTAGTAGGAATTTTCTCAAATTCAACGCTCCAACTTGAATTTAAAAGATATATAACTGGAGAGGTGACAATAAAATGAAAATAATTCCAATCATAATTGTAATCTTTGCTGCTTTATTGTTATTCTCCCTTTTCACGTTTAAAATAACCAAAATATTGGCTATTTTGACAATAAATATAAACAAAATGACATTAAGAGACACCATCTCCCTTATGAACACATATTCTGCATTCTCACTAGCAGATTTCTCCTTCTTTGGAGAATGGGAATCTCCCTATAGTAATGAATTAAGTGCTAGTGTAGATACACTGGAAATAAACTATACTGTAGGGCAGTCCAATATAACGACGGATTTGATGGTAACTCATACTCTTTTCGCTCAGCCTTCTGGATGGCCAGGTTTTGAGGTAAAAATACCAAAAAAAGGAATTTCAGGTACAGGTTTTGGAAGTGATCTTTGGAAAGCTCGTCCTTATATGTTTAAAAAAGCTCCTCTTCTGAAAGGAGGAGCTATTAAAAGGGTAGAATTAGGATCGCCTGGCTCGAATAAAGTGATAGAGTATTTTTTCTTAGTATGTCTTAGAGGTTGGTCATACCGAGAACTACCTTTTGGAAGTAAGATTCAGATCTCCAAAATTTCCGACAACATTCTGGAAGTAAATGACGTTCCTTACCCTGTAGGTGAAAGCGGGTGTTTGGTGGGGAGTGTCAACAAATGTTCTCGAGAGAGAATAACAAATCAAATAATTTATAGAACACATACAGAATTGATTGGAAATAAAGAGATTACTTTTATTGATATAGAGTGCAAATCATGAAAGCAGGCATACCTGTTTCTCAAATACTCCTTCTCTTGATTTTTGTCTCTGCTATTTCAATCATGATGCTCATCCCTATTAAATTTCTCTTCACAAAGGGAATCAAATTCAGAACGAAACTCTCAACAGAAACAGCTGGAGATCTTGTCCTACTTTCCATTCTTATGGATCCAAAGGGTTGGGTAATTTCTGAAGAGAGTTTTGGAAAGCTTTTCAATGCAAGAGTTTATCATGGCATTCTCGATTTAAAAAAAGTCATTGCAGATTGCTGGTACTATAATTCAAGTACTAACGCTATTAGCTGCTCTTGGGGGAAAGCAAATTATTTTTATATTTCTCCTACAGGAGATAAAGTTATTTACCCTTTTATCGTAGGCGGAAAGATAACAAATGTCACTCTTAATCTCAGTGAAGAACTTCAAGAAATAACAAATGACGGCAACGGTTTTATTGCAAGGATACTCCCTTATAACGAGAGCATAGAGAACACAGGCACCTGTTTTGAAATTTTTTTATATGATCTTTCTCTAGTAAGATATTACATGATTAACAGCATCTCTCCAATTTCTCCAGAGGAGTTTATTATAGCCAATTTTACTTGGTTAAGAGGAACTGGAAATGTTTCAGACCTTTGTAAAATCCCGAAATATAAAAGAACCGTGGTGATCGCCGCTACGGATGGTAAAGGCCATTATTTGCTTTCCCTATTAGGTGTCAATGCGTATGCTAAAGAATAAGAGGGGTGTGCTTACTTTTTTTGATCCTATCTTAATATCCTTTATCATCCTTATCTATGGAATTGGAATATATTTCGCACTTAAAGAGGAAATGAAAGCAGTAATAGTAACAAGATACGAATTATCAAGAGAAATTCAAGAAATGTCTATAAGAAGCGTATCTCAAATTGATTATATACGCCCAATCTCTCTGAAGGATGAAGAACATATAATCGAAAAGATATTTAAACTTAATTATACAACATACCCCGAAAGTTTTCTTGAAAGATATTATAAAGAATTATCCGACGTTAGAAGGATGTGTAATACGCCTCTTTACTCATCTAGACCTTTTTGTCAATACCTTAACTCTTTCATCTCTTCTGGTGTGCAGAAAGGGTATTCTCAAGGCAAATGCGTTCCTCAATATGGTGCATTTAAAGGAGTTATTTGTTTGAAATAATGTGAGAGGTATTGTCGTCTCAATTATCATTGGAATACTCGCCTTCCTGATTTTAGTAATAACCTTCCTGACCGCCAAACATCGTGCTAAGGTCACCATTTCTGCTGAGAAGGGGCCATATGTTGATGTTGTAAAAATTTCTACTCTAGAAGACTATTATAGAAACCCCTTAGACCAAGAAAGAAGCTATGCTCTGGAACGAGCCTTATACTATGTTGGTTCATTCGGTGGCTGGTATAATACTTCTGGAGCGGTTCCAAATCTTACTAATCCTTGGTCCTTTCTCCCGGAACCCCTTCTATTTATATGGAGAAAAAAAGGAACTTTATTTATTCCATCTCTAAAGAATGTTTCCCACTCCATGGAGACTTTTCTACTAGGATACTATAGCTACGCTAACCTAAAGAGGATGGATCCTAGCGTATACATGCAGATCTACCCTATAACACTTATCCGACCCGAACTCTTAGAAATATATCCAAAAGTCAACCTAGGAAATGAAACAAAGGTCGTTTGGCTAGGAAGAAGCTTACGTCTTAAGGCGAGAATAGGGGAAAGTTATGGTTATGTAGAATTTTATCCTATGATAACAGCAAGATCCAGAGCATCAGTAATAGCTCTTTATAATTTTGGATCAAATCTTACGAAAGATATTTCTCCTTTTCAACAGAGATTCGAAAGCAGTCTTGAAGAGCTGGGTGGGGTTAATGTGCTTGTGCCATTACTTATTCATAACAAAGGAGATTATGTAGAAAAAAAACCAAAATATGACTGGATGACTGCCCTTATGGTATACAATCAGAAATTCCTTAGAGAAGAACTAGGAATACAGGACATCTATTCTTTTTTGGATTCTATAGGATGCAGTAGTGAGTTTCATGGTCAGAAGTATTATAGATGTAACTCCTCAGAGATTCCGGCCTGTGATGAGAGCAAGTGCAAAGAAATCGCGTGGAAAGTACTGAAATATCTCTATTACAGGGCTTTTGATGAATCATCCTATTCATTTTCTTCACCAAGCGAAAATAGGTTCTTTAGAACAATTCCTATCGAGTTAAACACTACAGTTAAAGTATGGAAAGAGGTACCCTAATGAAAACTTTAAAAGATTCTCTGAAAATATTGTCGCTTTTATGTTTTTTCTTTATGTTTTCAGAAACGAAACTACTATTTTCACAAGAATGTTCTTGTCTACAGGATTACTGTATAGAGAATGGGACAGCAGCTCAATTCGAAATGCCTCCGGCTTATGTCTATAATGTTTTCAATGAGACGTCTCTATTTAATATTTCCATTGGAGGGTACCTTGTTTTTAATGACTCAAACAACTATGTAATAGGAGGAGTTATAGACCAAAATATCCCCCCAATGAACAAAACCCCGGTGATTTATCAATCAACATCTGATTTCTTGATAAACTACACCTGTATTATTAATTGGAGCAAAATTTACGAGAAAAGTTGCGATGAATTGGGATTAACTTCTCATAAGTGCGTTTGTGGAGATGAGGGAAATGAGTATATCCGCTCCAGGGTTTGTGTGTTGGGCTCGGCCATATACACTTGTAACAGCAACCCCAAAGATATTGCCTGCGAGGAAGGAGAAAGTCCTTATTCCCACTGTGTCTATAGTGGAGAGCTTTATGAGAATAACTCTGTCATTGAGATCAATTACTCACTTAAAAGAACCGTCTCTCTGGGAACCTCCCCTCTACCTTTCGAATATATGTATGCTACAGAAGATACTCCAATTTATAGAGGAAATTACTCTATTTTTGAAAGAGGTGGGGTAATATACGTTAATTACAGTGAAGAAAGAAAAATTCCAATAATTTGCCATAATGGAATCTGGTACGGAACATGCGGTAATAACATCTGTGAAGATTGGGAAAATCCAGGAAATTGCCCTGAAGATTGTTGTAAAAATTGCCGCTTTGTAAGGACAGGAGAGTTAACTCAGTACTGTATTGGTTATGGAGGATGTCAAATGCCTCCAGAGTGTCTTTATAAAGATATTGTGTGTCTATCCAAAATACTAGCAGTGCATTTGGATGATGTCATATATGAAGAAAAGAAAAGATATCTTTTTGCTTGCTCTTCCAGAACACTAATTAATTGTAGTGAAAGTATTGCAGAAAAGGTTGTTGAATATTTCTTCCAATCTAGTCCCTATACAGGGACTATCAAAGAAAGTGTTATTAAGGTTTTTAAGGGTTTATCCAAGGGAGTATGTGAAGATAATGCTGGATGTATACTAGATGAATGGAGAGATCCTGATTTGATGAAAGAAGTTTGTGAGGAAGACTTCCTTGCTGATTGGATAGAACAATCTTATACTCCCCTTACTAATTATTCGCAATGGAGGGAGCACAAAAGTTTTCCATTTAACTTTGCAAGAGAAGTAAACGTTACTTTAAATTCCCATGAGCCTATTTATGATGTTGTCATTAGCTTTTCATTTAATAGCAAGGAATTAATATCCAAAGGAAAAATGCGGAATGACTGCGGGGATATTAGGATAGTCGATGATAGTTTCAATTATCTTCCTTACTATATTGATCAAAATACCTGTAATACAACCAATACCATCGTGTATGTTAAGGTTCCTATCCTAAAGCCAGGGAGCAATCACTTATGGTTACTTTATGGTAATCCCTCAATAACATCGGCTAGTAACCCTTCAGCTGTCTTTATGTTCTTTCAGGATTTTGAAGATGAACAAGAGTCGAAGCAGCAATTAACTTTCTACAGATGGGCGGGAGATGCTTCTAAAGAATGTGTTATTTCTGGAGGGTACCTCTATCTTGCAACCAACTCTGGAGAGGGTGGATGTATTGCATTTTTAAAGGAGAATATAAATCCTGCTAACAAAATAATTAGTTTTTCATTTAAACAAGAAACTACAAAAGAGTCGCAACCTATAGTTGCTCTCTTCCTTGATAAAGAAGAGGAAAAATATAAAAACTTAGGTTATTGCTCCGCGGAATTCAGTGGGGCTGGGATGGCTTGTCCCAATCCTTCTTCTTCCCTATCAGAATGTCAATACGTGAGGGGATATGGAATTGGAGCTGGAGAAACCATCTATCTCTTTCTCCCTCCAAACATGACTATAGGAAACTTAAAGGTAGAATTTGTTCCTCATCATATAGAAAAAAATCAATGGCATGAACTAATTGCAAAAACGTGGAGAAATAGGTTTGAAGTTTACTTAGATGGAGAGTTGGTTTTGAAAGTAACCGGAATAAAGTGGTTTGGCCTAAGAAAAATTGCCATAGGAGGATCAAAAATAGAAGAAGGGAAAATACTGATAGATAATATTAAGATAGAAAAAAACATTGGAGCAAATATTAGCACAACTTTGGGAAGTGAAATAGCTCTCAATCCTCTTTTCTCGATAGGTGCAAATGAAGGGGTGTTTCTAAACTCCTCAGAAAGCTCTGTAGGAAGTTCATATCTTTTCTATACAATACCTTCCGAGCTAATAAAAAAGGGAAAAGTTGACATAAAATGGAAGTTGATCTGTTCTGGAATGTGCAAAGGAATCAAGGCAGAAGCCTATATCATTAAAGAAGTCCTTAATAGAAAGAATGATGGTTCTTTTCCAGAAAAAAGTGATCTTCCCTATGGAAAGGTCAAGCTTGGTTCTTTCCCTACTTATTCTGTTGGAAAAGAAGTGGTCTCCTCCTTTTTTGTACCTTTAGAAAGCTATCCAACCTACATTACTTTGCTCGTCGCATTAGAAGACAAAAATCCAAAAGAAGGTGCAGCGCTTTTGATAGATTTTATTAAAGTAAGGAATTACATAACCACGTTTTTAATGAATTTCACAAAAGCGCAAGTTGTACTAGAGAGATCAGGTACTGTCGGAGATTATGGCAAGGTCAGATTTAAAGCAATATCAAAAAAAGAATTTTGCTGTGGGGATGATTTTGGTGAATTCTCTCTAATTGAGAGATATATGGACTATTTCGGCCCTTTATCTTCACAAAGGAAAGTTTGTTCCTCATCTCCTTTCTTCTGTATTATAACTTTAGAGGATGGATTAAATCTTATATACCCAGAAGGTTCAAGAATAAAAATAAAAGCAAATACAAACTCTTCAGACTGCAACATCTCGAAAGTTTTCGAACTTGCAAAACTTGTGTTGATAAATTCTAGCTACTATGAGGAACTGAATGACACATATACAAGATGCCAAGGAACGGTAAACTACACTGTATATGACTATGAAAGCAATAAAGAATATGATTTAAAGGATGAAATTACAGTAAGAGTGGGTGGAGAGAGTTACACGTCTGATCTTTTCTCTTCTTTGTTTTTCCCAGGCAATTACACATGTAATGATGGGGTTTGGATCAATGAAGAAATTAACGTAACAACTCTACAACTCCCCATTAAGTTCTCGTTTGGGATCCTAGAATGGTTTAATATCTCGAATCCAGGTGAATTTACTGAGGAATATTACAAAAAATTTATATATAGAAGTGAAGAAGTCAAAAGGTGGACTTAAAATACTATTTGTCCCTTTAATACCTTTTTTTGAATTTCTAGAAACACTTCTATATCTAACATCTCATTTAAAACTTTCTTCATTCTTTCTACAGAGTATTCCCTAGAGTAAACAAAGATATTTACCGCTAATGGATCAGTAATTTGCCTTCCTATTTGAGACACGAGTATAACTTCGTTCTTGTATCCGTACTCATGAAAGATCCTCTTTGAGATTTCTAGAGCCAGTAGGTTATATATCTTTCCCACATGTGAGTAAGCATTCTTGCCTGCTATGGCTTCTATAGAAGTAGGACGCAAAGGAGCAATTATTCCGTTACTTCTGTTCCCTCTCCCCACACAACCATCGTCGCCACATTCTGCAGAAGTTCCTGTAACAGTAAGATACAAAAGATCTTTATTAGGATCATCAGCAGTATTTATAAATACATTAAATTCATATCCGTACTTTTTTAGGACCTTACTCCATAATATTTCTTCAATTTTCCTTTTTTTCTCTAAATAGTCCTCTTTTGAAGAGACAAACTTGTCAACAAATGCACAAGCAATTATAAGAGTAACATTCGTCCCATTTCTTATCCCTAAAACCTTTATATCTTCTCCTATAAAGGGGAATTTATTTTTTATTTCTTCTGAGTTAAGAATATTCTCAGATTTTAGAACAATTTCTTCTAAGGGCGTGTGGGGATAAAATCCTACCCCTATACTAGTATCATTTGCTTTTGGAATTTCTCCCATCTCATACATTCCAACAAGGTCTACAGAGCCCCGTTTTAAATCAAGCTCTAATTTTACATTCTCGCCAAGTTCTAAGAATCTGTAATTCTTTTCAAGAGTTTCTTTAATCTCTTCCCTAATTATTTCCTCCCAAGGGATCTCTTTGCTGTCTACAACTAAAGTAGCCCTACCCCCAATTATTACTCTAATTGGTTCGAGAATTTCGCCGCCTCCAAATTGTGGAGATGATCTTCCCGCAATAAGTAGGCCCTTATCGACGTTATGATGCAATATTCTTCCAAAGTTCTCTATGTAATATCTACTGAGCGCCCTACTTGTAGCTTCAGCTATATAATCACAAATAGTATCTGGATGCCCTTTCCCTTTCCTCTCTACAACTTCAAACTCTAACCTTGCGGGCCAAATCTTTTTGGGAATGATAGATATTTTCATAAAAAATATGTATCTTACCAGAATACAAAAATAGATAATTTAAGATGAAACTAATATTTTGCCTTTCTTTCAAGAAATTAGAGTGGTATCGAAACACCTCATGGAAAAGGCAAAAAAATTAGGAATCTTGCTTTCCCCAGATTTTCCTGCGATCTCTCCTGAAGAACTAGAAAATCTCTTTAATTTTGTTAAGAAAAAAAAGAGAGATATCCTAGTTCTTACAAAACAGGATTATTTGGATTATAAGAAACGTAAAAAAGAAGAACTGAGAGAAAAAGAAGAGATCTCACAAATTCCTCTCCAAAAACGAGAAGTCGTTATCATAAGAAGCAGAAAGGAACATTTGTTCTCAAAGGAACATGAAGCAGAAGTTAAAGTATTAAAATCTTTTAAAATTAAAGGAAAGAAAAGGAAATTTGACGATTTTCTTTATATGTTTCTGGATAGATATGAAAAAGCCAAAAAAATTTTTAGCGGAAGACTTTCTCCAATTCAGATTTCTTTAGCAAAAAGATTGGAAGGAAGAGAGGTTGATGTAGTAGGGATCGTTTCAAAAAGAAGGGAAGTGAAAAAAGGCCTAATAATCGAATTGGAAGATCCTACCGGAACCATTAGGGCCTTCATTCCTAAAGAAAATTCAAAAATAAATTATATAATAAGGGACATTGCTCTGGGGGTTAAGGGAAAAATAAAGAGAGGAACAATATTTGCTGACGAAATTTTTTTCCCTGACATCCCAACCAAACAACTCAAGCCACTTGAAGATGATGTTTGGGCATGCTTTATAGGAGATTTTCATTTCGGATCACGATTTTTAGATAAAAAGCTAATAAAAATTTTTCTTGATATCCTAAAAGGAAGAAAAGGGACCTCAAAAATAAGGGAACTCATAGCCAAAACGAAATATTTTATAATATTAGGAGATATTGTTGATGGAGTTGGAATTTATCCTGAACAGAAGAAAGAATTAGAAATTACTGATGTTTTTAAACAATATGAACTTGCCGCAAATTTTCTCGAAGAATTTCCCGAAGATAAATTCTTTATAATAATACCAGGAAACCATGATGCCGTTCCTAATTTAGAACCCCAACCTCCTTTGGGTAATGGGTTTTCAAAACCGTTGAAGGAAAAGATTGGTGATCGTGCTGTATTTCTTTCAAACCCAGCGTATTTTTATCTGAACCCATCAGATGGGGGTGGGAGGTTAGTGCTGGCTTATCATGGGTACTCAATTGATCGTATAATTTCTGAGGTACCGATGTTTCGAGGAGGAAAAGAGTACCGTGAAGCTTGGAAGGTTCTTAAGTATTTATTGCAAGTGAGACATCTGGCCCCAAAGTACGGATCCACTCTCCAAGTTCCGGATAAAACTGATTACCTCTTTATAAACCCTATTCCGGATGTTCTATGTACAGCGCATATCCATTACCTGAGTGTCGGCATTTACAAAGGTGTTAGGCTTATTTCTACATCATGTTTCCAGGCACCTACCCCTTTTCAATATATGCTAGGACACAATCCAAAACCGGGTTTACTTCCCTTTCTCCATTTAAGAGACGGAAGTATGAAAATTGTTCAACTTGTTTGATTTATTTCACTTTAAAAAAGAAATGTAAAAATAGACGCTCGGGAGGTATATAAAAAACAGCAGAATGAAAGGAAATAAACCTATTAAAATTCCAGTAAAAATGTCATCATACTCCCGTAGGATATTCGAAACTAGGAGGATTATAAAGACAGAAATAGAAAGAATTATTAGAAATGATTTTTTTAGAGCTAAGAATATTAGGGGCCAGCAGCACGTAATAATAAATTTAGTAAGGGTTTGCAGGTTATAGTGTTCTTTTAAGAATATGTAATATACTATCGAAAAAAAGAGAGATATAACAAGTAAGAACAGAAAGAAACCAATAAATATGGAGGCTGCTATCAAAGGTATTCTATCTTGGGCAAAGGATAGTAAACTAGCTATAAATGCTAGGAATAAGAGATAAATACCACAATCAGAAAAAGAGGCATACTCACAATTCTGAAGAATACGGGAAGGTCTAAAAAGGAGTTTCAATATAGAGAACATACCTTCATAATGTCTAAAGTTTATTTGAATTTTTATGGGGCCGTAGCCTAGTGGTAGGGCGTCGGGCTCCAGAAGAATCTGGAGCGCTGATAAGCTGAAGAAACCCGAAGGTCCGGGGTTCGAATCCCCGCGGCCCCATTACTACATATAAGTAGTTAAAAATGTTTAACTCATCTCATATATTCCTATTCTATTTTCTTATATGGCGGAAAGGAGAGTTGCACATACAATGCCTGTACTTATCCTTCCTGAAGGGTATACAAGAACGGTAGGAAGAGATGCGCAGAGAATGAATATTTTAGCGGCAAAAATTGTAGCAGAGGCGGTAAGAACAACTTTAGGACCAAAAGGGATGGACAAAATGCTAGTAGACTCATTGGGCGATGTGGTGATAACCAATGATGGAGCGACGATTTTAGATGAGATGGAAATAGAACATCCGGCAGCAAAGATGATGGTAGAAATTGCAAAGACACAAGAAAAAGAAGTAGGAGATGGGACAACAACCGCGGTGGTCCTTGCCGGTGAACTCCTCAAGAATGCAGAAGACCTTTTAGAAAAAGATGTACATCCAGCAGTGATTTGCAAAGGATATAGACTTGCTATGGAGGAAGCACTTAGGATATTAGATGAGATAGGCAAGCCGATAGACCCCAACAATAAAGATGTCCTAGTCGACATAGCTATGACAGTGATGCGGGGGAAGGCTACCCCTCAAGAGACTGAACTTAAAGAGCTAGCAAAAATTGCTGTAGATGCTATATTTACAGTAAAAGAGGAAAGAAATGGAAAAATATATGTTGATATAGACAATATTAAGCTTGAAAAAAGAGTTGGTGGTTCGGTAGGTGATACAGAATTAATAAAGGGTGTGGTATTGGATAAAGAAAGAGTCCACCCGGGCATGCCCACATTAGTAAAAAATGCTAAGATAGCTCTCCTCAATTGCCCTTTAGAAGTAAAAGAACCCGAAGTAGATGCAAGAATACAGATAACCTCCCCAGAACAAATGGAAGCATTTCTGGAGCAGGAAGAAAAGATGATAAAAAAGATGGTAGAAAAGCTAAAAGAAGTAGGAGCGAACGTAGTTATTTGTCAAAAAGGAATTGATGAGATAGCACAGCATTATTTAGCTAAAGCAGGAATATTTGCCGTCAGAAGGGTTAAGAAATCTGATATGGAAAAATTAGCCAGAGCAACTGGAGGGCGTATAGTTACTTCAGTAGAAGATCTTTCCCCAGAAGATCTAGGTTATGCTGAGATTGTAGAAGAAAGAAAAATTGCTGGAGAATCCATGACATTTGTAAGAGGTTGTAGGAATCCAAAGTCGGTCACAATTCTAATAAGAGGGGGATCTGATCACGTGGTTGATGAAGCAGAAAGAGCTATGGAAGATGTCCTAGGGGCCCTTGCTAGTTTATTAAAAGATCCAAAAATCGTCGGTGGTGGTGGAGCCGTGGAAGTTGAGTTGGCAAGGAGATTAGAAAAATTTGCAGATAAGTTCCCAGGTAGAGAACAGCTAGCTATAAAAATGTTCGCAAAATCTTTAGAGACAATTCCTATGGCAATAGCTGAGAATGCCGGTTTAGATCCTATAGATTTTCTGGCAGAATTAAAGGCAAGACATGAAAGAGGGGAGATATGGGCAGGGATAGATGTTTTTGAAGAAAAAGTAGTTGATGCCATAGAAAACAAAATAATAGAATCTATCAGCGTGAAAAAACAAGCTATAAAAAGCGCCACAGAAATGGCGATAATGATACTTAGAATAGATGACGTAATAGCAGCTGGGAAATTAAAGAAAGAAGAAGAGAAACCGGGTCTAGGAGAAGAAGAAACAGAAACCGACTAATTGTTGCTTTTCTCTTTCTTAGTTCTTATTTTGTTGTTTAAACTCCTTTCTCGATTTTAAAAGAGCAAACTTAAATAGACTTTTACTTGTCTAAAAAAGGGATTATGATGGCTATCTTCCAGGGGGTATGTCCAAATTGCCATGGTGAAATCAGTGATGGAAGGCTCAAAATTAGAAACCCTTGTTGTAGATGTCTTTCTAAAGAGATTATTAAAAAAGATTTGATAGAGAATATAAAGGAAATTTATTTTGCCTTGAAAAAAGAGGGAAAGGTACTAGATTATGAAAAGATTTATAAAGAATTCATTTTGTTGGATGAGTTTGAGAGGTTCTTCGAAAGCTGTGTTAATAATAAGTTATGGAGTGTTCAGAGAAACTGGGCATTTAGAGTATTAAGGGGAGAAAGTTTTGCTATAGTTTCCCCCACAGGAACTGGAAAAACAACTTTAGCAGCCGCTTTATCTGTCTTCTTAGCAAGAAAGTTTGAAAAAACAATCTATTTTATAGTACCCACAACCACTCTGGTTAGACAGGTCGCTTCTTTAATAGAAAAATTTGGGTTATTTCCTCTCTATTATTACTCTGGAATGAGGAAAAAAGAAAAAGACGCTTTTCAGGAGAGGCTCCTTAAAAATTCTTTCGAAATTCTTATTACCACTTCACAATTTCTTTCTAGAAACTTCGATATTCTAAAAGGAATTCATTTCGATATCATCTTTGTAGATGACATAGATGCTCTTCTGAGAACTTCCAAAAACATTGATAGAGTGTTGCAACTTATTGGCTTCTCGCAAGAGGATATTTCTTTAGCCATGGAAGTTATTAAGAGTAAAAGAAAGCTCCTTAGAGCAAAAAAAGGAGAAATTCTTAATATTCTTAAGGAAATAAAAGAAATAAAAAGAAAATTGGAAAAAAAAGAGAAGAAAGGGCAAATAATCCTAATGTCAGCTACAGCAAGGCCGAGGGGCACCCGCCCAAAACTTTTTAGGGAACTGCTTAACTTCCAAATTGGAGAAAGTGCTACTGGAATGAGAAATATTGTAGATGCTTACTTTGTAACGGAGGATTTAGATAAAGCTCTCCTTGAAGTTATTAAAAAGTTAGGTAATGGGGGCCTTATTTTTGTAGCAAGAGACTTTGGAGAAGAGAAATGTAAACAATTAAAAACATATCTTAACCAACACGGGATAAAGGCAGATACTCTCCTTGCGGGAGAAAAACTAGATAAAATTGACCTTTTCAGAGAAGGAGAAATAGATATTTTAATAGGCTCTGCCCACTTTTACGGAGTCCTAGTGCGAGGGTTAGATCTCCCAGAGAGGGTTAGATACACTGTTTTTTATGAAATCCCACGTTTTAAGCTTAAAATAGAAGAAGCACTACTTAATCCTTTCTTTTTCTTGTATTTTACTGATGAGATCCTAAAGATCAAAGAGGAGAAGGAACTAAGAGAAATAGCCTCTAATATTGAAAAATTCCTCACCAGCGTTTCGCCCAATGCTATAAGAATGCTTGTTAGAGAGTTGAAGTCAAATATTCCGGAAAAGTTTACGGAGATCATAAAAAAGATAAAAAGGGGAAAAGAAATTATTCAAAATCTTCTTTCAGATCCCGAAGTAAAGAAAGGACTTAAGGAAGCAAAATCGTTTATTTTTTCTCCCCCAGTAGTTGTTTTTCCTGATGTTAATACCTATATCCAAGCCTCAGGAAGGTGCTCTCGCCTCTATGCTGGGGGGCTGACTAAGGGCCTAAGCATCATCCTGACTACTAATGAAAAAAACATCAAACTTCTAGAGAGAAGACTTAGATGGAAGTACGATATAATTTTCAGAAAACTGAAAGAACTTAAGCTCTCTGAAATCCTGGAAGAGATAGACAAAGATAGGAAAAAAGTGAAGATGATAAAAGAAGGAAAATTGAAAAGTGAAAGAAAAGATCCTGTGAAAACTATTCTCTTAGTTGTTGAGTCTCCAACAAAAGCGAGAACCATTGCCAATTTCTTTGGCAAACCTTGTGTCCGCATCAGAAATGGATTGAGAATATATGAAACATCGACCGGGGACATGGTGATCAATATAGTAGCCACCAAAGGCCATCTCTTTGACCTTATTACTAATCAATATTTCCACGGAGTAAAAAGAATTAACAATCTTTGGATACCTATCTACGCAACTATAAGAACTTGTAAAAAATGCGGAGAACAATTTGTAGGCCTTTTGAAATGTCCTAGATGCGGTTCGGAAACCTACTCAGATGCATGGGAAAGGATAAAGACGATTCAAGAAATAGCAAAAGAGGTTGATCTTGTGTTAATTGGGACCGATGCTGATGCTGAAGGAGAAAAAATAGGATGGGATATTGCCTGCGCTATCGCTCCATTCTCTAGAGAAATAAAAAGGGTAGAATTTCATGAGATAACCGAGCGGGCCATACTTTCAGCACTGAGAAATCCGAGGGATATAAATTTAAAATTAGTTGAAGCCCAAATTGTTAGAAGAATAGAAGATAGGTGGATAGGATTTGAATTAAGCGAAGAGGTGCAAAGGGAAAAAGTAGGATACTCCGCGGGAAGGGTCCAAACCCCCGTTTTAAAATGGATTATTGAGAGATACAAAGAAAGGAAAAATAATATGCGGTTTTATCTTGATATAGAAATACCTATTGGATTAAAGATAGAATTTGAGCTTCCATCTAAGATAAAAGATAAGGAAGATGCGGAGTCTTTTGCTGACCAAATAGAGGAAATAGAAGTCGAAAAAATAAAGGAATGGGAAGAAATCTTGAACCCTCTTCCACCATTCGAAACAAATACATTAATTAGTGAGGCATCAAGAAGTTTAGGATGGGATTCAAAAACCACAATGAGAATCGCTCAAGATTTGTTTGAACTTGGTTTTATAACTTACCATAGAACAGATTCCATACGAGTCGCTCCAGAAGGGATAGGAATCGCAAAATACTTTATCAAGGATAAGTTTGGAGAAACGTACTTTAAAGGGAGATCCTGGGGAACTGGAGGAGCACATGAATGCATACGGCCCACTCGTGGATTAGAACCTAAAGAAATTATCAGAATGATTGGAGAAGGTCTTCTTCCGAGATTAACAAAGAAACATATTCGATTATATTCTCTAATCTTTTGGAGATTTATAGCTTCCCAAATGATTCCTTGTAAGGTGTTGTACGGAGAATTTAAAATTAGGGCAGGTCCTCTTCAAAAAATAGTAAGGTTTCCTATTAAAATCTTAGATGAAGGGTGGCTTAGGGCCACTCCAGTAATAAGTCCAGTACCGGTTGTGGAAGGGAAAGTTACTATCTTAAGAAAACGGATTAGGAAGGATTCCCCCATTTCTCTTTATACAGATGGGACATTAGTACAAGAAATGAAGAAAAGAGGGATAGGAAGACCTTCCACCTACGCTACTATTCTCTCCAAGCTTAAACAAAGGTACTATGTTATTGACAAACACTACCTTATTCCAACCTCCACCGGGGAGAAACTTGTCAAGTATCTTTATGAAAAATATCCAAAGCTTGTTGATGAAAAAAGGACAAGAGAGCTTGAGGAAAAGATGAGAAAAATTGAAGAAGGTAAAATCAATTATCAGGACGTTTTGAATGAACTTTATGAAGAACTAAGAAGCCTCGGTCTTTTCTCTCAATTTAGAGAGAGCTCTTCTTAAAACCCTTCTTACCTTTCCCCTGCTCTTTAAAGATCCAAAAAGCCTAAGAGCAGTCTTCCTTATGCTTCCTGTTTTAGCTAATTCTAAAAGAATTCTTTTTTCTTCTGGGGACAATCCCCCCAACTTCAGTGCTTCGCTAGCTATTTCGTTTATTTTTCTATTTCCATACCAATATTCGTAAAACTCTTTGTTAATCCACTTTTCAATCTCAAATTTTATTACCAAGACTTTATCCTCCTCAGAAAACTTTCTTTTATAAAATTTTCTTAAAAGTTCCAGTAATTCATTCTTGGATTTTATACCATCTTTTTCCAATTCTTGTTTTGTGATTTCCTTTATCTTTTTAACACAGACGTCTTTTATTCTGGCTATTCCTATTATTTTTCTTCCACAATCTATTCTTACTTTCTCACCAACTTTGAATTTTTCCTTTGGAGGTCTTATAGTAAGTTCTTTTTTTCTATTTAATATGCTGTCCAAAAACTTTCTTTTTATTCTAAGAACTTTCATATCTACAAGGTTAAATAGAAAGTTCTAGAAATTTATTTTCGTTGTTCTGAAGATCTGAGAATAAGGAAAATCTCCATTATATTTTTATTCCCTAAATGCTCTTCCTACAAAAGATTTAGAACTGCCCCCGCCGGGATTTGAACCCGGGTCTCGGGCTCGAAAGGCCCGTATCCTAGTCCTGGCTAGACGACGGGGGCACATTATTATTTCTTCCCGAGACATCATAAAATGTTAGATAATGCTTTAATAATCATGGTAGAGGATTATGAAATTTTTGTGGCACCAGAAGTGAGAAAGGTTAAGAAGGCTATTAAGGAAATTTCAAAAGATATTTCTGACCTTAAGGAGAGTGTAGAATCCAGTATATCAAAATTTATCGATGCTATTGGCTCTCTTAAATCGGAGGTCGAGAAAATGTCTACTGTTTCACTAAATCTCATAGCAAAGATGACCGAATTGATGATAAAAATCACCGACTTAACCAAAGAAACAAAAGAGTTAGTTGAAATCATAAAGATAGCCGGAGAGGAAACTACAAAGCCATCTGAAGTCGGGATAAAGGAGGGAATAAGTAAAGAAATCCTAGAAGAAATATCCGCTCTAAAAAAAGAAATAGAGGAGATTAAAGAAAAACTCAAAGAAAAAAGCTTTTCTGATAAACGACCAGTTGTCCTGCCTAAGATAGTAAAATGAAAGGAATATCCCCTATTGTATCTACTGTTCTTCTTATATTAGTTACTCTTGTTATTTCAACTCTTTTCTTTCTTTGGTACAGCAGCTTTGAGAAGAAAATAAGATCCGAAATAGAAAGAAGAGCTGAAGAAGAAGTCGGAAGATTTGCTTACAAAATAAGCGTAGAGACCGTTTTCTGTAATACCTCTTCTAAGGAAGTAAAAATATTTATTAGAAATGTAGGGGAAAAAGAAATACCTACAGGTCAGGCTTATGTTTATATCTATGATGAAAACATGCAATTATTGTATTCATCTCCGGAAGATTTTGAAGAGTTGCCTCCAGACAATGTTAGGGTTCTGAATATTACCTGGAATGGTTTAGCTCCTAATAGTCATTATTATGTTAAAGTCACCGTTCCGAAGTATCCCGAAGGGGATGTAGGAGATTGTGAAACATGAGCCCCCTTCTCCAAAAGGTCCTTCTTACTTTATTAGTCTCTTTGGTAGCATTTTCAACATACTTCTGGGCTTCCCCACTAGTCAAAAAGAATGTTGAAAAAGGGGAAATTGGCACTTGTGTCTCTCTGCTGGAGAGCCTAGGTAAAAAAATATTACTTATAGGTTTGACTGGAGGAAAAACCGACTTGGACATCTATTTGCCAGGGGAGCTATTCATCAAAAAAGACTACATTGAGCTAAGAATAAAATCTAAATTTCCCCTTATTTCGCAAGCTAATTTTCTTCCAATAAACTCTTATTTCATGCCGTATGAGAGGAAGAAAAATGTCTATCTGCCTGATCTTGTGAGAAATTGTTCGCAGGTAAACTGTACTTGGTGTTTAAAGTATAATTGTGATATAAAAGAAGTTAAGATAGGAAATTATACAAATATAACAAAATTTGCGATTTTTTGGATTTATGATAAATACTCATCCGTTTGCTTTACCAACGATTCCTTTGAAGATAATTATCTTAATATCGATGCAGACTATTGTTTTTTCGAAGGAGAAAAATACAAAAACAAAAAAATTTTCCTAATTGATGAAGGAGGGGATTATTTTATAACTGAAGGAAATTTGGTTAAAACAAAAGTGGACGATCCCGGAGAAAGGGTCATTGTGGTAGGGAAAAGCATCGGAGGAAAAAAATATATAACAATATTCAGATTGTACATACTTAACTTTGTTGATGAGCTTGGAAGAGAAGAGGAAATATTCATAATATGCCCAAAGAACTGCTGGAAAACCTCTGGTGCTCATGAGATGGAAATCGCGTTTATTAATTCAACAACCAATGGTTCACATATAAGGAAATTTATATCTATTCATTTCAAATAATTGTGGATATAAGAAAGTTATTAGAAAAAATTAGAGAAGCAAGAAGGAGAAAAATTTTGGAGAAATATTTTGGCAAGGTGATTGAAGAAAGAGAAAAGGAAATAAAGGCAAAAAAGCCCTCTATTATTTCTGCCCCACAAGTAATAATAGAAGGGATGCCAGTAACTTCCAAAGCCCCTGCAAAAATTGGGGGGCCCATTATTTTTACCTATAAGCCTTTGGAGTTACCCGAAGAAGAGATAATTGAAAAAGAAATAAGATCTCTTATCTTACCTAGAGAGGTTACTAAGGAGTTACAAAGGGTTCACGAAAGGAAACCTCTCATCTATATAGAATTTGAAGGAAAAAGGAAGGCCATGGCTTTTTGCGAAATAAAATGGGATAAAGAAATGCAATCGTTGATTTATCGTGTTATAGAACCAAAACTAGATGAAAAAGAAAAAAAGGCACTAGAAGAGATAAAAAATTATATTGAAGAAAAGTTAGATATAGATTTCACAGCAATAAAGAATGTAGAAGAGGCTTTTGAATACATTAAAGAGAAATTCAGAGAAGGAGTAAAGAAGATAGGGTTAAAATTCAATGAAGAGCAAAAATTTAAACTTTTATATTACCTATACAGAGATCTCATAGGCCTCGAAAAAATAGAGCCCTTGATGCGGGATCCTGATATTGAAGATATTTCTTGTGGTGGTGTCGGGTTACCAATATTTATTTACCATAGAAACCCACTTTACGGTGAAATGCCAACTAATATTGTTTTCACTTCTGCTGAAGAATTAGACAATTTCATTATAAAACTTGCTCAAAGGTGTGGAAGGAGTATCTCAGTCGCTAAGCCGCTTCTTGACGGAAGTTTGCCTGACGGCTCTAGAGTTCAATGTACTTTAGGGACAGATATAGCTAGAAGAGGGAGTAACTTTACTATAAGGAAGTTCTTCAGAAGGATACTCATTCCAACAGATCTTATTTCTAATAATACTTTAAATGAAATACTTTTTTCCTATCTTTGGCTGCTAGTTGAAGCAAAAATGAACATTTTAATCGCTGGACCTACAGCTTCCGGAAAAACAACGCTCCTAAATTGTCTTTGCCTTTTTATTCGTCCTGAGATGAAGATAGTTTCTATCGAAGACACGGCAGAGATAAGGCTACCACACCCTAATTGGGTCCCTCATGTAAGTAGAGAGGCTTTTGGCCCGCATGGATATGGAAAGGTAACCTTATTTGACTTACTGAAAGCCTCTCTACGTCAGAGACCAGATTATATAATAGTAGGAGAAGTGAGGGGTAGGGAAGCCTATGTTATGTTCCAAGCCATGGCAATTGGACATGCATGTATGGGCACCATCCATGCAGAGGACTTGGATACTATTATCTCCAGATTGACAACCCCACCCATTAACTTGCCAAAGTCCTTGCTAGCAAACCTTGACGCTGTCGTTTTCTTGACAGCAACAAAAATAAGAGGAAAGTTCAGCAGAAGAGTTAGCAATATAACTGAAATAACCGGATTTGATCCAAGAAGAAACAGGGTTCTTAGGAAAATATCATTTAAATGGATCCCAGCAGAAGATAAATTTCAAAGCCAGGGGAGCGAGATTTTAGAAAAAGCAGGAAAGAGATTGGGGCTAGAATCCACCGAACTCGTAGAAGAGCTCAGAAGACGGGCGCTTTTACTTAAATGGCTAACGGAAAAGGGTATTAGGGATTATAAAGAGTTTTGGCGGTATATTGGTCTTTATTACTATAACCCTGAAGAATTATCAAAAATTATGAGAAAATGATATGATATCAGGAATTTCTTGGAGAATAGGTAAAGTTCTTTCAAAAAAATTTCCAGAAGTGAGAAGCTACCTAAAAATTGCTGGGATAAAAAAGACTAGTGAGGAATATCTAGGGCAATGGTTTCTTATTTCAGTATTTTTATCAATAGCTACGGGCCCACCACTAATTGTACTCATGGATTTGCTGCAAAAAGTTTTTCCTAGTAAATATCTTTTTATTTTAATATTAACCATTCCACCTATCGTTTTCTTTTCTGTCTTTCTATTTTCCCTTTTTTATCCAAAATTTAAGGCTGAAGAGAGAAGACACAGGCTGGAAAATGTTCTCCCATTTGCCTGCTGTTACATGGCATGTATTGCTTCCTCAGGTGTTCCTCCTTACATGATGTTTAAATTCATGGCAAAAATGAAAGAATTCGGTGAGGTTTCTAAGGAATGCCAAAGTATAGAGAGAAATATGGAAATATTTGGATATACATTCTCAGAGGCTCTTTCTTTGGCTATGAGATATTCGCCGTCACCCAAATGGAAAGAACTCCTCTCAGGGATCCTCTCTACTTCTACCGGAGGGGGAGATATAACTTCTTTCTTACTAGAAGCTTCGAAGAAGTATAGCGAAGAGATGAAAAGAAAAATAAAAGACTTTTCGCATCTTGTCTCGATTCTTCTTGAAATTTATATCACAATAGTAATTACTGGGACGATAATGAGTAATATAATGATTTTACTTATGGGAGTAATGGGAGGACTTTCCAATATTCTGCTTTGGATTCAATATGCTCTTACTTTCTTCTTAGTTCCTGTCGCAACCTTCTTACTAATTTTATTTATTAGGGCAGCCTCTCCCGTAAAGATATGAGATATGGATGGTTTAGCATCCTATTACTTTTGCTCGGATTTTTCCTATTTTTTTCATTAATTAGGAAGGAAGAAATTTTCAAGGCAATTTATTCACTCGCTCTGTCCATAATTCTTTCTATAGCTATTTTTTTCATTGATTTCTATTTTTATATTTCTCAAATCAAGAAAATGGAGGAAATGTTCCCTGAATTTCTGTCTTCTCTTTCCAGTGCTCTGAAATCAGGAATGACAATAACACAGGCTTTTAAACATACTTCAGGTCTTAAACTTGGTCCCCTTACTCCTCTAATAAAAAAGGCATTTTACAAATTAAGTTGGGGGATACCCTTTCCTAAAGTGATAAAGGATCTTCAAAAGAGCATACCATCAAAAGAAATAAAAAATGCTTTGTCAGTAATTCGGGAGTCTTATTACATCGGTGGGGAACTTGTAAAGACCCTCGATACTCTTTCAGATTCTCTCAGAAGAATAAGAGAAATAAAAAAAGACATTCAAACAACCCTTGGAGAGCATTTAAAGGTTATATACACTATAAACTTCCTTTTTATGGTCATCTTAATCGTAATGTACAATGTACTGATCCCTCTCCAAATTTATGGAGTTGAAGGCACTGAAGAATTTGGATTAACTTTAAGAATAAATGTCGAGAAATACAAATTGAGTTTTCTAGCTTTTGGGATCGTAGTGGGGGCATGTTCTGGAGTACTGGCCGGGACAATTGTAGGGGAAAAAATCACGGAAGGATTAAAGCATGCCTTAATATTGGTATGTATTAATACTATACTCCTGTCTTTTTTAATAGTAAGAAAGTCTATTATCTTTGAGATTAATTTTCCACCAGAGATAGAAGTAGGAAGAGTCTATAAGATAGAAGGAACCCTACTCATTGAAGGAGAGCCTTGCTCTGGAAGATTTATAATAGAGGAGTGGAATAAATCAGGAATTATCTCCAACGGCAAGTTTTTCTTTTCTATAAAATTTTTAGAAAAAGGAAAGAAAGAAGCAACATTCGTCGCAATATGTGGGAAAGAAAGGGTAAAAAGAAAAATAAATATAGAGGTGAAGTAAGCTGACCCCGGCAAGATATATTTCCTACCTTTACTTCTTTTCTCTCCTCCTATTTTCAATCTATTTGATATTTAATGAAATGAGATCTCCAAGGTATAGCCACAAATTACCCCTTTGCCTTGAGAGAGTTCCATGGTTAATCTTTTCGACTTATTATGATGACAAATTAGCGAACTCATCTTTAATTATTTTTAGAAGATTAGGAAAAATTTGTATTATCAATCAAAACACCTCCGTCAATTTGAGTTTAATAACTGACTGCAAAAATTTCACTCTACAGGGAACAGAAGCTAGTGATAAAATCGAAGTCACTGAGGAGGATAGGCTTTTTGGGGAGAATCTTACTTATTTAAAAATATTTCTGAGAAGCGAAAATCCTAATGATAGAGATCAAGTATGCTTTGTTTGTCAATCTCCTTTTTTTATTAGAATAAAGCATACAAATAAATCCTATTGTGTTGGCAACTTCTGTCCTTCCAAATGCCCTGGTAAGCTTTCTATGAGAGAATACTTTGAAACATATAGGGGGATGCTTATAAAGGTAAGGGAAGTATGAAAGGCTTCTATATTTATCTAGAGCTGGCTCTTTGTGTGTTTTTAATTTTTTTGACTTATCTGCATATTCAGGCAAGAATTCCAAAAATTGAAATAAAGGAAGAGGCCTGTCCTTACTACAAGTATTATGCCCTTCTAAAATCCTTAAGACCTTTCTTAGTTGAATACATAGACTCTGGTAAGCTTTACTTAATCGACGATTTACTGGAGGGGGCATTGGACAAAGAGGTTTCAGTTGATATTCTGATATACACACCAGTGAGAGTTACCAATTATTTCAATGAAACAAAAAATTGTGTACTAGGAATAGTATACAATTTTTGCAATGGAACTAACTTCAATACCATTAGAATTGAAAAAGAAGGAGCATTAAGGACAATGATAAGAAAAAACTGGAGAAAAAAGATTATAAAAATAAACGCCAGCAAAGGCTGCTTCAAATTAGATTTGTCTTTCCCAGCAGGCATGAACACTTCCTGCCTTCGAGTTTTCTGGAAAGGCTACCCTCTGAAAATAGGATATAATGGCTCTTTATTGGTCTGTTCACCAGTAAATTTGACTAATGATATCATAGACATATACTATTGTCTTGGGTATACTGTGGCCCAACCGCAGTTGACAAATATAACAGCCAATGAATCTGCCACTTGGGGTGAAATATCCGACACTGAAGCCGATATTGGGGAAGCATATTTCTTAGCATCTATCCCTCCCGGCCCTAATTTATTCTATCTTGTATATGGAATTGGAAATCTCCCTCTGTTTTCAAACTATTCCCTCAAAGTTAACTGTAGTATGCCAATATATGTTCCAGAGTACTCCTGTAAAGCAGAAAGAGGTAAGATAATAGAAGGAAAAAGGTTTTCAATTGCTGTTCCTTTCTCAAAGGGTGTGGCCGTTCTTTATATAACCATATAGTGTCGGCGGCTTGAGGATTTCCCACCCCATCTCGGGGCAGTACTCTCCCCAACGCGGGCAGGCTTAACTTCCGAGTTCGGTATGGGATCGGGTGTTTCCCTGCCCGCTATGGCCGCCGACAAAGATATAACAACTGAGCACTCTTAAATGCTTTACACTCAATATGGGAATAGAATCTAAGGAAAGCATATTTAAAAAGATAGGAATACTTATTCCCCCTTATCTAAAGATAGGGGGAAAAATTAAGGCCGCTCCAGAAGATTTCATAGTTAGGGAAGTTATAAATGGAAAAATACTGAACGAAAAAGCGAATCTTTTTTCTTTATTTCTAAATAAATTATTGCTTTCGTGCTCCAGAAAAAAGAGATTTCTTTGGTTTACTCTCGTAAAAAGAGATATCGGAACTTTGGAGGTAGCTGGGCTGCTCCAGAAAAGAGGGATAAAAAAGGTTTGGTTTTGTGGCCTTAAAGACAAAAAGGCCGTTGTTGCTCAGAAACTTTGTATTTATTCAAAAGATAAAAATAAGCTTTTCAAAATAAAATCAAAAAAATTCTTTTTTAAAGACTTTGAATATAAGGATAAAAGAGTCCGGCTTGGAAGTAATGACGGAAATTATTTTATTATAAGGATAAGGGATGTTTCTGCCCTGGAGCAGGCAGATAAAATAGATCAAATTAAAGATAGAATTCCGAATTTCTTTGGACCCCAAAGGTTTGGATCGATAAAATTGAACAACCATTTGATTGGGAAAGCCATAATTAAAAGGGAGTGGGAAAGGGCTTGTTTTGAAATTTTAAGATCTGGAGTGCGAGGGATAGATGAAAAACTAAGAAAAAAATGGGGGGACTGGAGCGGGATAAGAGAAATTATTCCCAAGTTTAGAAGAGGCGCTCCAGAATGGTTATTAATAAATAATCTTTGTTCCGGCTCCAGTTTTGAAGATGCTGTGCTCCAGCTTCCTAAAGAATTCTTAAGACTATGGATAGATGCCTATCAGTCCTATCTCTTTAATTTAACCTTATCTGAGATTATAAAAAGGAATATTGAAGCAAAAAGGGTACCTTTAGTTGCTTACAATTTAAAATTGGAAAAATGGGGAGAAATAGGGAAAATAATAAGTCAGATTATGAAAAGGGAATCCCTTAGTCTCTTGGATTTAAAGATAAGGAAAAAATTAAGACCAAAGGTAAGGTTAAGAAAGGTTTATATGGGAATAGAAGATCTAAAAATAAAAAGAGAAAAAAGGGACCTAATTTTGGAATTCTTTCTGGAGCGGGGCTCATATGCTACTGTTTTTTTATATTTCGTTGGAGTCCCTCCAGAGCATTTAGCCTATAACTTTTAAAGATTAAAGAGGAACTACCACTTACTTAACCATTATGCGGGCCCGTAGTTTAGCTTGGTAGAACACCGGCCTTGGGAGCCGGAGGTCCGGGGTTCGAATCCCCGCGGGCCCAGGGAGTTAAAGCCAAAACCCCTTTCAAAGTGCATGTTTACGTATTTAAACACAACTAGAGTCTGAAAAAACCATAATTTACAGTTTAACGTTCTCAATTAACGATAATGGATTATATTAATGCTCGTAATTTCCATCTTCAATTATGGGTGTCGGTGAAAAAGTTTTTAAAGTTCTAAAAAGAGTTGGAGAAGCAACAAGAAAGGCTGTTGATAAGATAAAGAAGGAACTTGCTTATCAAAATGAGATTTCAAAGACAAAACGTGCCCTTCTCGAAAGATTTAATTTAAAACAACTAAGACAGATCGCTAAAGAAGAAGGGCTTCCTCTTTCTTATGAAGACCCTTTTACTGGTGAAAAGATAAGATACTCAACAAAAGGGAGCATAGTTGGATTGCTTATGAAGAATCTAAGGCTTGATGATGTTACCTATTATGCCCAAAAATTTAAAGTGAAGTATATTGACCTCCTAAATTATCTCGAAAGGAGAAAAAAGGAGATATTTGGAGAAGAAGCCGTTCACGTCGAAGAAAAATTACGAGAAGCACCGCCTATGAAAGGTCTAAAAAGACATCGAAGAAAGAAAAAAGACAAGCTTTTTGAAAAAATTGTTAGAATTCTTAAGAAATTTGATGATACAGAAAAGCTTAGAGATGAAGATGACTTGCGAACACGATTGAAAAATCGATTGATAGGAAAACTTGGAAAAAAAGCCACCATTATTGAAAATTACTCCTTAAAAAAGATAAACCGAAAAATAGATCTTGTAATTGAGCAAGACAATAAATTGGTAGCTGTAGAATTAAAAATAGCGAAGAGCGGCCAATATCTGTCTTATCTATCCTGGGAGGTTGAAACAGTAAGAGAGAACCTAACAAAGAATGTTATAGCCCTCATTATTGACATAGGGAAAAACATCGATTTAGATTACTTTAAAAAATCAATAGAGAAGAAAGGAGCTAGAGTTATAATATTAAAAGGTTCTTTGAGGAAATCTAAGAGGAGGAAAAGAGTTGCTATTATTAAAATATAACGAATAATATGAATAGTTGCTTTAGATTGCAAGTAAGAAATTAACTAAGAAATTAGCTCCAAGCCAATTCTTCCGATCAGAGTACATCATTAAAAATTTCGTAGAAAAATAAGGGCTCCTCAAAAATAGACTGCACGATTGAATACACAAAGTTCTTAAATTCTTAGATCAGACTTACCCTCTCAACCTCCACAGAACTTATTCCCTCAACTTTTAACTTTTCTTCTTCTTTTTCACTCCAACCCAACTCCTCCTCTCTGGCAATAATCATTTTTATTGCATAAATCCCAAAAGCTATTGGTTCTTCCTTTATCTGGATTACTTCAGCATTTATTTCTCTACATGCATCCTTTAGTCTTTCCTTTATCTCCTCTAGGTCAGCATTAGGCTCTGCAGTTGTAAGTCTTAACCAGATACCCACTTTCCCCATACTATAACTAAGCAATAAATTTACCAAGCCTAACTAGGACAAAAACAATTAGACTTGCTGAGGCCATTTTAATTCCGAATAGGAGCCAATTTTCCCTTGAAATTCTCCCAAGATATGCACCAAGGATGAAAAGCAAAATGGTCCCAAAAATATAAGATACTATCAATAAAAAAATTGGCTTAGTTTGAAAAAGAAAGAAAGAAAAGAGAGGAATAACACAAATAATTGAAAAGAGAAGAGGTGAAAATCCATCTACTATTCCTGCTGTTATAGAGGCGTATTTTAACCTTTCCTCAAGCTTAGTATTTGAAAGGTTTGTAAACAATGCCCTTTCAAGTTCTTTTAATTCTCTTTTTCTCTCAGCGAGCTCCACGAGAACAGCTCCCCAAAATCCAGAGATCCCCATGGCCACTCCAGCTGAAAACACAGTAAAAATTATATTTGGAATGTTTTCTGATCTAGATAAGATTGCAGCTAGCAAGATTCCCAAAGTAGTGAGGATACCATCGAATCCATTCATTACAAAATATCTCCTTAAAATTGGAGACTCCTTTATAGTTTTAAAGTACAGTGCTATTTTTTTAATCATTTTGTTACTGTAACTCCATCAATTGATCTTATTATACCTCCTAACTTTCTAATCTTTTCTTCTATTTTATTTAAATCCAAATTGTTTCCTTTTATTCTAAGTTTTGCTGTTTCAATTTTTATATCCATCTCAACAACTTCTATTTTTACTTCCTCAACCCCATCGATTTCTGTAAGTACTTTCGCAAACTCGATGATATTGGGGGTATGAGGTTTTGCAATATCAAGTAGTATCTCACTTACACTCAAGGCGATCCACGGAGAGAATAGATTAACCCTTGTTTAAGAATTTTTCTATTCCTTAAGAAAGTGTATTGGGAAAAATAAAAATATGAAAATAGGAATGATGTCAGCTTGGAATACAGATTCTGGAGTATCAATCCATGCTGAGCTTATTGGAAGGGAATGGATTAAAGATGGGCATACCCTTTTCGTGTTTTCTCACATAAAAGAGGATTTCCACGGAGATGGGTTTACTAGAAAGAAAGATGAAGAATTTGTAATTAGGTGTTTTGGTAAACCTCATGTAACAAACTTCTTTGATCCAAGACCAATTTTAAAGAACAAATATGATGTTTTTATTGTTCAAGACCTGCGCCAGATCCCTTATTTGAAGCTTGCCCATATACTCCCCATTTTAAAAAGAAAGTCAAAAATAACTGCCCATATTGTCCATGAGAATCATTTACCAGAAGAAAGTTGGTTTTACATGCATGATTGGGACTTAGTAATCTATTTTGATAAAAGACAAGCATTTCTTAAAGAAATCTATGAAGACAAGGCTCATTATATCCCCTTTCCTTGTGCACCTTTGCGAAATATAGACAAAGAAGAGGCTAGAGAAGAATTAAAACTACCAAAAGAGAAAAAGATATTCCTAATTTTTGCCCAGAGAGGATATAAACCCTATTTTCCGGAAATACCTGACAAGATAAAGAAAGATCTTATCTTTATCTTGTTAATAAGGAAAGGAATGCTAGGTGAACTGGTCGAAAGTTATTCTAAATCTCCTCATATACTTATTAGAGAAGAGGAAACTCTAAGTTGGGAAAGATTAGATTTGTATGCTGGAGCAAGCGATGGAATTGTATTGCATAAATTTAAAAGTAGAGGCTACGCGCTAATTTCAACAACAGCAGCCCAACTAATTGGAGCACAACGACCAATCTTAGTTCCAAAACACTCTGACTTCTTCAATTTCTTTAAGGGAGGCGTCCTAGAGTATGGAGATTATACTGAATTGGGAATTTGGCTATCAAAAATAGTGGAAGATGATGAAGAAGTTAGGCAAACATTAAGAAGAGCAAGAAAAATTGTAGAGAAAAATTCCTCTGAAAAAATAGCCAAAGAATATATAAACCTGTTTGAAAAGTTTCTATAATAAATGGCTATAGAGAAGCGGCAAAAATTTTCTTTGGGTTAGCAGTTTTCCTGCGGCCGCCGGGATTCGAACCCGGGACCTCTGGCTTGGGAGGCCAGCGTCCTACCACTAGACTACGGCCGCATAAATACTTCTTGTATAAACCCAAGATTTAGATCTAATAGATAAATTAAAAAGGCCAAAAGCAATGAAGGTATAAAAGGCATCCCCCATTTTATTTTGATTTTGTTTTTTATTCCAAAACTTTTAATTTTTTTCACCTCTAAGAGAGTTAAGCTCCTCCCTGGATTCTTAAAGACTATTTTATTACCTATTTTTATATCTTCTACAAGTATGTCCCCCTCTTGCAATTCCTCTGGAAGAATTTCTCTAACTTCTACCAGCTTATCTTTATAAGGAAAGATTGAAAAATAGAGGGAAATCAAGAAAAGCAAAAAAGACAGCCTAATTGAATGAGTTAAGAAGGTTATAAGAGAAAAAAAGAGTAGAATAAAAGGAAAAAGATATAACGGTAACTTAATCCCCTTTTTAAGAAGAAGAAAAAAAGCATATGCCAAACAACAAACTGATAGGGAGAAAAAAAGAGATATACAAAACTCTGGAGCCGCTCCAGTAATGAAAAAAATAGACGATGATATTACTAAATCCCCATCTGCTATTACTCCCTTTAAAAAGAGAAGAGAAAGAAAAGAGAGGATTAGTATCGTTCTAATTATCTCCTGGAAGCCTTTTAATGAAATTAAAAAGATGGCGCCAGAATATAGAAGGAAAACATAGGCAAGATAGGAATTTATACTCCTGTCTCTCAGATCTGTATACGAAAAGTAGGAAAGAAAAAGCAAAGGAAGAATCTTCTCTAATAAAATACTAGCAGAAGGAAAACTAAGGAACATAGAAAACTCAACCCGACTATTATCCAGAGAAATCTTGGATCATTAGCAAAACCAAAGGGAAAAGGCCCTATAAAGCCTCCAATGCCATAATATATTTTAGATTGCATTTTTCCCCGCTCCAGAAGAGGCCAAAGAATTAGTGTTAAAATACCTGTTACAATAAGAAGCGCTCCTATAAGAATGAAGAAAGAAGCTATTCTAATAATACTCTCCATATTCAATGAATTCTTCTTTTATAACTTTTCTCTTTAGGAAATACCCAAACAATACTCCCACAGCAAACCCAGAGAGATGGGCTATATGTCCAATCTTAGATCCTGGAAACAATAATAAAAGAGTAAGTTCCAGCAGAAAGAAAAAAATACCTGCTGTTCTCATTGTCATTGGAACAAACCATACAAGAACTATCATATATGGATTCAAAATGGTGGCTATTCCACAAAGAGCAAAGGCAAACCCTGAAGATCCTATTCCCTCCTGTTTAGGATACATAAGACCAAAAGCGAGGTTTGCTATAACCACTGACGTAACAAAAAGGAGCAAATAGTTTCTTTTCCCTATTTCACTCTCTATCAAAGAACCAAGGCTCCATATTACTATAGTATTAAAAAGTAGATGAGCGACTGAAGCATGCAAGAAAGCATTTGTTATCCAAACCCACGGATATTTAATGCTTTTATAAAATGAAAAGGAAAAATATTCTAACTTCTCTGGAAAAAACAATTCCAAAAGGAAAGAGAGAAACATTAGTGATATTAGTGCTTCTGTTATTCTCATAAAGTAAAAAGTTCTGCCACTAATATAGTCTTAATCTAGACCCTTTACCAAGGATATTTATGAGAGGAGTCTCTCCAGTTGTTGCAACCATCCTCCTACTAGTAATGGTAGTAGCAATTACCGCTGGTGTATTCTATTTCTTTAGGACAGTAGTAGGAACAGCTGCTGGTAAAGGGACCGTCGCAACTACAACAGCGATAACTCAGGCCGAAGTACAGGCAAATGTAAGAATCGTAAATTGGTTTGAGGATACTGCTTCCGGAAATCTCTCCCTTGAAATCCTTAATAATTTAGATAAAACCATAACCATCAAGAGAGTAACTGTTGACGGCTCTACAAAGACTCTCACCACGGACAATACCATCAACTCGGGAGATGTTAAAGCAATTATTACAAATTACAAGTACACAGATGTAAAAAAAGGAGAAACAAAAGTTGTGATCTATCTTACTTATGACAATAAGCTCTATGCTGTAGAATCAATCCTCGGTTAATGAAATAGCCCCAACAGGGCAGGCCTCGATAGCTTTTTTTACATTGTCTTTTTTTTCTTCTTCAATCTCCTCCACTTTTACCTCTGATTTCCCTTCTTTTATTTCAAAAACCTCTGGTACTAAACTAGCACAAAGACCACATCCAATACATTTTTCCTTATCTACATATACCTTAGCCATAGGGTAGATATCCCTATGGAAATTAAGTTTGTTCATTTAGCAGACACTCACCTTGGAAGGAGGAATTTTAAATTAAGAGAGCGGGAAGAAGATTTTTATAAGGCTTTTGATAACGCTATTGAAAAAATTATAAAAGAAAAACCAGATTTTGTAATTCACTCAGGAGATTTGTTTGAAAAAGCTTCACCACCCATCTCAAGCATACTGGTAGCCATGGAGGGATTGAAAAAACTTAAAGAAAATAATATCCCTCTGTATATAATTCCAGGAAATCATGATTTGTTTCTAAACGAAAGTTTCATTTCGGTTCTTCATACTATTGGTCTATTGATAAATCTTACCGCTCCAGAATACTTCCTCAAAGTCGGTGAAAGGTATATAGTTAAAGGAGTTCAGGAAGGAAACTGTGCTATTTTAGGAGTACCTGGAAGGAGAAGCAGAATAAAAGAATTGTATAATAATCTGATAATAAAGGCCGAAGGAAAAATAAAAATTTTTGTCTTTCATCATATTCTAAAAGAGGTAAATGCGGTTTCTGGAGATATTCCACTAGAATGGTTACCAAAAGGCATGGATTATTATGCCGGCGGTCATTGGCATTTCCCTTATGAAAATTACAAGTATAGGGTGTTTTATCCAGGTTCTTTAGAATATTATGATGTCACTGAAATGAGAGAACCTCACCAAAAAGGTTTTTTCTCCGTTTCCCTTAGTGAAGATCATCTTAAAGTAAAATTCATCCCAGTAAAAACTAGGGGAATAAAATATAAAAGAATAATCGTAGATGGCCATTCTCCCGAAGAAATAGAGAAAATTTGCTTAGATTTCTTTAAATCTTTGGAAGGATACCAAAATATAGCCATCTTAGAGTTGGAGGGGAGATTAGGAAAAGGATCTAAACGAAACATTAACAAAAGAAAAATTATAGAGTTTGGTCTCTCTAGAGGATTTCTTCATGTACACATAAATGACTCAAAACTAAAGGACCCCCTACCTTCTAGGAAAATCAGAAAGTTCTCACTACGACCTTTAGATGAGCTGGAGCGGGAGTATCTAAAAGAGAGATTTACTGAGGAGGAACTAAAGCTTGCTGAAGAAATATTAAAAACTCTGGGGCAAGAAGTAGGAGGTTTGGAATTAGAATTCCTAAAAAGAAAACTCATAAAAAGAATAGAAGAAACTTTTTTGTCCAGCGGGCAGAGATAACCCCCCTTCTGTAGGGATTCGTCTAAGCAGCGTCCGCCTTGCTCCAGTGGGGGCCCCATCTTTCACCCATTCCCTCTATTTCGTCTGTGGGTTATCTCTAGGGAGTTACCTCCCTATTCTCCACTTCATTCTCATCAATAGAGGGTGGTCTTCTTTCTGTAGGGGGCCGACCCTTTCGGGTCCCGCCTTTCGGCGGCCACTTCCTTCGGAGGGGGGGTTTCCTCCGCCCTTAGGCGGTAGCCCCCTCTGCCCGCTGGACAAAATTTCTGGACCTTTTGGGTAATATAAGCCTTAGGATAAATTATATAAAAAAGATGCTTCTCACTATATAAATGACCTGTAAAATATAGCATGAGTGTTGCCCTTAAGAGTAAAATAACCAGAGTTGAAGGAAGAAGAAAGTTTTACCTATTACAGGGCCCCCCTTATGTAACAGCTAATCTGCATGTAGGTAATGCAAGAAATTACATATACCAAGATATCTTTGCAAGATATCTTATCTTACGCGGTTACGATCTCTTCTTTATTCCAGGACTAGACTGCCATGGACTACCTATTGAAGTAAAAGTGGAAAGTATGTTGAAATTTAGGTCAAAGAAAGATATTCTAGAATTTGGAGTAGAAAAGTTTGTTGAAAAATGCAAGGAATGGGCGCTCCAGAATGGAAAAAAAATTATAGAAATTTGTAGAGAGGGGGGATTACTGCATGGCCTTTTTAATGAAAACGAGTGGTACTGGACTTTGAAAGATGATTACATCGAGAAAGTATGGTGGGCTTTCAAAAAAATTTGGGAAAAGGGATTAGTTTATAAAGGAGCAAGAGTTTATCTTTGGTGCCCCCGTTGTGAAACGGTACTCTCTTCTGGATATGAAACCTCTGAATATAAAGATTTATCTGACTGGTCGATTTATGTGAAATTCCCTGTAAAGGAGGAAAAAAACACCTACCTTTTAGTCTGGACAACAACTCCCTGGACTTTACCAGCAAATGTCGCTGTAGCTGTTCACCCAGAGGAAAAATATGTGAAAGTTAGATGTGGGGAGGAACATTACGTCATTGCTGAGAAAAGGCTCTGTATTCTAGAAAAATTAGGAAAAAAATATGAAATAGTAGAAAAATTTAAAGGAGAAGAACTTAAAGACTTAGAATACCTTCCTGTAATAGATACAGAGGAACAAAGAAAAATAAACCACAGAATTATCCTTTCAATACCTCTTCTGAAGGGGTGGAGAGGGAGGAAAATTGAGGAAAAGAAGAAAGAATTAGAAGTGGAGGAAATTTATGAGCATTTGGTAAATATTGAGGAAGGAACAGGGCTTGTTCATATAGCAACAGCACATGGTGAAGAGGACTTTAAGATTGGGGAGTATTATAAGCTTCCCATTCTAAATGTTGTTGACGTAGATGGAAAAATGGTAAATGCTGGGAAATATAATGGCCTCTATTATAGAGAAGCTAATGAGAGAATTATAGAGGACCTTGAAAATAAAAATTTCATCTTTTACAAAGAAAGAATAGTTCATAGATATCCAATTTGTTGGAGATGTAAGACACCACTAATTTTTAGACTATCTGAACAATGGTTTGTTGCTATAGAAAAAATCAAAGACAAATTAGTAAAATATGCGGGAAGAATAAAATTTTACCCCGAATACCGAAAAGAACAATTTATAAATTGGCTGCTTGATGCAAAAGATTGGGTTATTTCACGACAGAGATTTTGGGGAATACCTATTCCCATCTGGATTTGCAATAAGTGTGGAAAAGCTATAGCAATAGGATCCAAAGAAGAATTAGAAAAACTTTCTGGCACAAAAGTTAAAGAGTTGCATATTCCTTGGGTAAACGTTAAAATAAAGTGTGATTGCGGAGGAACAATGGAAAGAATACCTGATGTATTTGATGTTTGGATGGACTCAGCCTGTGCTCCATTTGCGGCGGTACCTGCTGATGTATGGGAAAAAATAAAGTTTGTTGACTGGATTTGTGAGGCTCAGGACCAAATTAGAGGCTGGTTTTATTCAATGCACGTAGTAGGTTCCATAGTATTTGACAGAAATGTCTACGAGAGTGTCTTAGTAGGCGGTTGGGTATTAGACTGGGCAGGAAGAAAAATGAGCAAATCCTTAGGAAATGTGATCTATTGGAAAGATGCTATAAATAAAATTGGAAAAGAGGCCATAAGATTCTATGTAGCTTATTCTTCCCCTCCATCCCAGCAAATGAATTTCAACCTAGAAGAAGGGAAAAAGGTATTCACACAATTTTCAAATGTTTATAGAAATGTAGTTAGATTCTATGTTGATTACTCCAGAAGGGAGTCTTCATTAAGAACAGAAAAGCGTCTATTAGAAGACTCCATCATAGAGAACCTTTTTGAGAAACTGAAAAAGGAAATAACAGAATATCTAGAAAATTGTGAATTTGATAAATACGCTAGGAGATTGAGGGATTTTATACTCGAAGATTTGAGCAGATTTTATATCAAGGTAATTAGAGAGAGAATAAAGAAAGGAGACATATCGCCCCTGAAAATTTTGGGAAATATTCTAAAAGAGCTGGTAATTTTAACTTATCCTCTTTGTCCAGAGCTAAGTGATGAATTATCATCCAAGCTCGAAATTGGAAACATAATTGAAAAAGAATGGCCTTCCTATAAGAGGTTCGATGGTTCTATAATAGAAGCATATGAAAAAATAAAAGAAATTTCTTCAGCCATTCTATCTGCAAGGGAAAAACTAGGAATACGCTGGAGATGGCCACTAAAAGAAGTGAGTTTTGATGAGAAGATACAAAAAGAAATAGGAGAACAAGGAATGGAATTAATATGCAGATTCTGTAATATTGAAAAATTTTCAATAGGAGTTAATGATGGGTATTTAAGGGTAGAAACATCATTCGGGTGTGTATATGTTTCTAAAGAGTTTAGTAAAGAACTAGCCATTATATCTGAGTTCTGTAGAGGGGTTCAATCCCTTAGAAAAGAGCTATCTCTGAAGGTATTTGAAAAAGCTAATCTAATAGTAGAATGTGATGATGAATTTTATTCTTTAATTAAGAAATACGACACATACATAAAGGAAAGATGCAATCTCCAAGAAATTAAGAGAGGCTCAGGGAAAAAAAGGCTTAAATTGCCCTTAATAGAGAAGGAAATAGGAATATGGATAGAGAAATAACTGAAAACTATATCACTTTCATTTCTCTTTTCCCTTTCTTCTTATCAGTAGGATCTTTTCTCTCTGCTATTTTCTATTATATATCTAACTCTCAAGAGCTTGTTGCTTTACTTGGAGCTTATAGTCTTATTTGTATTTTCTTTGCTTTTATAAACTGTATGAATATTTCCTATGCTTTAAGGGTCCTCTTTAATAAAAAAAGAAACTTCTGGAAGGATTTTGTTCTGATACTAATTTCTTTAGGCTTATACATACCCTTCTACCTTCTAGCGCTTTCCGAAATAATAGGAAAAATAAGGAAGCTTTTGGTATACTTTTCCTTTTTCTTCCCCTTTCCCTGCTTTTTTCTCTGGTGTTATTTCTTTTATAGAACACATGGGATATCACAAGTAAGCACTCATAAGCCCTTCAGCCAATAATAAAATTATGAGACTCTTCAAGGTATTTACTAACCCTGGAAAAGTTTTTGATGAAGTCAAAAAGGAAAGAATTTCAGTAACAATTTTTAACTATGCTTTTGGAATTTTTGTATTAACTTCTCTGCTTGCAATTGGTGTATTTTTGTCTAAAGGGGTAATTATTAAGGCTTTTGTATATTATGTTCTTCTGTTTACATTCTCATTGTTATTGCCGGCTCTTTCTCTCATCCTATCTGCACTTATCTACCTTTTCAGTGGGGAATACTCCCTTGAGAAGGGCCTTAAAACCGTTATTTATTCATTTGCTCCTTTCTACTTGTTAGGATGGTGCATTTTTTTAAGTAAGTTTTGTTCAAGCGTTTTCTATTCGATAATATTTACTTGGACTTTTATTCTTACTGTGATAGGTATTGAAAAAATATTTGGGATTGGAAGATACGAATCTGCGGTATGCACGACGGTGTTTTATCACATTATAATGATAGTTGTATTGATTTCATTCTTAAGCGTTTAAAAAGAGCTTACCCCAGCATTAAATTCCTTGCAAAGGGGTGGCGGTCTTGGGTATTTGAAGTTAACGGGAAAGTTATAAAGGTCTGCAAAAGAAAGGATGTGTTTAATCGGGAATTAAAAAATTTAATAACTCTCCAAAGATTTCCTTTTGTCCCAAAGATTTACGGTTACATTAAAAGCATGAATGCTATTATAATGGAAAAAATTAAGGGAGAATCTTTAGAAAACTTCTTATTGAAAGAGAAGGACCAAAAAAGAATAAGGATGGTAGTTAGAGAATGCCTCTTAATATCACTTTGTTTGGATTGGATAAATTTTTTCTCTCCAGAATTTAATAAACCCTACAAACACCTTATTGTCACAAAAAAAGGTGTGAAACTGATAGATTTTGAGCGTTTTCGCAAGAGCAGGAGATCAAATTTTACTCAGCTTATCTCTTACTTTTTTTTTAATAAAAAAATTTCTTCTGTAATAAAAAAAGCCTTTTCTATTAAAAGAGACATTAAAAGAGAGTTGCTCCTGTTTTGCAAGGAATACAAAAGAAAAAGGGAAAGTAATGTTATTTCTTCCTTTTTATTTTAATTATAACCATATCTCCAAGCGTTCTTTTATGTTCATTTTCTTCTCCTTTTTTTATATTAGATATTTCTCCTTTCTCTTCAATTGTCATTACTAACGATTCCCCAACTATTTTTTCCAATTTCTTTGCTGTAGGGATATCTATTTCTATGTCCCCTCGTGATATTTTTCTAAGAAGGGTTTCTTTTATTCCCCATTTTGAAGCAATATCTTTCATTTTTAATCCTTTTTTAAGTTCCTTTTCTAAACACCTTCTCACGGCAACATACCAGCGTGGTTTTAAGACAAGCTCTTCTTTTTCTTCTTTACTCTTTCTTATTTCAGTTTTCTTTTTTATCTCTGGGATGATCTTGCCCAATTTTGCACACTCTTCGCAGACCTCTAACAGTACTCCTTCAATGTACACTTTTCTTAGCTTGTCAGTCTCTTTCCCGCAGATTTCGCAAATCAAATAAGGTCCTCCTCAGAGATAATAACAAAATCTCCAATTGAAATTACAGAGTAAAAAGGTATCAGAATATCCCCATTTTCATCTCTTTCTAACTCCAAGCTTTTAGCGTATTTAGAAGCCTCTCCCACTACTAAATATACTATTTCCCCACTTTTTGGATCAAAAAGCAAATCTTGTACAGTCCCAAAATATTTCCCTGTCTTACTTACTATTTTCTTTCCTTTAAGTTCGTTTCCTGTTATCCTTCCCTCTTCCATGATGGTCCCATCAGCTAGTATACCAATAATATTATACAAGTCATGAGATTTAAAAAAACTAACCACACACTGATGCAGGAAGCCTCAAACAGGAGGGAGCCAAAAGCCATCGCTAGCATTATAATCCAAACAATTGGTTTATTAAGAAAAAGATAACTCCCTTCAAATGAGAAAAAGGGGATGAGCTGAAAGAATGAAAAGAGGAGCAAAACAGGATACATTTCTTTCCACAAAAAGTAAAAAAGAAAAAGAAGGGAGAAAGATAATAGCAAAACAAATACCACAACCTTGCCTCTTTCCTTTTCCACTTTCAGCTTGTCCTTTCCTTTTTGGAAACCAATTCTAACATAGAGTCTCCCACCTATCGGAATTTTTATTTGTCCGTTAGAAAGCCAAGCTATCAGAGCCAGGATAATAGGAAGAGCTCCCTTTATTTTTGATATACCTCCCCTCCCTTTGAGAGAGAGGGGAATATAATCTACTTCATCCCAAAAACAAGCCCAAGCATAGAAATTTGCTAAGGTTATTCTAAAAAGCAGAAAAGAGAAGAAAAATAAAAATATTTGTAGGTATTTTGTGATATTTATTGCAAAATTTTCTATAGAAAAAATAAAGGCTAAAATAAAAGATGCTAAAAGTTGATTGGTAATTACTTTTCTCTTTAACATACTTCATTCATAATTTCTACACTTTTCAAGTAACATTTATTCTCCCTCATTATCAAATATCCACAAACTTTTAGATATTCAGTTAAGCAGCGCTCTTGGGAGTAGAATACGATACAGTTCTTCCCACATAATAGATATTTATACCATATTTCTCCACCTATTCTTTTTGTAGAAACCTTTAATAATTTTCCTTCTATACAAACAAGGCTTTTGTTCAACTCAGGATGAAGAAATACCTCATCTACCCAAAGAAAGCTTTTTTTCAGGAAAAAAATAGAAATTGACACTAACATCACAGAGATGAAAAGGTATTTGTTATTAAAAGACAACTCCAATCTTTGCGAAAGAAGAAGCAAAATAACAGCTATTAGAAGATGAACGTGTACTATAAAAGTTTTCGAGAAGTAATAAAACGGTGCACAACAATTTTCAGGGAAGGTGGCGAGGAAAAAATTCACAAAGAGATAAAAAAGATTAAATAATGTATCGTTGTCTCTAGTAACCACTCCTACTATGAGAGAAAATGGGAGGAAATACAGAAGGTACTTTCTGGGCAACAAGAGAAATAAAAAGGATATCAAAAAAAGAACCTCAGGGTCTTTTTTAAAGCATTTTTTACAAAAGATATAGAAGGATATAACAGAGAGTACTCTCATGAAAAAATTTGTTATCGATACTTCTTACCTGCTCCGCATGAAAAAACATTTGAATGGGGAAATTTATTTGCCGCCTGAAGTTCTGGAAGAAATAAAGAGCACTCCAGCTAAGTTAAAGTTATCTTCAATTGATTATTCTATAAAAAAACCTTCAATTCAATATGTAAAGAAAATAAAAGAGACTTCAACAAAACTAGGAGCTATACTTTCAAAAGCTGATATTGCTGCCTTGGCTCTTGCCCTTGAGCTGAATGCTGTCCTTCTTACTAATGACTTTACAATGCAAAATATTGCGAAATTTCTTGGGATAAAATATACAGGTAACAAAACAATAAAGAAAATTATTCGCTGGGTTTTCATCTGCCCTATATGTGGAAAAGAATACCACTCACCTGGGGAATGTGAAAGGTGTGGGGTCAAGTTGGAGCGCAGAGTAAGCCACCATAAAAATCAAAAATGAATACTAAATGTGGGACTAGAAGTAACTCGAATTAAATTACTAGACTGCATAAAAATAAGGGCGGCACATAAGAGATTTGATGTGGGAGTTATGGTTGTCCTTAAAGATGACAAAGTAGAGGATGTTAGGATACTTGGAATTTGTATTTTTCCTGGTATACCTACAAATACTAGAGAACCCAGAAATGAAGAAGAAAAAAGGGCTCTTGATATGTTGGCAAAAATAAGAAAAAAGGAAAAAATACTTTCTTTACTAGGAAAGGAAATAACTTTAAAAGACTAGGGTCCCATTAAAGGAGGCAGATTTAAGGATATTTTTTATCTGAGCAAAGTTTTCCCTACCAATTACATAGAATTTAATACCATATTTTCGGGCCAATTTTAGGGCAGTAGGAGAAATTGGGAAAGACACTCCAGGCTCGCTGAATTTGATCATCCCCAGGAGTCTTTCTATTCTTATTTTTTTGAAAGGCTTAGCATCCGGATATTTCTTTGGATCTTTATCAAATATGCCCTCCACATCAGTTACTTTTATTATACCACTTACCCTCATTTTCCTTGCCAAAAGAACAGCGTCCCAGTCGGTAGTGTGTCCAGGTTTGCTCCCACAAAAAACTACAATCGGATATTTCTTTTTTGGAAAGTTTTCAAAACATGTGTAAATCTTAGGAGGTTTTGGTGGAGGGAGGAGCGAGAGAAAAATTAAGGCGTTAAGACGAGTATACATTACACCTATTCTATCCAGTTCTTCCTTTTTTACACCCTCTTTGTTTAACACCCTCATTATTCTTTTTATGTACTTGCCTCCACCTGTAACAACGAAGAAAGTATAATTTACGGATAGCCTTAATAGAGTCTGTATCATCTGCTTCACTAAGTTAATATTATACCTTCCGGTCTCGGAGACAAAAACAGAGCCCCCTATTCGTATGACAACATTTTGATGCTTTCTCATTTAAATACTCTAGAAATTTTCCCAAGAAATCCTTCCTTCAGAAAGTTTTTATCTATTCCCACTAACTTACCTGCTATTTTCCTTAGTTCAATAGCAGCTGGTGCTGTGTTGTCATAGATAAGGAGAGGTATTCCCAGATTAAGAGCCTCCTTAACTGCTGGGTCTTCCACAATTTCGCCTAAGATCCTTGTTTTAAGTATTCTCAAAATTTTGCTTTTTGAGATCTCATAATCTTTTCTTTCAACTCTATTTATGACGATTCCAGGCACGATTTTACCCATTTTTTCTAACTTTCGAAGTAATCTTGAAGCGTCTAGGACAGAAAAAAGAGAGGGAGTAAGTATCGGGATTACTTCGTCGCATGATTCTAGAATAGTTAAAGTATCCTCACCCAAACCTGCCGGAGTATCAACAATAGTAATTTCTCCCAACTTCCTTAGCAGATGAATTGATTTAGCAACATCTTGGGAGGAAACTTTCTTTTTAAGCGACATAGGCAAAAATTTAAATCCATACTTATGAGTTATTAGATATCTTCTTCTTATCTTGCTTAAGAAAGATGAAATGTCCGTCTTAAACTTCGGACCAAGAAGAATAGTGAGATGGGGGGAATATATGTTGCCATCCACTAAAATTACCCTCCTATTATAGTCCCCGGCCAGAGAAATTGCCAAATTAAGTGCAACTGTCGTTTTTCCTACCCCTCCCTTTCCCGAGGATATAGCTATTACTCTCATACTTTTTTGGTATTTACTACTCCTAAAGGATTTCTCTTTAATAAAGCTTATAAAAGAAGGGACCTTCTTGAAATAATACCCACAACTATTGTTTCATTTAAGTACTCCACTCCTCCTCCTAATGAAGAGTATTCTCCGTAAGTATAGAAACCCACAATAGGAACATCTCCAATAACTTCCTTTACAGCTTCTATTTCTTTCTTGCACTTATTCTCTCCAAAAATTGCCATTCTGGCAGCACAATCTGGGATAATAGCTAATCCTATGTCCTCTGGATTAGGTTCTCCAATACTTTCTAAGGCTTGTCTTGCAGCCGATTTTGCTGCGTCGATCATCTTTCCTTCATCTGTCGACATTATTCTAACAACATGCCCCATAGGCACGTCCCCCGAACAAATAATACTCCCATCTTCTAAGGCTCTTATTGGATGTCTTAGTCTATATCTTCCATGAATATCAATTATCCCCAAGGGATAAACTAAAGCTGCCTTTCCTAAAGGTTCTTTCACAAGCTTTTCTGCTATTTTTTCACCAAGAACCTCTGAATATACCTCTACTGCTGGTTTTCCATCGAGCTCTAAAAGTTTGTTTCCTTGACTTTTTGTAACAACAAACGGAGGGGATATAGGAGTCCAACCATGTCCAACCCCTACTCCTACCGGGAGTTTAGTATCCAAAATACAGCCAACAGCTCCATCCGAATGCAGTTTCCACTTATCAAATACCCACGTTTTTTCAAATTTGAGATCGTCTCCAGCCGATCCTCCAAATACTAGCGGGTACCCCCTTATGACTTCTCTAACCCCCCTTGCAAATTCCGATCCGCTTCCTCCAATTCCGCAGACTAGAAAAAGAAACGCATGGAAAGCTAATAATAATGTTCTTCCACTTTCTCGTCTAATATAATATCCTAGTGTCTTTACTCCAGATTCCTTTATCAAGTTTTCTGTTAGACTACGCCCCAGATACTCATAATCTGGACACCTTCCCTCGCTCGTTGTAAAGAATCTAATGTAATCGGTTGAAATTAAAGCCAAAGAAACAGTTCCGAACTTTGGTTCGTTTAGAATTTCACCAGCAGTACTACAACCAATTATATCACAATCTAAAGCTGATTTAAGACCTTTCCACACCTGTTTTATATCATAACTTCCAGAAACAAAAACGAGAGCTATATCTGGTTTTCTGACGTCTTCTAGAGCTTCTTCAGCCGCTTCTTTGCCAGCCACAAAAGGGTCTTTTTCTCTACTAAAAGCAAGGGAGACATTTATCATTCTAAATAGCAGTCTTTATTTATCTAAATAACTTCTTTTTATACAGCCTAGGGGGTAATACCATATGAAACTACTTAAGAAAAAAGAAATCCTCCGTCTTTTGAGGGAGAAAACTCTCTCAATAGAACCATTTGAGTCTTCTTTTCTGGAAAAGCTAGGATACAACATTAGAATTGGGGACACTGTAATGGTTTGGGATAGATATTCCCTTGACTTCGTTGACTTTGATAAAAATATGAAAAGATATGTAGAAAAATTCAAACTCAAGAAGAATATCTACTTCCCTCTCCACAGCAATGAAACAGTAATTGTTAAAAGCCTAGAAAGTATAAGATTACCGGAGGATGTTTTGGGTATTCTACATACAAAAGCTAAGAGGCCATTGTACGGACTAATTGTCCATACAAGCGGGGGAATAATTCATCCAGGTTGGTCAGGGAACTTATTGCTCCCGATCACTAATATAGGAAATATTACTATAAGGCTTACCAAAGGGGACCCTATAGCGTTTGTAACCTTCTGGAAGCTGGATTAAAGATACCATAAAAGAGTGGGTATAAGAATAGAACCTGAAAGCACAAAAAGCGGCGTTTCTGAGTAAAAAGCGGCAAATGCTAGAAGAAGACATGCTAACATGACGCCAATACCTTCAACCCCAGAGTAAACATAAATAATAACAACATTAATCAAGAGCAAAATAAACTTGACCCTTTCCACTGAACTTATTCTTAGAAATGGGAGCAAAATCAGAAGAAAGGTACAACATATTAGAAAGGAAAAAGTTGAGACAAGGAGGAACGAAAAAATGTAAGATTTATCCACTCCTTGTAAAATTTTTAAGTAACCTTCTCTAGGCTTATCAAGGAAGTACCATGAAAATAAAGATACTAAAGGCTGGATAAAATTAATACCGCCAAGCACTGCTCCAAGATTAGCCTTAAAGAAGACTCTAGACAATAAAGCAGAATGGACAGGAGTTATTCCTGGCAAGGAGGCGAGAAAAATTGAAGCTAATATGATCTTTGGTAAATCATAAGGACACATTTTGTTAATTTCTTCTTTCCTCGCAGTTTTTCTAAATAAAAGACTCGGAATCCCAAAAAATCCTGAAAGCATTGGAAGAAAAGGCTCATTACAGAGCCCAAGGTTTAAAATTATCACCCCATATATCCCTGAGGTTATGAAAAACAGCAAAGAATAAAAGAAATTTTCTTGGAGAGTTAAAACAATCGTTATCCCAAATAAAATAATAAAAACAGATTTTGGAAGATATTCTAAATACTTCAGAAAAGAAAAGATAGGAAAAAGAAGAATACAGCAAACAAAAGAAAATAAGCCACCAAGAACAATCTCTTTAAGAGACGCTCTATCTAGAGAAAAGTATCCAAAGTTTCTGTATCCGGCTATACTTACCAAAAATGCTTGTGAAAAGTTAAATCCTATCCCTACCGAAAGTAGAAATATACTTGTCTTAATTTTATCAGCAATATGAATATTCTTAAAGAGATTCGGATGTAGACCAGGCATAAAACCAGAAAATACCCCAAATAGACTACCCAACAAAGTTAACCAGAGAAAAGATAGTTCCATTCTCAATTTTACCACAAACAATCACCCTACCAAATAGGCATTTTCTAGAGATTATTTCTACATTAGTACGATTTTCAACTTGTCCTGTCATGATGCAAATTCTATCACTTGCAAAGAGGATTCTACTTATAGTAACTTCTCTGCATAAGGAATTCCTTTTTAATAAGAAAATCATCAATAAAATAGCAAAAGATGTTACATACAAAATTACAAGCTTTTTTTCTCTATTTTTAGATCTACGCATACTCTTACCTTAGAAGGAGAAATATCTCCACATTTTTTTACGTTTATAACTTCTAGAGAAATAGAATAGATTTCGGAAAGGTAAGTAACAAAACTTTTTACTTCTTCCTCATAGTCTTCTTTTTTAACAAACTTATAAACGTGAGCAAACGCCTTTTCTTTCGAGGCAAGAACGACACTTTCGAAAAGCTTTTCTGGAGCGCTGGGATAATCAAGAATACATCTATCAGCAATGTTCTTTAAATTAAGCTCTTTAATAACTTCTCTACAATCCCCTAAAAAAGGAAAGATGACCTCCTGAAGTTTATTTAACTTTATATTTTCAACCAGATATCTAAAAGCCAGAGGATTTTTATCAATAGCATATATTCTCTTGGGTTTTGCGTGTTTTGCTATCACAAGAGAAAAAGATCCAATTCCTGCACAAAGATCTATAATTATTTCCCCAGGAGCAACCTTTCTTGCAATCCTAAGTCTTTCCTGGGATAGTCTAGGAGAGAAGTATACTTTTTTCACATTAAGTTTCATTTTTACTCCAGACTCTTTGTGGATTGTTTCATCAATCTCTTCCCCAGCAATTAATTCATAAGATCTTAGTCTAAATTCCCCTTTGACTTCACTGGCTCTTTTATAGACGCATTTCACATTCCTATGGATCTTGAGAATAGCTTTTCCTATTTCCTCTTTATATTCTTCTAACTCTTCTGGTATTTCTACTATTGCTATCTCCCCAATAATATCAAAGCTTGTTGGAATATATCTTGTTTTTTCTCTAGGTATTACATTTTTTAGAACATCTTTTATTCTCATTCACTCTTTTTCTTTTAAATACCGTTTAAGATAAAGATATCCAAAAATCCCAATGATCATGGCCACTCCAGCTGAACATCCCCAGACTAGGATTTCAACAATCCTAATTAGTATAGTAGCTTCAGGAATTCCTATTTCTTTGAGAATTATTCCTCCCAAGAAGAGGTAAACAACAGCCGAGATAGGGAGATAAAGGATATGCCCATAGGGTACCTGTTTAATGCTCTCCCCTGCTCGTCTGAGGATAATAATCCCTAAATATAAAACGAAAAGGATTCTAAGCAGGTTTGGAAAGAATGCTAGGACTGAAATTAGGAAATTTGACAAAACTGAAAGATTAAGTAATTTGAACCCCTCAGAAAAGAGGAATATCGCTATAGATAAAGAAATGATTGTCGATAAAATGTATCTAAGCTTTACTCCAGCAATATCCTTTGGCAGGGAATGTTTTTCTAGAAATTCATCAACCTTTTTTCTTCTCCAGATTAAGGAAAAAACGTCTCCTGCTACTTTTCCTGCTGAAATTCCTAACAGAAAGAGGAGCATTGCATAAAGGATATTTTCTAACATATTCAAAGAACAGTTTATATGACATAAAAATATGGGCCCGTAGTCTAGCGGTATGACGCCCGCTTGACGAGCGGGAGGTCCCCGGTTCGAATCCGGGCGGGCCCAGAAGAAATGCCCCTTTGGCTGTTTTTATAACAACATTATTTTATGATGCCATTTGCTGAGCAGATTAAGGACGGAATCGGAATGACGTTGTTTTGCAACAAGATAAAGTCCTTGAAGTGCAAGCCTTCAAGCCTATTCTGACATTATTGAGAATTTTATAAAAAACTTAAGTGCCGGGAATTAGTTTTTTCTATGCAAGTAACCATTTCTATCTCCGAACTAAAAAAGATAATAAGGGAAGTGATAAGGGAAGAGCTTGAAAGATTTAAAGTAGAATTGATTCCAGAAGAAGAGCCAGAACCTGAAGATCTTGAGGCTTTAAAGATAGCCACAGAACAATACAAAGAAGGAAAGTATGTGACATGGGAAGAATTGGAGAAAGAACTTTCGAAATAATTATTCCAAAGGGCGTTAAGAGGAAAATTATTAAGCTTCCAGAAGAGTATAGAAATCCTTTAGGGGAAATATTTAGAACCTTAAGGGAGAATCCTATACCTACCAGCAAATAGGATGTTAAGAAGTTAAAGGGCCTTAAAAATTGCTTTAGGATTAGAAAAGGTAAGATGAGAATTGTTTATAAAGTTTTGGAAAAAGAAAGGAAAATTCTAATTGCTAGGGTTGGTATGAGGGAGAAAGTATACAAAAAGTTATTATAATATTCAAGTGAACTAGAATTATAAAGGATTTTCTCTTTAATTTTCCTTACTCAATAGAATAGAAATTTTCTATACCCCAGATGAGCTAAATAGGCCTCCTGATAAAGAAAGACAGTTGTTTTTCTACACTACATTCTGACCATTCATCTGGTAACCAGGAAATATTACTCCTAAGACCTGACGAACAGGAGGTCCCAGTTCGAATCTAAATGGGAATTATTCTTAATTTTAATGTTCTCAATTCCAGAGAAACCAAATTATTTAGACATTTTATTGCTAACTGTTAATTAGGTCATAAAACGGTGGCCTTCCTAATTACAAAAATATTGAGAGAAATCAATCCTCAGTAGTGAAGAGAAAGGTCCAAATTATTGATTACTGTTAACACACTAGAGCAAAAAAGAATCTTAAGTATATCTGAGGAATTTAATCTATTTTCTAGAGCGCTCCAGAAAAATTCTCAAACTTGTTTATCTTTATTAAAAAAGATTTAGCATTAATTTTCCCAATTCCCCAAATAGTCTTGATTGCTTACTTATATTTCTCCCTTTGCTTCCTTCTCAGTCTTTTTCTCTCCCTTATTCTCTTTTTGATAGTTTTCCATCTACATCTAAACTTATTGACCGTCTTTTTCCACCTTCGGCTACTCCTTTTCAACTATCCACCTCCATCCTATTGCTGATATATAAAGAGCTAGCCTAAGGGTTATAAAGTTTACGTCGAAATCCAGATTTATCTCAGTAATGTCCATTGAGAGTGGCTTTGTTCTGCTTAGAGCATCAATAAGAAGCTTTGGATTTAGCCCAAATGGTTCCCTAAAATAGGTTCCTGGAGCGAAAGCTGGGTCTAAAACATCAATATCTATGCTTAAATAGAAATCTTTTCTTGGAATAAAGGAACTTATATCATCAGAACTCTCTATTTCATTGCATAGTAAAAAGTTTATCCCTTTCTCTTTGATGAAATTCATTTCGTGTGGTGCAAAATTCCTTATTCCCACTAAATATACCTTCTCTGGATTTACTAATCTTTCCTCAATAAGAAGCCTTAACCAATCTTCATTAGTGGGGAATTTTGTAGAGAACTCTAAATCTGGATGAGCGTCAAAAATTACTAGAGGTTTTCCTTTAAAGTTCTGGTAGAGAAAAAAAGAAACAGAATGATCCCCTCCAATAGCTACAAATGGTTTTTCTAAATTCAAAAGCTTAGAATAGAATTCTCTTATATTTTCTCCTTCTTCTTTTGATATCACCCTAATCTTTGTGCTAATTAAATCAATAAAATAGATCTTCTCTAATTCTTTTTTTAATTTTCCAGATATTTTATATCCTTTCCTATATCTTAGGTTTCCAATTCCTTCATCTATTACTATTAAGTGCATGCAAGGAGTTGGTTAGAAGAAATCTAATGAATTATGTAGCTACCAGTGGGTGAATCAGAAAATCCTGGTTAGAATTCTGGAGCGGCATGGAAGTATCTAAATCTATAGATATGGATTTCCTTTTATGGCAAAGAGAAAGACTGTAATACCAATGGCTGCTGTTGAGAGACTTATAAGGAATGCAGCAAAGAAATATGGAATAGTAAGAGTTTCTGGAAAGGCAGTAGCAAAGACAGTAGATACTTTAGAAACTCTGGTAAAAAGATTGGCTGAAGAGGCTTCCAGGCTTGCTGCTCACGCTGGAAGAGTAACAGTAACAAAAGAAGATATTGACATGGCTAAGGGAAGTATAAGGACCCTATAGCTTTTTTGCTTATTTATTTTATTATATTTGTGATGAGACCTTCCCAGTCTGAAGTCTGATGATTCGAGCTACCTCACTGATCTAAACCCCTTCAATAGAAAGCTTGTAGAGTTTCTGGTAAATTTTCTAAAAAGACATGTAAGAATAAATCAGAGGTATGTTCCTTTTGTTTTAATTTGAGTATTAATTACTTTCTAGACTTTACTGATATTCCATCCAAGTATATCCACATTTAACACATTTGAATATCCTTGTAGCCGGCTCATCAGCAGCTCTTGTTTGCTCTAGAGTGAAATATGCTTTATTATATCCACATTTGGGACACTGGACTTCAGTTATGGGGAGCATTTCATTTTCAAATGATTCTAGTTCAACAATTCCTCTCCTTTTCTTTGTATGCTCCACAGTAATAAGAGGGTTCCCTTCTTTTTCATAAGTTTCTCCACATTTAGAACAAACCAACTTATCTCCCTTAGGAACAAGAACTCCTCCACACTTCTTGCAGAATAACATAGAGAAAGTCTCCCTCAAAACTCCTTTATAAATATTATGGAAAAGTTTAAAAGAGAAAATCGAGAAAAAAACTTTTCAATTAAACTCCTTATTAATAAAGAAAATAAAAAGTATTTCTGGAGCGGCGGAGATTTGCATTTGAATGAAGGGATTATAAAAGAGGAAAAAATAAAAAGGGCCGCTCCAGGCGACAAGATTTATACTCATCTGGGAAAGGAGTTCTATGTCATTAAGCCTAATTTCATTGATTTCTTTGATAAATTGAAAAGAAGAGCCCAAGTTATTTTACCCAAGGATGCTGTCCTAATGATTGCCTATGCTGGGGTTAACCCAGGAGATACAGTAGTAGAGGGAGGGACTGGCTCGGGATGGCTAACCTTATGGCTTGCAAGAGCTGTTGGGGAAGAAGGCAGGGTAATTTCTTATGATATTAATAAAGAAAATATAGAAATAGCAAGAGAAAATCTAAAGCTTCTTGGATTAGAAAAAAGAGTGGAATTTGTAATAGGGGATATCACAAAAGAGGGATTTCCGGAATGTAATTCTGTTTTTCTTGACATTCCAAATAGCTATGAGGTAATTAAATTCTGGAGCAAGGTTGCTCCAGGGGGCTTTATGGTTTTCTACTGCCCTCAGCTTACGCAAGTTTTGGAAGTAGTAAAGGAAGCTAGGAAAGTAGATAGATTAATACTTGATAAATGCATAGAGGTAACCGAAAGACCTTGGATAATTAAAGATAAAATATTAAGACCAAAACAATGGCTTGAACACACGGCATTCCTTTTGTTTTTAAGGAGAGTTTAGCATTTCAACTTTATTTATCATAGATTAAATTTACTTAAATTTATGAGAAAGATAGTTCTCCCACTTTTACTTCCTTTGCTTTTTGCAGCGTATCCACTAGTTTGGCATCCCTGTGATGATATAGTTTGGAATGTAGGATGTGATATTATAGCAGGAGACATAAAGGCTGTTAGATATTATGACTACAATGATACAAGATATTATATAAAGCCTGCAGGCCTAACCAAGATAAAAGAGCTTGAAGTCATGGCAAATGCTAATCTAGGTGGGGTCCTTTATGTAGATGCCCAAAATAAAAGAGTTGGAATTAATACTAACACTCCTCAAGAGGCCTTGCATGTAGTGGGAAATATCCTAGTTCCAGAGAACTATAAAATAAATTTCGGAAATGGTCAAGGCTATATTTATTCCGATGGATCTTATTTTAGAATAGGGTTTGGAAATAAGCCTATCTGGATTAATAGCTGGGATGATAATGTTATTATCTACGCAGGAGATAGTCAGTACGTTGTTTTAGGACATTGGAACGCTCCAAATTATATCAAAATACATACCTGGAAATGGCCCTCGGCCACGGAGCCCCTACAACCTTCTAATCCTTTGGGATTTACTTATGGTTGGTATGATTCGGGGACAGGAACAACAAAAACTAGTATTATTTGGCTTAAAGCTTATGCTTTAGATACATCTGGAAAAGGAAAACTGTCTATTGAACATGGAGGAAGTGAACTAGCTTATATAGATACCCAGGGCTGGACAAAATTTAATGGTCCTGTAGGAATAATGGCAAATCCAGGCGCTAGTTATGCTCTCAACATAGGAGGAAGCTTAGGGATAAACGGAAATATTGTTCTAAAGGTAGACCAAACAAAAACACCTTACACAGTAGTCATAGGTGGGGGAGGGGGTATTGGTAAGGTAAGAGTTCCAAAGGCTAGGGCATTCGAGGTTGGAGAAACTCTTTTTGTGAATGATACAAGCGGACAAGTAGGGATCGGAATTGAAAGTCCCAAAGATACATTGCATGTTAAAGGAGGATTAAGAGTAGAGGCCGGAACTTTTGATATTGTAGCACCCAAATCTCCTCCTTCTGACATAAGAACAGGTTCTGAAGCCGACTCTGGTAGAGTTTGGATACAGTACGGAGCTGTAAGTGCTGCGCCAAATCTGATACTTGTAGACTATGATGAAGGTCCAGCCATAGTTTTCAGACAAACTGGAACGGGTAATGAAACAAATCCGCAGTATCAAGCTTACATAGGAATGCATAGCAATTCAAATGATCTCTTCGTAATGGGAGGAAACTTTGGAATTGGAACCAGTAGCCCACAATATAAACTTCATGTCCAAGGAGATGTTTACTCCAGTGGGTATTTGAGAACAGATACTGGAATTTGCATAGGAAATGACTGCAAAGCCAGTTGGGGAGAAGTTGCATCAGAAGGTGGATGGGTAGATATGGATGGTATAGTAAAGTTAGCTAATGCAAGTGACAGTGTAAATGCTACAACTCTGTGGATAGACAATACAAATGGAAGAGTTGGAATAGGAACGTACTCTCCATCAGCAAAGCTCACAATTGCTGCTGCTGATTATACTGGAGCAATTCATATAGTTAGTGATACTGGGGAAAAGAGATTCTCTCTATTGCCAAGATCTGATGGAGGATGGGAGATGTTTGATTATTACGGCGGGAACTGGAATGAAGGGATAGTCCAGAGAGGGGGGAGTGTAGGAATAGGAGTTGTACCCTCCTATAAATTAGATGTATATTCCCCCAGTGGAGGAGTAATAGTAGGAAGATTTAGAGTAGGAACAGAGGCAGGATCTTGGATCCGCTTTGAGAATACCGAAGGAAGATGGGACGTAGGAATGAACGGCCTAGAGAGATTTTCCATATATAATCCAGACACTGGTAAGCAGGCATTGGTTATCGACCCTTCAGGAAATGTGGGAATAGGGACCATAGACCCAACAGAGAAGTTAGATGCAAGGGGAAACATTCAATTCGGTGCAGGTTCCTATTGGCAATTAGACGAAGGTAGTTGGACCGGAAGCGGACATTCTGATCAGGCAAACATTATGTATGAAGGCCCTAACCCAGTCTCTACCTTTGGATTTCATGGACAGGGTCCAAAAGAGGTAAATGTGATTATAGATGGAAGATTAGGAGTAGGGTATGCCTCTGAAGTGAAAGATTTGCCCTATGGATCGGCTATTTTCGCAGGTAAAATCGGTGTCCATGTTACTAATCCAGCAACCCGGCTTCATGTAAACGGTAGCGTTAGACTAGAAAATGGCAACATAATTCAGTGGACAAGTGCTGACGGCACCACTTACTGGAATGTACTAAGCGTCGATTCTTCGGATGACGTTAACCTGAACACTGGAGGAGGGCATGATATCAAATTCACTGAGGCAGGGAACGTAAGAATGATAATAAAAGGATCAACAGACAGAGTAGGGATTGGCACGGAAGATCCAGAGAAAAAATTGGATGTAAGAGGAGATTTTCAGGTTATTTCTGGAGGAGGATCTTTCAAAGTGGATAGTAGTGGAAATATTATAGCAGAAATCTAGACCCTTACTTTTTGATTTTCTTTTTTCAATCCTCTTTATAATAGCTATCATGGGTAGAAAGGTAAGTATAGTTGTTATCTTTTTTCTCTTCTTGCCGGTAGTGTTCCCAGTAGGTAGAAGTTTCATAGTCAGAAACATTTCTAACCCTAATCAAGTATTTTTCATAGTAAATGGAACGAAAGGGTACGTAGGAATTGGAACTAATGCGCCAGCCTATCCATTAGACGTAATTGGAACCATTAGAGGAACCGGGTTAATAATAACCACAGGACCTGTAACCCTGCCAGATAATTCTATTCTGGATAGATATATCCAAGATTTGAGCTGGGCCAAACTAAGAAATTATCCAACAGGATGTCCAACCGGCTATGCAGTTCAGATTATAGGAGATACTCTTACATGTACTCCAGTTAACCCTGAAGGGACGATTACCGGGTCTGGAGTGGCCGGTTATATTGCAAAATTCAATGGAACCTCAACACTTACAACTTCAGTAATATACGAGAGTGGAGGAAAAATCGGAATAGGGACCACATCCCCAGCTTATGAATTAGATGTCTCTGGAAGTGCAAGAATAACAGGAGATTTTATATGTACGGATTGTATTACTTTAGGATCTGAGACACAAGGGAATTACGTTGCAAAAATCACTTCTAATGCTCCAATTGCTGTTTCTGGAGGGGCTGGAGAAGGAGTAACTAATACAATTTCTCTTAACTATAATACCACAGTCTTCGCTTTGGATCAAAATAACTATCTTACCCTAAGCACCCCTTATTACACAGGTTCGGTCTATGATTCAAGATTTATCAATGAGGGGCAAAGTGCTGGAGGCGATCTCTCCGGAACTTACCCAAACCCTAAAGTAATAGCCATACAGGGAAGACCTGTAAGTTCAGCTGCTCCAGCTACTAATCAAGTGTTAATGTGGGACGGAAGCCAATGGAAACCAGCCGATGTTGATGCTTCGCCCACCAACGAGCTCCAGAACATCTGGTATACTATCGCTGTTCCAGCAGGAACTAATCCAGAGCCAGATTCAACTCAAGATACTCTTACTCTAACTGTAGCAAGTGGCTCTGGATTGACAATTACTGGAGATGCAACAACTGATACTATAACCTTTGGTACGGATTTCTCAGTAATACAAAAAAGAGTTACAGGAACATGTCCTGCAGGTAGTGCAATCGCTGTTATAAATGAGGATGGGAGCGTATCTTGCCTAGATGTAACAGGAGCCGGTCTTTCGGTCAGTGGTAACACAATCAATGTAAATGTGAATACCAACAAAGGATTACAAATAGTAAGCGATGCTTTGGAAGTTAAACTCGGCACAGGTTTAGCCTTTGATGGATCGGGAAATATCTATGTAAAATACGGCTCTGCTGCAGGAACTGCGGCAGAGGGTAACAAACAAATAACAATTTCAGCAGGCTCTGGATTAACGGGAGGAGGAACAATAACGATAGGAGCTGGAGGAAGCGTAACCATAAGTCATGCCGATACTTCTTCTCAATCTTCTGTGGATAACACAGGAGGAACTGTAATCCAAGATATTACCTTAGATACTTACGGGCATGTAACGGGAATAAGCTCCGTTAATCTGGATAATAGGTATTACACAAAATCTCAGGCAGATTCGAGGTTTACAAATGTAGACCAAGATGAAACAATTTCTGGAAGCTGGACTTTCTTAAATGATGTAACATTCATGAAGAATCTCAGGGTTGCTGGAAATATTACCTACGTAAATATGCAAACATTAAACGTAAATGGTTCCTTAATTCCTCCCGTGGATAATTGGTTCAGCATAGGGAACTCAACTAATAGGTGGAAAAATGCATATTTCGCAGGAACAGTAAAGGCCTCGGTTTTAAGTGGAGACTTAAGCTGCAGTGGATGCGTTGGTTCAACAGAAATTGCTGATAATTCTATTACTAGCGCTGATATAAGTGATTCAGTAAAGTATGTTTCTGTTCAAAATTCAGCTGGAACAGAGCAATTTGCGGTCACCGATGGAAAAAAATCCTTACAATTTGCTGTTGGAGGAGGCTTAAGTATAAACTTTGACCCAACCAATCACAGGATAACTTATTCACACGCAGATACATCTTCACAAAGTTCAGTCAGTAATAGCGGGGGAAAAGTTATTCAAAGCGTTAGTTTGGACACTTATGGGCATGTAACAGGTCTAACTTCAACAGATTTAGACAATAGATATTATACAAAATCTGAAGCCGATTCAAGGTTTGTTAATGCGGCTGGAGATACTATGGGAGGATATTTAAATTTCAATATTGTTAAATCTGGTAACTCTGCAGGAATAAGGTGGAGCGGACTAAGTGATGAGTACAAAATCTATGTAAGAGAAACGGCAGGGAGCGAGGATACAGATCTTGTAATTGAATATGCAGACAACGCAAACCAGGACAACATTGTCTTCCTGATGAATCCCTACAATACATACCCAAAAGAAGTCCTTGTGTTAAGATATAGCGATATAATAGCAAATGCAACTGTAAGGCCCTTGTTAAATAATATAAATAATTTAGGCACCTCTAGCTACCAGTGGGCAAATATTTACGGAGTAAATGTTTATCAATCCGGAAATAAGGTTTTAGATACAGCCACAACTTTTACTGACTCAGCATCTAGTGATATAGACGTTTCTGGAACTTACAACTCGTTAAATTTGCAAATTAAGACTGGGGCTGTTGGAAGTAGTGAAATAGCTGATGGAAGTATAACAAATGCAGATATAAATATTAACACAAAGTTTGTTTCAGTACAAGATTCTTCAGGAAGCGAGAAATTTCCAGTAACTAATGGGAATAACGCATTAAAATTTGAAGGAAGCGGAAGTGTTAGCATTAGCTTTGACTCTACAAACCATAAAGTGATAATAACGGGTTCTGGAATTACAGATTGTTCTCAATGTGATTCAAGGTTTGTTAATGCGGCTGGAGATACTATGACCGGGGATTTGAACATGCAGGATCATAACATAAAAGATGCTAATAATGTAGAAACAAATGCAATTTATGACCCGGAGGATAGTAGAATAGAGATCAAAGATACTGCTATAATCTACGATACAGCCACGGGGGATCAGTATGACTACGATGTAAGGATTGGTGGGGATGCAGCAAATGCTTTATATATAGATACAGCAGAAGGAGCCGGATTGGTCAATCTAGTAGCTGGAGCTTATTGGGATGGCTCCAAATACGTTTATGGAGGATCTAGAGGGGCTTCTAGAATTGAGTTGCATGATGGGGAATTTTATTTATATGTTGGAGGGACATCAGGAACTGCAGGGAACGAGGTGAGCTGGAAAGAAGTAATGCGTGGAGAATCAGATGGGGATGCATATTTCCCATACAGAATTGGAGTTGGGGTTTCACCATCCGAAAAGTTGGAGGTTGCTGGGAATGTAAAGGCAAAAAATCTATATCTGAATCAAGGCCAAAATGAGGGATCAATTTACAATGTAGATATAATAAAAGGGTATAACGATATAAGATTCAGGTTGGGAACATCTTCCAAATTCTACTTTCAAGATTCTGCAGGAAATACCAAGGCATGGGTAGATTACAACGGAAATATGTATCTAGCTGGAAATACTATTAATCTTAATGGAGTATATATCAAAAAAGTAGGAAGTGATATTTACATAAGCGATTCTCCTTAGTTTCTTTTCTTTCTAAATATTTTTAATACCTTTTTATTTCTTTTATTTCTATGAAAAGACTATACCTAGTTTTCTTATTGCCTTTCTTAGGCATTGTTTTCTCGGCAGTAGTGCTAAATGCAACTGATAAAGTAGAAATGAAAGTAAGTGGAAACGTGTGGTTTAGAGTAACTTCAGCAGGAGATTTGGTTGCCCCTGCACTAACAAGTTGCTTATTCCTTTACACAGACAGTAGTGGAACTTTTCATTGTGGAACATATACTCCAGTAAAAAGCACTGGAAGTGCTGGTTATCTAGCTAAATTTATTGACGCAACGACCATAGGGAACTCCATCATTTATGAAACTGGAGGAAAAATTGGAATAGGGACAACCTCACCCTTTTCTAAACTTTTTGTTAGTGGTGGTAAGATCAGAATTCACTCTACTGACAAGGGTGGAGGCCAGCTTCAAATAGGAAATCCAAACGACGATGAAGCTAGTCTAGGTTTTTTTACTGATGTTGCAGCTGATTGGAGCTCTTATTCTCACGGATGGGTAATAGGCCCAGATGTATGGGGTATAGGAACCGGAAAATTTGGAATAGGAAGTTATGGAGGACCATATAATGTTAAGTTAACTATAGAGGAATCGACAGGGAATGTTGGAATAGGAACTACTTCTCCCGCTTATAAACTGGATGTCTCAGGAGATGCAAGAGTAACAGGGACATTATATGCAAATACAAGAGTTGTTGTAAATTCAAAATGCATCTCAATACCAGCCAACACTGAAAAGTGGATAAGGGTAGCTGAATCAACAAGCAACGCGGCTAGACAAGCAGGACTATTTGTCGCTAGATGGAGTGTCGGTGGCCAACATGGGCATGTAATATTCTACGCTGGAGCAGACTATGGAGCAGATTATGGGATCAGATTGACCATAATAGGCGCAGATAGATTCGGAGACCAAGGAGTTGATAAAATAAGAATTTTAGAAAATCGAACCTACGACCCGATGTATTTAGAGTTGTATGTTGATAATAATAATGCTAATTATGCGATGACTGTTTGTGTAGATCAACTATATCGTGGTTATAATGGCTGGAATTTAATTGACATAACAGACGGAGGTGTCCCAGCTGGCTATACTTCGCATGAAATAGACGCAAACACTGCTTTTGCTGTTAATGAGAATAGCAAGATATTTACAGTAGAGGAAAACGGTAATGTAGGAATAGGAACGGCATCTCCAGCTGATAAATTACATGTAAAGGGATGGTTAAGAATAGAAGACACAGATACCTCTGATTATGTAAAAATATCTACAGATGGATGGGCACACTTTGTAACAACTAAGAATGTAATAGATTTTCAGCCTCAAAATATAAACTACGAAGAGGGTGTGAGAATATATGTTGATGGGAATGGAAAAGGAGCAATAAGGGTTGATGGCGATGCAATATTAGCAGCTGAAGCCGGAAAAGTGGGGATCGGGACAACTTCCCCAGACTCTAAACTACATATAATAGGTGGGGTTTGTATAGAATCTAGCGATTCTGGTTGTTCTCAATCTGCTGGAAACTTAAAAGTTAGTGGAACCGCTACTGTAGGTGATTTAAGTTGTAGTAACTGTGTTGCACTAGGTTCAGAGACTTCTGGTGTCTTGCCTCTAGCTGAGGGTGGAACAGGATCAAGCTTGAGTGATCCTAATGACGATAGAATATTATTTTGGGATGATTCAGCTAGCAAAGTAACCTGGCTAGATGTAGGAGGTGGTTTGGCTATTAGTGGAACTACAATATCGCACGCAGACACTTCCTCTCAATCTTCAGTAGACAATTCTGGAGGAACTGTGATTCAAGATATCACTTTGGACACTTATGGGCATGTAACAGGAATTAATAGTGCTAATTTAGATAATAGATACACTCGAGGATCTGGAACCTCTGGATATATAGCAAAATGGACGGGCTCAAAAACTTTAGGAAACTCTATAATTTATGATATAGGAACTGGTGTTGGTATTGGGATTACAAAGCCAAAAAGTATTTTACACATTTATAAAGAAGGGGAACCAAATTCTACAGTTGGCTCAGCTCCAGCTTCTTTAAGAATAGAAGGGGGAGGAAGTTATAATTGGGAATCTGGAGAGGCAGCTTCTGAATTGTTATTTATGAAAGACGGTGATATAGTTGCTGCTATAAGAGCTGAACATGATAGACCTGGAGGTGAGCATAGCTATGAAGATGCAGGTCTTACTTTTTACACAGGAAGCGTAGCTGAAACCCCTACATTGACACCGGTTTTACATATATGTTCGGGTTATTGTGATTATAATGTTGGGATAGGAACTACATCCCCAGTAAAAAAGTTACATGTAAAGGGCGGGGTAAGAATAGAAGATGCAGATTCTGCTGATTACTTGGACATATACACAAATGCTGCAGTGCATATCTACACCACAAAGAGTCATTTCTCATTTCAGCCTGCGGGGATAGGCTATGCTTATGGGATGTATGTACAAAAAGATGCGGATGGGTATGCTTCCCTACTAGTCCCTGGAGAAACTTATCTAGCAAAGCATAGTGGTAAGGTAGTAATAGGAGAAAATAATCCTGATTCCAAAACAGAAATCTATGGAATGTTAGTAGTAAAAAACGCAAATGCCAGAATAGAAAATGGACGTCTTAAAATAGAAGTCCAACCACTAGATTGGAATGCTATTGAAGTGTGCCAGTACGGAACTTGTTGTCCACCTTGGGAAGACTGTGATGGAGATGGTTATACTTACCTGCAGAAAAAAGATTGTGATGAAGGATGCGCTAACTGTTATGTTGGAAATACCAATTTGCCTTCCAGGCCCGATGGGAAGGATAATGATTGTGATGGACAAGTAGACGAGGAGGAAAGTACCTCTGGTTGGTACTCTCTATATGGAACAACAAGTGGAAAAAGTTGTTCTCAAAAATGTCAGGAAGTATGTGGGGGCACATGTGAAAAGATCAAAAGCAGTTTAACTGGTGAGGAGGGTAAGTATGATAGGTCTATGTGTGAGCCAGAGATGCAAACGTGCACTACCAACACTATAAGTGGAAACTGTGATACAAAACTATACGCCGATCCATGTGGAGATGTTTACTGCAGAGATACCGCAAAATGTTATTGTAACTGTCCTTCAAAATATGGATAATTTCTAATTTATTTATTTTTTATTTTGTTTCTATCACTCTAAAGTCAAATATCTTAATTGGAAATATCTTGTGCAGTTCTTTCTTATATTGATCTTGAACCTTATTATTTAGGACCGACAGTACAAATTCTTCAAAGGTTTTTTCTGAAGCCTCTTTCTCAATTATTTCCATTACTTTTTTTCTTATTGCTTTTTTCTGCGATCCATTCGCCCTTCCCTGGGTTATTACTAAAGCCTTTATCCTCGCTTTCTTCTCATCTTTGAAAGTAGTATCTATAATTACATCTATTCTTGAAGAGCGCCTTCTTACAATACTTCTTAAATATTCTTCAGTTATTTTGTATTTCTTTATTTTGGTCTTACAGCCCTCCTCGCTTGCATCTACAATCTGGAAATACAACAAAATATGATTTTTAGAAAAGTCTCCAGTAACAAAAGGAACAGTCAATTCAACTACTCTTCCTATAGTATCCTCTGGAGAATAGGCGGGAGTTTCTCCTAATTCAACTCCTCCAAAAGATTCTGGAGCGAAAATTTTATACCATTTCTTTTTTCCTCTCTTTGGTTTGACCATATCTTATTGACCAAGGCTATATATTTATGGCAAAGGTTGCGATCCCTTTAGTAAAATATGTAATTGAAGCTCATTTTGAGGTAGATGGTCTGGTTGAAAAGCCTGATGTGGTTGGAGCTATTTTCGGACAGACTGAAGGATTACTAGGTCCTGATTTGGACTTAAGAGAACTTCAAAAAGGTGGAAAAATAGGAAGAATAGATGTACATTTAGAACATAAATCAGGAAAGACTTTAGGAAAGATTATAATACCAACTACGCTAGATATGGTGGAGACAGCACTTGTAGCAGCAGTTTTAGAAACTGTTGAGAAAATTGGCCCTGCTCCAGCCAAAGTGAAGGTATTAAGGGTTGAAGATGTGAGGGAGGATAAGAGAAAATATGTTATAGAGAGGGCTAAAAGCATATTGAGAGATCTCATAGAAAAATCAATACCTGATTCTTCAGAAATTACAGAAAGATTAAGAGAAGAATTAAGAGCTAATGAAATAATTGAGTATGGGGAGGAAAGATTGCCTGCAGGTCCAGGAATATTTGCTTCAGACGAAATAATTGTTGTCGAAGGGAGGGCTGATGTTGTTAATTTGTTAAGATATGGATTTAAGAATGTAATAGGAATGAAAGGGACAAAGGTTCCAAAAACAATAATTGAGCTTTCAAAGAAAAAAACAACCATAGCTTTTGTAGATGGGGATAGAGGAGGAGAATTAATTCTAAGGGAATTATTAAAGGAGGCTGATATAGACTATATTGTAAAGGCCCCTCCAGGAAAGGAGGTTGAGGAGCTTTCTAGAAAGGAAATAACAAAATTGCTTAGGCAAAAAATACCTGCAGCAGAGTATTTGAAAAAGCATGAGAGAAAAGTAGCTCCAAAAGAGATTCTTGAAAGGATAAAAGACTATGTCAAAGAAATAAGTCCGGGAGAACTTCTCTTGCTAAACCCAAACTATGAAGTTTTAGGAAAAATTAAAGTAGAAGAGATAAAACAACTGGATGAAATAAAGCCAAAAATAGTGGTAGGAAAAAATATCCCAACTAATACTATAGATCTTTTAATAAAGAAAGGAATTGAATTTTATGAAATATAAATTCTTCTTATTTTTTTTATTTACTTTTCTTCCTTGTTTCTCCCAATACATAGTTATTAAGAAGCCGCTAATTCATCTCCTTGAGGTTTATCTTCCCCGAGCGTTTGTTGAAAATCCTTATTATGTGAAAATATTTGTCCTTAATAATGGAACGGATGTTTTGGAAATCTACGAGGTAAACGCAAGTGATGGAGCCCATACTTGGCAAGCAGATCCTCAAAATCCAACCAGAATACCTCCTGGATACATTGGAATCCTTTTTGTAAACACAAGAGTGTATTGTTCGGACTTTGGGAAAGATTTTTCAGTTTTTGTGAGAATTAATTCCTCTGGAGGAGAAATAGCAAAAACTTCTGGCAAATTTGTTCCAGAAGTTCCAATTCAGGTTATTTATCCATTGGCTATCTCATCGGAGGCTGGAAAGTCAAAAAGAAAGATAATTCAGTTTGTTAATTACGGATACGAAACAAAAGATTTTCCCTATTCCTTAAAATATCCAATTAATAAGATGTTTGTAAGATTCTTGATTTCTGACACTTCCTTTCCTGTGGGATCTAAATATGCTTATATTGAGGTGGTTCCTTATATAAGCGGGTATTTAGGAGAAATAAACCTTAGTTTTCCAGTAACATGCGAGTATCTTGTAACTCCAAACCCGATTTATATTAAAGTAAAAGGAATTTATAAAGGATCAAAACTAAGGGAAGTTATATTAACTCCAGAAATAAGTGATCCCTACTCTACCTTCATTCTGTTCGTTATATCCCTTATTTTACTATTTTGTCGTGACTTATTTACTAATCCTTAAAATCAAATTTCCTGTACCATTAATCCTAAAAAGTAATTTTCCATTTTCTTTTTCAATTTTTAGAACAGGAAAGTCAGAAGAAATTGAATTTAGCTTAATATAATATTTTTCTTTATTCCTTAGTCCAAATTCTTTTACTAACTTAATCTCATCTCCCTCTCTTATCTTTCTATAATAAGGGTTTCCATTAATATATATAATAAGGTATTCGGGCTTTCCCACTTTAATACCCAATTTTGCCTCTTCTCTAAGAGAAAAGGAAATGTTCTTAAAAGAGCCGTTTCCTTTAATTTTTAGAACTCCTTCTTTAATATAGCATATCCCTCTCTTACAACTAAGAGGTTTTTCTTTTTCTCCAACAAATATTGGAAGTTTTTCTTCCTCCCCCATGACAAAAACTGGATGAAATATAGGGCCCTCCTTAAAGGGAATACCAGATCCGAAAAACCTGAAAAGGATGATCAACATAAAACATAAAATTGGTATTACCCCTAGAAGGAGAAAAAATGGTTTTTTGCTCATAAAAAATTTTTATCGAAAATTCTCTTTTATCTTTTTATGCGAGCTCAAGGCCTTACTATCAGTACTATAGTCTTGCTTTTGCTTGGACTGATAATTTTCGGTGCTCTTTTCTATCTCTCAATAAAAGGAGGTGTATCTTTTAAGAGAATCCAAAAGAAGCAATTGTCTTATGAGGAATGTAATTTAAAGTGCCAACAGATAGGAAACCTCGCAGCACAAAGTGAAAAAGATTGTGATGACTTTTGTGATGATATAGAAGATACGGATCTTTATGAGAATGTTACAAGCTGCATAGACAATGGCATTTTATCAGTATGTTACTTCACAACTGGGGCAGGATATGAATGTAAAATTGATAAAACCGGTTGTGGCACTGCTTAGCTCTTGGCTTTTTGATTATCATTATTGTTAGGCAAATTAAAAACTTATACACCCCTCAAACTTTCTTAGTATATGCGAGCTATAACCTTACCTATCACGGCAATTGTTGGGATAATCACAGCATTGCTGGTCCTTGTTGTAATAGTGGCTGCATTCATAAAAGGAGGGGCCCCCTTCTCTAAAACAACTAGAGAGCAAGCAGCTATCCAAGCTTGTCACAGTGCATGTCAAACTTTTGCTTCAAAAGCGGCCTATATGGAAGGAGATTGTAGCACTGTGTGCACCAATCTTTCCGCTGAAAAAGATGAGGTTGTAAGAAGGTGTAAGGGTGTTATCCCAGGTTATAAGTGCTACTTCGATACTTACACAGGTTATAGCTGTTATATTGATGTAGAAGCGGATACTTGCAGTAGCACAACATAATATGGCTGAAGAGGAAATGAATATAAGCAAAATACCTGGAGTGGGTCCAAAAACAGCTCAAAAATTGAAAGAAGCTGGATTTATTAATTTAAAAGCAATAGCAGTGGCCTCAGTTACCCAATTAGCAGAAGTAGCTGGTCTAAGTGAAACTCAGGCTAAGAAGATAATAAATTATGCAAGGGAGGCTTTAGGGTTTGATTTTACTACAGCCTTAGATGTTTTTGAAGAAAAGCAAAAAAGGGAAAGAATAACTACAGGAAGCAAAGCTTTGGATAACCTGTTGGGAGGAGGGGTGGAAGTTAGGGCCATAACTGAAACTTATGGCCCATACGGATCCGGGAAAACCCAACTTGGATTTCAACTATGTGTAAATGTTCAATTGCCAAAGGAAGAAGGAGGGGTAGAAGGACAAGCTATTTTTATAGATACCGAAGGAACTTTCGCTCCAGAAAGAATTAAAATGATAGCAGAAGCTAGAGGTTTGGACCCAAAAGAAGTTTTAAAGAATATTTTTGTAGCGAGGGCTTACAGTGTTGATCATCAGATGGAGCTTGTTAAAAAAATTCCAAAAATAGTTGAAAAGTTTAAAATAAGTAATCCAAAGTTAATTGTGGTAGATTCTCTTACTTCACTCTTTAGAGCGGAATACATCGGGAGAGGAATGTTGGCTGAAAGACAACAAAAATTAAATGAGCACATCCATGATCTTATCCGAATGTCGGAGCTTTACAATGCTGCTGTCTATGTAACTAATCAGGTAATGGCAAGACCAGACGTCTTCTTTGGTGATCCCACAGCCCCAGTGGGTGGACATGTGCTTGGACATCTAAGCACTTATAGAATATACCTTATAAAATCTAGAGGGCCAAGAAGAATAGCCAGATTAGTTGATGCATCAAATTTACCTGAAAGAGAGGCTGTATTTGCCATAACAGATAGAGGAATCGAAGACTACAAAGAGTAGTTTTTCTTATTTATTTATTTCTAAAGAATCCGATATTAACAACCTATTCATGTATGTTTAAGGATTATTACTGCGGGGGGTGGGATTCGAACCCACGACGGCTTAAGCCACCGGGTCCTAAGCCCGGCCCCTTTGGCCTCTCGGGCACCCCCGCACTATAATATTTTTCCGAACTCTAGTTGAAAATAAGATTAAAGAAAGGAGAAGTATAGAAAAGTTACTAACTTCATTTTAGGAAATACTCGTTAGGACTAAAAATTCCTTAGTCTTACCTTTTTGATGTTTGCCTAAGTCTCCTTGCAGCAGACCTGTACGGTTTTTGCGGTTCTGTTCTACGAGTATCCGGAACTAGTAAAGTCCTATCATATTTTAGAAAGAGTTCCCTAATTTTATCTGCCTTTTCAGGATTTACTTCTTTTAAATACTCTATAATGCCACGAGCTATTGCTGTTCTAGCGGCATCTATTTGGGCGGAGAATCCGCCCCCTTTGACGTTTATACTTATGTTCAGGTTTTTGGCTACATCTTCGCCAGCAAGTAGTATCGGCTCTAAGAGTCTTAAACGCAATACCTCCGGCTTTATCGCATCAACTAATATTTTGTTTATTCTAATAATTCCAGAACCTTTTCTTAATATAGCACGGGCAACAGCTTTTTTTCTTTTTCCTATAGAAACAATCGTTTTCATATAGGCTTCCACCCAATTAGTTTTGCTATATCCCCAAGTCTAACGAATTTTAAAATCTCTACTTTCTCTACAGAGAGTTTCTTTAAATCTTTCCAGGTTAGTAATCTAGCTTCTCCAGAGTCTACTTTTTTCTTTATTTCATCAGGAAACCCAATATAGCACAGAACCCTTTTTAATGCTTTCCTTCCTTTCTCTTTTTTTCTAGGAAGCATTCCTCTTATTGCTCTTTTCATAATTAGGTCGGGTCTTCTAGGGTAAAAAGGGCCCCAGTGTGGAAGACCTCTATTTATTTTCCTTACGAAATTATCCCTAATTGAGTTTCTATTTCCCGTAATAACGGCTTTTTCACAATTTACTATCCTAACTTCCTCCCCTTCCAAGACAAGTTTGGCAACATAACTTGCCAATCTTCCAAGAATGAGATTGTTAGCATCTATAATTATCATAAATATCACTTTATTATCTTTGGATATGTTTTTTCCTTAATGAGCTCATTTAATTCCAATGTTTCTCCTCCCGCCTCTTTTATTTTTTCAATAGCTTTCTTGGAAAACCTCCATGCAAAAACTTTTACTGGGTGATCTAAGAAACCATATCCCAAAACTTTACCTGGAATTACAACCCTTTCTCCGGGTCTGGTTAATTTATTTATTTTAGAAATGTTAACACAAATTCTTTTCCTCCTAGGCTTTCCTAATTCTTCCGCTAACTTTCTATAGAATGGTTTTTTGAGTTTTTTTAGCTCTCGAATTAATTTTCTGAGGTAAATGTTGGTTGGTCCAGTTCTTTTCACCATTTCCTTTTTACTTAAGAGGACCTTATTATATTTCTTATGAAAGGTTCGAAGGGTTTCAGAAAGGGAACTAGAAAAAAATTAAGAAAGAAGAGAAGAGAAAGGGGAAAATTCAGTATCAGCAGATTTTTAGCTGAATATGAAGAAGGAACAAAAGTTGTAATATCTCCTGAGCCATCCTTTCATAAAGGAATGCCATTTAGAAGGTTTATAGGAAAAATAGGGACTGTAATAGGAAGAAGAGGGAGAAGTTATATAGTAAAAATAAGGGATGGGGGTAAAGATAAAATTCTGTTTATACATCCAGCACATCTCAGGGTGATTTGAAATTAAGGTTCTAAAAGAAGAGTATATACCTATCCAAATAGCAAAGAAATATTTAGAAGAGAGAATAAAACAGGGAAACACATTACTTCTTCAATCGAAAGCTCTGGAGCATGCTAAAAAATTTTCGAAATTGGACACCGAAAAGGCAAAAGAGCTTTTGGAAGAATTAAAACAAGTAGTAGATGAGAAACTTGGAAAAAAATTGAGTATGAAAGATATTGTTAAAATTGTAGAGGTTGTTCCTAAAGATCTTGATGAGTTAAAGCTTGTTTTTGTGAGAAGTAAGGTGGCTCTAAAAAAGGAAGAACTTGAGATACTTCTGGATATTGTAAAGAAGTATGTATAAAAGAAGGAGGGTGATTGTAAAACCGGAAGTTATTTATGTTCTTGATTACTTGCCTTATGGAAGAAATCGTAGAAGAGGCCCTTTAATTCAGGCTATAGGGTTAGAAAGCTTAAGGCTGGTTGAAGTAAAACTTAAAGAAGGGGTTTCTTTAGAAATAGGAAACACTATCAGTCTAGAAGATGAGAAAATAGATAGAATTTATGGCTATATAAGGTATGAAGACTTAACTTCTTCCTCTAAGAAGGAATTAGAATCTTTCCTTGATAAATATATTAGTGAGAATGAGAGCAAGTTTGTTGAGTTTTTTAACACAGCGGTACCGATCAATCCTAGAATTCATCAATTAGAGTTAATTCCAGGTATCGGAAAAAGATTGCTTTGGAGAATTCTTAAAGAGAGAGAAGAGAAGAAATTTGAAAGTTTTGAGGAGATTAAGAAAAGAATTCCACAAATAGGTGATATCAAACAAATGATAAAAGAAAGAATCCTAGAGGAAGAAAAGAATGAAAAGTTAAGACACTGTCTTTTTGTGAAAAGATGGTAGTTCTATCTTTTCTCAGTGGAATATTTGCTGGGATAACCTCAAGCATTAGACAGATTTTTATTAATTATGTTCTTCCTATTTTCATTCTAATTTTGGGGTTTCTGCTCATTTTCCAGTTTTTTGGCCTCAAAAATGCCCTGATCTTCCTAGGGACGCTATTCCTTATCTGGCTTATATTTTTCAGACCAAGTTTAATTCCTCTTGTAATGAAAAGAATAATAGATTTTTTTAAATGGCTTATTTCAGAATAAACGTTCCGTTTTCAATTTTTAAGAAATTTTTTAATCTACCCTGAACCCTCTCGGGGAAGAATATACAAGAGCTTTGTCCTTTATACTTCAAACAGATCCTTTGTCCTTGGGTGTATATTTTGACTCCAGATATAGAAATTTCAGCGTTAAATTCCTTTAATACATCCTTAATACTATTAAATCTTATCAAAAAAACCTCTAAGTCCCTTATTGACCTAAATTTGTAAACCTTAGTTAACACAATTTTATTAATTTTCAAAACAAAGAAAATCAAAAGTAAAAAAATTAAAACATGAAATATTTCTTCTAAGATGAGTTGAGATCTAAATAAATAGCTCGAGCACTGTCTCATACTTTTCAAGTCTTTCCTCTAACCTCTTTCTGGCTTCTTTATAGGCATCTTCGCTTATTTCTCCCCTAGCAAATCTACTATCTAACTCTGCTAGGTCTTTTCTTATTAAAGAGATCATCTTAACTATCTCGTCTTTCTTGCTTTCTTCCTCTTCCCAAGGTTTTTTACCCTCTTTTATTATATAGTACCTTTCTTCTTCGGGTATTTCTTTGAGGTATTTTGACGAAAATATCCTAAATATATTTTCTAGGTCCTCTTTTATTTTTTCCTCAGCCCTTTTAATTGGTTTGCTTACATCTCCTGCCATGGTCACTTTTATGTCCGATTTTTCTTGGCTAGGATCATATATCCCAGCAATTTTTATCCAAACTGTTAATCTGACTATTTCTTTAATAAGAGAGACCAATATAGCAAAAATGGCAAAAAATAGGCAAAAAATTAAACTTGACCTTTCCCAGTTATGAAAGTAGGAATAAATTAATGATGCTAAGGAAATTGCTAGCAGCAATCCAAAGAGAAGAGGGTATTTCATACCAAAATCTACATACTTGTCCCCTCTCATAACACCCTTTATTGGTTTTAATCTACCTCCAGTAAAGATATCCTCTTCCAATTCTTCAAATTTAGACAGTTTATTAATAGAAATCCCATATCCCTCATTCTCCAATAGCCTAGCAGCATAAACTCTTGTCTCTTCTGGATCCTTTACTCTCAAAGCAACATCATAATATACCCTTCTCTTTTTCATATTTTCCGGTTTAAATTCTTCTTCATACCTCTCTACAATTGGTTTTCTCCTAAGGAATCCAAACATAATCTCCTTATTACAAAACAAAAATTTATTTTACCAGGGGTAAGGCTTAGTCCCAAATACCACTTTATAAAAAAGTTCAACTAGTATAGCCTCAGGATATCCTAAATAAGGAATTCTGAACACAGCTTTTCCTTTTATTCTGTCTTCTGTTACGTTCACTTCTGAAATATTGATCCAACTTCCTTTAAAGTTAAGAGGAAATGGATTAGCATCCCCCTTCGTGGTGAAAAAACATTTCTTGTTACAATATACTTTGATTACTCTATGGAGCAAAGGTGCTTTTCTTCCGTAGGGAACTAGGACAATAACATCTCCTACTTTTATTTCTTTTGGATTTACCCCTTGAATAACAACGATATCCCCTTTGTTTATTCCATTGGAAAAGGGAAGTTTTTTGGGGTCCAATCCAAGTTTGCTAAAGAACTCATAGTATGTATATTCAATAGCCTTCCCAGTATGTTGCATAGAGCCCGTAACAACGACAAATAAAGGAAAATCTGTATGTAAAAAAATCCTAGCCAGCGCTGGAATGAGAAATTTGTATACTATAACCAGAAAGAAAATAAATGCTATCCAGCCTTCAATGCTTTCCTCAAAGAAGACTATATAGATAGCTTTTTTTAAATACTTCCAAAAAATTCTAAATTTTTCTTGTACTTTCACCTAGACTTACACCACTTGCAATTAAATGTGCCAAACGTATTGGCTCTGGTACTTTAGATCTAACACAACTTTTCCTTATTATGGCTCTTGCATCAGTTTCCTTAATACCAATATGCTGAAAATAAATAAGCGAATTTTTTATTTTAATCTCTTTAACCTCTCCAAATTTTTTAACAAGCCCCCATCTCTTTTTCCAGTTAGATAATTTTTTTAAAGCCTTTCTTATTTTATCAAAGCGAGGCCTTTTTGTAGAAATTACTATTATAGGAATTCCCGTTTCATTAAAAATTTTTTTAGGATCAAAAATATTAAATCCCCCAAATGAGATTCCATTTGTCATTATAACATTTATTGTCTTCCCAAACCTACTTCTTTTTACATGATTTATGATAGCCTCTGTTGAGTCAAAGCCGTCCTTCTCTATGTTAAACCTTATTACACCTTCCACTCCGGCATTTAGTCTATAAAGAATACCAACTACCCATACTTCTTTGTTGATATAGCAATCATCCAATCCTAAGATTCTTATTCCCTCTTTGACCATGCCTCAAGAAAATCATCTACCAATTTCGTAATCTTTCCTATTGTTTCATCTATTATCTTTTTTACATTCCCTTCCTTTGCCTTTATCACAATTTTAACTTCATCTCTTAAGGGATGTAATATCTTATATCCTGCAAATTCTATTCTATCATCTTTATTAAGCTCCCAGCAAAGGAGCGTTGGTATTGTCTCTTTATCTTTATCTTTAAAGACAATTTCTACTTCTTTATCAGTTTCTTTTTCTATTTTCACTTCCATACTTAACACTTATTTAACCTTATTTTTCCCTTTCTTTATGAAAAAAGAAAAAGAAATTGTAAGAAGCCCTAAATACATTCTAGTTATTGAAGATGGAAAAATTATAGAAAAAGTTGAAATTGGAAAAGATCCAAAAGAATGTGCTGAAAAGTATGTTGCTGGGGAGGTTGATAAAATTATTGAAATGTTGAAGGAAAAACATAAAGCTGTTATTTCAAAAAAACCTTTAGATATTTCTCTCTTAATCAAAGAGGGGCTATTTAAAGATGAAAGGGAATTTGACAAATTTAATAGGGAATTTAGTCTCTGGTTAGCTAAACTTAGTGTAAAAGAAAAATTTACTCCAGATAAGTTAGCAATCCAAGCTGCTAATTTCCTGGATGACTTAAACGAGATAATAAATAGAATCTATGAGAGATTAAGTGAATGGTACGGATTTTATTTCCCAGAGTTCGTTAAAAAATGCGATAAGATGGAAAAATTCTTCAAGATACTCTCACAAGGTGTAAAAAGAGAGGAAGTAGCAAAGAAATTTGAAATCAAAGCTGAAAGTATGGGATATGATTTCTCAGAAAGAGATCTCGATATATTACATGAAATTGCAGTCTTAGGAAAAGAATTGATGAATTTAAAGGAAAGTATTGCTAAATATATTAGAAAAGTTATGGAGGCACACTATTACAATCTAGCAAAAGTTGCTGGACCTATTATAGGCGCAAAACTTCTTTCTCTGGCAGGAGGAATAGAAAACCTTGCGAAAATGCCGGCCTCAACTATTCAAGTATTAGGGGCTGAAAAGGCCCTCTTTAGGCATTTAACTAAAGGAACTAAGCCACCAAAGCATGGAATCCTATTCCAACATCCTCTAGTTAGTAAAATGCCAAGAAAACTAAGAGGGAAAATTGCCAGGACCTTGGCTTCAAAGATTGCAATTGCAGCTAGGGTTGATTATTACTCAAAAGGGAAAGAAAAAGTTGCAGAGAAACTTCTAAAAGAAATTGAGGAAAGAGTAGAAGAAATAAGAGGAGGAAAATGATGCCTCCTTTAATGACTTGGTATATCGTCATACTTATCTTACTTTCAGTAATCTCAACCGCTGCGCTTGTCTTTAGGATACTCTTTTACGAAAAATATTGGTCAATGATGCCGAAGATAAGGAAGAGAATAATTATCAGAAAGGGACCAAAAAGAATTATAAAAATAAAAACAGAAAAAATAAGTCCGGAAGAATTTGACAAGAAAATGGAGGAACTCATGAAAATGGCAGAGAAAATTGGAGGGAAATCTGAATTGATAATTAACGAAAAAAGAGTTATCGGATTTGATGACTTTGGAGATAAAATAATTCTTCACCTAGAAGACGGAAGCATTGAAGAGATAGACGGTAGTACAATATTGGCTGAGTTAATAAGGAAAGAGCTAAAGAAAAATTATGAAGCTCATCAAAACAAAAATTGATAATGTTTTTTGGCTAATACGAGGAAAAAAGTATTTAGTAACAAAGAACCTTAGTCCTGGGTTTTCTGTATATGGGGAAAAACTTTTTAGATATAAAGGAAAGGAATATCGCCAGTGGATTCCTCAAAGATCTAAATTAGCTGCTGCAATTTACAAAAAGTTTGAACCAATCCCTTTGAAAGAAGGATATAAAGTTCTTTACTTAGGAGCTGCCTCTGGAACCACAATGAGCCATGTTTCTGATATTGTAGGGAAATCGGGGAAGGTTTGGGGTGTTGATATTGCCCCAAGAGTCCTTAGAGATCTCATTTTTGTTTGTGAAAGAAAGAAAAACATGTATCCAATACTAGCAGATGCTTCTTTACCAGAAACTTATTCAAACATTGTACCGAAGGTTGATTTCATTTATGAGGATGTGGCTGCCCCAAATCAAATTGATATTTTTATAAAAAACTGTGATATGTATTTGAAAAAAGGAAAATATGCAATGATAGCAATAAAAGCAAGGAGTATTGATGTTACTTCTCCCCCAAAAGAAATATTTGAAAGAGCCAAAAAAGAAATAGGTGAATTCTATAACATAATAAACTCAAAGAGATTAGAACCATATCATAAGGACCATATTATGATCCTAGTTAAGAAATAGTCCAAGACAAGTTGGACAAGAGATATAAAAAGAGTTCTAACTAAATTACATCCATGGCAGGTGAGTATTGGGGAAAGGGTTGGGGTATTCTCCGGAGAAGGGTTCATTTTTCTAGCTAGATTAGTTGTAGAAAGCTTACCTCCAGTTCAGAGGATAATTCTAAAAGAAATAGACGGGGAAAATGCAAATCAATTAGTTAATAAGATAATGAAGAAATATGGGGTATCAAGAAGCACTGTTTGGTATAATCTGTGGCAATTAAAGAAAAGGAAAATAATATATTTTGAAAAGGGAATGCCAGTCTTCCTGAATCTTCCTATATTAAAAGAAGTTTGTAAGGAGATGGATTAGTATGGAATTACAAAAACATTTGCTAAACTACGGCTTTATACTTCCTAGTGCAGAGATCTATGGAGGCAGTAGAGGTTTTTACGACTATGGCAGTTATGGTTTCTTATTGAAAAAAAGGATAGAAGAGAAATGGAGAAAATATTTTTTAAATTTAATTGAAAATTGTTGGGAGATATCTCCCTCAGAAATAATGCCAAAAAATGTTTTCGAAGCTTCGGGACATTTAAGATTATTTACTGATCCAATAACTAAATGCAAAAAATGTGGCGAAGTTTACAGAGCGGACAAACTGATTGAGGAATTTTTAGGGATTAAGGCTGACTCATTATCAACACTTGAAATGGAAAGAATTTTCCAAGAAGGGAAAGTGCTGTGTCCAAAATGCTCCTCAAAACTGGAGAGCCCAAGAAAATTCAATCTAATGTTTTCTGTTTTCATGGGGCCAAAATTGGCCTCTATAATTAGAGACTTGCTTAAAAGCATTGAAGATCCAAGAAGAATAAACACAGAAGTGATTCAAAAGATATCTGAAGAATATCAAAAAGTCAAAGAAGACATTCATTTTCTAAGACCAGAAACAGCTCAAGGTCCCTATCTTTGTTTTCCTAGAATGTTTGTTGTTCACAGAGAAAAATTACCCATAGGATTGGCAGCTATTGGGAAGGCATTTAGAAATGAAATATCACCTAGAAAAATGTTAATTAGACTAAGGGAATTTACCCAGGCAGAGCTTCAGATATTTTTTGAAAGAGAGGAATGGGGTGATGAGAGCTTTACTAAGCAATTCGACTGGGAAAAGATAAAAAATGAAAAGATAAATATCTTACCAGTAAAATATAGAGAAAGAGGAAAAGAATATTTTTCTCTTACGTTAGAAGAGATAAGAAAGGAGCTGAAGCTTCCAATATTCTATGTTTATTTTATGTACAAAACCTATTTGTTTCTCATTAATGAGCTAAGTATCCCAAAAGAGAGAATTAGGCTCTACGAGCTCGCTCCAGAAGAAAAAGCTTTCTATAATAAATATCATTTTGATTTTGAAATATATTTCAATAGCTTTAAGAGTTGGGAAGAGGTAGCGGGCATTCATTATAGAGCTGTTCAAATTACAGAAGATTATATAAAGAAAGCAAAAAGTAGGGAAGTAAAAGAATTTCTGGAGCGGCATTTAGGGGAAGAAGTAGGATATGATCTTTTAAACCATCTAGTCCATTCTGGAGAGTCAAAATACATAGTAAAGAAAAGAAATAAGGAATTTATTCCAGTAGAGTTAGAAATAAGTTTTGGTATTGATAGGCTTTTTCTAGCAATATTAGATATCTTCTTTGACGAAAAAGAAAGGATTTTAAGGCTCCCTCCAGATCTTGCTCCAATAACAGTCGCTGTTTTCCCCTTGCTTGAAAGCAGGGAGGAAATGGTAAGAAAAGCTAAGGAAGTCTACTTATTGATAAAAGATAGGTTTAAATGTTTTTTTGATGCAAGCGGAAGCATAGGTAGAAGGTATAAAAGACAAGACTCCATAGGGACACCATTTTGTATTACCATAGATTATCAGACTCTAGAGGATAATACAGTAACCATAAGGTTTAGGGATACTAAGGAACAAATAAGGGTCAAAATAAACGAATTAGAAGAAAAGATTTCTGATTTGTTAAGATAGAATTATAACACAAGAAGAACTGCCGCTACTGTAGCCATTAATACACCAATTAGATGATAAATGTTATAAGGTGCCTTTAGAATAAGAGATGCCAAAAGAAATGTTAGCAAGGTATTGAGATTAACAATAGCTATTGCGATTCCTGGATTTGGTGATTTTTTAATCCCAAGAGTTGTAAACAGTGCTGCTAGAGAGAAGAAAATACCAATTCCAATAAGAAATGGCATATTTTTGCTCTTTATATTAAATTCATATAGAAAAATTAGGGAAGAAGCTAATATCATATAGAAAAATGATTGAACAAAGAATATTTCATAATAAGCTTCTCCTGTTGCCTTTATTAGGACATTTCCTAAAGAATAAAATATCATTGCCAAAAAAGGGAAAATGATCCATGACATATATCCATTTCTTCCTTAGGTATTAAATTCTTGGGAAAATTTTACTCAGTTGGTAATGGAATCATCATTCCTCAGGGAGCTGGGTTTTCATCACAATTCTTTTTCTTTTAAGAAGATAAGAAGATATTTATATTAAACTAGCCCGCTCCAGAATTAGCAAGCAAATGTTGAAATTTTCTGGAGCGCTCCAGAAAATGAGTTATAGCTTTTTCCCTTCTATAAAAACAGAAACTTTTCCTATTACCTCTATCCATCCATTACTATAAATTATTGCTGTATTTTCTGGAAGGGCAAAAACTAGGCCTGTTTTATTTGAAATCTCAGAAAGCATTTCATCCTTTTCTGGAGCGGGCTCATAATGGACTTCTACTGAGAAAGGGACCAAATTAAGACCAGGCAAGATTTTCAATTCTGGATAGTCCTCATCAGGAGTTATTATACAATATTTTCCAATTACGAGCGCTCCAGCTGAGTTTCCGATTATAACACCTTGGAAGCTTATTATATCCTTTTCTAATTCTTTCTCTCTAATGTGTTCCAATAATAATTCTGGACGGCCTCCAGGCAAATAAAGAACATTTGCCTCTTCTAAAGCTGCTCTTATTCCATTTGGTTCCGAATTAGGAGGAAAAACCCTAACAGATGCTGTACCTAATTCTTTGAAATAGTCTGACAGAATTTTGGTATATTTTTGTATCTTTTCTTTCTGTTCGGATGTCCAAAGCAAAATTACAGCCTTTGGTTCTGGAGCGGCATGTTCTATTGCTCTTCTCATTATCCAGAAAGAGCTTCTTTCTTTCACATTGTCTCCTCCAAGCAAGTAAATAGTTCGCATATATCTTGAAGAAAGAGGAAAATACATAATAATGTTAAAAGGAGTTCTGTAACAGCTTTTGTTAGACTTTTCTAAATATCTCCCTACATGTCCACCATTTTGGTCTTATTTTCTCATAATCTCTGTCAAATATGACTTTATATGGCAATATTTCATCTAAAAGGACTTGTACAGGCTTATGATAAATTTTCCTGCATATTCTCTCATCCAAATTAAAAATAATCCTCCAACCAAGCACTGGACAGCTACAAAACCAATCAATTACTAGCTTCTTTCCGTCATAATAAGAAATAATACCATCTTTTGGAATCTCTAGCCCAAAGTATTCTTTATATATGTTCAAAATATCTTCTTTTAAATCCCCAGTTATTCTTATCTTTTCTTTATTTTCCCTTACCCACTTTCTTCTTTTTTCACAGCAAAGTTTGCACAAAAATTCCAAGTATTCATCTTTTGGATCCTTTGCAATTATTGAAAACCATTTTTCAAAATTTTTATTTAAATATGCCCGCTCCAGCTCTTTTAAGATCTTATCCTCCATTTAGGCCCCTCCGGAGTATCCCAAACTTCGATTCCTAGTTCCCTTAGTTTGCTTCTTATTTCATCGCTTAGTTCGTACATCTTTCTCTTTCTCAACTCCTCTCTTACTTTTAAGAGCAAATTTAAAACTTTCTCCATTAATTCTTCCTTAATTTCCTTCTTAAACTGAAATATTCCAAATATTTTATTCCCCAACTCAAAAAATATTTCTCTTACTTTTTTTGCTGTCCCTTTTTCTTTCTTTTCACTAAAATACTTATTTATTTCCTTGCACATTTCGAGATAAACCCCCAAAGCCTTTGGAGTGTTAAAATCATCTAGCATGGCATTAATGAGCTCACCTTTTAGTTCCAAAATTCTATTGTAAAATTCTTCATTAAATTCTTCCACTCCAGTTCGCTCAATTTCTTCTAATAATTCCAAAGTTCTATATATGCGCTCCAGTTTCTCTTTTGCTTCTTCCATTTTTTCATCAGAGTAATCAATATCACTTCTATAATGTGAAGAAATAACAAAAATTCTGAATATTTCTGGGTTTTTCCACTTCCTAAGCATTTCCCTAATTGTAATATAGTTTCCCAAAGATTTGCTCATCTTTTGACCTTCAACCGTTAACCAGCCAGTATGAAGCCAATACTTCACAAATGGCTTTTTGCCTGTATAGGCCTCAGCTTGAGCAATTTCATTCTCATGATGAGGAAAAATCAAATCTTTTGCTCCTCCATGAATATCAATTTGTTCTCCAAGGAACTTCATTGCCATAACCGTACATTCAATATGCCAGCCAGGAAATCCTACCATCCAAGGAGTTTCCCATCTAAAAGGATAATTTTCTGGAGCTTTTTTCCATAGAGCAAAATCTGCAGGATTTCTTTTTGTAGGGTCAGGTTCAACCCTATGTTTTATTAGTTCTTCCCTTTTTATTCCAGAAAGCTTTCCATAATCCTCAAATTTAGAAACATCAAAATAAATTCCTGTTTCAGTAATATACGCATATCCTTTTTTTAATAAGCCATCAATGAGTTTTATCATTTCTGGGATCATTTGAGAAGCTTTTGGTTGATAATCAGGTCTTCTAATTCCTAATAAATCCATGTCCTTAAAAAATTGCATCATATATTTGTCAGCAACCTCCCAGACAGTTTTCCTTTCCCTTTTTGCACCAAGAATCATCTTATCCTCTCCTTCTAAAGCTTCTCCCCTGAGATGGCCTACGTCAGTAATATTTCTAACGTATTTTACTCTGTAGCCGAGATATTCAAAAAATCTAATTATCACATCAAATGCTAAATATGTTCTAGCATGCCCTATATGAGCAGAATCATAAACGGTTGGCCCGCAGACATAAATCTTAACTATTCCTTCCTCTAGTGGGATAAACTCTTCCTTTCTTTTTGTAAGAGTATTATAAACTCTTAAAACCTTTCTATTTTCTTTCATACTAAGCATAAAAAGGCAAGTTATATGTTTCTTTTCTCATACAGGCGTTCTTTTATGCGTTAACAATTGCGTTAACTTTTTCATAAACTTTCGTATACTTTCGTTAACCATAGTAATGTAAGTTAAATAAACCTCTTATCTCTAGCAAGCCTTGGAAAGGGTTGGGTCTCTCTTATATGAGGTAGCTTTAGTATCCACATTACAAATCTCTCAACTCCCAAACCGCCTCCAGAATGGGGCACAGACCCGTACTTTCTTAAATCTAAATACCATTGGTAATCCTTGGGGTTAAGTCCAAATTCTTTTATTTTCTGGAGTAGGATTTCATAATCATCCTCTCGCTCTCCAGCCCCAATAACTTCCCCATATCCTTCAGGTAATAGTAAATCGGTTCCTAATACGGTTTCTGGTCTATTTCTGTCAACTTTCATGTAAAAAGCCTTTATTATCCTTGGAAAATGGTGCAAATGAATTGGTTTTTCAAATTCTAGAGTTAATTCTCTCTCTTCATCTGCTCCTAAATCATCTCCCCATTTCACATCTAGGCCTTTCTTCTGAAGTATCTCAATTGCTTCATCATAACTAACTCTTTCATAGGGGGTTTCGGTGGCTAGTTCTAGGATTTTTATGTCCTTCCCTCTAAATTCTTCTATTATTTTCCTTGCTTCCCTATCTTCAAGTAATCTCCTTATGCAATAACTAACAAATTCATCTATCATTTTCATTAGTTTCTCAAATCCCATCCAGGCAGCTTCCCATTCTAAATGCCAATACTCACATAGATGTCTTCTTGTTCTTGATTTCTCAGCTCTGAAACTGGGGGTTAATGACCAAACTTTTCCCAAAGAGAAGATCATAGCCTCTAGGTATAACTGTGCTGATTGGGATAAATAGGCTTTGTTTCCAAACCATCCTACTTCAAACAATGTTGTTGTTTCCTCGCATGCTGAAGAGACAAGGATTGGTGGCGTTACTTCGTGCCATCCGTTTTTCTCGAACCATTCTCTAAAATACTTCAATACTTTTTCTTTTATTAGCCAGACTTTTACATATCTTGGCAATCTTATAGATAAGTGTTTGTATTTCATTATTGCTTCCACACCATGTTCTTTTGGACCCAATGGAAATTCTTCCAAAGGCTTCTGGGTTATCTTGTAATCTTTTGCTAAAATTTCAAATCCTATTTTCAATCTTGGATTTCTAACCTTTTCTCCTCTAATAATTATTGAAGTTTCTAAAGGTAATTTGCTAATCTCCTCTAATTTCTCTTTTCCTATTATATCCTCCTTAAAAACAGCTTGGATTATCTCCCCAGGATATTCTAAGGTCCTAAGATCTAGAAAAACTATCCCTCCATGTACTCTTTTCCTAACAATCCACCCATGGATAATTAAATCCATCACCCATATTCCTTATCTTCTTCTAATTAAAGATAGACCTCAAGGAAAATTATGATAGACTTTGGTTATAAGATAAAAGAAATAGAAGGAAAGAAGGTTTTAGATTCTCGTGGGGATTGGACTATTAGGATAACAGTAAAAACAAAAAAAGGATTTGGAGAGTTTATAGCCCCCTCGGGCAAATCTAAGGGACTTTACGAGGCTGTTTACTTGCCTGTTGATACTGCATTAAGGAGGGTTGATGCGTACATAAAACCCAATTTTACCAATTTGGATGTAAGAAATCAAAAGAAGATAGATTTAAAAATTCTTTTTATAGATGGAACAAAAAATAAGAGCAAAATAGGTGGAAATACCTCAATAGCTCTTTCTATAGCATGTTTTAAATGTGCTTGTAATGCGCTCCAGGTACCTTTCTGGAGGCGGGTAAAAGAGCTTTATAAAACTAAACCAAGCCTTCCGATCCCAGTAATGAATTTAATAAATGGGGGAATACATGCAGGGTCCTACCTTACCTTTCAAGAGTTCCTTGTAATTCCAGAAAAGCTAGAGAATATAGAAGAACGGATAGATGCATGTGTTACAATCTTCCATGCTTTAAAGGAAACAGTTAGGAGGAAATTTGGGAAAGAATCTATTAACTATGGAGATGAAGGAGGAATAGTTCCAAGAATTCATAATAATGAAGTTGCTATTGAATTACTTTCAAAGACGGTTAGCGAGTGTGGATATGAAGGGAAGGTATTCTTAGGTCTTGACTGTGCAGCCTTAAGTTTTTACCGTGATGGAAAATACTTTCTAGAATTAAGGGCTCTGGAGCCGGAAAAATATTTTGAATATATTGAAGAACTGCTAAGAAAATACAAAGAAATAAAATATATTGAAGACCCCTTTGCTCCAGAGGATTATTCACTTTTTGGGGAGCTAAAGAAAAAGTTTAAATATAGGACAATTGTAGGGGACGATCTTTTTTGTACGAACCCTGTTCTCTTTGAAAGACTAAAGAGATTTTGTAATGGGATAATTATTAAGCCAAACCAGATAGGGACCCTCGAGGAAACAATGGAGACTCTAAGATTAGCTAGGAAAGAAGGATACAAAATAATTATTTCCCATCGAAGCGGTGATACATGCGATGGTTTTATAACCGATCTTGCGGTTGGAGCTGGAGCGGACTATCTTAAAGCTGGAGCTCCAAATAGAGGGGAGAGGATTGTAAAGTATAATAGGCTCTTAGAAATTTCTTCTTTGTTTTAACCTCTTATTTATTACTACACAGAGGCAAATTTTAAATAGATAATATCTTTATTATTAGTAATGAGCAACTCAGAAATACACTTGGAGGACGTTTTAAAAAGAGCGGAGTCTATAATTAATAAAACAAAAGAACTCTTGACAAGGTGTTATTTAGACCTAGAAAGCGCAGTTAGTGCAAGAGAACAAGCTTTATGTTCTTTTTCTTTCATCTCACACGGAATTTTCGTGGATGGTACTAGAATTAAGTCAAGGGACCTTCTCTCCAGTGTGTATAGGCTTTGCAGGTTTGTTCTTAACAATCGTTCATCTTTGGAAGAGATTATAAATACTCTGCTTTTCTTTCCATACCCACAACTAGAAAAAGATTTAGAGGAAATAGCTTACCTAATGATAAGCCTCCTCATGGGTGTTAGGTCTTTCTTGAGGGGAGTTTTAGAAATTTATAGGATGGAATACTTCAATCCTGATGGAATTCTCTCTAACAATAGGTTAAGTAAGATTTACAGAGAATTAGATGAGTTAGAAAGAGTTTATGAAACAACTAAAACCACGAGCGATACCATAAAGAGAAGAATCAGGAAAATATTAAAATTGGACAGAATTGTCTGAGTAGAAATATAGAACTTATTAAGAGCAATTTAATAAAAACCGTTAAGTGGCATTCTGAGTATAAGGTCTATGTAATAATGAGTTATAAAGAAAGATAGTCAAAAGGAAATATTCTTCTTTTTAAAGAAGAAATAAATAGAAAAGAAAAATTCAATAATACCCAAGTCATGGAGGTCCCACTTGTAAGGGAGCATAGAAAGAAGCATACTTAAAAGTAGCAACTTTTAAGTATTCAAAATACTTCTCATTACCTTAAAAATTAGGTAGATACTAAAAAGAACTTTCTTTAAGAGCATCTATGAAAGAAATTAGAAAACTCATTCCAAAATCACCTTTTCTTATTACCCCTCATTTGGAAAAATTTACTCTTCCTAATGAGCCCGTTCCTTGTATATACGAGAATAGATCATGCAGAAGGATTATTTACATCAAAAATAAGCCAGTCCCTTACAAAGTAAGAATTACAAGAGAGGGAAAACATCCTTTGCTGGAGGCTGAGATTTACTCGAGAAATGCCAATCAGGCCCTTGAGATAATAAAGAAAATTTATAGAACAGATTTTGACTATAGACCCTTTCTTGAAAAATGCAGATTTCACAGAGATATTTATAGGATTGCTAAAAAATGGGAGGGACTAAGGCCCACTAGAATTCTTAGCACTTATGAGGCTTTAATTGATACTATTTTTGAGCAAAACATTGCATTAAAAATAGCATTAAAAGCAAAGGCAAGATTTGTTAAGGCCTTCGGGGAAAGAAGGATAATAGATAACGAATACTACTTTGGATTTCCAATGCAGGAAGTAATTTCAAAATTAGACCCCAAAGAAATAAGAGAAAAGGTTAAAATTCCTTTAAACAAGGCCAAAGCTATAATTGAGGTTGCAAAAATTGCAGAGGAGCTTCCAAGTATAGAAGAGGTTGAAGAAAGACCAGATGAGTTTATTGAATTTATAACTCAAGTGAAGGGAATTGGAAAGTGGACTGCAGAGTTAACCATTGCAAAGGTTTCTAAAGGATTTAAAATTGGCCCATTTTATGATCTAGCGGTGAAAAGAGGATTCAGGAAAATATTAGGGATAAAGGATGAAAAAAGAATTAAGAAAATAATGGAGGAGTTTGAAGAATATGGAGATTTACTTCTTTATCTAATAGCTTTTGAGTCTTGAATGTTTTTCCAGAAATAGTCAGTTCTATGCTGAGGCAGCCTCAACTTTCTTATTATTCTCTTTGTAACATTTTTAGTATTCCAAGCAACCACAAAGACATTTTTAGTTCTAAGCTCCCTTATTGTCAAGAATAGTTTCATGTACCTTTCATCAATGTGTATGTCGCTCAAATAACCTTTTTTATCAGGGGCATGTTCTCTTCAGAATCTTTACCAAAAAAACATAAGTCTCTTACCTAGATGTGCTCTTAGCTAAGTAAAACTAACATTAAGAATAATCTAAAAATATCTTTGAAAGGCTCTATATGGTCTGAAGATATCTCAACTCTAGGAATTTTTAGGTACAAAAAGAGAAATAGAATTCTTTATTCTTTTAGCCCATTGGGTTTGAACCAGGAATCTTGCTCGTAAAAAGACTAGTTCTTTTTATTTAGTCCGTATGGATCAACTTCAGGTTACTTACCTTTCTAATATCCAAAAAATGTTTGTCTCTTGTAACAAGCTCCAAATCTCTATTTATTGCTATAGCGGCAATTAAAAGATCTGAAAATGGCTTCATTTTTCCAATTTTTGCGAGTTTTACTTGAAGTCTTAATGCAAGCTCGTAATCTGGCTTATCAGGAAAAATGACCTTTCCTTTAAACTTTTTGTAAGTAATGATCTTCGGAAATTCAATAATATTAACAATTGTTGTATATTCCTCTATCTCTTCTTTATTTCTAATCTTTTCTCTCAAAATCATCGTATCAAGTAATTTCAATTCTCTTCATCTCCTCTCTTCTTAATTCTTCAGAGCCCTTTTCAAAATTAGTCTCTTCAATATCCCGCAGTATGTCCTTAAAAGTTTCCCTTATTTCAGCAATGGGCACTGCTTCCTTAATCTTCTCCCTCTTTAATTCGGATATATACTCTCTTAATAATTTTCTTATTACCTCACTCCACTTTATTTCCTTCCTTAGTTTCATTTCCTCGTACAAATCTCTAGGCAAGCTCAGGGTTATATTTGGCATATCGTATTTACGTGAATTCACGTATTTAAGTATTAAAATCTTTTTAAGACTGTATTCTTAATAATAGTGCTTTGGGAGGCTAAAGTAAATTTTATCCTAAAATACGGAGTAAAATGCTTACTCATTTTGAATTTTCTTAATAATAAGTCCACAAAATTTAAGAAAACCAGGAGTACCATCCGCTATGTGCTTACTGACAAGATATTGTAATATTTTTACATCTTTTCTTCTAGCTAACCATTCTAGGAGGGTTTCTTTAATTTGGATGTCTTTTCCCTCAAGGTATCTACCACATTTAGGACATACAAATGTTGGAAGATATTCGAAATAATCTATTTCTCCAGAATAACCACAGGTCTTGCAATTCACTAGAAGTTTCTTTGGAAGAGGAGAATATATCACTATTAATTCTCTAGAAACTCTTATAGCTTCATCCAAAATTCCTTCATAGATTTTTGGAACAGAAAATACACAGACGATGTCAAATGCTTTATCCCTAAAGGGGAGCTCCTTACCATCCAATACCACATAATCTCCTACGGTCGGAAGCTTCTCTTTTGAAGGAGGAGAAATATCTGAGCATACAGTTACAAATCTTATTTCCGGAGAAAAAGATCGAAAGTAAAGGCCATCATATGAACCTATATCTAATATTCTAATATCTGAAAATGGTTTTTTTCTGAGCATCAGCGCTAGCGCTTTTGCTAGGAGTGAGGCCTTTTCCAAACTTTGTGAATAATTCTCCAAATCAACTATCTTTTCTAAATAATTTGACGGTGTTCTATTTTGCTGTTTTATCATTTTTAATCCCAACTGGCGAGCCAAGCAAATTTCTCTTATCTTGCAACTATCACACTCTTTTGATTGGATGGCTCTTATTGTTTCATCATATACCCAGCAATTTTTAGTATTAGGAAAATACTGAATAACACCGCACTCCTTATTAGAGATTCTCACCAGTATACCAAATGCGTCCCCGCCCACCAACTTTAATAAATATCTGAGATATTCAAGAGGAAATCTTTCAATGATGATATCTTTTCCATCCGTATACATTTTATCTAATGGGATTCTAAACCTTTTTATTACATATTCTATCTTTTTCTTCATATCAGGGGAAGCGTTAGGGAAAAGTAAGGATAAAGAAACTTCCTCTTGGGGAATTGTTTCTAGATGAGAAAGTAGATCTTCTAACCTCATCTCAATAGCAGCTGGCATATGTTGTCCTCTAAGTTAATATTTAAATAGTTTACCATTATATAGTAGTACATAGTTAAGGTAGGATTTTAAGAAACTGTAACCATTCATAACATCCTCATGGGGAATTATTTAGAAATTCACAAGTCTTAATAAAAGTTTCAGACTAAGAGACAGGAAGTTAAACTTAGAACTTTAGACCCGGTGGGATTCGAACTGAGGACTTCCGCTCGTAAGGACGTAGACTATGATCTTTAAGTTGAAAACCCAATACACCTACTATAACGAAGAAAGATTGCCCTCTTAATACTTTTCTTGGAGAAAAAGACGTATGTTTAAGATTCTTGTAATTCAATCATGGAATTTATCCATATTTCCAAAAAGGAAATCTATGAGATAGTAAGGAAAGCTATAAGGGAAGAGTTAGAAGATTTTATTTTAACTCTTTTTGAAGAAGAAGAAATAAGCGAAAAAGAAAAGAAAGAGATAGAAAAAATAATCAAAGAAAATGAAGAAGAAGGATTTATGGAACTTGAGGAGTTTTTAAATGCCTTTTAAAGTAATAGCTTCCAGGAGATTATTGAGAAAAACAAAGAAGTTAAGGCCTCATAAAGATGCAATAAGAAAAATTCTTCTAGAGTTACAGAGATTTCCTAATGTAGGCTTTCGGAGAGATAAAAAAGCTAAAAGGATTGAAAAATGTTTTTAGATTAAGAAAAGGGAAAATAAGAATCTTATTTAGGGTTGATTTTAAAGAGAAAATAATAAAGATTGATAACATTGATTTTAGAGAAAAAATCTACGAAGAATTATAAAATAAAGACCTGTTTACCGCTATTCTGAAGGACATGCTCGCAATAGGATGTAAATTTAATTTATGCATAAAGAGATGGAAAATATTTCCTCCTGGGCCCGCCCGGATTCGAACCGGGGACCTCCCGCTCGTAAGGCGGGCGTCATACCGCTAGACTACGGGCCCTACATGGAAGTTTAATATTCCCAGATTCTTAATACCTTATCTCCTTAAGTTCTTTTTCTAGCTTTCCCATTTTTATTTGTGATAGACATAATTCTTGGTAGAACAAGAAAAGAGAGAGAAGAGTTAGGGACTGAAGGAACAGTATTTATTGGAAAACTTTATGTAAAAATGGGGATTTACTATTCTTTGGCTAATAAAGTTTATCTAGATGTGGTAAAACCTCATGTGATCCTAGTTACTGGGAAAAGAGGGACTGGGAAGTCGTATACTATGGGAGTAATTACGGAAGGCGTTCTTTCAATGCCAAGGAAAATCAGAAAGAACATTGCAATCCTTATAATGGATACAATGGGGATCTATTGGACCACCAAGTACCCAAACACACTTCAGAGAGAGCTTCTTTATGAATGGGATTTAAGACCAAAAGGATTTAAGGATGTGAGAATTCTTTCCCCTTTTGGTTGGTTTGATAAGTTAAAAGAGATGGGGGTTCCTGTAGACGAGAAATTTGCAATAAGAACTGAAGATCTTTCTCCATTTGATTGGATATTAACTTTTGACTTGGACAGATTTTCTAAAATTGCTGTTCTTATCTCAAAAGTTGTTAAGGATTTAAAAGAAAATGTTGAAAGCTATTCAATAGATGATATACAAGGGAAAATAAGAGAAGTGAAAGGAGTGGATACCCATATAAAAGATGCTGCAGTAATGCTTTTTGAACAGGCAAAATTATGGGGTATCTTTGGGGAAAAAGGACTAAAAATAGAGCAAATTACAAAAGGAGGGCTAGCTAATATAATAGATATCTCTCTTTATCCTGAAATAAGTGTTAAGGCAATGGTAATAGGAATTATTGCAAGAAAAATTCTCCAAAAGCGTATGTATATGAGAAAAGTTGAGGAATTGATAGATATGGGAGAAGCCTCTCCAGGAATGTTGGAATTTATTCCAGAAGAGTTAAAAGTTCCACTGGTTTGGATGATAATTGATGAAGGGCATGAATTCCTTCCCCATGATAAAATAACTCCTGCTACCGAACCACTTATCCTTTGGTTAAGGGAAGGGAGGCAGCCTGGCTGTTCCTTAATAATAGCCACTCAACAACCAGGGAAGATACATACAGATGCAATTACTCAATCTGATATTTTAATCTCCCATTTGGTCACTGCTAGACATGATATTGATGCTTTAAACAAAATGATGCAAACCTATTTGGTTTATCCAATAGAAAGATATCTTGCAGATCTGCCAAAAAGGAAAGGAGCAGCCTTGGTATTAGATGATAAACAGGAAAAAATTTATCCTATTCAAATAAGGCCAAGATTAAGTTGGCATGGAGGTAGAGAGGCTGTTGCGATGAAAGAGTAGTTTATGGAAAAAATAAATCAACGGTTTCTGGAGCGGCACAAAAAGATTTTAGAAGATGATTTTGAAAATTTCCTTGATTTCATTAAAAAAGAATCCCCAAGAAGATATATCAGAACAAATACTTTAAAAATAGATCCAAAAGATCTTAAAAAAAGGCTTGAAGATAAAGGGTGGAGACTTAAGGAAATAAGCTGGTATCCAATAGCATTTGAAGTACTTGAGAAAGAAGAAACACCTATAGGCTCTACTTTAGAATACTCCCTTGGTTATTATTACCCTCAAGATAAGTCTTCAATGATACCTCCCTTAGTTCTAGACCCAAAGCCTGGAGAAGTTATATTAGATCTTTGTGCCGCTCCAGGGTCAAAAACAACCCAAATGGCCCAACATATGGAAAATAGAGGTGTCATTCTGGCTAATGATATTGATTTAGAAAGAATTAAGGCCTTAGCCTCAAATGTTCAAAGAATGGGATGTATAAATGTAATAATAACAAGAAATGATGGAAGAAAATTTAAGAAAGTAGGAGAAATGTTTGATAAAGTACTGGTGGATGCCCCATGCACTGGAACAGGCACTTTAATTTGGGATTTGTCTATTACAAATAGATGGAGCCCAAAACTTTCTCTTAATTTCTCCCGGCTCCAGTTTTCACTCTTGAGCGCAGGATTTAGTTGCCTAAAGCCTGGAGGGGCCTTGGTTTATTCTACTTGTTCGCTGGAGCCAGAGGAAAACGAGGCGGTAATTTCAGATTTTCTTAAAACCTTTGAAAATGCAAAAATAGAAAAAATCAAAATCAAGGGAATTAAGCATATAAAAGGGATCCTGGAGTGGGAAAAAAATTCCTTTGATGAGGAAGTAAAGAAATGTTGGAGAATTTACCCTCATTTCAATAATTCCGAAGGATTTTTTATATCAAAAATTAGGAAATTATGACTGGGCCTGGAGCGGGAAAAATTCCATTGAAAGCAAAAGTCACCTTAATTGGTCCAGAAAATTTGGAAGTAAGTGCTGAGGTTTACTTACATGTTAAAGGGTACTCGCTTGCTAGAGTAACCCATCTTGATATAGAATTTCCTGGAGCGGAAAGTTTAATAAGGGGAAATGGAGAATTCCTAACCTTAATTGGAATTAAGGACGGATTCATGATAGATTTCGGTAATTTTAGGAAATTTAACAAAAGAAAATTCAAATATTTAAAATTGGCCGCTCCAGAATTAAAGGACCTTTTGCCCGCTCCAGAAAGAACAAGAGCTTTTATTGGAAGGAAATATGGGGGGATTTTTATTGGATTTAGGAAAGATTATATCAAAAAACTTGAAGACCTTGCTAGAAAACTCGCTCCAGAACTCTTTTAATCTGGTAATTGATACCTAATTTGGAACCTTTAGCACTTCTCCAGCTATTCTTATTATAAAAGAGTTTGGTATTCCTAATTAGATATATTCTAGATTATTCTCTTACTTTCTCTTACGTTTCTTGGTTTTGGTTGCTGTTGCTTTTGTTTCTTTTTTAGTAGCCTTGGCTTTCTTTGTTTCCTTTTTCTTTTGAGCTGCTTTTCTTTTCCTAGCCATAACTTTTTAAGGAAAATAAAAAGATATATCCATGGGTGGTGAATTTCCTAGAGGAAAGGTATTCTAAAAAAGAGAACTTCAGGGAATGGTTTAATTGGATAATCCAAAGGGCAGAAATCTGCCATGTAGGATATCCAGTCCAAGGAATATTCCCATACTTGCCATGGGGGGCCGAAATTTTCAATCGTATGAGAGAAATATATGAAAAAAAGCTTGAAGAAAAGGATCACAAAAGAATACTATTTCCAACTCTAATACCTGAATCCCTTTTTAAAAAAGAAACAGATTTCTTTTCTGGCTTTTCTCCAGAGGCCTATACAGTAACTGAGACTCTAAGAGGAAGAAGATTTGGGGAAAAATTAATTTTAAGGCCAACTAGTGAAGTACCTATTTACTGGGTATTTGCTCAGAAAATAAGAAGCTGGAAACAATTGCCTCTTAAAGTTTTCCAAACAGTAAGTATTTTTAGATGTGAAACAAAGATGACTGCACCTCTTTTGAGACTAAGAGAAGTTTTCGGGTTTAATGAAGTCCATACCTTCCACGCGACTGAAGAGGAAATGAATAGGCAAGTTATTGAATCAAGGGAAATATGCGAGTGGTTTATTGGAGAAGTGCTTAGAATACCTTATATTGTAATAGAAGTACCAAAATGGGATTTGTTCCCTGGAGCAAGCTTTCAATATGATATAATGACTATATTGGGGGATGGGAAGTTACTTGAACTGGTATCTGCTATAGGATTAAGACAAAAGTTTGCTAAGGCATTCGAAATAAAATTCCAAGATAAGGACATGCGGTGGAAATATTGCTGGCAAACTTGCACTGGAATAGGATTTGATAGATGCATTGCTGCTTTAATATCCTGTTTTGGAGAAGATAAAGAACTATTCTTCCCTGCAGAAATATCCCCATACCAGGCAGTTATAATTCCAATCTATACTTCAGAAAATAAGGAAAAAGTTTTGAAATATTGTAGAAAAATTGAGGAAGTGTTAAAAGAAAAAGGGTTTAAAGTAAAACTTGATGATAGGGAGGAAAAGACTCCTGGAGAAAAGTTCTACGAATGGGAATTGTATGGGGTGCCTTTCAGGATTGAAATTGGAGAAAGGGAAGTTAATGAGGAAAAAATCACTGTAGCACTAAGATTTATTGGAAGAAGGGAAATGAAAATAGATGAGTTTATAGAGAAATTTTGGGAAATGAATGAGGAAATAAAAATGAAAGCGTTTGAGAAAGCGAAAGAAGAAATATTAGAAAGAATTAGCTTTGATGAATCAAAGATAGCGGATGTGTATATCATAGAGGTTGAGAGGGAAGAAAAAGGATACTTGGAAATGAAGGCAGAAGAATTGGGAAGAAATATTATTGGTAAATTCATAAAATCCAATTTTATGGAGCTGGAGGAAAGAAAAAACTATTGGGTATTTGGAAGGACGTGGTAGTAAAAACTTTTGAAAATTGCTCTCTTATCTCCAATTTTGAGACATAAAGCTTTAAGAATGTTGATAAAGTTATAAAACAACAGAAGTAAATGGTTCCTTCTCAGACTAGAGAAAAGACCCAAAAATACAGAAGTTAAGAAGAGAATTCCAGAGTGCTGTAACACGAACAAGAGATAACTAGCAGATTATATCTTCATTTGGGCAAAATACGCTCCCCAATTGGTTAGTCAAAAATATGCTAAAGGGTATCTTTTAAGATTAAAACAATAGCGATGAATCACTATTTAAGAAGAGTCAATAGCATAAAAGCTTCAAAGAATTTAAAAGATAACAATAAGGAAATCTCTGACAACAAGTAAGAGACGCTTAAATAGGAGGGATCTTCCCTTGAATGAGAAAGATGAGGTAGTAAAGGATTTTATAAAGGGTAACTAAGTCAGAATTATGAAAGGAAACGTTGAAAAATCACTTGCTACGGAAGGAGTCTCTTTAGGAGTACTTACCAGGGAATACAACCTTCCCGAGGTTGACAAAGAGCCACTCAAAAAGAATTTTCCAATACATCCCCTTTCTCTAATAGATATTATTGGTAAGCTAAACCTCCCTCCGGTAACCTCCAGAAGTAAAACCTCAAAACCTTACGTTATAAGGAGAGTAACCATTTATAAGGGAGGAGCGAATAAAACAAGTAGTAGTATATTCTATGACAAGTGTGTACCAACCCCAGGATGTGAAAGCGACTACGGATGCTGCAGCAACTACGGTTGCTGCAATAATTTCTGCCCTGGAGACTAATAGAATCGCTCTTTTCAAGAAGTCACAATACTCTCCATGCTCAAATGAGTTTAAAGAATGGAAAATTTCTGTTATCTACCCTAAAAGCAAACATGTGCCTGAGGTATTATATCCTACTGCAAAAATAATAAGAACGGTACCCCTGCACATTGGAGGTGGAGAGTTGTTATACAAGGTGATCATAGACAAGTTTGAGGGCATTCTGCTGTGTTCTGGGAAAACTTTGGAGGATATCCTTAATATATTAACGTCAAAGTATGTTCTTAGAAGTGATTACGATGTAGAGTTATTACAAGTTCTTTACTCTATAGGAGTCTTATCGTGCGATCCCTCTCTAGAGCACCCTCCCAGAGTAATACACAAAAGGGAACTACATGAAAAAATTATTGAAGAGATAGGAAACATACTCACAGGAATAGGATGGTTCACATTGGTACCTGAAACGGTAGAAATTGAAATAACAAGGAAATGCAACTTCAGATGTATCCATTGTTGTAGAGAATGTCCTACAAATGACAGGGAGTTTGATAGAAGAGACATCATAAGAATAATTAGAAGTCTGGGGGAATTGGGAAGTGCTAACTTGACACTCACAGGAGGAGAACCTCTTCTTTATGAGGGAATAATTGACATCTTAAAGGAAGCAAAATCCCAATATCTCTCCGTTACAATTCTCACAAACGGATCAAGACTATCAGATGTTTCTTTTCTGAGGGATATTATGAAATACGTTGGCTCGTTCCAACTTAGCATTTATGGTCCCTCAGCACATATTCATGATAGAGTTACGGGGGTTAGAGGTAGCTTCTTTCTACTTTTGAGAGCGTTGGAAAACATAATGAAACACAGTAAATTCAGAGAAAGAAAAATCATCGTAAGTTTCAATTATGTCCTTATTAAAGATATAAACGATGATCCTCATATTCTAGAGGACATCATGAAAGCATTTTCCGCTTTACCAGTAAAGATAAGGTTTACACCAGTAGTACCCGAAGGAAGAGGCAGGAGCCTCCCTATGTATACTTCTCATGAACTTCGAATAGTAGGAAAACATGTCAGAGAGCTAGCGAAGAAATATCAGCTTGAAGAAAAATTAGTAACCGGAGGAATTCCTGGCTTATCTTATCCCTCTTGTGATGCTTTGGTATTTGGTTGTCCTGCAGCTAGAGATCTTATGTTTATAGGTATAGAAGGATATGCAAGCCCTTGCGATGCTCTCTATAACTATGTTCATGTCCCACTAGGAGAAGATCACGTTCTAGAGGTGTGGCTGTCCGATACTTTCTTCGAATACAAGGAAATTCCAGAAAAGAGCTGTCCTTTTGGTACGTTCTGTGGAGGGCCCTGTAAGTATGATGTTATCTCTCAAAGTAAAAATCGACAAAAAGTTCGTTGATAAGGATGTTATAAATAATTACAGACAGAGTAGTAGTTTTAAAAGTGACTTCTTGGAGGTAAAGATAAACCCAAAATTTCCAAAAGTTCTTATGAAAACTCAAGACGTTGTAGAATATTGCGATACCTGGTTCGAATTGCTGAAAATTTTGAGCACAGCTGCAGAGTCTTTGAATAGAAAGAAATCAAGAGCGGATAATATCTTTACTCAGATAGTTCTCAAAGAATTTGGAGGAGGTTGTTATGGAAGATGTTTGGAATTTTGCAACTTGTTAAAGAAACATGGAATAGAGAGCAGAATAATCAGTGGATTTTTACCCTATCCAGAAGGATACGAAGAAGGCTATTTTAAGACAACAATGACTCATTTTATAGTTGATGTCTTAATAGAAAATAATTGGATTGAGTTTGATCCTACAATGAAGGGACTTCCAACCACCTTTGTAAGACTTTCAAAATTAAAGAAGGGTTTGAAGCTAAGAAAAGATATAATCATAAACAGAAGAGCTATATTCTTTGTGTAGATAATATTCGGTGTTATACTCCCTAAATTACTTTTTATATCCCTAGAGATTTTAAAAGACTTGAGATATCCTCTTTCTTTGTCTAGAAGGTTAGAAAAAGTAGCTACTTTGAATCTTTTTGTTGAAACTTTGCAACAATCGTGTCAAATTGATCTTAATGAGGAATGAACCTTTCTGAATGTATTAGAGTTAAATTATTAGAAGAGTTAAATTATTAGAGCTATAAGCATGGAAGATGAGATATAAGATTCTCAACTTTAAATAAGGATAAAACCCTTATAACGTAAAAATCATAAAGGATTAATAGCTATAATCTTTCTTCCATCTTCTTTAGTATTTCCTTATCCTTATCTGTTAAAGATAGAGCTTGCTCTAAGACCTCAAATATGTTCCCAACTGGAATTATTTCTATATTCTCTTTAATCCTTTCAGATAAAAGAACATCTTTTAGATTTAGTTTCGGGATGATAATTCTTCTAATTCCTGCCTCATAAGCAGCTTCTATTTTTTCATTTATTCCTCCTACAGGTAGTACTTCTCCTTTAATTGACAGGCTTCCAGTCATTGCAGTGTCCTGTCTAACAGGAATCTTGAATAATGCCGAAAGCACGGCAGTTGCAACTGAGATACTTGCAGAATCTCCCTCAACCCCCTCATAAGTTCCTAAGAATTGGATATGGATATCGTAATTAGAAAGATCTTCTTCATAGACTTTCTTCACAATTGCTGAAACATTTTGAATGGCTTCTTTAGCTATTTGTCCAAGCCTTCCAGTCGCAATTACTCTTCCCTTTCCTTTTTCCATTGAAGGAGTAATATTTGCCTCAATTGGAAGAACAATCCCAGCCCCATATTCATGACCAATTGTAAGAACAGCCAATCCATTTACCCTCCCAATTATTTCTCCCTGATTTATTATAATTTGATATTCTCGCTTTACTTCTGTAGCTCTATCCGCCATTTGTCTTTCTAAAGTTCTTGCATACTTCTTTGCATCAATTACATCCTCAGGTAAGACATATTTATGCCCTCTTCTTAGAGCCAAATCTCCCGCAGCCCTTACTAGTCCCCCCAGTTCCCTGAGTCTTAAGGTCAAATATCCCCTTCTCCCAGCCCTTTTTCTTGCCTCTTTTATTATTTCTATTACAGCCTCCCTAGTAAAATGAGGAATAGTTCCATCCTTAACTACTTCCTGAGCAACAAATTGGGCAAGCTTTTTCCTATTTTCTGGAGTATCTGGCATTTCTGATTTCATATAAACTTCATAGCCATAACCTCTTATTCTGGAGCGCAATGCAGGGTGCATAAATTTTATTGTTTCTGGAGTTCCAGCAGCAACAAGAATAAAGTCACATGGGACCGGATCGGTTTGTACCATTGCTCCAGCAGATCTTTCAGCTCTTCCAGTTATTGGATATTTCTTTTCTTGCATTGCAGTAAGTAATTGAACTTGCATTTCAGGCCTGAGTGTAGCTATTTCATCGATATAAAGAACTCCACCATTTGCTTTGTGAATCGCTCCAGGAACTATTCTTTGATGCGCAGGAGTCTCAAGACCCCCACTTTGATACGGATCATGAAGACAATCCCCAAGTAAGGCTCCTTCATGCAATCCAGTCGCATCTATGAACGGAGCAGTCTTTCTTTCTGAATTATCTATTAGTAATTTAGGTATTTTCTCATAAACTTTTCTCCATCCCATAAAAGGAACTGTAATAGCTCCTCTAGACAAAAGGAGGAAAGAAAAGAGGAACAATAACAGGATCATCCACAAAGTTCCAGAGACAATGTATGCGGCTTTTATTATAGGATTACTTTCCATCATTAACAAAATATTGAAGACGACCCCGATCAACAGTAGGAAAAGAAGGTTCCAAGTGAAGTTCCCTCTAGTTGGCTGCGTAAGCTCTAGAGAAACTTTTCTTCTTGATTCCTCAATTATCTTCTTTCCCTCCCCAGCTGGAACTACTCTGACTAGGGGATGATAGGGATCTTTAGGATTTGGGTAAACCAAAACATCTGTAAGATTAGCTGTTGGAAGCAATTCCGCTAACGCTCTTCCTAACATCGATTTTCCTGTTCCAGGTTCTCCAACTAAGAGAACATGTCTTCTTTGTTTTGCTGCTAATTTTATTATCTCTACTGCCTTGTCTTGTCCGATAACTTGGTCTATTAACCTTTCTGGGACTTTTATTTCTTCCGTGGTCTTGAAATTAAGCTCCGGATACTCTTTATTCATTCCTTTTCTTCTTCCCCTATAGGTACCATAGCGGAGGATATTATCATTATATCTTTAATGCTTTTTACAAATCTTTGTTGAACAATAACCCCCTCAATGTTTTTCATTTTCTTTCTCAGAACAGAACCTGGAATTGCAGCAATTTTCCAACCAACTATTTTATTATTAACTATTATAGCATCCTTTATCTCACCATAAAATTCTCCATCTTCGGTGTAAACCTTCATCCCATATACCTCACTTAACCTTTTAAATTCTGCCATAGAATTTCTTTTAAACTTTGGTTTAATAATATTAAAGTTACCTAAAGTAAGGAAGCCTTTCCTTCCAATACTCCCTTCTTTCCGCTCCAGATTCTTGAAGTTTCTTTGATAATTTCTCATAAAATTCTATTATCTTATCATTTAGCGATGGAGGGACCTTCTTTATAGCCTTTTCAAAATGATCCTTCCTAACTTTCATTTTTTCTGTTAGTTCTTCAATCTTTTCGTTTATTTCGTTTATTTCTTTCTCATACTTTTCTCTATCCTTACCAGAAATCAGCATCCTCTGCTCCAGTTTTCTTTTTTCCTCCTCTAGTTCTTGGAGTTTATCTAAGTATCCTTTTTCCCAGGCTTCTCTCATCGCAAGAATTGCCGCTTCCTTACAAATTGCCTCTATATCCGCTCCAGTATAATACTCAGTCCTCTCTGCCAACTCTTCCAAGTCCACATCATCTGCCAATGGCATCCCTCTTGTATGTACCTTAAAGATCTCTAATCTTGCTTTTTTATCTGGAGGCGGAACGTAGATCTTTCTATCAAACCTTCCTGGCCTTAGGAGCCCAGGATCCAAAATATCCGGCCTATTTGTAGCTGCAATAACAACCACATCTGCAAGCTCCTCCAGGCCATCCATCTCTGTTAGAAGCTGATTGACGATTCTGTCAGTTACCCTATTAACATCAAGACCTCTAATTGGAGCTATAGCATCCACCTCATCAAAAAAGATAATACATGGTGAGACCATTCTTGCAAGCTTGAAAATCTCTCTAATTCTTTTCTCGGATTCTCCAACCCATTTGCTTAATATTTCCGGTCCTTTCACAGAGATAAAGTTCGCTTCTGATTCATTCGCAACAGCTTTAGCAAGTAGTGTCTTCCCAGTTCCTGGAGGGCCGTAAAGCAATATTCCTTTTGGAGGTTTAATTCCCATCTTCCTAAATGCTGCTGGATATTTCAGAGGCCACTCTACAGCCTCCTTTAGCTCCTGTTTTACCTTTTCTAGTCCTCCAATATCTCTCCATCTTACTTTGGGTATTTCAACCAGAACCTCTCTTAAGGCAGATGGTCTTACAATTTTTAAGGCTTCTTTAAAATCATCCATTGTAACAACTAATTTGCTAAGGATTTCCTCCGGAATCGGTTCCCCTTCCTTTACTTTTTCTTTTATCTCTGGGAGAACTCTTCTTAATGCATTCATAGCAGCTTCCTTACACAATGCTGCTAGATCCGCCCCAGAGAACCCATAGGTTACTTCAGCTATTTTTTCTAGGAACTTTCTTCTCCTTAATTGCTCTATTTTTCTCCTTTTTTCGTCTTCGTCTTTTATTGCTTCAACTTCTTTAAGTTCTTTCTCTGTTAATTCTATCCCAGAAAGATCCAAAGGCATATTTCGGGTATGAATTCTTAATATATCCACCCTTCCCTCAAAATTAGGTGGTCCTATATAGATTTCTCTATCGAATCTCCCGGGTCTTCTCAACGCAGGATCTAAAGCCTCCGGCCTGTTAGTTGCGGCTAAAACTATAACCTTTCCTCTTGATTTTAGCCCATCCATACAAGAAAGCAACTGAGATACTACCCTTCTTTCAACTTCTCCAATAACCTCTTCTCTTTTTGGAGCTATAGCATCTATTTCATCAAAAAAGATAATAGACGGGGCATTTTTCTCTGCTTCAGCAAAGATATCTCTTATCCTCTTTTCAGCCTCTCCAACCCATTTCGAAATTATTTCCGGTCCAGAAATAGATATGAAATATGCGTCTGATTCATTCGCAACAGCTTTAGCAAGTAGTGTCTTCCCACATCCAGCAGGCCCGTAAAGCAATACACCTTTTGGGGGTTCTATTCCAAGTCTTTCAAACAGCTCCGGATATCTCAAAGGCAACTCAACTATTTCTCTTATCTTTTGTTTTGCTTCCTCGAGATCTCCTATGTCTTCATAAGTAACTCTAGGTATTCTCTCTTCTCTAATTTCAACAGCTTCTGGCAAAATTTCTATTTCAGTTGCTCTCGTAACATAGACGATCCCTTTAGGTATTGTGTTTACAACATAGAAGGGGAGTCTAGAAAAGATGGAGAAACCAAAAAAACCATAATCAAAAAATTCTTCCTCTTCAAAGAATCCTAATTCATCAAAAATATCTTTCTTATATCTTCTTCTTGCTAAAAGAATTATATCTCCTTTAACTAATGGTCTTCCTATCAGATATTCTTTTACAACATCGGTTCCATAAATTTTTATTCTTTTTCCTTTTTCAGCCGGGGCAAGGACTATTTTCTTAGCTTCGCTAGCTTTAGCCTTTCTAATTTTGACATAATCCCCAATTCCAACTCTTGCATTCTTTCTTAGATAACCATCCATCCTAATTATAGGTAATCCTCTTTCTGAGGAGGAAAGTCTGTCTACTATAGCCGCTGTTATTCTTTTTCCCTCTATTTCTATGATATCCCCGGGTAATAACCCTAATTTTCTCAAATAGGAATCATCTATTCTAGCAACTCCTCTTCCTACGTCATCGGAGTAAGCATCAAGTACCTTTAATCTTACTTCCTTTCTTTCCATGTCTCCTTTTTATTCTTCTTCATTTTTTTAAGTTTTAAATTTTTAGTTTTATTCCTTCCTCATCTATCTCAAAAGGTATCCAATCTCTTCTATGGGTAGTAGCTCTCATTTTTAAAATCCTAATATATCTCTTTTCCCCCTCCCACTTCATTTCAATTACCCCATCCATTATGTAAGAAATCCCTGCAGAGACTTTTGGTTCATGAACCCCGGCCTCTAAAGTATACAAACCAACAGCTTTCATTAGTTTGGATCTAGCAGCAAGTAGCTGAAGCATCTTAAAGACTGGTATAAACTCTGCGTACATTATTAATGTAGAAATAGAATCAAGAACAATTCTTATTCTTTTTTCTGGAAATTTTTCATTAATGCTTTTCATAGCTTCGGATATTCTTATTAAAAGCTCGTTAAGATTAACAATATTTGAAACGTACCATCTTTTGTCTTTAGGTATCTTTCCAAATCTCCAGGAATATACGTCTATAAATATTAATCTCCCTTCATCTTGCGCGGATTTTACATTTAGACCAAACTTCTGCAAAGAATACTGAACTTCCTCCGGTAATTGGTCTACACATACATATATACAACAATCTCCATTTGCAATAGCCTTACTTGTAAATGCTAAGACAAAAATTGTCTTCCCAACTCCAGGAGGGCCCACGAGTAATATGTTAGATCCAACAGGGATTCCTCCCTCTATTAGCTTATCTAATTCATCTACCCCTGTGCTCACTCTTTCTATTTCCATTCAAATTCACCTTTTTTATTTACATACCCACTAAATGACACTTCTGCAGTATTGACTTTGACAAATTTGTACTCTCCTGCATCTTCTATTTCTATTTTTACTGTACACATTTCTTTTAACTTCTCAAGAACTTCTATAGGTAGTAGTTGAGTATCTATAGTCATTATTAGAATTCCGCCCTCTCGCACTTCTTTCCTAATACTTTCTATTATCTCCAGAACCCTCTTCATGTCCATTTTCTCTTTTAAGAATGTCTCAGGTAGCAATAAAGAAGTTATGGAGTCTATAACAAGAACTTGCTTCTTTTTCTTGCCTATAACCCCCTCAACTGATATGCCTTCTCCTTTAACCTTCACTTCTTCAAACTTATCATATATTTCAAAGTACGATGGGTTTAGGTTCCATTTAGCTAAAATGAAATCTATTTCGAAAGATGGGTGTTCTGTAGAAAAATATTTTGTATAATAGTTTTTTTTACCCATTTCATTACATATTCTAAGGGCAAAGGAGGTTTTGCCCGCTCCAGCTGGCCCAAATATCCCAACAATATCTCCTTCTTTAATAAGAGATGCTAAGTCACCTACTTTTTTAATTTCCATTCTTTTTTTAGAAAAGTCAAAGGTATAAGCTTTATGGAAAGAATTCCAAGTGGAATACCAGGCTTGGATGAACTAATTGGTGGTGGCTTTCCAAAAGGGAGTGTAATTCTTGTATCTGGAGGGCCTGGGACAGGTAAAACAACATTTGGAATGCAGTATCTTGTTGGTGGAGCTAAGGTTGGTGATATTGGATGTTTTATCAGTTTCGAAGAAACTCCACATAGGCTTTTAGAAACTTTTTCTAAGTACAAAGCCTGGAATCTCTCTGAACATGTAAGAAAAGGAAAGATCATTTTACAAAGATTAGAAGCATTTTCATTTGAGACTCTTAAAGGACAAATAGAAAATCTTGTGGATAGATTTGGAATTAGCAGATTAGTTGTTGATTCAATTACTATAATAGGTCTGCTACTAAGAGATGTTTTTAGACTAAGGAGAAGTATTTTTGATTTGTCTATAATGCTCAGGAAAGTAAATGTAACAACCCTATTAACTTCTGAAGCGGAGGAAGATAAGCTATCAACCTTTGGTGTAGAAGAGTACGTAGTAGATGGTATTATAAAGCTAATGAGAATAAAAAAAGGCAACAGCTTTTTAAGATATCTTGCAGTAGTAAAAATGCGTGGGACTAGTCACTCAAACAAAATCCACCCTTTGGTTTTTACAGATGAAGGCTTAAAAATTTATCCAGAAGAAGAGGCCATTTTATAATGATAGGACAAGTATCTTTGGAATACATGATGCTTGTTGCAATATCTATTATTCTAGCTATCATGGTTTATGGAATATACTATTTTGAGGGAGAAAAAAGAATGAGAGATATAAGAGCATATTTGGCAATAAGGGAACTAGGTAGGGCTATTGAAGGTGTTTGTCTTGAAGAGAATGGATCAAAAAGAGAAGTTTTTTTGTATATACCTGTGTATGAAATAGAAAAAACAATATCCGAAAATTATACTATAGGATTTCGTGCGGAAGGTAGAGATTACGTCTACTTCTCACCATGCAAAGTAAATTTTACAGGTAACTTCAGCTGGGGTGGAAACTTATTCATAATAGAAAAAATAAATGATACGGTTTACGTGAGAAGAAAGGAAGTATGACATCCATAGAATTTGCTGCTATTGCTTCTTTAGTTCTCCTCTCCTTTTTCATTTTCTACATTTCACTAATTAAAGAGAGACAGCAAGAAGCAACGTTGAGGAATCAAATAAAGAGCTATTATGAGAACTCTATCAGGTATCTGAATGAGACCGCCCTATATAATGTGAGTGTGCGATGAAAGGACAATCTGTTACTATGGAGTTTCTTTTGTATTTTACCGTCTTTTTCTTGGTTTTTACAACTCTTTACTTCTCTATCTCCCAAAGAAGAAATAAAATCATTTCCACAATAAATTTTATTGATAAGAAGATATATTTAGAAGCAAGGCTTTCTCAAATTGTTAATTCAAGCATAATATCCCCAGGGGTTGTAAACGTAAGCGAACTACTCCTGAACTTCCCCTCCGATATAAGGCTGACTGTTTACCTCGAAAATGGATCCAGAATTACAAATGACGTTGTTTTAAATTGTACAAGTGAGGCGGTAAGAAGGAGATTCATGCTAGACGAAAAGGGAAATATTTTAGTCATTGAGGGAAGGATATGCGTTGTTTAATTTATCTTGCAGATGCTGTTGTGTTATTAATAATTTTCTTTTCAATCTTGGATATGGTCTCTTATGAAATAAAGGTAAGAGAGGATTATTATTACATAATAGCTTGTGACATTGCTAAGATGGCTGAAGGAAAGGAGTTAAATGACACGGATATTAACTTTATACTGAATTTTCTTCCAAAGAATAGTTATTTTGAGATTAGTAGTAAAGATTTCAACTTCAAACGGGAAGGAGAAAATCGTACTATTTACTCTTGCCAAATAGAAGGAACAGTAGTAAGAATAGGTATTTGAAGTTCTTTGCTAATTTTTACATATGCCTAAATTTGAAAAAAAGAATGAGGACATTGTCACTGTAGGTTTTTTCTTTTCCCCTAGCAAAGCTGAGCTAGCAATGTTAAAGGATCTTGATATCTATAATCTAGACATTGTGGCATCATTAAAATCTGGTAGCGTCTCAAGAATTATTAAAAGAAGAAAATACTTTCATATAATTCTTTCAACACCTGTAAGAATTGGGGAATGTGTTGAAAAAGAGACTTTTGGTATTTTTATATTTCCAAGGAAAGTGATAATAGTTGGAAACACTCCGCTTGATATTAGGGTTAAGAAATGGAAATCTCTAGGAGACACTATAATAGAAATTTTAAATTGGAATTTAAAAAGGATAAAAGAGTTTGTAGAAGACCTAGATAAAGATTACGATGAACTAGAAGAAGAGATCTCCGAGATCAAGAGAGATATAGAAATCGCTATAGATCTTTGGGATATGAGAGATGATGCCGCTACTTTGCTAAGAATAATCAAAGAGAATATGTTAGTTATCCAAGGACTAAGTAAGTTAGAGTTTTTAAAGGAAAAGGAAGCAATTCTAGAAAACATGGTCTATGAGCTTAAATACTATCTAGAAGATACCCAATCCCTCATTGAAGATTTAAAATCAGCTTTTGATGCTTATGTTTCCCTAATTTCATACGATATGGGAGAAAAGGTTGAGAATCTTACATATATAACCATAGCTCTTGCTATACCACAAATTATTGCTGGTTTTTATGGCATGAACCTCATACTTCCTTTTCAAAGAAATCCTATGGCCTTCCTTTTTATAGCCCTTTTTAGCCTCTTACTCTCCTTTTCTGTTTACCTCCTCCTAAGGTTCCGGAGAAATTTGAGCATTTTTATTAGAAAAAGAAGAAAAAAAGAATAACAAAGATTTTAAAATCTGCCTAGCCAAAAACAAGGCCGCGGGTGGGATTCGAACCCACGACCTCGGGATCCACAGTCCCGCGCTCTACCACTGAGCTACCGCGGCCATGTAGTCAGCAACTACCCTGATCATCAGTACTCAGATGGTGCTCGCTTTCATCACAATAGAAAATAAATGGATCAACCGAGTCATATTCTTTATGCTATATGTAAAAGTTCCAAAGGCATCCGAAATTTTTGGTAAAATTCAAGAGCTTAAACAGACAATTTTGGATATAAACAAAAAAATGGAGGAAATAGCGGAGGATGATCTAAAGAAAATCTCGGGACTAAAGGAGATAAGGAAGCATGTTAAAAATTTAGAGGGGGAACTCAGAAATTTTTCCAATCTAATGCCAAAGGTAAGGATATTGAGAAAAAAAGTAAAAAAAATCGAGAAACCTGTAAAAGTTGAAGTAAAAAGAATAAAAGAGGTAGAAAAGAAAAAGGCTGAAGAGTATATAAGTTCCTTAGAGCGATTAAAAAAAGAATTAGAAGAACTATATAAGGGGCTTTCTCCTTAGCTTTTTAATTTTCTATTTTAACCCTATAACAATTTATGCGGGGGTGCCCGAGAGGCCAAAGGGGCCGGACTTAAGATCCGGTGGCTTAAGCCGTCGTGGGTTCGAATCCCACCCCCCGCATCATTAAAACAATTCATGCGAAGTTAGAACCAATGTAATTTTTGAGGTCTCTTTAATATGATCTCTTTTTTAGTAACACAAAATATACTTTCTTCCCTTTGTTTAACAAAGAATTAACAATAAATGTCAAAGGGACCGTATGAGTAGTAAGTATTGGTTTTTTCTTAATGTCCCTCTCTTTTACTTCGAAAATCAAAATATCTTCCTCTTCTCCTTCAAAGGTATCTACAATTATTACTGAATTGGGGCTTTCTTTAAGTAATTTTATGAGATAAGCCTCTGGTGATGTATAAGCCAGCAAAATATTAAAACCTTCCTCTTTGAGCTCTTTACCTGTTTGTAATATTATATTTTCTATTTTATTCAGAGGATTACCGAGACATAAAGCAACACCTCTTTCTCTCTGGAGGATTTCTTTTAAAGCTTTTTTTAATTCTTTTTTGAGATTATTATAATACATGCCGACATTCATAAAGAAATCTTTGTGGGTGTTTCATTTTAATTCTGGTTCTTGCAATGGCTGTGATATAGAAGTACTTGCTTGCTTCTCTCCAAGATATGACCCTGAAAGGTTTGGGATCGTTCTTGTTCCTTCACCGAGACATGCGGATGTTTTATTAGTAACGGGGCCAGTAACCAAAAAAGCAAAGGAGAAATTACTTACGGTCTATCATCAAATGCCCACTCCAAAGTGGGTATTAGCAGTTGGTAATTGCGCCATTTCTGGAGGGCCGTTTGCTACCTCAGAAAAAGTGGAAGGAGGTGCAGAAAAAATTTTGCCTGTCGATTTTAAAGTTATTGGATGTCCTCCAAGACCAGAAAACATATTGTCAGCTCTTATTCATTTATCTAGACGTATTGGTAGGGAAAATGAAAAAGGAAGACCTAAAAAGGGCCCTTAGGGCTTTAAAAGAAGAGGGATATAGATTAATAACCATAAGTGTTCTTCCAAGGGAAAAACATTTTGAAGTAATTTATCATCTGGCAAGAAGAAACAAAGTAAGAAACATAAGGTTTTTTCTACAAAAAAACCAAGTACTTCCGTCGGTAAGGGACATTTTCCCCAACTCATGGATCTATGAATGGGAGGAACATGAAAAGACGGGCATAAAAGTTGAAAATGCTAAAAGACTTTTTGAAATAGAATAATATGACAAAAATAATTTTTGGCCCTTACCATCCAGCGTACAAAGAACCAATCGGTCTGGTTCTTGAGGTAGAGGGGGAAAAAGTCGTCGATGCTAAAATAAGTATTGGTTACGCTCATAGAAGTGTAGAGAGGATACTAGAAAATTCTAAGTGGATAAGTGGGATGATAGTTGCCAGCAGGGTATGTGGAATCTGCTCCTCGGTCCATTGCAGCACTTATTGCTTTGCTGTTGAAAAAATGTTTGGTGTGGAAATACCTGAAAGAGCCAAATTCTTGAGAATGATATTTCTGGAACTAGAAAGGCTCCATTCTCACCTACTGTGGTTAGCATTTCTCTTCCATGAAATAGGATTCGATACTCCTTTTATGCATATTCTTGAAGATAGAGAGAAGCTCCTTCAATTAATAGAAGAAATAGCAGGAAGGAGGGTGATTTGGATGGTTAGTATCCCAGGAGGAGTAAGAAGAGATTTAAAAGGAAACCACATTAAAAAAATAAAGAAGTTATTGGACTTCTTAGAAAAGCGTCTTAAAGTTTATGAAAATCTGATAAAGGAAAAAACAGTCATTGTTAGACTTCGTGAAGTGGGCATTCTTAACAAAAAAATCGCAAAAGAATTTGGGTGTGTAGGTCCTGTCGCAAGAGCTTCTGGGTTAAGGTGTGATATTCGCTATGAAAACCCTTATTACTTTTATTCTTACTCTCCTTTTAATATCCAATTAGGAACGAAAGGAGACTGTTATGAAAGGTTGGTTGTAAGACTCAAAGAAATGAAAAATAGTATAGAAATAATTAAATGGTGCATAGAGGAAATGACTCCCGGGCCGATTTCCGAAAAAATTCACCCGTTATCGGCTCCTGCTGAGGGAGAGGCCATAAGTAGGCATGAAGCACCCCGTGGTGAATTGTTTTATTATTTAAAATCCTCTGGAGGAGAAACTCCAGAAAAGGTAAGGATAAGAACTCCAACCTTTGCTAACATCTTTTCTCTCGCCACACTTCTAAAAGATTGTTATCTTGCCGACGTACCCGCAATTGTTTTTTCTTTTGATCCCTGCGTGGCATGCATGGATAGAACTCTTATCCTAGATAGAAGCAAAAATAAAACATTTATCTGGGATAAGCACCAATTCATCCTCTTTTCAAGAAGATGGTATAAGAAAAACTATAAATTGGTAGAAAAGGAGAGACTATGACAATTTTAAGTATTTTGAAGTCCGCAAGAAAAGTATGTACAAAAAAATATCAGGAATCACTTTCCCTTCCTTTGGGTTATAGGGGATATATAAAGATCGATGAGAAAAAGTGTATTGGCTGCGGGCTATGTGAGAAAATATGTCCAACATCCGCTATAAAAATAAAAGAAGGAAAAGCAAGTGTAGATTATGCAAAATGCACATTTTGTGGACTTTGTGTAAGATACTGCCCAGTAAAGGCAGTGGTACAAACAAACAACCATAATCTCATCTTAAAGGATTAAAATGGCCCCAATTTTTATAATCCAAATTTTTTCAGCTTTCCTTATCCCTTTAATAATCTTTCTTGTTCCTTCTGCAGGAAAAAGAATCGATGAATCACCATTTCTCTGTGGTTTCAAGAGCTTGCCAAGGAGAATTAGGTATCAGACAGAATGGGTACTTTTTCTCTTTCTTTTCCTCGTCTTTGAAGAATTTATCTTAATAATTTCCTTTATTGCTCCACAAAGTCTTGAGCTTATTCTTTTTTATTCTATTATTGTGCTTTCAGCATTGCTGGTGATTAAATAATGCACCCTCTTTTAGCCTTCTTTCTCTCTTTTTTCTACGAATGGTGGGATAGAAAAATTACTGCCAGAATCCAAAAAAGGATAGGACCAACCTATGGGCCATTCGGAATATTTCAACCTTTTTATGACTTTCTAAAGCTTTTACAGAAGGAAGAAATAGAAATCAAAGGAACTAACAATCTACTCATCATAACTCTTCTATTACTTGCAGCCTCTTCCTTATTATTGTCATTTGTGTTCATTCCTTCCCCTTTCTTTTTTATAGAGTTCAAAGGGGACATTGTTGTAATAGTTTTTCTTTCTTCCTTCTCTTTTTTCCTTCTGGGATGCGTTGCTTACCTAATTCCAAGCCCTTTCTCAGCCATTGGGTCTGGAAGGATTCTCCAACAAATTATCTCTTTCGAAATTCCTTTTCTTCTCTCCATAGCAACAGTAATTTGTTTTACCGAGAGTTTTTCATTTACCCAAATCCATAAGAAACAAGTAATTCCTTTTATTCTGCTTTTTCCTATTGCTTTTTTTGTTTATATATACTCTTGCCTGGGAAAACTGGAGTTTGCTCCGTTTAGCATCCCGCATGCTGAGACCGAAATTGCCGGAGGGTGGAAAGTAGAACTTAATTCAAGACTCTTAGCAATTGTCAGAATATGTAAAAACCTTGAACATAGCCTCTTCTGTATTTTAGGATCTATTCTCTTCTTAGGGGGAGGCGGTTTTCTTATTTTATTGATAAAATCTTTCGTCCTTTCTTCCTTTATAATACTGCTTAAAAACACTACTGCGAGATATAGAATAGATCAGGCATTAAAAGTGTTCTGGGAAAAAATCATACCCCTCTCCCTTATTCAAATTATTATTGTTGCACTTTTGAAATAAATTATGCCGTGGCTCCTGTTTACTTTATTTTCCTACCTCGCAATAGCACATAAAGATCCCTTTCTCTCTTTATTTTTCTACTCTCTAGCTAGCATTGTTTTGACGTGTTTACTCCTCCTTTCTGGAATATACTATTTCGCAATACTTCAACTTGGTGCCTTTGTCGCAACGATTGTATTATTGTTGTTCTTGCTCATGGGGGAGTAATATGAAGGAGCTTATTTTGACAATTACAATTTTAATCCTCTTTTTCCCTTTTCTCAAGTGGGAAATGATTTCTACAAGCTATTCCCTCTCAGAAAGGCTTTTACTGATTTTGAGTTCCTTATTTTTCATAGCCACCTTGTCAATACTTCTATTAGGTGAGAGGGTATGATAATATTTCTTTTTATAACTTTCCTGATAAGTATTGTTGGAATAATTAGCGCAAAAGATCCAATTAAACTTGCTATATCGGTTCAATTAGCTTCTTTTTCTGTAATATCCATTTTTCCCCTATTAAATAAAGGTTTAGAATCCCTAGCAATACTTTTTTTAGGAAGTGAATGTTGCTCCTTTTCCATTCTTTTAGCCGTTCTTTTTTTACTGGAAAGAAAGGGGATTAGAAAATGGTAGCCCTGATCATAGTTCTTTTTCCGCTTTTTACAGCAATCTTTTCACTTTTTTGTAAAACCAAACATGCATATCCTCTGTCAGCACTTTCATCTATATTTCTTATCCTGCTGCCTTTCTTAAAATCGAATCTCTTCTTCAATGATCTTGTCTCAAATGCTTTTATTAGCTCATTATCTATAATTTCGGCTCTTATCTTCATTTATTCTGCGTTTTATATCAAAGAAAGAGAAAAAATTTACCTTTTTTTCATGAATTTGTTTGTATTTTCGATGACGCTATTAGTGCTCATAAAAAATGTTTTTTTATTCCTAATTGCTTGGGAATTAACAAGTGTTTGTAGTTGGGGGTTAATAGGTTTAATAACTACAAAGAAGGAAGCCAAAAGAGCGGCATTTACAGCTTTATTAACAACTTCATTTTCAGACATTTTTCTATTTTTTGGTGTACTTTCTCTTATTAAAAATCCTCTGCTTTTGTTTGAAACAACATTTGAGGATATTTCCAACTGGTACAAAACCAGACACCTGCCAATTTTGACTCAGGTATTTCTTTGGATTGGGGTTTTAGGAAAAAGTGCTCAAATCCCTCTGTACTTCTGGTTGCCTGAAGCTATGGTGGCTCCAGCTACGGTGAGTGCCCTTTTACATTCTGCTACGATGGTTAAGGCAGGCGTTTATCTATCATTGAGACTCTCTTTTTATCTGGGAGAAAAAGCCTCCTTTTTTTCTTTCTTACTTGAATTTACCGGAGCATTTACCTTTCTCTATGGGTCATTCTTGGCCCTGTTTTCAAAAAAGGTAAAGAGGCTTTTAGCATATTCTACAATTAGCAATATTGGTCTTATGCTTTCATCTCTCTTTTTTTCTCCGTACTCCTCTATAATGTTCTTTTTGTTCCACTCCTTTTGCAAAGCTTCTTTGTTTTTATTTGCAAGCTTGGTCCTTGAGCTCTCTGCTGAGTTAAATTTTCCAGAGCGGCTTTTTCTATACCTCTCAACCCTATCATTAGGAGGAATTATTCCTTTGCCTGGAGCCTTTCCAAAAATTTTTTGTTTGACAGCTTTAAGGAGAAGCCTTCCAGTATATGTTTTTTCTCTGTTGGGTTCTTTTTTTTCCATTCTTTATTCCCTCAAATATTTGAGTCTTTTAGCTAACAGTCATAAAAAAGAAAATATTCCTTATATTCCATCTTCTGTTCCGTGCATTCTAGCTTTTTTCTCTAATATTCTCCCTTTTTTAGTACTTCAAAAGGAAAGTCCGCCACTTACAGTAGAGAGTCTAATAGAGGACGCTTTCCTAATAGCTTCAGGAATAATACTATTCTATTTCTTAAAGAAAAAAGAAGAGATTATAGAAAGAACAATAGGAGGTTTTTATCTGAAAACCAAAGCAAAAATTCTTAATCTCTCTTCTAAAATCATAACATTCTCCTACATGATCTCACAGGCTTTATTGAAAATGGATAAAAGAAGACCTAGAGAGAACTTTCTGCTTATTGTACTATCCCTGATATTAGGTGGGATTATATTATGGATATTCTATATGTGATCCCTTTACTTGGAATTGCCTTGCTTGGGAGGTATTTAAAAAAATACACAGCATTCATCTGTGCATCTCTTATTCTGTTTTATCTACTCAACTTAAACTTAGAGGATAGTTGGGACCTCTTTTCTCTTGTTTTTTCTATAATAATTTTTTGTTCTCTAGTTTACAGCTATTATAATATAAAAGAAAGATATCTCGAATTCTATCTCTTACTATATTTAATATTCATAGGAATAGTCTTTCTTCTTTCTTCTTCAGATCTCATAGAGACAATTTTATATTTTGAAATGATATCCCTCCCTTCCTATGCGCTAGTTGGATATAAGAGAAACAGAAAAAGTTTATTAGCGTGTCTAAGATATTGTGTAGTAGGGATTTTCGGGTCAATTCTAATCCTCCTTTCCTTAACCTTCTATTTATCTGGTAATACTTTGATGTTTCTTCTATTTCTTCTGTTAGGATCTTTCGCAAAAATTCCTTCATTCCCACTTCATTTTTGGCTACCTGACGCCCATACATATGCTCCAACAGAAATTAGTAGTGTCCTTTCTAGTGTCGTCATTGGGGCAGCTTTTCTTTTTCTGATTAAAGTGCTAGAAATCACTAACCTGTCCAGTATGGCAATTAATTTTCCTTTAAATATAATTTTGCCTATTATTTCGCTTTTTATATCCTCTTTTTCCATTCTGCTTTCTTTTAATCCAAAAAGAGTCTTAGCCTATTCAAGCATCTTCAGCATGAATACCATCGTGCTCGCATATTTCTTTGGAGAAAAAACAGCTGCAATGTTATATCTACTTAATCATTCTATAGCTAAAGCTCTGGCCTTTTTATGTGTTGGTTTTTTAGTAGAAGCGGGAGGAAGAGACTATCGAAGGATTGAATATTCCAAATATTTATATGCTATTCCAGCCCTGCATTTTGCTTTGCTATCATTAATTGGCTTCCCTCCCTTCTTCGGTTTTTATGTTAAGCTCTTTCTTATAAAGACCCTTATTATGAAACTTCCCTTTATTGTTCTTATTCTTATCCTTTCTCTACTTTATATTTACAAATTCTTTGATATCATCTGGATTTCAATTTTCAAAACAGAAAAAGTAAGAAATAAAAAAGCAAGCAAAAAATTACTGTCGCTTCTTCCTCTTCTGCTTATCCTGGTCACTTTTTCTATCTTTCCTGAGCTGCCTTTAAAGTTTCTGAAATGTTAATGTAAATATCTTTTGATGCTTTGTTAATGAAAAAGAAAGAATGATTTATTCCTCTTCTACTTCCTCCTCTTCCTCTGGTTCTTCTTTTTCCTCTTCTTCCTCAATTTTTAGGATATGCCAGTAGGGGGTCATGAGATTAGGTTTCACCCCTATTTAAAGCTAGGAAAGTAACCACTTATTAGTTAGTAAAAATAATAATAGAGACTAATACTCTTAAAGACTAATGTGTTTTTTAAAGAGCTCGCAGAGATTCTCGAAAAAGTTGAGAAAACCTCAGCTACTACAGAAAAAATAAAAATCTTGGCGAATTCCATAAAGCAGCTCAAGAGAGATGAAATAGAAGCAGCTATTTCCCTCATACTTGGAAATATTGGAAAAGAATGGGAGGAGAGGGAGCTCAACATTTCCTACAACACTTTACTTCAATGTTTTTCACAATTTGGTATAGATGTAAGAAAGTTTGAAGAAATATATAAAAAAACAGGGGATCCAGGAGATACTATCAGAATTTTATGGAAAGATAGGAAGCAAATATCTTTGCTGTTTACCAATATCCAGCTTGGAGTAAAGGATGTTTACTATACTCTAAGGCAAATAAGCGAAATAACTGGAAGCGGTTCCAGAGAGAAAAAGATGGCTCTTCTTAGAGGGCTGCTTTCCCAAATGTCTGCTGTGGAAGTCAAGTTACTTACAAGAATTATCGTTGGTGACATGCGCTTTGGAGTAAGTGAGGGAATTCTGGAGAGCGCAATAGGATTAGCATTTGGTATACCAAAAGAGGAAATCGAAAGAGCTCATATGCTATTAGGGGATTTAGGATTAGTTGCAAAAATAGCTTTAGAGCAAGGTAGAACTGGAGTAAGAGAAGTAAAAGTTAGGCCATTTAATCCTATTAAGCCAATGTTGGCAGAAAAAGCCGAAAGTATAGTAGATGCTCTAGAAGAGCATGGCTTTCATTCTGCGTTTGAATTCAAGTTTGATGGAATAAGGGCACAGATCCACAAGTTCGGAGATAAGGTAAAAATATTTTCTAGAAGGTTAAAAGAAATTACAGAAAGTTTCCCAGAAATAGTTTCTCTTATAAAAAGAGAAGTAAAGGCGAGGGAAGCTGTACTTGAAGGGGAGATAGTAGCAGTGAAGGATAACAAAATACTTCCTTTTCAAGAGCTCATAAAGAGGTTAAAAAGAATAAAAGAAAAAGAAAGATATATAGAAGAGATTCCTGTAAAGCTGTTTTTGTTTGATCTGCTTTATCTAAACGGAGAAATGCTAATTGATAAACCTTACCGTGAAAGGAGGGAAAAGTTAAGAGAAATAGCTGGAAAGATTGAACTAACTCCGGTTTTGATAAGTAAAGATCCAAAAGAAATTGAGAGCTTCTTTAAGAAATCTATCAGGATGGGAAATGAAGGATTAGTTGCAAAAAGACTTGATTCAAAATATACTCCAGGAAAAAGAGGAAAGCTTTGGTTAAAAATAAAGAAACATCTAGAGCCCTTAGATTGTGTAGTGATTGCTGCTGAATGGGGCCATGGAAGAAGGAAAAAATGGCTCTCCGATTATTATCTAGCAGTAAGGGACGAAAAGGAAGAGAGATTCTTTATTATTGGGAAAACTTTTAAAGGGCTGAGTGATGAAGAAATGGAAGAGATGACAAAAAAATTGCTTAAGTTAAAAATTGGAGAGAGGGGGAGAGTTGTCTTCGTAAAACCTTCCATAGTTGTTGAGGTGATTTATGATGAAATTCAAAAAAGTCCAAAGTACAAATGTGGTTTTGCTCTTAGATTTGCTAGAATTAATAGAATTCGCTGGGACAAGTCTCCGAAGGATGCAGATACAATTCAAAAAGTGAGAGAAATATTCAAGAAGCAATTTGAAAGAAAAGAAAGAAGATAGTTTTGGTTATTTAAGAAGTAAATATTTCTTTTGGGGATTTGCTAATGGAAGAATATCTTTAACAGCTTCTTTGCTAGCTAATTTTAAAAGATTCATATAAGCACTGACCGTATCCCCTACACTTACTCTTACAAATTTATCAACCTCATCTAAAATAATCGGAAAATCGGAATTACCTCCCGCGCATAGGTGAATAAGATATCCAATTATTTTTTCTATCCATTGTTCTCTTTCAGCTCTTTTTCTCTCTGGAATATAAAGTTCTATTTTATTTCCTACGTCGGTTTTAAAACAAACTATATCCACTTCACCATATTCTGGTACTTTCTTTATAGAATCGAGTGGTGGATGGACTTTTATACCTATCTCATTAAGATAGGAAAAATATTTGGGAAGAAGTTCTCTAAGTCTTCCAAGGTAAATATACTCCTTACTACGGAGTATATAACTCGAAGCTACTCTATCGTACACAGTTTTTTTCCTGTCTTTAATTTCCGCCTTCATGGACAGATAAAGAGTTCTTACAGCTTTTGGAAAACCTATTAAAAATATCTCCTTTTCATCAGCAGCTCTAAATACCTCATTCATAAGATCTACGTATTCCCTTGGTATTCGAAAAGGTGCTCCAGGGAAATTTGCAATTGGACCATCTAGAATTATAAGATCAGCACTTTCTTTCTTTATTATCTCTAACAATAATTTTCTCTCTTCCTTCATTAGTTTTTTAATTACGGCATCTGAGCTTTCGAAAATATCTACGCCTCCCGAGAGTTTTCTTTTTCCAGTATTGCTAATGTACCCATAGGAGTATACATACAGCTCACCACCAAGGACCTCCACAGGCGGGACCGAATAACTCGAATCTAAAGAAAATATCTTGTAATTGAGATTGATAGGATCTGCAATCTTGATATTTTTGGAAAATTTTTCCCTTAAACTCATTAACTCTTTAGGAACTCGTAGTTTCTTAGCAACGTCTTTTAATTTATCTCTTATTTCTATAAAAAGATCAATATTTATCCTTTCTTCTTCCTCATTAATCTCCATAAATATTGAATGAAATTCACTTATCTCTTTATGGGCTTGAAAGAGGATAAATGGAAGGAGACTAAAAAAGAAAGAATAGGTTATACTCTTTCAAATGCTAGCTCTGTTCAGGCTCCTATCCATCTCATTGAGGGGAAAACCCCAGAAGAGGAATCATTAGTTGCTATTCAGGATGGAAACAGAATTCTTGTTGGCATAATTCGGGGGCTGAAGTCTTTAGAGCCTTCTTTAAGAGTTTATACCGTTTCTCACTTCATTTGGAGACCAGATTTGTTAAAAGAGTGCGAAGAAATATTAAACAGATACACTACTGGGATGGTTTATATTGTTGGGGAAGTGAGAGAGAGGAATGGCTCACTTTTTTTAGAAGAAAATAGATTTCCTCCAGCTCCAGGCTCTTATGTCTTTGAAATAAAATCCCCAGAGCTCTTGGACTCTACTATAAGGATAAAGCCGTCAATAAGCGTTGGGATGCACAAATTTAGCCAATGGGAATTTCCTCTTAATTCTAGGTTCATAAGTTATCATGTTGGAATTTTTGGGGCCACTGGGACCGGTAAATCCAGACTAGCAACCGTTCTGGTTAAGGAGTTGTTAGAAAAGACTGATTATAATGTAATAATTTTTGATCATACTGGTGTGGATTATGTACCTTTTTTTAGTAAAGACTCTATTGTAAGCTCAGAACATATAGCCATCTCTCCCAGTATAATAGCTTCAATCCTTACGAGACAGTCCAATTTGGACTGGAGAAACTTTGGAACCTATTTTGAGCTAGCATGTTTGGTTTATGATGGAATTAGAAAAGGAAGTACAAGTAACAACCAGAATAGCGTTTTGACAAAAATTATTAGACTTTACCAAAGGCTTCAGATGATGGGAAGGAAGGTCTATCCTCCCAGAATTCTTAAAGCTTTATCTCAAAAAGAAATTGGGGATGAAAAGTTAAGAGAGCTTTTTGAGAAAATAAGAAAAGAAGGTTGGACAAAAGATGGATTTACAGAGGTCCTTTCTGATTTAGCTCTAAGCTTTGGTGCTAAATCCCCTACTATAATGAAAATGACATCCTATGTATACCAGTTCTTGCCTGAAAGGACTTTTAAGAAGCTCAATGAAAGAATCCTCGCTCCAGAGGAAGTTGTTGAAAAAACCCTAGAACGAAGGTTGACTGTAATCGATATGAGTAAAGATACTGAGATTGAAGTAAAACAATCCATAATAAAGTCCATACTTGAGACTGCATGGAAAAAGACATTAGAAGAGGGGAAAGAATTAAGAATGGTCTTTGTAATTGATGAAGCCCAAAATTATGCTCCCTCAGATTGGACCCTCTGTAAGGAAGTAATAGAAAAAACAGCTAGAGAAGGTAGAAAATGGGGGCTTTCCTTAGTGTTAGTTAGTCAAAGATACTCTGCAGATATAGATCCATCAATTAGAGCAAATTTGAATACAATCTTCTTCAGTAAATTAACTGCGCAGACAGACATCTCGGAGCTACAAAAATACTTAGAACTTTCTGGAGTGGGATATGAAATCTTAGGAAAACTTAGAGAAAGGGAATTCTTTGTAGCAGGGCTGATGAATCCTTTGGGAATTCCTGTTCTCATCACTGTAAGAGAAATTAGAGGTTAAGATCTTAAACTTAACATCCCTAAATTTTAAATGGATGTTGAAGAGAAAGTTGAAATAGTAAAGAATATAGCTGCCGAAATTATAACAGAAGATGATTTAAGAATTTTGTTTGAAACAAAAGAAAGCCCAATAGCTTATGATGGATTTGAACCTTCAGGATTCGCTCATTTACCTTTTGGAATTTATCGTCCTTTAATAATACGGGAGCTCCAGAAAGCTGGTATCAGGTTCAAGCTCTTACTTGCTGACTCCTTTGCTTGGATAAATAACAAATTAGGTGGGGACTTAGAAAAGATAAGAACTGTAGGAAAATATTTTATTGAGGTTTGGAAGAAGGCTTTCGAGATTTTTGGAGCAAATGAAGAAAAAGTTGAGTTTATCTGGCATAAGGATCATTTCGATGATCCAGAATACTGGAGAAAAGTAATTATAATAGCCAAATGCCACACGTTAAGGAGAACAAAGAGAGCACTAACTATTGCAGGAAGAATTGCTGGGGATTCTCAACCAACAGCATTTTTCTTCTATCCATCAATGCAGTGTGCAGATATTTTTCACATGAACATAGACATTTGCCAGCTTGGGCTAGATCAAAGAAGAGTAAATGTATTAGCCAGGGAAATTGCCAAATCCAAGTATCAAGGAATTCCCATCCCAAAAATATTTGGATATACGGGAGGGTGCAATGGAGTTCCAGTTGCTATTCATCACAGGCTTCTACCCGGCCTTGGTAAGCCAGAAAAAATATTAGAATATGATGATAGTAAGGAGATAAGTCTAAAAATTACTCTGAAAATGAGCAAATCAAGACCCGAAACCTGCATATTTATTCATGACTCGAGAGAGGAGATATTCAAAAAAGTACGCCGGGCATTTTGTCCACCTCAATCAAAAATAGAAATAAATGGAGTACTATTCGAGAACCCTGTTCTCGTGTATACAAGAGAAATCGTGTTCAGAATCAGAGGCAAAATTGAAATAAAGGATAAGATTTATGATGATTTTAAAGAACTTGTTAGAGACTATGACGAAGGGAAAATTCATCCTTTAGACCTAAAAATGGCATTAGCAGATGAATTGGATAAAATAATAGCACCATTAAGAAAACATTTTGAGAAAGGAAAAGGAAAGGAATTATATAGAGTGGTAAAGGAGTATCAAATCTCAAGATAGATAACCAGGAAAATCCATTAAAAAGGTCAGAGAACAGTAATAAAAATTATGCAAAAAATTACCCCAAACAACTATCCTATCCTCTATGATCTTATTGAAAGTTACCTACTCAAGCTTATTCCTTACCCTGTGAATGAAAAGACTAAGATAGAAATCATTATGACATCAGAGATAAAGGCCTCAATCTCTTACACTAAAGAAGGCAATCTTATTACATTTTATCTTAAACCTGATATGCTGGTGGCCATAGTTTCATTAGCACTATTTGAACAACAAATTTCTCTTCCATCGCTTGAGTTAGGAATATGTACTACAAGGAGCAGGAAAGTCGGTGAAGAAGAGCTTCTTTCCAACCTTGAAGAAATACTACGAGAGATAACTATTATAGGGAATAAGCTTGAAATAAAGAAAGACTATTTCCGGAAATCTTCCCAAAGCTCTTCTTCATTCTCAGAGAGTTAGACAATATAAAATTCTGAAGCGGGGCGCTTCTGAGTACTTGGTTTCTCTAGCACTTCTTCTATTTCCACAAGGTTTGTTGAAAGTTTGTTTATGAGCTCTCCAATTCTTCTGATATACTTTCTTATTTTCCTAAAAAGCCCATCATTATAAACAATACCTCTTGTTATCTTTGCAAAACAATGTGGGGCCCTGTAGTATAAATCATAGGAAGCTCCTGCAAAAAGAGCCTCTAAGGATTTTGAAAGAAATTTTCCACTTTTAATGTCAAAAATGCTTCCCTCTGTATCACGAAGTGCTTGGGGGCCCTGCCTATAAACAGCGCTTAGAATCCTTTTCAGAAATAAGACACATTCATAAGCATTATCGAACACCTTATGAACAAATTCTCCCAATTTGCCAGTTAATAGCTTCTCTATGGCTCCTTCCTCAAGTATACTATCAAGAAGGAGAAAAGACACTTGTAGTATCCTCCCCTTCCCTCTTATATCTTTCGATCCCTTGGAAAGAAGGTTAAGAGCTTCCCGCAAAGACGGCATGCGAACAATACTTCCTAGTGAATAACCTTTCTTTGCAACAATATTAATAACATTGGTGTACCGATTCCTGTTCTTAGAAACGTAAACAATCAGCGATAACCCTGCTGTAATATATCGGAATATCAGGGATAAGAAGTCTAAACTAGCAATATAAATAGCTATCTTTTTATAACCTTCCTCTTTCTTCCAAGCAGATTTGTTAGAAGATATATCCGTAACTATATTGTTAAGTAATCTGTAACACTCCTGAATTTGCAAACATAATTTCCTTCTTTTTATTTCTAAACTTTTTATGGCTCCTACAGCATTTCTTCTTGTTACTAATAGATATATTTTTACTGCTTCCAAAAAGTGGCTTAAATCCAGTACGAGAGAATTTAATGTATCTACAGTGCACTGTAGATAATTCCGAAACATCTCTTCTCTTTCTTCTTCATCAGATGAAGGAATTTGAGAGGAAAATGTAGATAAGTGAAACCCCATAAGAGAAAGAGAAATTAGGAGACGATCTAAGGAGGGATAAATAAGTGCCATTGGAGGCACTTCTACAGCGGATGCTGAGTTCCTCATACCATCTTCCCCCTCCATCATTTTTTTCCTATGCCGCCTTACCTTTTAAGCCCCGGGCGGGATTCGAACCCGCGACCTCCGCCTTACCAGGGCGGCGCTCTACCGCTAAGCTACCGGGGCATATTTTAAACCTAGAAACCCAAAAATAAGAAGATTTACCTCACACCAATTCTAAGAGTACAGAATGCCTTTGATTATTGTTTGTAAACATTCCCTTAAAAATTCTTCCAGGTGGAAAGGGTTCTCATCAGCCATCCTTAAAGTGTTTTTGGCATCTAAGTATATCCTAACACCATTTGAAGTATGCTTAACCCCCGCAAATGGGAAATAATAAATAATACCAAGCCCCCCTGGATCAATGCGACATGCGTCTTCTAGCATGTCTGCTACTTGCTTCCAATTAATACTTCCCTCCCCCTCAGCTACTTTAACCTCTATTTCTAATCCTTCTCTCTCGGGATTTCCATAGATTGTAATATCAATACGGCAGGAACCAGTAGTGATTTTATACTCCAATGGATTCCGTGTCAGGGCGTCTATAAACATGGATATAGCTAAAGACAGAGAGTTTTGATCAATTGCTCTAGCTGTATTGTGCATTCCTTTTTCTTTTAGCGCTCTTTTAGCTTCATTTAGGGTTTCAAAAATACTATCTGCCCTCTTTCTCAGATCTTCTGTAATGATATGCTCCAACCCACAGTTTTTCATTTTCTATTTAGTAATACAAAAATATTAAAACTTCACTCCATGGAGGCACCAGGTAATCCTTCTTCTATTATCCTTGGGGGGTATTTATAGAATAAAATACATTATTTCTGAAATTCTACCATAGTATCAAAGAATACTGGACCTTTAACATCTGTTTTTTTATTATTTCTTAATAAAAATGTCGAAACCTTTGGATTAATTTCTAAATTAACATCCGATAATGAATTAACCCATCCAATGCTATAAATACCGCCCTTTTTCCTCTCTATTCTAGCTACAATTCTCCTTAGAATAAGATCAATATATTTTCCAATTATCAAACCTGTTGGTCTTGTTGAGGAAACTATATTTCCATTTTTTACAACAATATAGTTAAAAGCTGCAGGACCTAGAAATCTCTTTCCCCTATCCGGCTCCAGGAAAAATACTTTTACTTTGTTATCCTCATACACCAGCTCTTTAAATGGCCCAATTTTATCTTTAAAATCTGCCACTTTTTTCAACAATATTCTATACAGTCTTTTTCCCCATTTTGTCTTTGGACTTTCTTTTATCCTCAATCCCTTCTTTATTTCTAAATCGGCTAATTCCTGATATCTATGCCTAAACAGAACTTTTCTTATATCATTTATTGAAAAAATTATCTGTGCTAGCCGCTCCAGTCCTAATCCAAGATTGAAAACTTTATGTTTTATTTTATAGTTCCTTAGTGCTCTCTTACTATAAAATCCAAAATCTCCAAATTCCAGTCCTGTAGGAATATGATAAATCTCCCACTCGGAATCATAATATGATGCTGGAATTTTCTTAACAATTTTGAATTTCTTTATCCCTATTTCCCTAATTAAAGAATCGACAAACTTAATTGCCTTCTTCTTAGACAGCTTATCATTTATGATTACCAGAGAAGCTGAATGATAATAGAAAAGATGTTTCTCATCCATTCTTTGCTCCCTTCTGAAAACCCAGTCAATTGAAAATAGTTTCCAAGGAGGTGGGCCAAAATTAAGGATATCTCTAATTGTTCTAAACCATGCTGCAGTCATATGTGACCTAAGAGTAAGTTTTGTTGGAGTTGGTTCTTTTGATAATAACTTTGAAAATATTTCTAAGTATTCTTTAGTGTTTTTTCCTTTTTGCTTTAGCAATTCTAAAGCCTCCTCAAAAGATTTGTCTTCAATACCTTCTCCAAAGAGTTCTAGAATTCTCCTTCTTTCCGTTTTGGTCAATATTTTTCCTTTTATAGATAACCTATCCAACTTTGCCAAATAAAATACCCGCTCCAGAATAACTCTAGCATCTTCCCCATATTGCTTAAAAATTTCTTTTTCTTCTACAAAAATTGGATTTATTACTTCCAAGAACCCTCTCTTTATTAATATTCTTCTTATCTTATTCTTCAGTTTCTGGAGCGGATGCTCAAGTAAAAAAGGACTAAAGTAGGATTTAGCAGGCCCTCCTCATATTATTCTTTCTTGCCATATTTCTTTATAATTTTTTGCAAAACCTGTAAAACGTAATCTACTTCCTCCTTATTAAGTAAATATGTGCTCAGTTTCAAAACTTTTGTTATTCCTGGTTTAATTCCTAAGATTCCTGCATCTTTTAATTCCTTATATAAGAAAAATCTATCTTTAATTCTTAATGATATCTCATAGAAGACTTTTGTCTCAAAATTGAGAACATCATGTCTATGGGGTTTTTCTCCCTGTAATACAAAACCTAGCTCCTTCTCAGCTTTTTCAATAAAATAGTTTGCTATCTTTATTTTTCTATTCCATTCCTTTATTCTTTTCTTTAAGAAAGGAAAGACATAGTATAAGCATAAAGTAGGTAGGCCCCTTCCAGAACATCCAAGAAACTCCATCTCTTTTTTTGGAAAATATTTTGACTTTCTAGTTATGATTTTCCCTAATTCTTCATTTGTTCCTATTAATCCTAAAGGCCCTATGCAGGCCATTGATTTGTGTGCAGAAGCTATTAGGGCATCCGCTCTGGAGCGGATGAGACTAAAAGGCATTCTTCCTACAGAATAGGCACAGTTCAGAATAAAATAGCACCCTATTTCTTCTCTAATTTTAGCAATTTTCTTTAAGTCTGGAAAATTAGTATACTTTCCATCAGGATATCCAATTAGCATCGCTAAGGGTGGCTTACCATATTTCTTCCTAACTTTTTCTGTTAGATTAATAAATTCTTCCTCATTTATCTTTCTTTCTGGAGCGGGCGAGACAGAGGTTAAGTAAGGCTCCAACCCTATCCTTTCGCATGCTAAAATCATAGAATAATGTGCATTTCCATCAAGCAAGACGGCTGGAGCGAAGTTGTTTTTCCTAACTTCTTCTTTATAAAGTGCGAACAGAATTAGGAATGCTCCTTCTCTTGCTCCATGAGTTAACCTAACTAGGTCGCACTCCAGAAATTCTGGCAAATCTTCTTCTATTAATTTCTTAATATTTGGTTTTTGGATTCTATGAACATCTCCAGGACAATAGAGGCAAAAAGGATATCCAGAAAAACTTTCAAGTAATTTATTCTTTACTTGGGAAGGAACCAATCCTCCTGTCTGGAGCGGGTTAACAATCAATTTCTTTTTCATATTTAAATTTTTATGGATAAAATCTTAGAAAAGAACTTCTACAAAAGGAACCCAGAGCAGGTGGCTAAAGAGTTGCTAGGAAAGGTTTTGGTTAGAAGGATTAGAAAAGAATTAGCCGAAGAATTATTTGGTATTAAGAAGGACTTAATCCTAGCTGGAATAATAACAGAAACTGAAGCCTATTTTGGTGAGGATGATCCTGCTTCAGTCTTGGCCACTAGAGGAAGAAAATTTGGGAGACTTATGCATGAGGAACCAGGAATAACCTTTATTTACATGGTCCATGCAAATTGGTTGTTAAATATTGTTGCCCATCCAGCTGGAGAGGCGGGAGCTGTTTTAATTCGCTCGATAAAGCCAATCTCTGGAGTGGCCTACATGAAAAGATTAAGAGGCACTAATAATGATAAAAACCTTACCAATGGGCCAGGAAAACTTACAAAAGCATTGTATATAACAAAAGAGTTAAATGGAATTCCAGTTTACAGAAAAGATAGACTTTGGATATGCGATGGACCCGCTCCAGAACGCATTTATACCTCAAGGCGAATTGGAGTAAGGAGGGATCTAAATAGGGATCTTAGATTTTATATTTTAATATAACCTCCCGCTCCAGAAATCATGCTAAAGAAACTCATTCTAGATAATGGAATACCACTTTACCTTGATCCAGTCCCAGAAGCGGAAACTGTGGGATTTTTAGTCTTAGTTAAAACTGGCTTAATTCATGAACCGAATAATCGAAGAGAAATATGCCACTTACTAGAGCACATGATGTTTAGATCAAATGAAAAATATACCTCAAAGGAAATTGCAATGGGGATAGAGCTTTCCGGAGGCTATTTGAATGGGTATACAGATACTATTTACACCGGGTTTGTTTTTGAATGTATACCAAAAAGCTTCTCAAAATGTTTAGACATTTTCTGGTCAATGTTTGAGAACAAAAAGTTTAGAGAGGATGAATTAGAATTGGAAAAGAGAATTGTCGTTACAGAAATGGAAAGAAGATATAATAATCCAGATACTATGTTAAACGCCCTAATTCCTTACTCGGTTTACGGAGAGTCTGATTATGGTTTAATTGATTATGGACATAAGAGAGAACATATTTTAGAAGTCGCTCCAGAAGAGCTTGCCGAATGGAAAGAAAGAAACTATACTCCAGATAATATTTGTCTTTTGATTTGTGGAAAGGTAAAGGAAGAATTTATAAAAGAAGTTGAGGATTTATTTTCAAATTTGGAAGGAAAATGTAAGAAAAAAGAACCTGAGAAAGGAAAAGGAAAGGATATTTGTCATGAAATGGAAACAAGAAATCAAATTTATTTTGCTTTAAATTATACTGTAAATCTTAAACCTTTTGAATGCGATGCGATAGAGTTTTACTCAAGTTGGGGAATGTCTTCCCCTTTTTTCCAAATTTTCAGAGAAAAGAAGGGAATTGGATATAAGCTCTTCTTTGCTCCAGCTTTTTATTATCCTGATGAGGTCATATTTTCTTTAGCTATATTTGGTTTTGAAAAAGAGAAAAAGAAATTTTTGCAAGAAGCTATCAACGAATTTCTTTCTTATATAAGAAAACCTGAGTATAAAGATGAATTCAGGAAAAGAAAGAACTTGATTGAATATTGGTATAAGAAAGAGAGGACAAAAATCCTTGATAGAACTGTTTTCTACCTTGAAAACCTTTCCCTAGGAATTGAACTTACTTATGATGAATACTATCAGAAAATTCTGTCTCTAGATTTTGATAAATTCTTAGCTTTACTAGACAATCTAAAGGAAAAAAGTAAAGTGGAAATCTATGGTGAGTAAATATGATTGAGGTAAAGGTTGCGATGACTGTTAGAAAAGGAATTTTGGACATGTTTTTAGAGGGAAAGAAAGTCTATGAGGGAAGGGTAAAGAAGGATCCTTATGATAAGATAAAAGCAGGAGACTACGTGCTAATTGCTGAAGAGGGGACTAGATGTAGATTCATAATTGCAAGAGTTCCTGAGGTAAGAGAATATCCTACTTTAGAAGATATGATTGAAAATCATTGGAAGGAGCTTTGGCCTCCAGCCAACTCGAAGGAAGAAGTCAATAAAGTTTATGAAGGCATTTATGGAGATTTAAACCTCCCAGCTTTAGCAATAAAAATAGAGCCAGAAATTTATTTTGAGGGATTTTTAGAGAAACACTGGAAGAAACTAGTAGAATCATAATCCAGAACTTGAAATAAGAAGATTCAAAGATTATACTGGTTAACATCAAATCCATTAGAAAATGGACCCGCGGGGATTCGAACCCCGGTCCTCCCGCTTGCTAGGCGGGCGTCCTACCGCTGGACTACGGGCCCACACTATAGTATTAGATAGCCTATTATCTCTTATAATTAAAGCTCTAGATTATGGAGGAAGACATTCTGAAAAGAGTAAAGAAACTCGCTCTCGAAGAAGCAAAGAAGTACGGTATTCCACCTCGTTATCATCTTTTAATTGGAGAAGTAAAGGTAAGGGAATTAAGCAAGAAAGTTAAAGCTAACGAGAAACTGGCATTATTAGGTTATTATCTAATGGATATAAAGTTGGGTGAGGCATTTAAAAAAGGAAAGGTTAATAAGCATATTAAACTTGCCCTAGAATTCGCTAATAACTTACTAAGAGGAAAATTAGAAGAAAAAGAGATGGATGTTGTTTTGAATTGCATTGAAGCTCATCACGGAGATATTCCAGCAAAGTATCCAGAAGCTGAGGTTTGTAAAAATGCTGATACTTATAGATTTCTTCACCCTTTTGGTCTCATAACAGCCATTTATGATCTTTCTAAAAGGGGGTTTAGTCTTAAAGAAATATTAGAAATCCTAAAAAGAAAAATTGAGGAAAAGGAAAAGATAATTTCAATGGAATTTGTTAAAAAGGAACTAAAGGGGTGGAGTTCCATCTTTAAATCAATTCTCAAAAACACTGAGTCTTTCCTTGAGAAAATTGAAAAATGGGAACAAAAAAATTAGTAGAAAAAACTTACAATAAACTTGCTCCAGTCTATGATAATTTCTTGGGTGGAGTTAATGAGATCATAAAAATTCTTCCAAAATATTTGAAACATGGAAAAATCCTGGACATAGGCTGTGGAACTGGTGAAGATTTAAAATTTCTCTCTAAATTTGGATTTGAATTGTATGGAATTGACCTTTCAGAGAAAATGGTGGAAATTGCAAAGAAAAAAGTAAGGAATGCAAAAATATTTAGGTTAGATGTAAGAGAAGTTGACAAGCTTTTCCCCAATGACTACTTTGATTGTGTTTTGGCAATGTATTCTATAGTTCATCTTCCAAAGAAGGAAGTAAAAGAAGTTTTAAGAAAAATTAAGAAAATACTAAAGAAAGATGGATTGCTTGTATTGGGTATGTTGCTTGGAGAAGGAGAAAAAACGGTTCAGGTCCCATTTAGGAAAGAACTAAAATATTTTGTTTCTTTATTTAAAGAAAATGAAATTATTTCTATCCTTTCAAATTTGGGGTTTATTATTCTTAAAAAAATCCATCTAAAACCCGAAACTTATGAAATTAAGTTTGACAGAATAGAAATAATTTCAAAAAAGAAAGGGAAGTATGATGAATCTCTCCGTAACTAAGCCTACTATCTTAAAATCTATAGTGAACATTGGTATTTTGAAGAAAGTAACTATATCAATTGCTCTTATTTGTATAGCCTGGTTTCTAAAAAAGAAAATAAAGGAACTTGTTAGAAGAAAATTCAGGGAAAAAGAAATTATTTTTGCTTTGGACAAAGTATCTAGCGTCTTTATACTTTTTATAGTCCTATTGGCTTTACTATCAATTTGGGAAGTAAAGGGAGGTATAGAGGCTTTAGTTACAAGTATTGGGGTTAGTTCTCTTGTTATAGGCTTAGCGATTAAAGATACTCTAGCTAACACATTAGCAGGAATAATTATTTTCCTTGATAAACCATTCAAAATAGGAGATTGGATAAAAGTTAATGGTAAATGGGAAGGAGAGGTTGTTGATATTGGTTTTAGATTTACAAAACTAAAAAAGGATGGAAATACCTATATTTACATCCCAAATAACATGCTTCTAACAAAAAGCTTGGAAGTAAGGAAATCAAAGCAAGGATAGGATTTTTTCAATTAAAGATGGTCTATGGGTGATTAATATGAAATTTTGTATTCTAAGATCCTGAGGTTTATAATAGTCTTTAAGTTCTTTAAATTTTCCTATCCTTATCAAATATGCTTCCTTTTGCTTTCTTAGATACTTTTCCAATTCTTTTCTTGAAACTCCTGCAAGCAAAATATCTATTTTTTTCTTTTCCACTCTTTCTATCTTCTTGATTTTAAAGAAACCTTTAATACCTCTTTTTCCAACCCAAAGGAACAAATAATCCCCCTCCCGCATTAATTTTGGAATATTTTTCCTTATTTCAAACTTCTTTATCCCTATAGCTATTCTCTCAAAATATTTTGGTTTGATCGGGATTATCCAAGAATTATTTCTAAAGAAGTCTTCTGGAATTTTTCCAATATCAAAAATGGAATAAGGCCTAGTTTTTCCCAAATATACTATTTCATTTTCTCGCTTAAAGAAATAAGGCTGAGCAACATTAATTTTTCTAATAAGATCCTTTGCCTGTATTATAGAGCTATTTTCAAAGATGATAATTTCATTATCCTCCAAAAGTTCAATTATCTTCTTGGCTAGGTATCTTTTAAAACCAGATCTTATACAGGAGATGCAAAGACCATTTTTCCAGAATAGATAATATTTCTTCGATTTATAAACCAAAACTCTTTTTTCGCCTTTTTGAATAACACTCAAAGCCCGCTCCAGAAGCTCCTTTTCCATCACTACTATATCACCAATTATTCCTAATTATTTTAAATAGGAATAAAATCACATTATGATCCAGACTTTAATACCCTTCCTAATTGCTGCAGATTGCCTTGGGTTGGCAGTATTTCTAATCCGTGTATTAAAGAAACGGGTTGAGAAAAGAATAGAAGAAATAGGAAACTATATAAAGGAGGGTGCAAAAGCATTTCTTGCCAAAGAATTCTTCGGAATACTAATTGCAGGGATAATAATATTCGTAATAATAGCAATTTTCAAATTATCAATAGCTATAGGCTTTATAGTTGGGCTACTTACATCATTTCTCCTTACTTACGCCGGAATGAGAATAGCCACAGAAGCTAATTATAGAACTACCCAAGCATCTCTAGAGAGTGCTGAGGAGGCAACAAAAACTTCCATGTTTGCTGGAGCAGTGGCCGGATCACTAATACCTCTCCTAAGTGCATGTCTAACACTTGCAATTCTTCTGTTAACAAGAAATTTAGATATAATAGTTGGATTTGGGTTTGGAAGCTGTCTTTCAGCATTGTTTGCACAGCTTGGTGGAGGAATATACACAAAAGCAGCTGATGTAGGAGCAGATTTAGTTGGAAAAGTTGAAAAGGGAATTCCGGAGGATGATCCAAGAAATCCTGCAGTAATAGCTGATCTGGTTGGAGACAATGTCGGAGATTGCGCAGGAAGGGCTGCAGATATATTTGAGAGCATTAACTATGGCATCCTTACAATTCTTATTTTATCTTCAACAATTGCTCTCTCTAATATTTCTTATCTCCCATTCTTATCGATCTTTGGAGCAATTCTCATGAATATCATAACTATAGGAATAAATGACTGGAGGAGGCCAAAGAAAGGATTAATCACAGCATTCATAATATTCTCAATTCTCCTAGCAGGTTGGTTCTTCTTTATCTCATCAATATATAAAGATATAAAGATATTCTATTGTTTAACAACTGGTCTAATTGCTAGCATTATTCTTTTCTTTATAGTTAACTATTATAGCGGCGAGAGATCGAAAAGTGTTGTAAAAACGGCAAAGGCAGCACAATGGGGTGCAGCAATAAACATAATGAGTGGTTTTTCAGAAGGATTAGAGAGCTATTTTCCAGCTGTTATTCCGATGACTATTGCCATCATACTTTCCCACCATTGGTTAGACTTTTGGGGAACAGCCTTAATGTTGCTAGGGGCTCTCTCAGCCTCTCCACTAATAATGAGTGCTGACATCTTTGGTCCAATTGTGGATAATGCTGATGGGATTGCAGAAATGGCTGGGATAAAGGAGGAAAAAGCTAAAGAAACACTAGATATTCTTGATTCGATGGGAAATATGACCAAAGCTTTAACGAAAGGTTATGCTATCTGTATAGCATTGCTTGCAGCAACCCTATTAATGTTATCTTACATTCAGGAAGCTGGATTAAGAATAGTAAATCTGGTAGAGCCCAAGGCAGTTGTAGGAGCAATTATTGGTGCATCAGTTCCATTTATTTTCTCTGGATTTGCAATAAGAGCTGTAGCGAAAACTGCAGGAAAGGTAGTGGAGGAAGTAAGAAGGCAATTTAAGGAAATAGAAGGGCTTCTGGAAGGAAAGGCTAAACCTCAATATGGAAAATGCGTAGGTATTGTAACTAGTAGCGCATTAAAAGAAATGGGCCCTCCAGTTGCTATTGGCGCTATTATTCCAATTATTATAGGGTTATTATTAGGAAAGGAAGCCTTAGGAGCTTACTTAATTGGTGCAACTGGAGCGGGTTCTGGATTAGCATTCATTATGTTTGTTGCTGGAGCAATCCTTGATAATGCAAAGAAATACATAAAAATTGGCCATTTTGGAGGCAAAGGATCCGAAGCTCACAAGGCGTCAATAGTTGGAGATACTTTTGGAGATCCACTGAAAGATACAGCAGGACCAAGCCTTGGAATTTTAATCAAACTTCAAAACATTTTAGCATTAGTCTTAGCTTCACTTACTCTTTAATTTTTGTTTTTTAAATTTAATAATTTCTGAGGCAACTTCTTTCATTGACAATATTAAGAAAAAAATTAAAGGAAGACTACATATCCATAGCAGGGCTATATTCAAGCAGATATTACTTAGTAAAACAATTCCATATTTGAAAATTAATAAAAGGGAAAAAATGAGGGATGTTACAATTAGAAAAAAGTAAAAAAGGAATTTATCAATCGGGCCTCCAGTCTTTATATTCCCCTTTATTTTTCCTTTTTTGAATGGCCAGAAGAGGGTTATTCCGGTTGGTGTTAACCCATCAAATAAAAGATGTACTAAAATGCCCGCTCCAGCAAACAAGGAAAGTATAAAGTCATTAGTCAAATAAAATATTGAAAGTGAGATAAGAAGGAGAAACCAGGCATTATGAAAAATTTTCCTGTGATATCTAATTCCAAATAAGAGATCTACATCAGGTAAAACAGAAAGAAGGGGGACTAATATTGAATACTTAATGTCTATTCCAAGTAAAAGAAGGGAAAAGAAAAGCAAAAGAGAAACTGCAATGTGAGTTTCCCAACGCATAATATTCTTTTTTCTTAGAATTATGAAACCAATGGCCCCGGCGGGATTCGAACCCGCGACCCTCCGGTTAAGAGCCGGATGCTCTACCTGGCTGAGCTACGGGGCCTACATACTTATATATATCTTACCATCTATCTCCCTTACTCTTTCTTTAAATTCTTCTAAGTTAGAAGCTATTTCTTTATTCCTGGGCTTTAATTCATACAAGTGTAGGAAAAACCTTATTTTCCAATCTCTAAAAATAGTTTTTGCAATCTCCCTTAGTAGTCTATTGCTATAATATGATCCCCGAATTAACTCAGAACATACCTGAATCGCGTGGGCCCCACAACATACACATCTTAACATATCCTCAGGTGAAGAAACCCCTCCAGAAGCGATTAATAATGAATTTGCATTTCTTTCCCTAATAACCCTTTTTGCTACAAGTAAATTTGCTAAAGTTATTGGCAAAATTGCCGCTCCAGAATACCCTCCAATTGGTTGGCTCAAAACAAAATTTCCTTTTCCATCTATCCAAGTCCCAGGGATTGAGTTTCCAATAACAATATTAATTCCAAAGGATACTAATTCACCAACCATTTTCTGGAGCGCGTCAAGATCGGTGAAATGAGGTAGTTTAATAGATATATCCTCGGGGTTGAAATACTTTAAAGCTAGCTTAATTATGTCTTCTGCTCTAGCTAAGGGGCACTTAACATTAGGACAAGATATATTCAGCTCTAATCTTACTCCATAATCTGATATTTGCTGCAATATTTTTCTTGCTTTATTTAAATCTCCAGTAACCATAGCAAAGCTAGCAATAATAGCATAGGAAGGTATGTTTTTAAGCAGTTCCTCAAGTCTTAGAAAGAAATCTTCTGGAGCCGGAGAAGGTAAACCAAAAGCATTTAATAACCCATTTTCCAAAAAGTAAAGGTTTGGAGGAGGGTAACCTCCCCTCCTAACCTCTGTAAAACTTCCTATTACAAGACCGTCGGCTCCAGCTTTCCAAATTTCAATAGCTTCCTTCCCTGGATATTTTAGGAAGCCTGCTCCAGGCGTAAGAAAGGGATATCCCTTATCCCAAAAAGTTCTTTCCATCTTCTATATATCGTTGCAAGTCTTGAAGGATCTAATGCTGGGGGTAGCTCTTTGTGTTTACAGGTTTGGAAAATTAAACATTTGTCAAAAGTTAATACTGGAACGGTTTTTCTAAAAGCTATATCTAAATAACCTGCGTCCTCGTATTCTATTCCATAATTCTTATGCAAATAACCAATAGTTTGAGGATATGGTTCTACATATCTCACTTTCCTTTGGATTCCTAGCCTTCTCACAGCAGCATAGATTGATTCTATTTTTATTCCAAGTCTTCTAGCAATATTACAAAATATTGTATTAATACCCAATAACTGTGGGAAAAAATTCTCATCAAGAACCATAAGAGAACGAGGTATCCAAATTATTTCTATTTCATACCTTACTATAGATGGTAATCTCCTTTCTTCTAATCCTCTTATTAAAACATTAAGATCTAAAACAACTTCCCTTTTAAGAGACAAATTAATACCTTCCCTTCTTATAAAGTATTCCCTTCTTCCTTTTATAATTTCTTCCAAGTTTGGTAAAGGAAGAAATAGCATTTGGGCGGCCTGGAGCGGTGGAAGAATAAGGAGGTGATCCAGCCGCACGTTCCCGTTACCGAGACAGGAGAAGCCTCATTTTTTCAAGTCTTATTTTCTTTTCTGGATGCAAGGATCCTATTTTAATACAAAAACGTAACATATCAGATTTTCCAGTTATAGATAGCCTGAATATGGGACCATTTTCGATATCTCTGATATACGAACAGATCCCGTTCTTATTCCAAAATTTTCCAAGACCTCCTTTATCTTCATAAGGGATATCCTATCTTTTTGAGTGAACTTTATATATAATTTTCTCGCATTTAGAGGATCTTTTGGACATCCTCCATCAGCATCCCAAAACCCCATTACATAATATCTCTGTTCTCTTTTTGTTTTTGGTAACCTTTTTGAAAATCTTTTGAGAGTCAACCATATTCTTTTATCTTTAAACGCTAGATACCAACAAGGGTATTTTCCTTTCTGAAAATAGACATTATTCCTAAAGGATCTATCAAATACTTCAGAAAATAGTGGGATAAGCACTTTAGTGAGCCATTCTCTGCTTTTCTGTTTTATTTTGATTGTATTCTGGGTTGTTAGACAACCATCTCTCAGAGCTCCGACCAGATAGAATATTCTAGGATCATTTGCCACATATTAAAAGGAGCGACAGTGTGATTAAACTTCGGCTTCTCCTGCCCTTACGGCTACCTTGTGACGACTTCGCCCCCCTCTCCGACCAGGGGTTCGACCCACCCCGAAGAGTGGGCCTCACCCCCAGCCGAATCGGTTGGCGTGACGGGCGGTGTGCACAAGGAGCAGGGACGTATTCACCGTGGTATGCTCACCCACGGTTACTAGGGACTTCGCCTTCACGAGGGCGAGTTGCAGCCCTCGATCCGAACTGGGGGCCGGTTTAGGGATTTGCTCCCCCTTTCGGGGTGGCATCCCATTGTCCGGCCCATTGTGGGACGCGTTTGGCTCGGGTGATGGGAACTTCATCAGATGGAGGAAGCCTATCTTTTTTAGATACATTTCGCTCATCCTTCTCCCAATTACAATTCCATACCTATTATAAGAGTTAAATTTTCCACATCTAATACCTAATCTCCTCAGAAGCATTAAGATTTCATCTCTAACTCTCTTATTAGCAACTTGAAATCTTATTTTAATTCCTCTACCCTCCCTAGCAATCCCAGCAATTAGACCCACCAAATAAGCCCTTTTCTCCATTCCCATCACCCGTGTAGCCCGGGGGATTCGGGGCACACTGACCTGCCGTTTCGGGTGCCGTGGCCAGGCACTTCATCGAAAGAGAGAAGACTTCCGGTAGATTTTTAAACTTTACAACATAATAAGACGATTTATAGCGCCTATCAAACCTTTCAATAACATAATATTTTAAATTTAGCATACCTAGAGAATCTTTTACTACACTTATTATAGTGGGGTTCTTACTTACAATATACACCCATTTGCCATTTATCCATCCATCACTATCGATCAACCCGCAGATAATTCCCTTTCGAAAAGGCAGACTACTAGGAATCAATATTTTCTCCTTACCTCGCGAGACAAATTTATCTAACCATTTTAGAAAATATTTTGAGTTAATTTCTAAACGAAGAGTATTCGTGCTCTTGCTATAATACATTATGGTATTAATTCTTGCTTTTTTGAGAGTTTTTCTTACATTTTTCGCTATGCTAATATCCTTTGGGGAGAGGTATATTATAACCCTATAGATCTTTCTCTTTTTATCAATTCTGATTGTTCCATCCCCTAGAAATATTCCAATGATATATCCCTTTTCAAGATCGCTCAAGCAACTCATATTGGGCTTTTGTAACATAAACTCCCGCCTCCATGCAGCCACGGCATCGCCCGCACCTTAAGGGCGTATAAGCCCCTGTATCCATAAGAATTTTTTAAGCATAGATACTTTAATTGGGGCTTATACGCTTTCCTCCGCCTTTCGGCGGCAGTCCCCCGTGAGTGCCGGGACCCTCTCGGATCCCGTAGCAACACGGGGCGCGGGTCTCGCCTGTTCCCAGACTTAACTGGGCACCTCACGGCACAGGCTGACGGCGGCCGTGCACCTCCTCTCAGCGCGTCCGGCACCGTCTTCAGCGGGGCCATCATCCTGCTGTCGCCCCCGGTAAGGTTCTTGGGGTCGACTCCAATTGAACCGCATCCCCCGCCCCTTGTGGTGCTCCCCCGTCAATTCAGGGCCATTAAGCCATGGTGCACCCCAGCACATTAGTGCCAGGATGACACCACGACTTAATGGCTTTCCTTTAAGTTTCAGCCTTCCGCCTTTAGAGGGCGAGGGATTTTCAACCTTTCCAATTTCTTAGGATACCAGAATCCTATATTTCCCAAGAATTTCTCAACATCGCGCTTCCTATATATCTGGATTCGGTAAGCCCGACAAGAATACCGAAAATATGTTTTAATATTAATTGCTCCTAATACCTTCAGCACAAATTCCACAATCTTCAAGGATTTGTTTGAGAAGTTTATTCTTATGATGTTTCTAGGCTTCCACTTTTCGATATATCCCTCGGCATCATAGAGACCTCTTACAAATGAATGTACAATGTCTTTATCTCTACTCTGGAGAATGAGCCTAGGAATAGTAAAATTGTCTTTATATCCTAATTCTTGTAGCTTTTTGACAAATTTTTTGGATGTTATCCGTAATCTATATCTATTTTCTTTTTTATCTTTTGTTATTTTTGACTTAAATCCAAGCTGACTAATGATATCTTTAGTAAATGCTAAATTTTCATAAAATCTATCACTAATTTCTACAAAATAGCGACTAACGTGTCCATCCCCTACTATTAAACCTAAGAGCCATGCTTCTTCTTTAAGCACAACTCCTTTTTTATGGCAAGATAAACTAATAAAAACTTACTTTCTCAAACCCTCGCCCTCTAAGTTTGCGGCCGTACTCCCCAGGCGGCGGGCTTAACGGCTTCCCTTCGGCACCGATAAGGCTCGAAGCCTTACCGGCACCTAGCCCGCAGCGTTTACAGCTGGGACTACCCGGGTATCTAATCCGGTTCGATCCCCCAGCCTTCGTCCCTCACCGTTTAGCCGGGTTGGAGGGCACTTTCCAAAATTTTCCTTTTGAGAGGATGAGAAGTACCAATCTTTAGCATCCAAATTTTACAATTTTTAATTCCATAAATCCTCAGCTTGTAAACTTTACTCCCAAATTGGGTTGTCTCCGGACCATACAAATAGGCTTTTATCCCAAGCTTATGCAGATAACCCAAAATTAGGAGGAGAATATTTCTATCTTTACTTTTTATTGAAATTACTGGATATTTTTTCTTATCAATATACACACAGCCATCTGTGTCGAAAAAACCTTTTATGAAATCTTTCAAGTTCTTAGGCGGTTTTTTAAGATGTTTTCTTCCAGGTTTAAACCATTTTTTTATTAATCTCCAAAATTGTTTACTCCAAACACGAATCCAGATTTCATTGGTACTAACTTTAGTATGTTCTTTCGGTGATAAACCTAAACCTCTTAGAAGTTCTTTAAGGTATTCTGCATACTCTCTATCTTTCTTTCCAAGTGATATTCTAACTTCATAATGATGTCTGCAGATGCTACCGTCTCCGTAGAGTATCCCTATCAACTCTGCTGGAATCTCCACAACTTCCTGTAGAAAGATTTTTGCTTATAAATACCCTCCAACCCTCGGGCCCGTTCCAGCCGAGCGCCTTCGCCACGGGTGGTCCTCCCGGGATTACAGGATTTCGCCCCTACCCCGGGAGTACCCTCGGCCCCTCCCGGCCCCTAGGGGTGCAGTATCCCTCGCACGCCCGCGGGTTAGGCCCGCGGATTTCACGAGGGACTTGCACCCCCGGCTACGGACGCTTTAGACCCAATAATACCGGCCACCGCTTGGGGCGCCGGTGTTACCGCGGCTGCTGCCACCGGAACTTGCCCACCCCTTATAGGCGACCGCGGAGACCTTTCCACTTAGGATGAAAAAGAGGAATTGTCTTAATAAAATCCCTTACGGAGTTTATTCTAAAGATTTTTAATTCATCTCCATACACTCTATTAATTATTCCAAGTTTATTCAGGGAATTCGAAACATATTCCATGATTTTTCTGTTCTTTGATTTGAAACGAATGCACAATGTAAGAGATCCTTTACCGCCTTTCAAGACGCTCCAACATCCATCCCCATCAAACAATCCGCCGATCATTTCTTCTGTCTTGAATTTTTGCAAAAATGTTATACCCACATTATCTTTCTTTTCTGGAAACCCTAGTTCTTTAAAAAAGAAATATACGTCTTTTCTATTGGAATACAGCTGTATTTCTTTATCCCTGCTACTTTTGTAAATTCTCGCCTGTATTCCTAGATTCTTCCTTATTACTTCTCTGACAAAGCTGACAAAGATTTCCTCCTCATCTGAAACAAAAACCGTCTTGTAAGCTACTTTATAAGGGTAAAAATAGTTATAAATACCACCATCCGCTAGCATCAAACCTATGATGTAGCTCAGCATACAAAACGTATTTCTCTCTCCTTTATAAAGTCTCCGCGGTTTTCGCCGAGCTTTTTACACTCGGCAAAAGCCGTACCCCTGTGGGATACGGCACTCGGGGTTGCCCCGTCCCGCTTTCGCGGATTGCGGAGACTTCGTGCCTGCTGCACCCCGTAGGGCTACGGCCCTTGTCTCAGTGCCGTTCTCGGGGCTCCCGCTCACACGGCCCCTACCCATCATCGGCTTGGGGGTCCGTTACACCCCCAACAACCTAATGGGCCGCCGGCCCATCCTCGGGCGGGCTATAGGAACATCTCCCTATAGCCCCTTTCGGGGAAGGACCATTCCAGGCCTCTTCCCCTATGGAGTATTCACCCCAGTTTCCCGGGGTTATCCTCCTCCCGAGGTTAGGTTGCCGACGTGTTACTGAGCCGTGCGCCGGGACGGTTTCTACCGCCCCAAGACTTGCATGGCTAAATCCAACCCCGATAGCGGTGGCCTCCTGCAGGATCAACAGGTATTCTTCCACCGCTCCAGGCCTTTACCCTTAATCAGAAGGAACATGATAGTTCCTCCCTCACCTGAATGTACCCGTGCTTGGAGGACGGGTATCTCATCGATAGGCTATTATGCCCTCTCGACACCCTCACGGTACACGGGCACATTATATATTACACTCATAAGGTAGATATCCTTTATAAAGGCTTTAGTACAAAAATATGAGGATAGAGCCCTCCAGTACCCACTACTCTCTCTTCAACTACAACATAATTTTGAATATTTTCCACCAGGCTCCTAAAAGAGACCGCTTTAGTAGTTATAAGGACCAGCTTGCCCTCATCGTTTATTACTTCTCTGGAGGATAACAAAAACTTCTTATAAAGGTCTTTTAATCCTCTCTTTTTCATTCTTATTCCATAAGGAGGATTTGTCACTATTCTATTTACCTTTCCTCTATATTCAGGAAAGTATTTTTCTAACTCTCTTGCATCAGCTACTTTGAATTCTATTAGGTCTATAACCCCTGCTTCTTTAGCATTAAGCTTGGCTCCTTCTATATATTTGGGGTTTATATCAGAAGCCAAGATCTTTATCTTTTCTCCAAAGGTTTGGGCCGCCTCAATCGGGATTGTTCCTCCCCCACAGAAGGGATCCAATAAAATTTCGGATTCTCTCAAGCCGGAAAGTCTTATCATCGCATAAGCCAATGGAGGCTTTATTCCTGCGGGATGTTCGAAAACTTTTCTGTATCTTGTTTTGTGTAAAGATTCTCTCGTCAATTTTATGCCTACAAAACACCATTTTCCGATTACATCGCATATTACTTCAGTTTCGTAATTTTTTAAATCAACTTTTTTACCATATTTTTCTACTATGGCTTTTCCAGCATATTTTTGGATATCTATAGATGTAAACTCGTGATTTCCAAATCTTTCTGCGGTAACTCTAAATGATTGAGAATTTTTCAACTCTTCAATTTCTATTGATTTTATTTTTGTATATATGTCTTGTAATCCCTTGTTTGATTTATTAATCTCAAATTTATCGACATACTTTATGACATGATAGATAGATCTTAGCTTAAGAATCTCTTTCTGTTTACTCTCGCTCACTTCAATTAGAACTCGCCCCCTCAAGCCAAAAAATTTCTTGGCTTTTGCACCTATTTTTTCTTTTACCTCCTGTATGACTATATCCTCAATACCCGGGTTTGTGGTAACTAAGAAATATTTCTTACTCATTTCCGCTTTTCTTCAAAAATTTGAGTAAAGAGGGATTCTTTTTTCTAAACTCACAGAAAAGGTAATAATGAACTGCTAGAATGTGGGTGCAATATTCTCCCTTTATTCCAAAAAAAGAGCAATTGCAAGACCAAAATGGTTCTGGGGAACTTTTATAATAAACATAATAATCTTTCCCGGTTTCAGGGTCATAAACAGAAAAGAGTGCAGAATCTATACTTACAGATTCTATTTTTACATTTCTAGATAATTTTTTAGCATTATCTAACCTATCTGCAAAAAAACTTCTTATTTTCTCTGGGCTTAGGAACTTAATCTTTAGCTTCATCTTTTCTGAATAACTCGGGAAATTCCTTTTCGAACAAATTTTTTAGTTCTTCTATTTCTTTAAACTCTAAATCAAAAACTCTTTTTTCTAAGAGTTTACTTTTTATTTTCTCTTTCACTTTCCATTTGTCTAGATAGGGAGAGATGGCATTTATCACTTTTTTCTTCTTGTGAGAAAAAATTATTTTTACAAATAAATTAAGTTTTTCGTCCCATTTAATCCCTTCCTTTTTATTAAATTTGACCAAAGCAGCGTCAACTTTTGGTATAGGCCGAAAGAAGGATCTGGGTATTATCTCTAACATTTCAGGATGAGAATAATATTGGGCTAGGAAGGAAATTCTAGAAAAACTTTTTAATCCTGGAGGAACGAGTATTCTTTCCGCAAACTCTTTTTGATACATGAAAAGAGCAAGTTCTATTTCACAATTTGCCAATTTTCTCAACACTTTTTCTGTAATAAGACTTGAAATTGAAAATGGTATGTTCCCCATTACTTTATTGCAATCTGAGGGGATTTCCTCTATTACAGCATCTCCATGAATGAGTTCTACATTATCAAAATCTTCTGTATTTTCCTTTAGTATTTCAAATAGTTTAGGATCTATTTCTATAGCATATACCTTCTTAACCCTCCTTGCTATTTCAACAGTTAAGTTCCCAAACCCAGCCCCTATTTCATACACTACATCGTCTCTTTTCAAATCAGCATAATCGCAAATTCTCTTTATGATTTTTCTCGAAGTTAGAAAATGCTGCCCTAGTATGTATTTCATATTACTTACCTAAAAAAGGGATTCCTAGCTTTTCTTTTACCACTTTTTTAACTCTTACAAAAACCTCATCTATCTCCCCTTCACCATTTACAAGTACGGCATTTGGATACTCTTTCGCTATTTTTATAAAAGCGTCCCTAACTTTCTGAAATTTTTCTTTTTTTTCATATAAGGAGAAAAATATTCTTTCTTTCTGAAGCCTTCGCAAAGCTTCTTCCACAGATACATCTAGGATTATTATTAAATCAGGATTAAGGGCAAACCTTTCTATTGATTTAAGCCACTCCATATCAAAAAGCAGGGATTGATATGCTAAATTTGATGGAAAATATCTATCACAGATGACTATCATCCCTCTTTCCAATGCTGGTTTGATTTTTGTTTCTGTGTGATCAATTCTATCGGCAGCAAAGAGAAGAGGTAATGCCTCCTTCGGAAGATTTAATCTACCATCTAAATACGCTCTAAGAATTCCTCCTATCACACCATGACTGATTTCTGAGGTTAAAAAAGTCTTATATCCTTTTTCTCTAAGATATTTGTCTAATAATCTAGCTTGTGTGCTCTTTCCAGCTCCATCAAGTCCATCTATTACTATAAACTTCCCTTTCATATGAAATAATCATGAAGAAGAATATAATGATAAAAAAGGCATCTCAAAATGATGTTTTTGATATTTATGAAATAGAAAAAACCTCTTTTAAATTCCCTTTCTCAGTTAATGAGATAAGAAGAATGCTAATTCATGATTATGCTTTAGTTGCAAAAATAGGAGGAAAAGTTGTTGGTTATTGTATTTTTAAAAGGAAAAATTCAAATTTTTTCATTGTCTCCATAGCGATTCACCCCTTGTATAGAAGAAAAGGGATAGCTAGCTTGTTGTTATCAAAAACTATCGAGGAATGTAAGAAATTGGGATGTAGAAAAATAGGCTTGCATGTAAGAACAAAAAATATGCCTGCCATTAGACTTTATAAAAAATTTGGCTTTAAAATTAAAAAATTTATTCCTAGCTATTATTCGGACGGAGAATCATCTTATTACATGGAGCTCCCTCTGTAGCGATATAAAAAAGAAAAGAATAGTTATATCTTACATCTTACTTTATCATGATCTCCAAAAAAGCGGTTTTGCTTATATCCCTTATTATAGCCTTATTCTTAGGTGGGATTGCTTTTTGGACAGTTCTGTCTAAAACTCCTTCATATTCTCCAATAACGCCGCTAACAAAAAAGAAAGCTGTAATAATTATTTTTTCTAACTATAATCCTATAGAATACAGCGTTACTAGAGAAACTCTCGAGAAAAATGAAGTGAGCACGTATACTATTACTGTTAATGAAGAAACAGGGCTTGGTACACTTATCACTCAAGTAGATCCTACTGTATTAGCATCGGAATATGATGCATTAATTATAATTGGGGGGCCCGGTGTTTACGAACGGGTTATAGGAAGAACTTCAGAGCCTAGGATGCCGCTAGTTATAAATCTCATAAAAACCTTTCACAGTAAAAACAAAACCATAGCAGCCATTTGTGCCGCACCAGCTATCCTCTCGAAAGCGGGAATTTTATATGGAAAAAAAGCAACTGTATTCCCATCCAGGGATTTAATAGATATTTTATTGAAAGGGGGCGCACAATATACTGGAGAGGCTGTTACGGTAGATGGAAATATAATTACTGCAAATGGGCCAAATGCTGCCTCGAGTTTCGCAGAAACTATTGTCACCGTCCTTCGGAGCGCTTAGTATATCTCCATCTTTTTTCTATCTCTTTTATTTTTTCCAAGACTAGATTTCCTTTTCTAAAAGTTTGCAAATAAGTTTCCAAAAAAGTATTAAAGAACTCTTCGGCAATTTTGGGATGTTTAGAAAAAACGGCTCTTTTTAGCAAAAGTATATCAACAGCATAGTCTTCAACTCTTCCTGTAAACTTTGATAATCCAAAATCAATTAGAAATATTTCTCCATCTTTAAGGATCATATTGGAGGTTGTTAAATCACCATGCATAATCTTGTATTTGTGGAGTGTTCCAAGTATTTTCCCTAATTTCTCTGCTATAGTAAGATAATTTTCTTTTTCCAAAATTTCGCTGAGTGGTTTACCATCTATATACTCCATTACTATTGTATCATTTGTCACTTTCAAAACTCGCGGTACTTTTACTCCTAATTCCAATACCTTCCTTAAGATATTAGCCTCTCTTCTAGTTCTTTGTTTCCTTAACTTTCTGTCCAAATAGTCTATTCTATACTTCTTTTTTAGTCTCTTTTTCATAATTTTGCTATTTTTCAGAATAATAATGCTCTCAGCACCAATTTTAATTAATTTTTCCATACATTCAGAGATATGAAAGAGAATAATAAGATAAAAGTAAAAGTACTCCTTGACTCTAATTTTATTCTTGCCATTTTTAACTATAAATGGAATGTTTTTTCCATGCTCTTAGATTTCTTCTTTAGAAAGGTAGAGTTTTATATCATCCCAGATACATTGAGTGAAGTTTGCCAAGTAATAGAGAAATCCAAAATCTTGCCAGTCTTAGAGAAATTTAAAATAAACTTACTTCATATAGAATTTCCACGTAAAATGAAGGTTGATGATAAATTACTAAAAGTAGCTGAGGAACAAGGAATGTACTTAGCCACATTAGATAGAAAACTTAGACATAGAGCAAAAGAGCTGGGAATAAAGACAATCACTCTCACCAAAGGAGGGAAGATTTTGGTAATCTAGCTAAAATATGTTAACGCAATATCTAAATGAACCTTTTATTTTAAGAGGATTTTGAGAAATATGTATAAGATAGTATCCATAAATGACAAAGTAAGAGTCAATGCAAGGCTTCTTGGAGAAAACATAAAAACAGCCGTATATAAGGCGTTAATCGAGGAGTATGAAGGTAAGTTTGATAAAAATATAGGCCTTTTTCTCTCCGTAATTGGAATAGATAGAATAGGAACTGGTATTATTGTTCCTGAAGATCCTGCAGTTTATTATGATGTTGATTTCCGGGTTTTAGTGTATCAGCCCGAAATAGGGGAACTGGTGGAAGGAGAAGTAAAGGAAATAAGGGAATTTGGAGCTTTTATTGAAATTGGCCCATTAGATGGTCTTGTTCACCTTTCACAGGTTATGGACGATATTGTTGGTTTTTCTAAAACAGGAATTTTACAAGGAAAGAAAACCAAGAGAACACTAAAGGTTGGCGATCATGTTAAAGCAAGAGTTATTGCTGTGAGTTATAGAGGTGAAGAAATAAGGATTGGATTAACAATGCGTCAGTATGGATTAGGTAAAAAGGAATGGTATAAGAAGGGTAAAAGATAATGAAAGAAGTCGCATGTAAAAAGTGTAAAACAATTTTTTTTGAAAGCGATGGAAAATGTCCAAGGTGTGGAGAAAAAGATTACGCAAAGGATTGGAAAGGGATGATAATAATCTTATCCCCAGAACTGTCTGAAATTGCTAAGAAAAAAAATTTAAAAGAAAAGGGAAAATATGCTATAAAGATATGAACCTGAACATAGTAAAAGAGATTGAAAATCAATTAATCGGGAGAAAAGAATTAAAACTAGTTGCAGAACATCCTAACTCACCAACACCAAGTAGGAAGGACCTTCTAAAAACAATAGCTGCAAAGCTTGGAAAAGATGAAAAATTATTAGTTATAAGGAAAATAAAGAGCTGTTTTGGTAAACCTGTTTCATATATTTATGTTCATCTTTACAATGATCCAAAAGACGTTTTTAAATGGGAGCCAAAATATGTTTTGGAAAGGAATGGTCTAATAGGAGGGAAGGAATAATGGGGAAAAAGAAACTATGGAAACTTTATTCTGTAAAAGATGGTAAAATAATTAGAAAAACAAAGTTCTGCCCTGTCTGTGGAATTGGAGTTTACCTTGCAAAACATGCTGATAGGTATTATTGTGGAAAATGTGGATATACTGAGTATATTAAACCAAAAAAGAAATCTTCTCTTTTGGAAAGACTAGAGGCCGAAATTAAAAAAATAGAGTAGTAGAAGAATTTTTAGTTCTCTACTCTTTTATCTTGTATGAAAGCATACATCTTAATAACCGTAGCCCCGGGGACTGAAAAGAAAATAAAGGAGGAGCTAAAAGAACTTCCTCAAATAAAAGAAGTAGACATAGTATATGGAACCTATGATCTTATAGCAATAGCTGAGGTAGAGGGAATTGGAGAATTGCATGAGCTTGTTTTAGATACAATAAGACAAAAGAAAGAAGTCGAAAGAACAGTAACTTTAGTAGTAGCGGGATAATTATCTGAAAATCCTTTCTTTTACCATCCCCACTTTTTCTTTTATTTTCGGAATTCTTTCTTTGAATTTTTTAATCTCTTCCTCTAAGGGTTTTAGCGGTATTTTTTCTTCCAAAAGATTGGAAATAACTTTTAAAATATTGAGAGCGGACTCTGGGTCCATTCCCTTTTCCTTTACTCCTCCCAAGAGGAGCGTGGAATTGGTACCTTTATCTAAAAGAAATAATGCAGGAATTCCTGTTAAAATACCTTCTTTTAGTTTTTTCCCTTCAACTCTCTCCTTGTAATTGGAAACAAAGTACACACTTCTGTCAATACTTTCCATCCCATTTACAATTATTATTCTCTTGACTTTGTATCTTCCATAAATTTCTCTTACTAATTTGTAGAACTCAACTTCAGACCTAGACGGCAAAGTAATGTCCACTAAGATAAGAATTGTTGCACCTTTGCTGAAAATTCTGACTGGATGATATATTTTTCCATCTATAATGATAGCTAGGGGAACGCTCTCTTCCGGTATTAAAAAGCCGCTTTCCCTAAATTTACAATATTCAACCAAATATTCTCCTACAATAGGGCCTACAAGCCCTGGTCCTTGAAGGCAAATTATTATATTGTCATAATTTTCTCTTTCGAGAGAAAGAAAGATTCTCATATGCCTTTATTTCTTTCAGTAAAATTTATATTTGTAATTCGAGAAAAGAAAAGATAAAGAATAAGTATGAGAAAAGAAAAAGAAACCATATGGGCCCGTAGCTCAGCCAGGTAGAGCACTGGGCTCTTAACCCAGGG
>CAYYFB010000002.1:0-183901 GCA_964471255.1 Candidatus Woesearchaeota archaeon
GGTCTGTCTCATTCTTAAGGAAAATAACTTGCCCAGTAAAGGCAAGGGGAGAAGCTATGGAGGCTAGGAATTTACAAACCTCACATTGGGGAAGATTATGCGCAGTTCAGACCCCCGAATCAAAAGACATTGGCCTAAAGAGGTTTTTAGCTCTTTTAGCGGAGACTTCTATAGGAACAGATGAAAAACCCATATTAGAAGAATTGAAAAAATCTGGAATGATAAAATTTTACGGTGAAGAGGTATGACGCTTGTTATTTTAAACAAAAGACCTATTGGGGAAACGGATAAACCGCTCCAACTTCTAAAAGAGATCATAGAAAAAAGAAGAAAGGGGGTTATCTCAAAGGAAGTTAATGTAAGTTACGATAAAGTCTACGACATTTTAGAAATCAACACTGACAGAGGAAGGTTGAGAAGACCTCTTATTGTTGTAAAAGACGGAAAACCCCTTCTTACTGAAAAGCATCTCAGAGATCTTCAAGCAGGAAAAATAAAATGGGAAGATCTGGTAGAAAGTGGAATAATAGAATATCTGGATGCTGATGAAGAAAAGAATGCCTATATTGCTCTTTCTCCTGATGAATTAACTAAAGAACACACACATCTAGAAATTCACCCTTGCGTTATCCTTGGAATGGCTATGAACCTAGCACCCTTTCCTGAATTCAATCAAGCACCAAAAACCTTCGATGGAGGGAGAATGTGCGAGCAAGGTGTTGGTGTCTATTGTTTAAACTTCCATCTAAAGATGGATACAGATGTTAGCTTGGGATGGTATCCCCAACTGCCAATTGTTAAGACAGTTGGATTTGACGCTTTTCCAAAAGAATCAACAGCTATCGGCCAAAATGTGATTGTCGCAATTATAGAGTACGAGGGATACAACATGCAGGATGCTATTATTATGAATAAGGCTTCAATCGAACGGGGATTATTTAGGGCTTACTATTTCCGACCCTATGAAACCGAAGAGACAATCTATACCGGGGGTATGAAAGATAGAATTGAAATCCCTCCCGAAGACATTTATGGATATAGAGGAGCTCAAGCTTATGAAAATTTGGAGGAGGATGGAATAATTTATCCTGAAGCTGAAGTAAAAGGTGGAGATGTATTAATAGGTAAGGTGTCTCCTCCAAGATTTTTTGTAGGATTAGAAAAGGTCTCTTTAGGGGCTGTTTCAAATAGAGACTCATCTGTAGAGGTGAGAAGGGAGGAAGAGGGTACTGTTGATTCTGTAATTATAACTGAGACAAAAGAAGGGAATAAATTAGTAAAGGTTAGGCTAAGAAGGCTTCTCATTCCAGAAATCGGTGACAAGTTTGCAACAAGACAAGGTCAAAAAGGAGTAATAGGTCTTATAGTCCCACAGGAGAACATGCCTTTTACAGCTTCAGGAATAATCCCAGATGTTCTTTTCTCTCCACATTCTATCCCATCTAGAATGACGATAGGATATCTGCTTGAGCTCTTAGCAGGAAAAGTAGGGAGTCTAATAGGGAAATTTGTGGATGGTACGCCTTTTGATTCAATAAACCCAGAGGAACTGAAACAAATATTGCTTGATTTAGGTTTCCGAGATTCAGGCGAAGAGACAATGTATGACGGAATTACTGGGGAGCGCTATAAGGTAAGGATCATGGTTGGGAATATGTATTATTTAAGGCTGAGACATCATGTGGTTAATAAAATGCATGCCAGGGCAAGAGGACCTGTAGCTCTTTTAACTAGGCAACCTACCGAAGGAAAAGCGAGAGAAGGAGGTTTAAGGATTGGTGAAATGGAAAAGGATGTTTTAGTAGCTCATGGCGCTTCTCTCGTATTAAGGGAGCGATGGAGTTCTGATAGTGTAAAGATACCTGTATGTGAAAAATGCGGTTTAATAGGTTACTATGATAAATATAAAGGGAAAAAAGTTTGCCCAATTCATGGTGATAGTTATCCTCTGAAGTATATAGAAGTGTCTTACGCTTTTAAACTATTCCTTGATGAGCTATTGAGCATGGGAATATACCCACGGCTATATATAAAGCCAAAAATAGGTGAAGAAAAATGAGCACACGGCACGAAATTGAAAAAATAAAATTTGGTATCCTTTCTCCAAAAATGATAAAAGATATGGCAGTTATGAAAATTACAAGATCAGAATTATATGATATAGATGGTTATCCTATAGAAGGTGGCCTAATGGACCTAAGACTTGGAGTTATAGATCCCGGATTAAGATGCAGAACATGTGGAGGAAGATTTGGAGAATGTACTGGCCATTTTGGCTATATTGAGTTAGCTCGTCCGGTTATTAATCCTTTATTTGTAGAAATTATAGAGAAATTCTTAAATGCCTTTTGTCCTGAGTGTGGTAGATTAAAAATCCCTCCCGAAAAGAAGGAAGAGTTTAAGAAAAGAATAGAGGAATATAAAAAATTGCTTAAAGACGTAGATCTCATTGAATGGAGTAAAAAAATATTGGATACTGCTAAAAAAGAGAGAAAATGTCCATATTGTGGAAAGGAATTAAAAGAGATCAAATTTATTAAGCCTTGGTTCTTTTATGAAGGAGAAAACCGTCTGAACCCTGCACAAATCAGAGAGCGTCTCGAAAAAATTAAGGATGATGATCTTATATTGATAGGAATTGATCCAAATGTTGTCCGTCCGGAATGGATGATCCTTACTTTACTCCCCATTCCTCCTGTAACTGTTAGAACATCGATAATCCTGGAGAGTGGACAAAGAAGCGAAGATGACCTTACTCATATCCTCTCTATGATTATTAGGGCGAATAATAAGTTAATAGAAAACATAAATGCTGGATCCCCTGAGCACATTATAGAAGACCTATGGATAAGCTTACAATACTATGTTGCTGCCTATATAAACAATGAACTTTCAGGAATGCCTCCTCAAAGGGCGAGGTCTGGAAGGCCACTAAAGACTTTGGCTTCGCGGATAAAAGGAAAAGAGGGCAGACTAAGAAGGAATTTAGAAGGAAAAAGAGTAAATTTCTCTGCAAGGACTGTTATTTCTCCAGATAATTATATTGACATAGACGAGGTAGGCGTGCCTTATGAGGTAGCCATGGAATGTACGGTACCCGAGGAAGTTACCGAGTGGAATCTAGAAGAACTAAAAGAGCTTGTAAGAAGAGGTCCAAATCAATATCCTGGAGCTAATTACATTATTACACCAGAGGGGAAAAGGAAAAGAATAACAGAAGAAAACAAAGAAAAGCTAGCTGAAGAATTAATGCCTGGTTATATAGTGGAAAGGCATCTAAAAGATGGGGATATTGCTCTATTTAACAGACAACCCTCGCTGCATAGAGTCTCCATTATGGGACATCGGGTGAAAATTTTGCCCGGAAAAACTTTCCGTATACATCTAGCCACTACGATCCCCTATAATGCAGATTTTGACGGTGATGAAATGAATCTTCATATTCCTCAAACCCGCGAGGCTCAGGCTGAAGCACGATTTTTGCTTTCGGTTCCCAATCATCTTATAGGAATAAGGGATGGTTTACCCATTATCGGTCTTATCCAAACACACATCTCGGGATTGTATATTCTTACCAAGCTAATAAAAAAGCTAAGAAAACCCCAAGTAACGTATCTTCTCTCAGCTTGTAACATTTTCGATCTTCCCCCACCTACAGGAAAAGATGATTTAGGAGAGTATTGGAGTGGAAAGGATGTATTTAGTGCTCTGCTTCCATCGGATTTTAATTTCAAAGGAAAAACTGCGACCGGGGATGATATTATCATTGAAAACGGACGATTATTACATGGATGGATAGACAGAAATGCCGTTGGATCCGAAAGAGGAAGGATGTTGACGGAAATTATAAAGAAATATGGAAAAGGATTTGGAAAAGAATTTATCTGGAAAGCCTCTATGCTAGGGATAAAAACCCTTTCTTTATTTGGTTCTACTGTTTCTTTGGATCATTATAAACTTCCACCCCCGGTGAAAAAAGAGGTTAAAGAAATCATAAAAGAGTACGATAAGAAAATAAAAGAGCTTCAGGAGAAATATAAGAAAGGAGAATTAACCCCCTTACCAGGAAGAAGCGCTAAAGAGACATTTGAGATATATCTTACCAGAGCTTTGAATGAAGTCAGGGACAGAGTAGAGAAAATCATTGTTGAGGGAATGAAAGATAAAGAAAACTTCACTCTGATAATGGCTAGATCAAAAGCTAGGGGGGACATGCTAAATTACACCATGTGTGCTGGGATTATTGGACAAATGACTGTTAGAGGAAAAAGACCAAAATTAGGATATTTCACACGTACACTTCCTCATTACAAAGAGGGGGAGTTAGATCCTGTTGCAAGAGGGTTTGTAAAACATTCTTTTTGGGAGGGAATGAGCCCGGTGGAATTCTTCTTTGCTCACATGAGTGGTAGAGACTCTTTAATAGATACTCACGCCAGGACCCCTATTTCTGGATATATGTACAGGAGGCTTTCCTTTATGCTTCAGGATGTGTTTGTTAGATACGATGGGACCGTGAGGGATGGTTGGAATCAAATAATTCAGTTTCAATATGGAGAAGATAGTATTAATCCGATGAAAACGCCTGGAGGCAGATTAGAGATAGAAAAAATAATAGAGGAGGAGCTGAAAAAATGAAACTGGAAGAAGCTAAAGAAATCTTACCAACTTCTCTTTATGAAGAATTAGTGAGGTTATTAGAAGAAAAAAGGGTCCCAAAAGAAAAAAGAGAGAAAATAATAGAACGGGTCGTAGAAGAATACCTTAATTCAAAAGTAGATTACGGAGAAGCTGTAGGAATGATTGCGGCTCAAACTGTTGGCGAGAGAGCAACCCAACTTACTATGAGAACCAAGCATTTTGCAGGTGTAGAAGAGAAGAATATAACGCTAGGTCTTCCGAGACTAATAGAAATTGTTGACGCAAAACCGATCCCTTCTACTCCTATTATGCGTATTTATCTTAAAGATGGAAAAGATGAAGAAAGGGTTAGGGAATTTGCTAAGAAAATCCAGCAAATAACTCTAGAAGACATATCGAAAGAGATAGACATAGATGTATTCAATTTCCGAATAATATTGAAATTGGACCCCAATAGGATGGATGAGTATGAGATAAAGAAAGAAGACATAGAAAAAAGTCTCAAAAAAATTAAAAAAGGTGTTACTAAGATTGAGAAAGATAAGATTATTATTGAATGTAAGGAAAAAACAATAAAAAGCTTGTATTCTTTGAAAAAAAGAATAAAAGAAACCTTAGTACACGGTGTTAAGGGAATAGAACAAGTAGTGATAAGAAAAGAGGGAGGAGAATGGATAATTGAAACGGCAGGATCTAACCTAGCAGAAATATTAAAAATGGAAGAAGTGGATAAAAAGAGAACAATCACCAATGATATCATAGAAATAGCAAAAGTCCTCGGAATAGAGGCTGCAAGAAATGCTATAATAAGAGAAATAAAAAGTACTCTAGAGGAAAGAGGAATTAACATAGATATTAGACATATAATGCTAATAGCTGATGTTATGACTGCTGATGGAAAGGTTATGGGAGCAACTCGTTATGGAGTCCCTAAGGAGAAGGCCTCTATATTAGCAAGAGCGGGATTTGAAATGCCTATAAGACATCTTTCTTTAGCTTCTATTTTTGGAATGGAAGATAATTTGTCAGGAGTTATAGAAAATGTCATGATAAATCAGGTAATACCTTTGGGAACAGGTATGCCAAAACTAATTTATGAGGCGATGCCTAATGAAGGTGAAAGAGCTCCTTCAAAAAGAGAATAAAGTCATCGGGACAAAAAGAACATTAAAATTCACCAGAGAGGGAAAAGTGGAGTACGTAATTCTAGCAAATAATTGTCCTAAAGAGATTATAAACCAATTTAAGTACTATGAAAAATTAGGCGGACCAAAAGTGATCCTTTCCCAATACAATAGCAAGGAACTTGGAACTCTCTGTGGTAAACCTTTCAAAGCATTGGTTGTTGGTATTCTTTATGAAAATAAAGTGGGAAAGTAATACTTTAAGATATATCACTGTGTTTGAATCCTACACTGGTGTATCTGTCAAAGATATAGAGGTAGACAACGATAAGATAGTATATATACTCAATGAGAGAGATGCTATCAGAATTCAAAGATCAAAAGATGTAATAGAGAATATAGAAAGACGACTTGGAAAGAAAATCGTAATTTTTTCTATAGGTAATAGTCCAATAGATTTTTGCAAGAAAAGATTAAAACCTGCAAGAATTTCCTCCGCCTTTCTCTCGAAAAAGGAAGGAAAGAACATTCTTATAATCCACACTCCTGACAAAGGGATCGTAAGGAAAAAGTTAAAAAAAGTGAAACAAATATTAAGTAAATACTACGACATAGAGGATGTAGTGGTGATGTAATGGCAAAGAAACCAAGGGGTCTCTTTGCAGCAAGAAAACTAAAGGAGCGAAGAAAAAAATTCAGATTTGCAAAGAAAGATGAATGGAGCCGGAGGACTGGAATGTGGAAAAAATTTGATCCGTTAGAGGGAGCACCAATGGCTAGAGGAATTGTAATTAAGAAAGGAGAAGTAGAAGTGAGACAGCCACACTCAGGTATGAGAAAAATCGTAAAAGTGCAACTCATCAAAAACGGAAAAATCGTCTCTGCCTATGCGGGCGGACCTGGAGCGATAAATATTATAGAAGAGCACGATGAGGTTCTAATAGAAAGGTTAAGAGCTCCGCAGAGGAGGGCTTTTGGAGATATGCCTGGTATAAAGTTTGTTGTTAGGGAGGTTAATGGCGTTCCTTTAAAACTTATTCTTGAGGGCAAAGTACAAAAGCCTAGGAGATAGCCATGGCTTTGTTATTCGGGAGGTGGGATACCTCCAATATAAAAATTTCGACTCCTGGTTTAAAGGAATATATTTGCTTAGAACCTGTTTATGTTCCTTTTATTTCAAAAGGAAAACACGTTAAGAAGAGATTCGGTAAGGCAAAAGTAAATATTGTTGAAAGACTCATAAATAAGCTAATGGTTCCTGGCCATGAGGGAAAAGAACATAGGTTTACTTCTGGGAGATGTACTGGAAAGAAACTCCTAGCTACCAAAATTGTTATAAAGGCCTTTGAAATTATTGAGAAGAAGACTGGAGAAAATCCTATCCAGGTTCTTGTGCGGGCTATAGAGAATGCAGGTCCAAGAGAAGAAATTGTTCTGATAGAGATGGGAGGAGTAAGGGTACCTAAGGCTGTGGATGTGTCTCCTCAAAGAAGAGTTGATATTGCATTAAGATGGATAGTTCAATCTGCTTATAAGAAAGCGTACACTCAACATCTTAAAGCATGGGAAGCTTTGGCTGATGAAATAATCTTGGCTGCTAACAATGATCCTAAATCTCGAGCCATCTCTAAAAAAATAGAGGTAGAACGCCAGGCTGCGGTGTCAAGATAATGAAAAAGGCAACAATAGAAGAGTTAATGAGAAAGAAGAAGAATATAAGAAATATAGGAGTAGTTGCTCATATAGACCATGGAAAAACAACTCTTGTAGATTCTCTTTTGGCTGGAGCAGGATTATTATCAGAAAAAATAGCTGGGGAAGCAAGAAAGACAGATTATCTTGAGGAAGAGCAAAGAAGAGGGATAACAATTCAATCAACTGAAGTTACAATGGTCCATGAATATCAAGGAGAATATTATCTCATCAATTTAATAGACACTCCAGGACATGTAGACTACGGAGGAGAGGTAACTAGAGCTATGAGAGCGATTGATGGTGCCTTAATACTCGTAGACGCCGTTGAAGGAGTAATGCCGCAAACAGAAACTGTATTAAGACAAGCTTTAAGAGAAAGGGCAAAACCAATCCTTTTTATTAATAAAGTAGATAGATTAATAAGAGAGTTAAAGTTGGATCCAGAAAGAATTAAAAAAAGGATAATAAGAATAATTAGCGATGTTAATAAGCTGATTCAAAAATATGCCCCCTCCGAGTTTAAATCGAAATGGCAATTACGTCCTGAAACTGGAGCGGTTGGATTTGGATCTGCTTTGCATAAGTGGGCCTTATCAATTCCTATAATGCAAGCTACAGGAGTGACCTTCAAAGACGTTTATGAGGCCTATATGGCAGAATCTGAAGAAGAGCTTCAAAAAAATATTGAAGAACTACAAAAGAAAATCCCGCTTTACAAAGTTGTCCTTGATATGGTTATAAGACACCTCCCCGCTCCAGAAGAGGCTCAGAAGTATAGAATTCCTGCTATCTGGAGGGGAGATTTAAATTCAGAGGTAGGAAAGGCACTCCAGAATACTGATGAAAATGGTCCTACTGTTTTCGTTGTTACAAAAGTGGTTCATGATCCACAAGTAGGAGAAATAGCATTTGGGAGGGTTTTTTCTGGGACTTTGAAAGAAAAAGATGAACTATATGTACTACGAGACGGGAGAAAAGAAAAAGTTCAAAGAGCTTTTTGTATCATAATTAGAGACAGATATAATCTGAAGGAGATCCCCGCAGGATGTGTTGGAGCCATAATAGGGATAAAGGGGCTGAAATCTGGAGACACCCTTGCTTCTATACCAACTCAACCATTTGAAGAAATAAAGCATATTTTTGAGCCAGTATTAACCAAAGCAATAGAACCTGAGAACCCGAAAGATCTAACCCGACTAATGGAGACCTTAATACAACTTTCAAAGGAAGATATTACTCTAAAGGTAGAAATAAATAAAGAAACAGGAGAATACTTGATAACTGGCTTGGGACCAATGCATCTGGAGTGGATAGAAACAAAATTAAATAAATACTTAGGTATTCCAGTGAGGACCTCTTCTCCAATTGTAAAATATAGAGAAAGCGTTACAAAAAAATCTGGGGTAAAACAAGGAAGATCCCCAAACAAACATAATGATTTCTTCATCTATATCGAACCTTTGGAAGAAGAAGTATATAATGCAATTAGGGAGGGGGAAATAAAAGAAGGCATCTTCAGAAAAACCAGCGAAGAATTTGTTAAAAAAATGATGGAATTAGGTTATTCAAGAGATATAGCAAAACGTATAAAATGTATTTATAAAGGAAACATCTTTATCGATGCCACAAGAGGAGTTGTACACATTGGAGAAGTAATAGAGATGTGTATTAAGGCATTTCAGCAATGCATGGATGCAGGACCACTAGCCAAGGAACCAATATTTAGGACTAAAGTTGTACTTGTTGATGCCAGGTTGCATGAGGATTCCATTCATAGAGGCCCGGCTCAAGTTATTCCTGCAGTAAGACAAGCCATTTTTGATGCATTCATGGATGCTGATCCTATTATTTACGAGCCTGTCCAGATTATAAGAGTAGACGTTCCTAGCGAGTATTCTTCAGCAATAATAAATGTTCTTCAGCAGAGAAGAGGGCAAATCCTTAATGTAGATATAGACGAAGAAATGGGAAACACAATAATAATAGGAAAAGTTCCTGTAGCTGAAGCGCTTGATCTTCTTCCTGCACTTAGATCTGTAAGTATGGGAAAAGCTATTCTTTCTTTAATTGATGTGAAATATGAGAAATTACCTCGCGAGCTCCAGAATGATGTGATTAAAAAGATAAGAGAAAGAAAGGGTCTCCAGGTTTAACTTGCCTTATATAAACCCTTATAAGAGGGAGACATTCTCCATAGATATGCCTGTGGACGTAAAGAAGCCCCACATAAATTTGATCTTCATAGGACATGTAGACCACGGAAAGTCAACAGTACTAGGAAGACTTTTTTTCGAAACCGGTAGAATTAATGAACGGCAATTGGAAGAATTCAGAAAACTTGCTCAAGAATATAAGAAAGCTGGATGGGAATATGCATTTGCAGTAGATAGAACAATAGAGGAGAGGAAAAGAGGGCTAACAATTGATTTATGGCACGGCGATTTTGAGACAAACAAATATTTCTTTACTATCATAGACGCTCCAGGCCATAGAGATTTCATTAAAAACATGATTACTGGAGCTTCACAAGCAGATGCTGCAATTCTTGTAGTTTCAGCAAAGAGAAATGAATTTGAGGCAGGGATGGGGGCCGGAGGACAAACAAGAGAGCATGCTTTACTCGCAAAATACCTTGCACAGGTCAATCAGTTTATAGTGTTAATAAATAAGATGGATGCTGTTAATTACGATCAAAATGTTTTCAATGAGGAAAAAGAACAGGTTGAAAAAATGCTTAAGAGATGGGGAATAAAAATAATAGCAACAATTCCAGTTTCAGGCCTTAAAGGAGATAACATAGCAAAGAAGTCTCCAAATATGCCCTGGTACACTGGACCAACTTTAGTAGAAGCCCTTGATATGCTAGAACCCCCAAGCCTTCCTATAGATAAGCCATTGAGAATACCTATCCAAGATGTTTACTCTATCTCAGGAATAGGTACCGTTCCTGTAGGAAAGGTTATTACTGGCAAGCTAAAGGTAGGGGATACGGTAATTTTCATGCCTCCAGGGATAAAAGCTGAAGTAAAATCAATAGAGACTCATCACACTCCTATTCAAGAAGCAAAGCCAGGTGATAACATTGGATTCTGTGTAAAGGGAGTAGCTAGAAAAGACATAAAAAGAGGATACGTGGTTGGACATCCAGATAATCCTCCTACTGTGGCAGAAAAAATAGTCGCACAGATCTTTGTAGTCTGGCATCCAACTCAAATAATGCCTGGATACTGCCCAGTAATGCATGTACACACCGCTCACGCTCCAGTCATGTTAGAAAGGATACTAGCAAAGATAGATCCCAGAAGTGGTCAAGTAATAAAGGAGTTTGAAGAGGGAAAAGAAGAACCATTAAAACCTGGGGATGCTGCTAAGGTTGTACTTAAGCCATTAAAGCCAATAGTAATAGAGCCTGTAGATAAACTCCCACAGCTAGCAAGATTTGCAATTAGAGACATGGGAAAAACTGTTGCAGTTGGGGTTGCTTTAGAAGTTACCCCTGCTAAGACTGCTTAATCTTTTTCTTTTTATTTATGAAAGCAAAAATAAAACTTGCCTCTCCAGACCATCAAAAACTTGATGAAATAGCTAGGGAAATAATTGAAATTGCCAAGAAGGCAGGGGTAGATTACTCAGGACCTATTCCTTTACCTACTAAAAGATTAAGGATACCTGTAAGAACCGCTCCAGGCGGAAGGGGTAGAGAGCTTTATAAGACCTGGATTTACAAAATACACAAAAGATTAATAATAATGACTGTAAATGAAAAAGTTTTAAGGCTTTTAAAAAGGCTTTCAATGCCTAAAGAAGTTTATATTGAAATTGAGATTAAAGCTGAATAGATAAATCTGTCTTTTTATCCTTTTATTATAGTGCCCGGGTAGCTCAGCGGTAGAGCATCCGGCTGTTAACCGGAAGGTCGTGGGTTCAAATCCCACCCCGGGCGTGTGAATTTTCCATTCTCCAGATTTGAAATTACTCAGACCTTCTGCAGCCTCAAAGAGCCATCCAACTAGTAGGAGAAGGTAAGTACTTTACTTTTCTCTGGCGGCTGATGGCTACTAAGGAGTTATGTTCAGAAAAAGAGAGGTAGTATTTCAGAGGGATAAAGTATATAGATTAGGTTTAAGCAATCCCCTCAAAGAGACATGATAAAAGTTATTTCAAATTATAAGATTGCAAAGGTTTGTGTTCCTCTTTTCTTTATCACCCCGTCTGGTTCTCAAGCCATTGATATTATGACTTTTCTAGCGTTCTTCGATAAGAATCTTGAGAAAGTGGTTACTCTTGTCCAGAGGGCAAAAGATAATTATGAAGAACTTATTTGGGAAATGGTAAATGGAAATAGAACAGAGAATGATAAATTACTAGAAGAAATTGAGATAAATATCGAAACGGTTGATGAGAGAGAATACGAGGAAAAAATAAAGAAGGCATTCAAAAAACACAAGATCTTATTGGATATTTTTGAAGTTAAGAAACCAGAAGGATTTTACTTTATATTATTCAGAAGTAAGTTTTTCATTGGAAGCTTTGAAGGCTTTAAAAAACCAATTGTTGTTTGCATATTCGACAGATTCTATGACATTCTCATCTTAAGAAGTTATTTGTTATGGAGTTTAATAAATGAAAAAAGAATAAAAAGAGAAGTTGCAGAAGTAATTTTAGATTATGTAGTCTGGCTGAAATATAGATTAAAAATTGGAGAAATAACTAAAAAGCAATTTGAAAAGTTTCTAGATGATTACAAAAAAAGAAAGTATTGGCTCTTTAAGACTTTTGGAGATTGGATAGATAAGTTAGATTTTCTCTTAGATTATGATTTCAAGGAAAGCGTTTGGGCCTATATAAAAAGAAAAAATAAACATATATTGGAAGAATTATCCAAAGAAATAATAATCAAATCAAATCTGTGAATTTTTCTTTTAAAATACTTTCTAATCTGTAAATTTTTGTATCCTTATACCCAGGTACTCAAGGACGTATAAAAATTCTCGGATAGTTCGGGCGTATGAAACAAAATTCTCAGGCCCACCCCGGGCGTGTGAAATTTATCTCAACTGAATTTAGATACCTCTAAAAAAGTGTAGATTACGAGAAGTCTGCTATCGTTTATATGTTTAAATGCGAAGACCTAAGCAAGCTTTAAGTCTTTTATAAAGGGGCATTATTAAAAAGGACCTTGGGGGTATTCATAGAGGGACGATATGGAAACTCGCGCATACTCGAGAGAGATAAAGAACCTTCTAGAAGGCTTTGGTATAAATGAATTTACTAAATGGAAAGTAGAGGAAATAACTTCAGAATTTTACTCAAAAATCTTAAACCCATCACTTTCAAATGCAAAAACATTAACAGATATCCTTTGCTGGTTTGCTAAATTGGCGAAAGGCATTGTTAAAATTGGAGATGAAGAGAGGATTCCAAGAGAAAGGCTATTAAGTGATATTTTAAGTATAACTGGACTAGACATATCCTTTAGGGATTATTTGCTCCTAGGAGGGCCACGTGGGAAGATATTAGACATGCCTCGGATGTTATATACCCTTTGTGTTGAACCTGTAGTAGAAGAAGCAATAAATAACACCCTAATTTACTTGGGGTTGTATATTGTGACCTTCGTTCTCGCAAAGTTTAAAAGAGGTGAAGAAATAATAAAACTTAATTTGTATAGGCTTGAGTCCGTAGCACTGAATCCTCTACATGCTCCTTTGCAGGAAATAAGAAGTAGATTAGAAGAAATAAAAGCTATAGAAATATTTGGGGATGAACAACAATCACTTGAGAGGCTTATAGAAAGACTTGAAAAAGTAATAAGACTATATGGGCTTGTTAGAGATATTTTAAGAGATTACATGGAAACTGGAGAAATTTTTGATGAAGATAGAGGACTTCTCATACACTTAGCGAACTATGGATTGTATGAATATATATCAAAACACTCAAAAAACAGGAAAATTTAATTCGTCTTTGTTAGATCCACTAAAAAAGAGGAACAATAAAAAATGCTGCAAGACTGTTAAAAAGTCAGTAATCAGTAGCAAGCTGCATTATCTATTGTGCTGATTTCTTATTGATCATCTTTACTCTATTAGCCAGATCTCCCTTTATATTCCTATTATTGGTGGACTTGTCGCGTCGGCTATCATTATTGTTTTCATGCTATATGGGCTGTATACATTGGGTAGAACTATCAAAACTTTATCAGAGTTATAAGTAATAACCATGACTTACTATGAGTATCTTAAAGATAAGAAAAAGAGAGACAGGATTCTGAGGGAAGAATTTGGAATTAGTGAAAAGGAATTTCCAAAAACTGTAGTAGTCTCTCCACTAACTTTTGATAGGGTCTTTGTAGCAGATTTAAACTTTTTTAAGGAACATCTGGAGGTAGAGGTAAGAGAACAAAAAGATAAGATGTTAGCAAGGCTTCAACCCAATTGGGTATTGAAAGGAAAGGAAAAAATTGCTGTACTTTTTACAGGAAGAGGGCCCACCGAATTTATAGACCATTTAGTTATCCTACTTCATTCACCAAGAATAGAAAATATAATTTTTATCGGAACTCGTGCTTCTTTGTCGGAGGAAATTAAAGAGGGAGATATAAATATCCCAAATTTGGCTATTCCGTTAGAAGGAATAAGCAAAGAATATGTTATCCCACCTGAGGCTATTCCAGTAGCTAATGAAGAATCAAAAGCCAAAGTGGAAAAGATGCTTAGGAATTTAGGAATAAAAGTCCATAGTGAATTACATGCCACAGTTCCTCTTCTCTTTATCGAGTCCACGAGGTTTCTTAAATTTCTGAGAGATATTGGGATAAAAACAATAGATATGGAAGTTTCAGCTCTTTATAGAATGTGTGATTTCTTTAAAAAGAAAACAGTTGCCATTCTAGAAGTTTCTGATTTGCCTTTACAAAAAAGAGATGTATACAAGAAAAAAGAGGAAGAGATTATAAGGAGATATATAAAAACACATATAGCTCTAAGCAGATTTCTGGTAGAATTGGCAAATCGGTCTCTTGATCTTAATTGCTCTTAAGAACAAGAGGGAAAGATAAAAAGCAAAATATTGAGTTTTGTATCACAGTGCCTATAACCAACTCATTTCAAATTAATCGAAAATTCAATGTTTAAAACAATTAAGACTTTCTATCCATATACTTTTAGAAATAGACATCCAAACATTACAATTACTCCAGCAATAAGCCTTCTTACAGGCTCTTTTTCTCTAAAAATCAAAGTTCCTAAAAATATAGTTAATGGGATATTTAGCTCTAAAAGTGGGTAGATTATAGATAAAATCCCCTCTTTGTACGCCCAAAGTTTGAAATAATATTCAAAAGCTGAAAAAAGTGGAGGTACTAACGTGAGAAATCTGTATTCCTTGATTATAATGTAAAGTTCTTTTGGGTCTGATAAAGAAAGTAAAAGTAGCCCTGGAATCAGATAAACGAAAAATGAATAAAAATTAGGGCTAAAGAATTTCATCCCATAAAAATCAACTACTTCAACCGATGCTATTAGAATTGCTAAAATTATTAGGAGCAGAACTCCATAATCAAATTTGAATGTTTCAAGTTCCTTACTAGCTAAGATGCTTCCAAATAATATGAGAAGTATCCCTGCTATTTTTATGGTCGATATAGGCTCCCCAAAGAGGAGAAAGGAAAAGATAACAACAAAAATCAACCTTATCTTTGATATAGGCTCTCTCTTTGAAACTTCCAGCAATTTATAAGTAAGGAAAGACATCCAAGCTATTAATGCCCAAAGAATAGAAGAAATTAAAACAATTGAAAAGCTTTGCAAGGATATGTTTATTAAACCTTTCTTAACTTCAATCAGAAAAAGAGGAGAAAGGAATATTGAAGAGAGGATATTAAATAGTGAAGCATATGCTAAAGGATTGGCTTTTATCAATATTTTTCTCTGAGTAATCTTTTTCAGAGAACCTATTAGCACTGAAATAATCCAATACATAGATAAATTATCTCAATGCCATATATAAGAATGGTTGTTCTACACATTCCTTCTAGTTTGGGGGACAATTTCACATACTGGTTTAGAATGAAAATATGTGCTAATATCCCCTGTAGTCTTTCTAAAGCCATTTGGTAACTTTTTACTTTGTTTAAAATCTATTTTTAATCTTAAATTTCTAAAAATATGCTACACATAGTCTATGGTGAACACTTACTTGAATCTCTAGTATACAAACCAGTTATCGAAATTTTAGAAAATCTGGAGGGAATAGTTTTAGTAAGATTCCCGTATCCTTATGATTATAACTATAGAAGGGAAATCTTAAAGAAAATATCAGCATATGTTAGAAAAGAGTATTTAGAATTTCCTACGAAACCAAAAAGACCTTTCATTTATCCAAAAGATTTAACTCTACATTTACACTCTACTCCTCCCCCTAAGGTTGAAACTATGCCAAGAGTCTATTTTCTTATTCTTCTTTTTAACCCAAATATTCCTGAGCCAGTCTATCAGGCAATTATTAATTTCAGAAATGAAAGATTTGTTCCCATACCTGGAGCGGAGGAAAAGTCAACCTTTTTAACTCTGGAATTTTGTTTAGGATTTACTTTTCCTGAGTGCTTAGCCCTCTCCAGATTTTTTAACCTTAAAGTTAGAGATATAGAAAGGATATCAGATATTTTGCCGTTTGTGGTATATCCTGATCTTTTTCCAAAGGAAGTTAGGGATATAATTCAAAGAGGCCAAAGAAAAAGAAATAAGCTTGTCCAAATTGCTGCTAAGCTAATTAAAAGGATTGCCGATGCAGTTTAATATCTAAATTCGACATAGGTTATGGTTAAGATATAAGATAAAAGATCTATCCATTCTGGAGAAGGAAAAAGGAAGATAGATTGGGCATCTGAGCATATGCCTGTTCTTTCTAAAATTAAAAAAAGATTTGAATGTAGAAGCCATCCCAGGGATAGTTATAGGGACCTGTTTACATGTTACCAAAGAAACTGCAGTTTTGGTTAAGACTTTAAAAGCTGGAGGAACAAAGGTGTGTCTTTATCTAGAAATATAGTTTATGTATGCAAAATCCCCATATGTAAAAAGCAATTATTCTCCTTCTAGATGAGATTTATCGAAAGCTTTGGAATGCTCTCTTAAGAAATTATGAGAACACTAAAAAAGGTATCAGAAATAATATCTAGCGTAATTTCCAAATACCTTGGAATAATGAAAGAAAAAAGGAGAAAATGCATAAAGTTAGGAAAAAAATTAACATTAGAAGAGATAGAACGAAGCATTGAGGAGGTCTTTTTTCGTAAGTGAGATAGTAGTAGATACTAATGTACTAGTTTACGATACTTTTGAAGACCAGCCCCTTCATAAGAAAGCGAAAGAAATTATTGATAAAGCAAGAGCTGTGTTTATACCAGAGCTTGTAGTTATTGAGTTTTTGACAATTCTTCTTAAAGAGTAAATAGATTATAGCTTTATCCTAGAAAAAATAGAAGAACTGTTTGAAAATTTCATAGTTGCTCCACTATCTAGAGAGGACTTCAAAAAAGCTATTGAATTAATGAGAAAATATAGGTTAGGATACAAGAATTTAAATGACATGATAATCCTGGCATTCTCTCTTAATAGGAAATTAGAGTTAATGTCCTTTGATAGGATTCTTATGAAAATCTATAGGAAGGAACTCAAATCTTAATCCTTTTCTTAAAAATTTTAAGAAAATTTGGGAAATTATATATAATCTCTCCGACTCTCTCCATTATTTTATCTATTTTCATTCCAAAGAAGAATTTCAGGGCTTCTATATGCCATTTTTCTTCCCAAAAGTCTTTCTTAAATACCCTTCATTTCTTTATATGGTTTTTCTATAGAAGTCCAACTTAAGGTTATTATATAAAGGCCTTTTCTTAGCAGTTTAATTAATATCTCGCAAGACTCCTCTCAAAATTCTTTTTCTTCCACCCTTATACTGTTATTGCTAAAGAATATAATAGTTCATAAATGGGCTAATAATTCGAGCGCTTCTTTTAAAAGTTTCTCTAGCTTAATTTTTGGATTTATTATGGCATTATCTTCTTTAGCTTCATCAGGAAGAAAAATCCTAAAAAATTCTACTAATTTCTCTCCCATTCGAGATAATCGATAAGTTATTCCATTTTCTTCCTCCTCCTGAATGATAAGTCCTGCCTCTTTTAATCTCCTAAGGTGATATGCGTAATCCCCTGCTCCAGTTTCCAAATCGATGCCGGCAATGTTGGCCAATCTTGTGTAAGAACAAGGACCATATACATACAAACTAAGTAGGATAGAGCACCTTACAGGAAAGCCCTTACCTCCTAATCTCGTAAATACTCTTACTAAGATAGAATATAAAGTAGATGCCTCATGTAACTTTAGATCGTAAATATTACGAAGCAATTCTCTAGCTTTTTCATTTATATCCTTAAGATCCGGCACGAGTTATTTAGGTTCCTTGGTTTTTAAAATTGGAGTTTTAAGTATTTTAACATCTTAGCACTCTCTTATTGGTCACAATTATATCCACTTTTTCATCCCAAGGATCAGTTGGAACCCTTTCTACTATTTGCAATTCATGAATATTAGTTATTACTGGAATTTTCCCATATCTCTCTTTAAAAAATTTTATTTCTCTATCTCCAAAACCTCCACCCTTACCAAGTCTATTTCCTTCTAAATCAACAGCAACGGACCCAATAACTATCAAATCTGGAGCAGGCGGATCCCAGTAGACTTTCTTTCCGTATTTAAACATTCCTCTTATCCTTACGGCTTCGTCAATATCCTTTATTTGTTCCGGAAAGAGCAGGAGAAAACCTTCCCTTAATTTGGGAGTAGCAACAATAAGTTTCTTTCCGCTCTGGAGCGCTTCCTTTCTTACCAATCTTTGGGGTGTATCAGGACTTACAAAAATTGCTTTTGCTCTTTTCCACTCCGGTAAAGTTTTGAGAAGTTCAACTGATTTTTTAACTCCTCTGAAGTTAGGAATTCTTCCCCAATTTGGAAATAGGGCCACACCCTCTTTCTCAAGTCTTTTCCAGATTAATTCTCTTATCTTTCTTTTTTCTTCTCCATAACTGCTCATAATAAGCAAGACTTGTTTCATCCAAATTAGAAATATCCCCTGTAGAAATATTCTTATTTGTCTCTCTAATCATATACCTCTTTGGCATAGCTCTTGTTGATAAAAGAACGAGATATTGTGGTGAATTAGGAAAGTAAAAGAAAGAATTTCAGAATAGGGAAGAATATGCTTAAAAAATTTGGTTGATTATTCCTTTGTTAAAGTCTTCTAAGAAAAAATGCTAAAGGAAAAAATTAGGTTGTTTAAAGAGAAACTAGGTTTATTGATTATAAATACTATGAGAGTCCCTAGAATTTGCAAAGAAAAATTTTTACTCTATGTTAAAATCAGTATATCCTACTCTAAAAGACAGTCCTTTCCTGGCTTTCAAACCTTTTAGCTGATACCCAGGAAGTTGTTCAATGGGTTTTCCATTCACTTCTACAGGGTTTTTAGAGTTTAAGGATGTTCTAATGTAAGCACCCCCTGTTTCATCTACCTCTATTGTTGCACTTCCAAATTTTCCAATCTTAGGATCATATCGACTTACAAGCGCATCTTGAACGTTAAGATTTTTCTTTTCTAGGGTACCCCATTTCTCATCAATTCTATAGAGATAGATGTCAAATCCTTCCGGTTCCCTTCCTATAACGTAAATTGAACCCGGTTTCAGTTCTAACTCCCTTTTCTTCCCACTTGAATCTTTCCAGACAAGTTTGGGGGCCTTCATGATGCATTATAAAATCCCCAACTATAGAAAGTTAAGTTTAAAAGGGATTAGAAATCTCTGTTATCTTAACTCTTATTTTAGACCTCAAATACCAACACCTATATAGAAGCTAGAGAATGTTTCCCACATGCGGGGGTGCCCGAGAGGCCAAAGGGGCCGGAATGAGGATCCGGTGGCTTAAGCCGTCGTGGGTTCGAATCCCACCCCCCGCAGAAAGAATTTAAAGATTTAAAGTTTTTCTTTGGAATGAAGAAAAACCTCATTAGATATCTCTTTCCTACAATCATAATCGCCCTTTCTATAATTTTCTTATTGAGACAAATAAGAGTTAAGAAGTTAATTGAAGATTTAAAGAGATTAACTGCTGAAAAAATAATAATACTTCTACTTCTTATTGGTTTGGCTTCCTTTTTCAAATGTTTTAGATGGTATATTACTATTAACTTATATTCTCAACTTTCGTTTAAAGAAAGTTTTAAAACATTCTCTCTTTCTTATTTAGGTAATGATTTGATGTTCTTTGGAGCTGGGGACATAATGAGGTTGACTTATATTTCTAAAGTTTATAATAAGGAATCGCATAAGACTGGAGCGGCCATTTTATTAGAAAAATTTATTGACTCAATAATAACACAAATAGGATGTATAATCGGTATTCTACTATTTTTCCCAAAATTTTTCTTCTTGTTCCCTTTTTCCCTGTCTTTTGTTATAATTTCATCCCTACTCTTTTGGAAAAGTGAGGTGGCCTGGAAAGTTCTAAAGGTTATACCTAGCAGAAGACTACAAAATCTAGCTAAGCAGGTTGCCCATGCTTTGAAAGAAATAGGGCCAAAAGGCTTTTGTGCAGTCTTTATTATGGCTATTTTATCTTGGCTTATAGATATGTGTTCTTTGAAGGAAATATTCAAAGTATTGGGTTATGATGTAGGCCTCCCTAAGCTTTTTTCAGCTATGTGTATAACTTTTACATTTTCCCTTATCTCTTTCATCCCTGGAGGTTGGGGGGTGAGGGAAGGCTTCCTATCTTATTTCGCAAAGAGCTTAAAGGCAAGCGCAGAATCCGGATTGCTGGTATCCCTTATCTTTAGGTTTTTCTCTTATCTTTTTTTCTCAGCTTTCTATTTCTTTATCCCTTAACAACAGCTAAGGGAACCATTCTTGCTATCTTTTTTGATATCCCAACCCCATGAGCGGCCTTAACTACCTCATCTACATCCTTATAAGCTGCTGGAGCTTCCTCTGCAACTACCGCCATTGAAGCCGCTCTCACGTAGATGCCTCTAGACTCCAGCATTCTGACAATGTCTCTGCCCCAGTAGGTTCTTTTTGCTTTAGCTCTACTCATAGTTCTTCCGCTTCCGTGGGTCGTTGATCCAAAACAAAGCTCCATTGCTCTTTGAGTCCCAACCAATATATAACTTGCAGTACCCATTGATCCAGGAATTAATACCGGTTGTCCAATCTCCCTATAGTCTTCAGGTATCTCAGGCCTTCCTGGAGGGAAGGCTCTTGTAGCCCCTTTCCTATGAACTAGAACCTTTTTCTTTTCCCCATTTACTTTATGGACTTCTATTTTTCCTATGTTATGAGCAACATCATATATTAGATACATCCCCATATCCTCGGCTTTCATTCCAAATACCTTCTCAAAAGCTTGCCTAGTTCTATAGGTAATAACCTGACGATTACTCCATGCATAGTTTGCTGCTGCTGACATTGCTGCAAAGTAATCATCGGCCTCCTTGGTTCCCAATGGAGCATATACTAATTCCGGATCTGGAGAGTGCCTCAAAATATCTCTGAATCTCCTTCTGAATAGTTCTATATAATCAGAAGCTACCTGATGCCCAAGACCCCTGGAGCCGGTGTGTATCATTATAACGACCTGATCCTTAAATATTCCTAGTTTCTCTGCTATTTTTAGATCATAAATCTCTTGCACTCTCTGTATCTCTAAAAAATGGTTACCGGCACCCAGAGTTCCCAATTGTGGTCTGCCTCTACGCTTAGCTTTAGAGGAAACTTTGCTTGAATCTGCAGATTCCATCCTTCCTCCTTCCTCACAATGCTTTAAATCTTCATCCCAAGCCATCCCGCGCTCCAGTATATACTCACATCCCTCATCCAATACTCTATCCAGCTCCGCTTCTGAGAGTCTTAATGGACCTGTAGAGCCCACTCCAGAAGGAACAAGCTTGAAGATGGTGTCAGCAAGCTGTTTTATCCTTCCTTTGATATCTTCGAACAAAAAATCTGTTCTTATTACACGAACGCCGCAATTAATGTCATAGCCTATCATTCCAGGCCCAATTATGCCATTTTCTGAATACTCGAAAGCAGCTACACCTCCAATTGGCATCCCGTATCCTTCATGACCGTCTGGCATTACAAACACAGCTTTTTGTACTCCTTGTATGCTTGCAACATTCTTTGCTTGCCAAATAGTTCTATCCTGTCTCATCTTCTGGATAAGCCTCTCTGTAGCAAAAATATAAACTGGAACTTTCATTCTTCCGCTTTTTTCAACTTTCCATGTGAATTCATCAATCTTACGAAGTTCTTCCATAATATTTAAGCAAAAAATAGTTAATATTTTATGCAGCTTCAAATTCAAAGGGCAAGAAATAAAAAATTAACTGCTGCCCTTCTATTCCTCCTAATGTTTTTCCTTGCTATATATCTTCTTGAAAAGAAACCAAAGGGGTTCTTTGGATTAATTAGGGGAGGAGCTGAAAAAGTGAAGGGTTATATAGAATCCATCCCTGCTCCAGAAGAAAAGAGAATTTTAAAAATTAGGGAAATAAAAGTAGGAGAAGCAAACATAAAGCTCGAAGGAAGAGGATCAATAGGGATTATTAGAAACATAACAGGGAACTTGGAATTAAAGGATTATTCAATAATCATTGATAACACAACCAAAATTTCTGGAGAGCGCGTTTTAATATTTGGATTTAAGGGAAACTTAGAAAATGCCTCCTTCTCTTATATTCTTATCGCTGGTAGTAGGATAGAGGGCAATATTCTTTCTGTTAAAAACTACAAGGGTATAGTAGTCAACGGAAAGGTAGATCTGCTCTCCTTAGAAGAGTATAGCGGTAACATATCTATAACTCCTCTTCTTCAAGAGCCAGTTAGGGTCTCTAATTGGGAGATAAATCTAAGCGATTTAGAAGGGACAATTGTATACACCCCTTATTTGTTAAAAGTTGATGGAAAAATAAAAGGATATTCAACAAAATTTCAATAAAATTATATGTCTATAATGAACTCTAGCTCAAATTGATCTCCTTTCTTTTCTAATCTTATCCTGTGGTAGGTTATTGCTTTAATGTACCCTTTATAACCATGTTTGGGAGAATATTTTTCCCCCTTTGCTATTGCTTCTAGCGCATATCTCCCGTTTTTTTGAGTAATGAAAACGGAGACATCATTCCAAATAAACTGTTCAGAATCAAAAAGTGCCAATAATTCAGTTAGGAACTGCACCAACAAACTTTCTAGATCTTCAGCCTCTACTTTTATCCTTTTCTCCTCAAGCGGTGATACTTTATTAACATGTACCATAAAATCGGCTATACTTATTGCGGCTTCTCTAAAGAGTTCAGAAAGAGTTGGGGCCTTTACCCTTATTATTGCATCGGCAGTATGTGGAAGAAACTCGTACATATATATAGAAGTAGTGAGATAGAAGAGAAATAGGTGTAAAGGATGGCAAAGAAAGCAAGAAGGCCAAGAAGGGGATCACTTCAATTTTGGCCAAGAGTTAGAGCTAGAAGGATTTACCCAAGAATAAGAAGCTGGCCTAAAATTGATAATGTTAAATTATTGGCCTTTCCTGGATATAAGGTAGGAATGACCCATTTAATAGTAAGAGATACTCGAAAATACTCTCATACGAAAGGAGAAGAGATTTTTATGCCCGTAACAGTTATAGAATGTCCACCGATAAACATCATAGCGGTTAGATTCTACAGAAAAACTTCTGAGGGCTTAAGATGTATTGGAGAGATTTGGTCTTCTGAACTTCCTCCGCATCTAAAAAGGAAAATTCCTACTCTCCACGAAGGTACGAAAGGGGATTGGAACAAATATAAGGAGTATGATGAAGTAAGAGTTATCGTCTGTACTAGCCCTTGGTTAACTGGAATTGGCAAAAAGAAACCAGAAGTTATAGAAATAGGACTTGGTGGTAATCCAAACGAGAAATTAGAATATGCAAAGAATATCCTAGGTAAGCAGGTTACAATAAAGGAAGTTTTCCAGGAAGGAAGTTATGTAGATGTTTGTGCTGTTACGAAAGGTAAGGGATTTCAAGGAGCTGTAAAAAGATTTGGTGTTAAAATACTAAGCCATAAAACAAAAGGAGAGGCAGGAAGGAGAAGAGCAGGAACAAAAGGCCCATGGACTCCTTCTAAACTGGACTATAGGAGACCATTGCCTGGTCAGCTTGGGTTTCATACTCGCACAGAATACAATAAGCTGATAGTAAAAATAGGTGATGATTTTGAAAAGTTTAATCCAAAAGGAGGGTGGCCGCACTATGGCATCCTCAGAAATCCATATGTGCTGCTTAAAGGATCTGTTCCAGGCCCCAAGAAAAGGCTCATCATAATGAGAGAAGCTATTCGTGAACCTTCTGTTTTGTATGAAAGGCCTCCTGAAATTTTGTATACTTACTTCCCGGGTAGTTAGGAATGAAGGGGGTAGTTTTAAGCATAGAGGGGAAAATTCTAAAAGAAATAGAATTACCTCCCCAATTTGAAGAGGAAGTTAGAAAAGATATAGTAAAGAGGGCATACTGGGCAGTGTTTTCTCATCTACTCCAACCTTATGGAACGGATCCCCTGGCCGGAAAAAGAAGAGTTGTAGATTGGCATAAGAGAAGAAGAAAACCTTATCGAAGTTTTTACGGATGGGGCGTCTCTAGAGTTCCAAGATATATTCTTTCTAGAAGAGGGGGTGGGTGGGGAGGAAGGATTGTTGTACATATGTTTAGGGCTGGGTTCGCTCCAGGAACCGTTGGTGGGAGGAGAGCCCATCCACCAAAAGTAGAAAAAGTTATTTACGAAAAAGTAAATAAAAAGGAAAGAAGAAAAGCTATAAGATCTTGTATAGCTGCTAGTGCCTTGCCTTACTTCGTTAAGGAGAGAGGACACTTAATACCAGAAAATCTTTCCTTACCAATTATAGTTGAAGATCCCATAGAAGAATTTTCAAAAACAAAACAAGTTATGAATTTCCTAAAAAAGATAGGATTAGAAGAGGAACTTAAAAGAATCTCAGAAAGAAAGACAAGAGCAGGAAAAGGAAAAAGAAGGGGAAGAAGATATAAAGTAAAGGTGGGTCCTCTCTTTGTTGTTAAAAACAAAAAGGCTCCTCTAATAAAAGCTGCTACCAATATCCCTGGAACAGATTGCCTACCAGTAACCGAATTAAACCTTCTCTATCTTGCTCCAGGTGCAAAGCCAGGCAGATTAATAATATGGAGCGAATCTTCAATAAAAGAGCTGGAGAAGGGGTTGTATCTATAATGGATCCATTAAAGGTTCTTAGATATCCTGTTGTAACTGAAAAGACAACAAGGATGATTCAACATGAAAATAAAATAACTTTTATTGTTGATAAAAAAGCTACGAAGAAAGAAATAAAAGAAGCTTTTGAAAGACTTTTCAATGTAAAAGTGGAAAAGGTAAATGTTCTTATCACACCAAAAGGTCTTAAGAAGGCTTATATCAAACTAAGAAAAGAGTACAAGGCAACAGATGTTGCTGCTAAAATAGGTATATTATAGGTTATTAAATATGCCTAGGAGACTGAGACAGCAAAGGAGAGGAAAGGGAAAACCAAGATATATTGCTAGAACATTTCGTAGTCCGGGAGCTGTTGGATATCCTCCTATTTTGGACGCTGTGATTTCTGGAGAAATAGTAGATATATTCCACTCCCCTTTCCACACCGCTCCTTTAATGGAAGTAAGATGGGAAACTGGTGAAAAATCTTTTTTAGTTGCCCCTTTAGGAATTAAGGTGGGGGATATTATAAAAATAGGTCCCGGAGCGGAAGCCTCAGTTGGAAATATTCTTCCTCTTTCAGATATCCCAGTAGGGAGCGAAATAATGATGATAGAACTTAGACCGGGAGATGGTGGGAAAATTGTAAGAACTGCCGGAAGTTCTGCTAGATTGATATCAAAAGATGAAAAATACGCTTATATCGCTCTTCCTTCAAAAGAAATTAAAATGTTTAATCTTAAATGCAGGGCAATGATAGGAAAGGTAGCTGGAGGGGGGAGAAAAGAAAAGCCTCTTTTAAAAGCTGGGAGGGTTTATTATATAAGAAGAAAAAAAGGAAAAAGATGGCCAATAGTTGCTGCTTGCGCTATGAATGCAGTTGATCATCCATTTGGAGGGAAAGGAAGAAGGCTTTCAAAACCAAAGACGGTCTCCAGAAATGCTCCTCCAGGGAAGAAGGTAGGATCAATAGCTGCAAGAAGGACTGGAAGGAGGAAGAAGTAGTATGGCAAGGAAGTTTACCTATAGGGGATATACTTTGGAGGAGTTAAAGAAAATGCCTTTATATGAATTAGCAAAACTTGCTCCTGCAAGAGTTAGGAGAAGTTTAAAAAGAGGATTTACCCCTATGCAGAAAGCTCTTATTAAGAAGATAGAAAAGGCCTTAGATGCTATAGAGAAAGGAAAAGAGCCTCCACGTATAAGGACTCATGCTAGAGACATGATAATACTTCCATTTATGGTCGGGCTTACAATCGAAGTTTATAACGGAAAGGAATGGATACCAGTAAAAATAGAACCAGAAATGATCTTCCATTATCTTGGAGAATTTGCTCTAACAACAAAACCACCAAAGCATTCGGCTCCAGGTATGGGGGCAACAAGGACCTCAATAGGATTAATGAAGGCTAAGGGATAATGACATCACAAAGATCTTATTGTTATTCATTTAAATTTGATCCCAAAAAAATGGCTAGAGCTTATGGAGCTAATCTTCCTATTTCATTCAAGAAAACTTATGAGCTTTGCAAGTTTTTGAGAGGAAAACCTCTGGAGCGGGCAATGAGAGAATTGGATCAAATAATAGATTTGAAACTTCCTGTTCCCTATACCCGGTATAATAAAGATGTGCCTCATAAGAAAGGAATTGGTGCTGGAAGATATCCTGTTAAACCCGCCGCTTATCTAAAGAAAATATTGAATAATGCTATAAACAACGCAAAACAAAAGGGTTTAGATACTTCTAAAATGAAGATACTACATCTTGCTTGCCATAGAGCTGTTTCTAAAGAAAAGACAGCAAGAGGATGGCCTAAAGGATGTCATGTAGAAGTTGTTATAGGACTAAGTGAGGAAGAATGATAGAGAGATACTTTATTAAACAACAGGTAAAAGAGGTCCTTATAAAAAGGTACTTGTTAGAACAGTTTAAGCGAGCCCTAATAGGGAAAATAGAAATAATGAAAACCCCCCTTGGAGATAGAATAATTATTTACTGTGCGAACCCTGTTTTAATAATAGGAAGAAAAGGAATAAATCTAAAGAAAATAGCTGAAGATCTGAAAGAAAAATTTGGACTAGAAAATCCACAAATAGATGTTAAAGAAGTAGAGAATCCCTGGCTTGAACCTCTTATTGTGGCTGAACGTATAGCTTTGAGGTTAGCGAGGTTGGGATCAAGAAGGTTTAGAAGAATTGCCTACTCAGTAATGGAAGAAGTGTTAAAAGCTGGAGCGCGAGGAGTTGAGATTGTAATGTCAGGAAAACTTCCAGGAGAGCGTGGAAGAACGTGGAGATTCAAGAAAGGGTTCATACCAAAATGTGGAGAGCTTGCAAAAAATATAAAGGAAGCATTTTATCAAATTACTCTCCCTCCAGGTAGCTATGGGATAACGGTTAAGATACTTCCCCCAGATGCTCGCGCTCCAGATGAAGTTATAATAAAAGATATTCCAATTGAGGTCCTAAAAGAAAAATTAAAAAAGGAAGGTTTACTAGAGGAAAATATAGAAGATGAAGGCGAAGGAGCTAAGGGAGAAAAGCACTAAGGAGCTTATTGATAAACTTAGAGAACTTAGATTTGAACTTTTTAAGCTTAATGTAGAGCGTTTTGGGAAACGAAGCTTGAAAAATTATGGTAAATACCGCCAAATTAAGAAAGATATTGCTCGGATCCTTACAATCTTATCTGAAAGAGGAATTAAGGGATGGTGAAAAGGTTAGTAGGTCTTCCTGAGATAGAAAAAGAGCTCTTAGAAGAGATAAAGAGGGAAGAGAGAAAAATTATAATAAGAGTTGAAGAAGTAAAAAGAAGAAAAGTAGCAACCATAATTGAAGGAATTGAAGATAAAGATGAGGCAAAAAGAATCCTAAAAGCCCTTAGAAAAAAGCTTGCTTGTGGAGGAACATATAAAAATGGGAAATTAATGCTTCAAGGAGACCATAGAAATAGAATAGAAGAGGAATTGGAAAAGTTGGGATATGACAGAAAGAATTTAGAAATAATATAGGTTATAAGAATTCAGAAATATCTGGAACTCTCTGCGCTTTTTCTTTTATTTTTTTCCAATCCTCAACTTTTCTGAAGATTATCTCTGGTTTTTTAACAACCCATTCTTCCTTTTCACTTAAAATTTCTTTTAATTCTGGCTTCTCTCCAATTATAGAAAGTATCTTGGAAGAAAAACAAGGAATGAATGGATATAGCATAATAGACGCTGCTCTTAGGATAAAGAGTGATGTCGATAATATCTTCTTTCTTTCTTTCTCACTTTTCTTCCAGGGTTCTTTATTTTGAAAATAAGAATTACCAAAATCAGAAAGGGCTAAAGCAACTTTTAAAGCTTTTCTGAGTTCAACCTTCCAAAAATTTTTTAAATACTCTTTGTAACACTCTCTCACCTTTTCCTTCACTTCTAGATCCAGATAAAATGGTATTTTTCCTCCCTCTTTGAACGAAAAAGTAACAACCCTATAATAAAAATTGAGATAATTTCCTATCAACTCTTTTTCTATCATTTCTTTGAAGAAGCCCCATTTAAAATCAGAATCTTTCTCTTCAGGCAATAAAAGAGATAAAATAAATCTCCAAACATCTGGAGGTAAACCTGCCTCCAAAACTCCAGGTCCAAAAACCCCCCATCTTTTAGATTTTGATATTTTTCTCCCCTCCAGATTCAGAAAGTTTAGCCCTATAACATATTCTGGAGGCTTTATCCCTGCAGCAATTAATATGCCTGGCCACCAAATTGTATGAAAGGGAATATTGTCTTTTCCAAGGAAATGATATATTTTTGCTTTATTCCATATATTCAGATACTTCTCTCCAACCAGCTCCTTAAGAAATGACAAATAACCAATTGGAGCGTCAAACCAAACATAAAATACTTTCCCTTTCCAATTTGGATCTGGAACTTCTATTCCATATTTTAAATCCCTTGTTATACACCTCTCTTTTAGCTCTCTCAGAGTTGCTAAAGCTTGGGAATAGACATATTCCTTCCACTCCTTTTTTCTATTTTCGACGTAGGTTTCTAGCTTGCCTTTTAGTTTCGTAAAATCTAGAAAAAGATGCTTTGTTTTTCTAAGTTCTGGAGCGGAGCCACAAATCGAACATTTAGGAGATATTAACTCAGTAGGAGAAAGCAATCTACCACATTTCTCACATTGGTCCCCATTTGCATCTTCATACCCACAGTAAGGGCACTTTCCCTTTACAAACCTATCTGGCAAAAACTGATCGCATTTTTTGCAGTAAAACATTTCAATTTCTTTTTCTTTAAGAAAACTCCCCTTCTTAATTCTTAGGAATATTTCCTGAGTTACCTCTTTATGAATTTCATTTTTGGAGGTATGAGAAAAAATGTCATAGCTTATCTCAAACCACCTATACACCTTTTCATGGATTTTTCTCATTTTTGTAACAAGCTCTTCTGGAGTGATTCCCAGTTTTTTAGCTGTTATTTCTGTGGCAGAACCATGCTCATCAGTTCCACTTATAAAAATAACTTTTTTTCCTAGAATTCTAAGAAATCTAGCGAAAATGTCTGCAGGTAATTGTGAACCTATAACATGACCAATATGAGGAACATAATTAACATAAGGGAGAGCTGCTGTTACAATGTAAATTTCTTCTTCCATATTATCCCCAAGGCCTGTTAGAAAATTAAGAAGCTCTTTCAAGTCTCTAAATACTCTTGAAGCCCCTTCTTTATAAAGTTCATCTGTCGTGTAGGCTCCAGAACAGATACCGATTCCAACAGCGCCAGCTTCTTTGGCCATTCGGATATCCCAAATACTATCTCCTATTACCAATACGTCTTCTGGAGCGGCTCCAGTTTTCCTTATTATATAATGTATAAGCCCTGGATCGGGCTTGTTCTTCCCTACTTCTTCAGGATAGACGACCAGATCAAATTTTAGCGAGAACTTTTTAATTAAAATTTCCGTTCTCTCTTTTTCTCCAGCTGAAAGAAGGACTAGAATATATTTATCTTTTAACTCTTTAAGCAATTCTTTAGCCATTGGAAAAGGTTTTGCTTCTTTCTGGAGCAGCTCTAAAAATTTTTTATTTTTTAATTTTTCAAATTCTTCTCTGAGACTTTCTGGAGCGGAGGGGAGAATTCTGCTCAAAATTGTTTCAGGACCTAACCCAAATGATTTTCTCAATTCCTTCAGATCAATTTCTACTCCCAACTTCTTTGAAGCATAAAGATAGGCTTCTTCTGCTAGCCTAAGAGTATCTATAAGGGTTCCATCTAAGTCGAATACTAAGACCTTCTTACCCATAATTATGGAAATCTATGTAGGAACAAGTGGATGGATGTATAGCTGGAACCCAGCAGGAAATTTTAGATGGTATGTATCTAACTCTGGTCTCAATGCTGTCGAGCTAAACATGAGCTTCTATAGATTTCCCTTTCCTAATCAGATAAAGAGTTGGGCGAGATATGGAAGTAAACTTGCCTGGGCTGTTAAGGTAAATAGATTGATAACCCATGTTTTTAAATTAAGTGAAAGGGCGCTCCAGAGTTGGAAGAAATTTAGGCTTCTTTTTGAGCCTTTGGATAAATATATTCACTTTTATCTCTTCCAACTTCCCCCTACTTTTTCTTTCAAGTTAAAAAACCGAGTAGAAAAATTTTATAAGCAGACAGGATTAGGGAAAAGGTTTGCCCTAGAAGTTAGGCATATCTCTTGGTTCAATAGGGCCGCTCCAGAATGGGCAAAGAAACTTGGTCTTACTTTAGTTAGTGTAGACTCTCCAGATTTTCCTAGGGATATTTACTGCACTTCGGGAAGAATCTATCTTAGGATGCATGGAAGAACTGCCTGGTACTCCCACTACTATACTGATAACGAGTTAAGGGAAGTCGCAAGGAAAATACTACGCGTTCGCCCAGACAAGGTTTATGTTTATTTTAATAACAATAGGAATATGCTACACAATGCCAGATCATTCCTTACTATTTTTTTGGAAGAGTTTCAATCTCTCTCCACTTAGTTAGGTTAATGGTCTTGAGAAGGAGAAGCCTTTTCTTATCTTTTTCGGCGTTTCGCAATTTTAGTAGGGGAAGCAGTCTTTGAAGGTCTTTCTTTCTGTATATGACTAAAACCCATAACTCCTTATTGTACTTTACTACTTTGTTTCCAATCCTTGCTGTGTCGCCTCTTTTTTTCATTCTATAGGTTTTACAATTTATTTTAAATTCCCTGTTCAGTTTCCTTGCTAATTGTATTAAGAAATTCTTATTTTCCATTCCGATTACTACACTCCTTCCTATGTACTTCCCACTACTTTTTGTAATTATAATGGAGCCTTCAGCATCTATTAAACCGCTAACCCTGTACAAGAGTTCCTCTCTAGACAGGTTCGCAATGTTATAGTCCCGTTCAGTTTTAAGCAGAAAGTTGAAAGATTGATGCAAGTATACAGCTACTCTCCAGCACCGAGTACCATGAATCTTGTACTTCAAAATTCTTCCATACTTGGAGAAAACCTCTTCAAACAGTTTTATCATGCTTTCTTTGCTGGTCGTTAATGAAGCTATTATACACCATCTAGACCTTTTTTCCACTGAAAGGTCTTCGGAAAGTCCTAATAGGTATTGTTTTTCCAGCGGGTCTCCTGAGAATGGAAATCGCGGATACTTTTGCCTTTTTCTAGCAGCAGTCGAAACTGCTTCTATTCTATTTCTTAGCGGTTTTCCTAACTTCTTTAAGTGATAGAAAACCGTTGCTCGATCGATTTTCAAAATTTTGGAAATTTCAACTGTGGACTTCTTCTCTTTCCAATAAAGGTGCGCTATTAGACGTGCGTCTACCCGGGATTTTCGTGGCATAAAATCTTTTTCTTCTTCTTTCGTCATATGTCTTTTTTAGTTACCACCCGGTTTTCCCCTCAGGGAGCATATGTTAGAGAATACAATTAGGATATCTAGAATTTTAACCTAAAACAGTGCTCTTAAAGGCTTTTTCCCTTCATTGCCTTTCTAAGCTCCCAAGATTTCGGGGAATGGATGAAAATATTCGAAAATTAGACAATACTTAATATTTCTTTTAATTTCTTTCTTTGCTCCTCCAATTTCCCTGAAGGATTCTCAATTATAATAAATGGGCATCCTGATAACTCTGCGCAAAACATTCCAAATATTTCTTCCATTTTTTGCTCCCATTCTATCTCATTTACATCTTTTATTATTCTTTTTCTTCCTATCTTTTCATCCTTCTTTCTCCGCTCCAGAATTTCTTTTGGATCTGCTTTTATCATAATAATAGCATCAAATTTTATTCTTTGGAGAGAAAATAATGGAAAACCTGGGAGCATACCATGACTTCCAATTACTACTGAGTGAGAATCTATTATTACATTCCTCTTTTCCTTTTTTACTTCCTTTATAAGAACATCCAACGCCTTCTTTTGGACTTCTCTTTGGGTTTTAAAATCAAGTTCTAGAATCTTATCCCTATGAACGTTTTTCAATAAATCAACCATTAGATCCCCATAATTAATGACTCTCCATTCAGGCTCTAGTCCTTCTAGAATAGAAGACTTCCCAACACCTTTTATCCCTATAACAAGGACTATTTTCTTCTTCATAAGAAAGAATTGTGAAGGTTAAGGATATCCTATGGCATGAGCTAATAGGTCTGGAATGTGAAGTAATTTGGTCTACTTGTAGGAATTACATAGGTTTAAAAGGAAAAGTTATAGATGAGACTAAAAATCTTCTCATATTAAAAACCGAGAAGGGTATAAAGAAGGTTTTGAAAAATTTATGTGTTTTCTGCTTCTTTATTAACAAAAAGGGAGTTATTATTGATGGAAAGATGATAAATAAAAGACCTGAGGAGAGATTAAAGATGAAGGTCAAAGTGAGGCATCTCCATTTTGAGAGAATCTTGAAGGCTCTAAAATATAAAGGGATATCATTGAGTGAATATGGAGAAGACAAGGATAAGAATAGCAGGAATAGAACCACCCAAAAAAACATGTAATGATCCAAACTGCCCATGGCATGGAAATCTCTCGGTTAGAGGGAGAATTTTTAAAGGTGTTGTTAAAAAAGCAAGGATGGATAAGACAGTAGTTGTTGAATGGGAGAGGTTATTCAAAGTTCAAAAGTATGAAAGGTATGAAAGGAGAAAAACAAAGGTATTTGCACATAATCCTCCTTGCATAAATGCAAAAGAGGGAGATAAAGTGATTATTGGAGAGTGCAGGCCTCTTTCAAAGGCAAAGACCTTTGTGGTTTTAGGTATTATAGGTAAGGAGAAATGAGGCCAATAAAAGCAAGAGTAGTAAGATGTTTGCCTATAGGAGCGATAGTGGATGTAGCCGATAATAGCGGAGCTCAAAAGATAAAAATAATAGGGGTTGTAGGATATAAAGGAGTTAGAAGAAGGAGACCATCAGCTGGTATTGCAGACTTAGTGACAGCTTCAGTAGTAAAAGGAAAGCCTGAAATGGTCCATAAAATAGTTAAAGCTGTAATTATTAGAGTAAAAAAGGAATATAGAAGAGCTGATGGTACAAGGATAAAGTTTGAGGATAATGCTGCTGTTCTTGTGAAGGATGAGAATGGAGAACCTGTCGGCACTGTTATTAAAGGGCCCGTAGCAAAAGAGGTCATAGAAAGGTTTTTACCTCTAGGAAAGATAGCCAAGGTGGTGGTATGAAAAGCAAGTGGTCACGTACCTGGATCAGGTCAAAACAACCCAGAAAACAAAGAAAGTACATCTACAATGCTCCTTTGCACATAAGAAGAAAAATGATGGCTGCACCTTTATCCAAAGAATTAAGAGAAAAATATGGAACAAGGAACTTGCCAGTTAGAACAGGAGATGTTGTGGAAGTTTTGAGAGGAAAATTTCGAGGAATAAAAGGAAAAGTACTCAGAGTGGACTATAAAAGATATAGAATATTTGTAGAAGGAGTTGAGATAACTAAAAAAGATGGAAGAAAGGTTAACTATCCAATACATCCGTCGAAAGTTAGAATAATAAGTTTAAACTTAGAAGATAAATGGAGACTGAAAATATTAGAAAGGAAGAAGCGATGACCTATGGCTAAGAGAGGAGGGCAAAGGAAGTTAAAAAGACTGGCTGCACCTCGGAGCTGGAAAATAGAAAGAAAGGAATATACATGGATTATTAATCCAAGGCCAGGTCCTCATCCAAAGGAGCTTTCCATACCCTTACTAGTTTTCCTTAGGGATTATCTTAAGCTTGTAAAGAACGCCAAAGAAGGAAAAAAGCTTATTAAGGAAGGAGAAGTGCTAGTTGATAAACGTTTAATTAGAGATCATAAATTTCCGATTGGGATTATGGATTCGGTTGAAATACCTAAACTAGGAAAGTACTTCAGGATAACTGTTGATAAAAAAGGAAGAATTGATTATGTAGAGATAGAAGAGAAGGAATCTTTTCATAAAATATGTAAAATAATAGGGAAAAAAACAGTTAAAGGAGGACACATCCAATTAAATTTGCACGATGGGAGAAATATATTGATCAAAGTAAAAGATCCAAAGAACCCTGTAGAGGATATATATAAAGTTGGAGATTCATTGCTCATAGAGCTTCCTTCACAGAAAATTATTGCTCATTTAAAAAGAGAGAATGGAAAAATAGCCTTTATCTTTAAAGGAAGACATGCCGGGTCACTAGGAAGGATAGTCGAGATAAAAGAGAGACCAGGACTAAGACCTCAAACTCTAATAAGATTACAAACAAACGGAAAGGAAATAGAAACTATAGAGCAATATGTAATGGTAGTGGGGGATGATGAGCCATTAATAAAGATAACCCAATGAGAAAAGTCAAAATTGGAAAAGTTGTGCTTCACATTACTGTGGGTAATAAACCTGGTTGGGGAAGGGAGTATGAAGAAAAAAGAAAGAAATTATTAGAAAAAGCGAAGAAGTTATTAGAAAAAATAACTGGAAAGAAACCCTGTCCAACCTATGCTAAAAAAAGAATTCCGGCATGGAAGATATACCCTGGAGCGTTGCTTGGGTATAAAGTAACACTAAGAAAGGAAGAGGCAGAAAAAATGTTAAATAGGCTCCTAGACGCTATTGATAGGAAAGTAAAAAAAGAATGGTTTGACGAATATGGAAACTTTTCTTTTGGGATAAAGGAATATATTGATATTCCCGGAATAAAGTATGATCCAGAAATAGGAATGTTTGGACTTGATGTCTCAGTTTCTCTGGAGCGGCCCGGTTATAGGATTCAGAGAAGAAGGAGATGTAGAAGGAGAGTACCTAGACGTCATCGAGTTACAGTTGAGGATGCCATAGAGTTTTTAAAAGAGAAATTTGATGTTGAAATAGTATAATGGCAAGGCTAAGATGGGAGAATTTTCTTAAGCAAGTTGGCCATAAACCTGGAAAACTTACAAAAGTGCTAAAGCACAATAAGCCAAAAGAAAGGAAATTTAAAGTGATAAAATGCAAAATTTGTGGAAGATACGGAGCAGGCACGTCAGCCTATGGATTAGAAATATGTAAATTCTGCTTTGCTGAATTTGCAAAAGAAATGGGATGGAAAAAGACTGGAGAACGATGAAAGAGTATATCTAATAGGCTTATAAGCATTTCTCTTTATTCAATACTTATAACTATACTCCAAGGGGAAAGGCGATGTGTAGGATGGACCCCCTCTCAGATGCTCTATCCGCTATTTCTAATGCTGAAGCTAGAGGTAAAACTGAAGTTATAATTTCTCCCGTTTCTAATCTAATTCTTAAAGTCTTTGATATTATGAGAAGAGAAGGGTATATTGCTGGATATGAAGTAAAAGAAGAAAACAAAAAGAGAATTGCAATAGTAAAATTAAAAGGTGCAATCAATAAATGCAGAGCAATCAGACCTAGGTTCCCAGTAAAAAAAGATGAATGGGAAAAATGGGAAAAGAGATTTTTGCCTGCAGCTGAATTTGGCATTATAATTGTCTCAACATCCCAAGGCGTGATGACCCACAATGAAGCGAAAGAAAAAGGAATAGGAGGAGTTTTAATTGCTTATGTTTATTAAAAAAATAGAAATTCCAAAGGAAGTAGAAGTTGATATAGAGTATTTAGGAAAATTAGATGGCTATCAGGTTAGAGTTAAAGGTCCAAAAGGAGTTCTAGTAAGAAAGTTCAATTTTCCTTATGTAAAAATAGAAAAACAAAACAATTATGTTATTATTTCCTCAGAAAAGGAAAAAAGAAAATATAAGGCTATAGTAGGAACTTATAAAGCGCATATTCAAAACATGTTCCGAGGGGTTCTAGAAGGCTTTACTTACAGACTTAAAATTTTTTATAGGCATTTCCCAATCCAGGTAAAACTAGAAGGAGATAAGTTTTATATTATAAATTTCCTAGGAGAAAAGGCACCCAGGATTGTTGAAATACCTGAAGGCGTTGAGGTTAGGATAAAGGGGGATGAGATTGAGGTCTTTAGTATAGATATTGAAAAAGCTGGCCGGACTGCTGCTAGTATCGAAACAGCAACAAGGATAAAAAGATTAGATAAAAGAAAATTTATTGATGGAATCTATATCATAGAAAAACCTACTAGTAGGTTCGTATGAAAGAAAAAAGATTCAAATTTAGAAGACAAAAATGGGTGAAGCTGGCCAGAATTAGAAGAAAAGCTGATTCATGGAGAAAACCCTACGGTCATAATTCTAAACTTAGGCAGAAAAGAAAAGGATATGGAAGAATGCCTTGCTCTGGATATGGAAATAAAAAAGAGCTTAAGTATTTACATCCGTGCGGTTTAAAGGAAATTCTAGTTCACACTCCTTCTGAATTGGAAAAATATGATCCAAAAGAATGTTGTGTAAGAATTGCTGGTAGTGTTGGGAGAAGAAAAAGAATCTTAATAATAGAGAAAGCAAAGGAATTGGGATTCAAAGTGCTTAATCCAGGTGTATAAAATGGGGGAGGAAAAGAAAAAAGCTGTTGACCTCTCATTCCAAAAAAGATTGGCTGCTGATTTGCTTAAATGTGGTGAAAGGAGAGTATGGATAGATCCAACAAAAATAAATGAAATAGCTGAAGCAATTACAAGGGAAGAAATAAGAATTTTCATTCATAAAGGATGGATAAAGAAAAAGCCAGTAAAAGGAACTTCAAGAGCAAGGGCAAGAATTCTCCATGAAAAAAGGAAGAAAGGAAGAAGGAGAGGGCATGGAAAAAGAAAAGGCAAAAAGACGGCAAGAGAGGATCCCAAGAGGATATGGATATATAGAGTCAGAAAAATGAGGAGATATGTAAGGTATCTTGTTAGGAATGGTTTCATAGATAAAAGGACGTACAGAAGACTCAGAAGCCTAATCAAAGGAGGATTTTTCAGAAATTTTTCCCATCTAAGGCTTTATGTTGAAAAAGAATTAGGTGTAAAGACTCATGGCTAAGGGACCTACTTATTCAGTGAAGTTTAGGAGAAGGAGGGAAGGGAAAACAAATTATAGAAAAAGGCTTAAATTACTCCTCTCTAAAAAACCCCGTCTAGTGATCAGAAAAACTAATAGATATATTATTGCTCATATAGTTAAATTTAATCCGAAGGGGGACGAAACGATTTTAATGGTAAATTCTAAGATTTTAAGAAAGCTGGGTTGGCCTTATTCATGTAAATGTCTGCCAGCGTCATATCTTACTGGATATCTTTTAGGAAAGTTATACAAAAAGAAAGAGATTGGGGAGGTGATTCTAGATATTGGTCTCTCAAGATTAACAAAGGGAAATAGAATCTTTGCATGTTACAAAGGATTTTTGGATGCTGGAGGAGTATCTCCGCACTCTCCAAAGTACTTCCCTAGCGAAGAAAGAATAAAAGGAGAACATATAGCAAAATACGCTAAGCTTCTCAAAGAAAAGGACATTGAAGCTTATAAAAAAATATTCTCAGGTTATTTGAAGGAAGGGGCCTACCCTGAAGATATACCTAAAAAGTTTCAAGAAATTAAAGAAAAAATAGATAAGGAGTACGGTGGGTAAGGATGGAGGAGTGGGTACCAAAAACAAAAATAGGGATGATGGTAAAAGAAGGAAAAATAAAAAGCATTGATGAAATACTTGAGAAGGGAATTCCAATACTAGAGCCGGAAATTGTAGATTATTTCTTTCCAGACTTAAAAGTAGAGTTTATTAAAGTTGGACAGCTTAAGGGCCCTCAGGGTGGGGGAAGAAGGACCATATTTAGACAAACTCATAGAAAGACTCCAGAAGGGGCAAGAATAACCTATGGATGCCTCTGTGTAGTTGGAAATGAGGATGGATACATAGGAATGGGTTATGGAAAAAGTCAGGAAAGAGAAGTTGCTATGGAAAAGGCTCAAAAAATAGCAAAGAAAAATCTAATAAAAGTACCCCGAGGGTGCGGAAGCTGGGAATGTAGATGTGGCGAACCGCATTCTATTCCATTTAAGACAGAGGGAAAAGCAGGTTCTGTAAGGGTTGTATTTCTCCCAGCACCTAAAGGGGTTGGTCTTGCAGTAAGCGATGTTGCCAAAGTGTTTATGAGATTAGCAGGAATAAAAGATGTCTGGGGAAAAAGTTTTGGACAAACTACTACAAGAATAAACCTATGCAATGCTATTTTCAATGCTTTAAAGAATCTCTCAAGGGTAAGGGTTCCTGAATCGGTAAGAAGAAAAATTGGAATGCAAATATGAACCCAATTGCAATAATCCGAATAAGGGGAACTGTAAATGTTAGAAAGGAGATTCAGGATACTCTGTATTTGCTGAGGCTAAGGAAAAAACATACATGTGTTGTCCTACATCCAAATAATAGCTTAAAAGGAATGATAGAAAAAGTGAAGGATTTTATTACTTGGGGAGAAATTGATAAGGAAACTTTTAGAGAACTTCTCCTAAAAAGAGGGAAGCTTGTTGGTAATATACCTTTTACTGAAGAATATTTAAAGAAGAAAACAGGCATGTCTCTTGATGAGTTTATTGAGAAATTTTTTGAAGGGAAAATCTCATTAAAAGATATTCCAGGCTTTAAACCATTTTTTAGATTAAATTCTCCTAGAAGAGGTTTTGAAAGGGGAGGAATTAAAAAACCCTTTCATCTGGGAGGGGCGCTGGGTTATAGAGGAAAATATATAAATGATCTGATAAAGAGGATGTTATAATGGTCGTTCATAGAAGAAAGAAGTCTAGAAAAAAGAGTTTTAGGAGATCTGGAGAAATTAGAAGGGGTGCTGGAAATAGAGGAGGAAGAGGGAGGGCCGGCTTTGGAAAAAGAGCTGCTCACAAGAAATTATTAGCAATTAAACTTGGAATGCTTCCTGGAAAGCGCGGATTTTCCTCTATTAAGCAAAGGTTTAATAAAAAGGAGAGAATTATAACCATAGATCAGCTTAATGAAATACTTTGGGAATTGAAAAGGAATAATAAAGAACTTAAAATAAACCTCTCTGAGCTTGGATTTGATAAGCTTGTAGGTAGGGGTTTTCCAAAATTCCCTGCAACCATCCTTGTAAAATCCTATACTGAAAATGCTAAGCGGAAAATAGAACTAATCGGTGGTAGAATTGTTGAAATACATTAATTACATAATTCCTGACGTAGAAAGACCAAAGAAATACTTGAGTCTGAAAGAAAGATTGTATTATACTTTAATAGCTCTTTGTTTATACTTCCTTCTCTCAGCTACTCCAGTTTATGGGATTAGCAAACAGACAGCATCAAGGTTTGAAGCAATTCTTATTCTATTGGGCGCAGTACATGGTTCTCTAATTACTCTAGGTATAGGGCCTATAGTTACAGGAGTTATAGTCCTTGAGCTTTTGGTTGGTGCTGGAATACTTCCTCTAGATCTAAATAAAGAAGAAGATAGGAAGAAATTTAGATTGCTTTCCAAATGGTTTTCCCTTCTTTTTATTATATTAGAAAACACCATCTGGGTAATTAACGGGATGCTTGCTCCAGAAAGGCCAACGGCTTTTATGTATGGAATTGTTATCCTCCAGTTAATTGTTGGATGTATATTGTTAATGATATTAGATGATTTTGTTGATAATTGGGGAATAGGATCCGGAATATCCTTATTTATACTCGCAGGAGTTTCAGCCCAAATCTTTACCCAAATGTTTTCTTTCCTCCCTGGACCAAGGGGATTGCCTGGAGGATCTTTCTTAAGAGGAATAATCTTTGGAATTAAAGGATTCGCGCTCCAGGCACTGTTTTCTTTTATGCCATTTATAGCTTTTATTATTATTCTTTTGCTCTCGGTTTATACTCAAGGAGTGAGGGTGGAAATTCCTTTAACTTTTGGACGTTTAAGAGGATATTCCCTAACATGGCCAATTAGTTTCTTATATACCTCAAATATTCCTGTAATATTTGCCGCTGCTTTGCTAGCCAACATGCGAATTTGGGCATTAAGCCTCTACAATGCCGGATATCCTATATTGGGAACCTTCAATCGCACCTTATTGCCGACTGGAGGTTACACTGATGTCCCCGTTTCTGGGGTTATGTATTATCTCACACCAACACCATTCTATGATGCAATAATTGGAAGAATCAGCTGGAGCGCATGGATTCTAAAAACTTTATGTTATTTCGCATTCATGGGAATTGTTTGCATGCTATTTGCAAAATTATGGATAATGATTGCCCCAGGCCAGAGTCCTGAAAGTGTTGCTGGAATGATCCTTAGCTCCTATTTAAGAATACCTGGATTCAGACAGGAGAAAAAAATAGTAGAAAAGACAATATCTAGATATATAAATGCTGTAGCTATATTAGGTGGATTATTTGTTGGATTTCTTGCAGCTCTTGCAGATATTTTAGGAGCTCCAGTAAGGGGGACATCAATCCTATTAGCTGCTATTATTGTTCTTAATTATTATGAAGTTATAAAAAGAAGATATAGGAAGGAAATTCCTAAAAGTGTAAAAAAATTCCTGGGGATATAATGGGAAAGAGAAAAATTTGGAGAAGAACTCCTGGAGGGGAAACAAAATTAGTAATAGAAAAAGGATTGGGAGATTATCCTAAATGCGCTATTTGTGGTAAAAAATTGCAAGGCTTGCCAAGGGCCAAGGAGATGAGATGGTTAAATATAACACAAAAAAGGGTTTCTAGGATGTATGGGGGATATTTATGCTCTGAATGTGCAAGAAAAGTTTTAAGAAAAAGAATTATAGAGGCTTTTGAGAAAAGTAATAAATGAGAGGAGTTTCTCCTGTTGTTGCCTCAATATTGCTCATCTTTATAACCCTAAGTGTTGCTGCTTATTTCTTATTATTTTCAAGAAAAATAACCCTCACTCTAACTGGAGAGACATCAAAAATGGCTGAGAAAAGCCTGGAAGAAATAGCTGGAGGAGTAGAAATTTTAGATGTTTCATTTATTAAGCCCCCAGAATATGGCTTAGTATTATATCTTCCTTTCGATGAAAAATGGGGGAAAAATTTTAAGGATTTATCAGGTGCCGGAAATGATGGGGTTTTTTATGGAGAGGAATTGAACAATGGGACATTAAAGGATGCTAATACAGGCAATGCAGATGGTAATACTCCACCTCAATGGGTAAAAGGAAAGTTCGGATACGCATTAAGTTTTGATGGAGTGGATGACTATGTAGATTGTGGAAGGAGTGACGTATTCAACTTTCGTGATAAGGACTTCACTGTAATTGCTTGGGTTTATGCGAGGAGCTTTGCTAATCTAGTCCCCACAATTGTTGGGAAGTACAGAAATTCTTTAGATGACTCTGGCTGGGCCATTTTCGAATACAACAATAGGTTACGATTTAGGATTGTCACTGATGTTAGCTTATATACTGCAGAACTTCCAATAGAGACTGAAAAGTGGTATTTCGTAGTCATGCGAAGAAGTGGAAACACATTAACATGTTGGCTTAACGAACAAAAAGTTGGTATAACATTTGCCGGAAATATTTCGCCAAATAATTACAGAGTCATCATCGGAAATGACGAGGACCTGCATAGTTCTCACAATTGGCAAGGTATAATAGACGAAGTAAGAATCTATGAGAGAGCCTTAACAGAAGAAGAGATAAGAGCAATCTATGAGAACAACACTTTCATTAGAGAAGGATTAGTTGCTTATTGGAGATTTGATGAGGGAAAGGGAAATACTACCTATGATACGCACCATATTGTGTATGAAACAAATCCTGAAGGAAGCGTTTCTGGAAATGCATTAAGTTTTGATGGGGTGAACGATTACATTGAGATTCCTCATTCTCCAGAACTTGATATCACAGATGAGATAACAGTGGCAGCATGGGTTTGGCAAGGAGAAGGTGGAGCTTTTGCTGGCTCTACTCGAACTATTTCCTCTGCAGGAGTAAATGCAAAATGGGATTGGAAGACAGGCAGGGATGGAAAATTCATTTTCGTGATTGAGCATACAGATGGGACTCAAACCTATGATGAAGTTTCAATCCCATTGAAGACTTGGGTTCACCTTGTCGGAACATTCAAAAATGGTCAGTTTCGCATGTACAAAAATGGTGAATTAATCATAGATAAAACACCAACATCTACGGGTATAAAGTCCTATGCAGATTGCAGGATTAGGATTGGAGTGGAAACTGCTGGAGATGCATTTAACGGCACAATCGACGAAGTCCGCATCTACAATAGAGCCCTGAGTAGAGAAGAAATAATAAATCTCTATGCCCCATTACAATTGTCCCTTCTTAACCCTGAAGATAAAGAAGTAAATATTTCTGGAGCTTTCCTAACTTTAACTGGAGAAGAATACCATTGTTCCGGAAAGCTTATTGAAAACAAGACCTTCTTTGGTAATCCAAAAATACCTCCTAGAGGCACATCAGTAATAAAAATTAGTTTAGCAAGCTTTGGCTGTAAATCCCCTCCAACTGGAAAGACCTATAAGCTTTGTATCTATTTAGGAGGAAAGGAAAGTTGTACATACTTCAACTATGTTACCTAAAGAATTTAGAGAAAAAGTTATAGAAATAAAAGATCACTTAAGAAATTATTCTGAAGCCTTGGTTGTTTTCCATGATGATGCAGATGGGTTATGTTCTGGAGCAATAATTAAGGAAACACTGGAGCGGGCTGGAATAAATGCAAAAATGGTTTGTTTAGAAAAAACATATCCATTCGCGCTCCAGAAAATCCATTCAGGGGAGGGAGGATTAATATTTTATTGTGACATTGGATCCGCTCATGCGGATTGGATTGGAAATTTCAACCGCTCCAGAAATCTAGTAATTATTCTAGATCATCATGATCCCACAGCTACTAAGGATCCAAAGGTTATAGATCTTAACCTAGAATATTGGGGATATAAAGGAGAATCGGATTTTTCTGGAGCGGTAATTTGTTATCTTTTTTCAAAAATAATTTCGCCGGCTAATAAGGACCTATCTTATTTAGGGGTAATAGGGGCTAGTGAATTGCCTGGAGGGTTTGTTGGATTTAATAAAGAAGTTTTAAAGGAAGCTAAAGAATTAGGTCTAATTACCCAGGATCTTTACATAAAAAAATTAGGAATGGATGTTAAGGAAGTTTTTTCTGTTTTGCAGGTTTTGGGGGCTGTGGGATATTACCAAGGCGGTCCAGAAATAGGAATAAAATTGATTCTGGAGGGGCCAAAAGAGTCTTATCTAAATTTTGCAAAAGAACTTAGGGAAAAAAGGAAAAAGCTTAATAAAATCTTACTAGGCAAATTAAGAGCTGGAGAGTTGAAACAGGGAAAAATTATTCAATGGTTTGACGCTAAAGATTTATACAAAGGAATGGGTTCAAAAGTAATTGGCCAATTTTGCTCGTTTCTCTCTTACCAAAGACTTGTCAATCCAAGGAAATATATACTAGGATTCATGAATCTTGAGGGATATTTGCCAGGGATTGGTAAGTTTGAAGAAAAGTATTCTAAGTTCTCTGTAAGAGTCCCAGTGTTTTTGAGGAAGCTTATTGAAGCTGGTAAAGCAAAAGATTGTGTCGAATTAGGAAAAGCAAGCTATAAATATGGTGGATTTATAGATGGTCACAAATTTGCAGCCAGCGGGATAGTAAAGAGAGAATTAATAGAAGCTTTTACAGAAGAAGTAGATAAATAGCTCTGGAGCGGCCCTTAATCTTCAATTTCTATTATCTCCCCCTTCGGTCCAGGATTTATGACAAGGGTTTTACCCACTTTTACTTTTTTTCCAAAGGTTTCATGCATATGGCCACAAATTAAAATATCTGGTTGATATTTCTTAATAAATTCTACAAGTTTTTTATTTGCTTCAAATCCTAGAGTTAACTCTGGAATTTCTGGAGGCTCATGCACCAGCACTATTTTTACTTTTTTATCCTTTATCTTCTCAAAATTTTCCCTCAGGCTTTCAAATATCTCCTCTTCACTTAAGAAATTAGGGCCAACCTTTGTAGCTCCTCCTACTCCTATTATACCAACATTTCCTAATATAAAATAGGATTTATGCACATTGTAAATCATTGGCCTATAAAGATTAACTAAAAAATCTATGGTCGGATTTGTCTCCTCATTACCTGGTATTAATATTATTCTCTTTCCACTTTTCTTAAGTTCTCCAACTATCCCTTCTAATTTAGTTTCTAAATGAGTTAAGTCTCCAGCTATAAGAATTGCATCAACATTTTCTTCCTTTGCTTTCTTAACAAGCTCCCTTATCCTCCCTAATTCACCATGCAAATCTGAGGCAACTAGAATTTTCATAATTAGGATTATGGGAGGAAAGTTGATAGTCATTACCGGCTCTCCAGGAGTTGGAAAAACAACACTTGCAAAGGAACTGGAAAAACTTGGAGTTGGAAAAATGCTTCCTGAAGAAATAGTATCCAAATGTGTTGTTTCTTATGACCCTTACCTTGAAACGAAAGTAATAGACGAAAGAAAACTTGCTTCAGTTCTAAAAGAATTTCTTGACAAAAATGATGGAATTTATATATTTGCATCACATATTTCCCATTTTTCGCCAAAAGAATGCGTTCTATTATATATTCTGCTTACATGCGATCCAAATGAATTAAAGAGAAGACTTGAAAAAAGAAAATTTGATTCTTTTAAAATAATGATGAATATTCTTAGCGAAGAATATGGAATAATTAAAAAAGAGCTTGAAGAAATGGGAATTCATTATCTGGAATTTAAAACTGATAAAAAATCTATAAAGGAAATTGCTGAAATTATTATGAAAAAAATTAGAACATTTTCTCCCTAACTTAGTTATGGGCAATTTTGAGATCCAGCCCTTAGCTCAATTCCAAGCCACCCTCGATGTATACTTGAACACCATCGTAATAACCCTCTGGGATATTCTAGAACACATCTCTTGGTACGGTTCTTTTATTTTAGAGAGAGAAGGAATAGAAAAAGGAGTTAAGGGCTATACTATACAAACTAGCTTATATGTATTTTCCTTAGAGAAAACCCTATCGGGTACTATCTCTTTAAGAATAGCACTTCGGGGCTCAGAGCAATATCGCACCCTTTTACTAGTTGCTGATCCTGAAAGTCAGAAACTTAGGTTTTTCCCAGAGAATCTTAATTATCTTGCTCCCTACATCAAAACACTGGCGGAAAAAATAAAGAAGGTTTATAAAGATTTTAGAAAAGAATTAGCAAAGAGAAGACAGAATGCTTCTCTATCAAAGTCTCAAATTGCAGATAGAATAAGAAGGCTCGATAGCCTTCTTAAGAGAATATAGAAAAATATCCCTCCTATCATCATGGGAGTACTACCAGATACTTCTGCAGTAATAGAGGGGGTTATATCTGATTTACTAAGAAAGGGAAAAATAAGGGGGCCAATAGTTATCCATAGGGCTGTTGTTTCTGAGCTAAATCATCAGGCCAATCAAGGAAAAATAACTGGGATGCTTGGACTAGAGGAAATAAAAGAAATAAGGAAAATAGGAAAAACACTAGGGGTAAAAGTAGAGATAGTTGGAGATTATCCTACTAAAAGAGAAATAGAACTTGCGAAAATGGGGGAGATAGATTTGCTCCTAATTGAATATGCTTTTAATAATAATCTTACTCTTATAACTTCCGATACAGTTCAAGCTAAAACAGCTGAGGCTATGGGGGTTAGGGTCTTCTATATAGAGCCAAAAGTAATAAGAACGCTCGAATTTGAAAAGTATTTTGATGAGGAAACAATGAGTGTGCATCTAAAAGAAAATACTTACCCAACTGCTAAAAAAGGAACTCCAAAGAAGTGGAGGTTTGTTAAAATTTCCGATGAGATTATAAGTAAAGAGTATTTAGAAAAACTGTCCTATGATATAATAGAATTCGCAAAACAGGACCCCCTTTCTTTCGTAGAGATTGATAGGAAAACAACCACCATAGTTCAGCTTAGAAGCTATCGTATAATTATATGTAGACCCCCCTTCTCTAGCGGTTGGGAAATAACTATTGTTAGACCAATCAAAAAACTTTCATTGCAGGATTATAATCTTCCTAGAAAACTGTTGGAAAGATTGGAGAAGAAAGCAGAAGGAATATTAATAGCTGGGCCTCCTGGAGCGGGAAAATGTGTTACTGGGGATACCCTCATACTTACTGAGCTAGGAAAAATACCAGCAGCAGATTTATATCAGATGGTAAAAAATGGAAAATCAATTAGAGTTATATCTGTAAGGATGAATAGAATAGAAAAACAAAAAATAAAAAAAGCCTTTTCAAGAAAAGCCAAGATTATAATAAAAATAACGACATCAGGGGGAAGGACTATCAAAGTAACTCCTGCTCATCCTTTATTACTAGGAAAATCTTCGGGAGTCGGTTGGTATAGAGCATCTCAAGCAAATGAAGGAGATATGATTGCTACATTCGGAGAGGATGAGTTTATTCCTGCCCACCCTTTGATAGCAAATCTTGTTGGAAATACCGGTGGGAAGTTTATTGAAAAATCATTTCTTAGATCTAAGCTCGAAGAGATGCCTTTAAAAGATCTTGTAAAAAATAAGGACAAACTGCTTCTTTTAAATAGTCTCATTAGATGGGAGACTATAAAGAAAATAGAAAGATATGAAACTGAGGAGTTTGTTTACGATTTTGAGTGTGAAAGAGTTCATAATTTCATAGCCAACGGGGTAATTATTCATAACTCTACATTTGCCCAAGCCTTGGCAGAATTTTATGCATCAAAAGGAAAAATAGTCAAAACTGTAGAATCCCCAAGAGATTTAAGTCTTCCAGCAGAAATAACACAGTATTCAAAAGATTATGGAGATTCAAAAGAGATTCATGATATTTTACTCCTCTCCAGGCCTGACTATACAATATTTGATGAAATGAGAGATGATGATGATTTTAAGTTGTATATTGACATGAGACTTGCGGGTGTAGGAATGGTAGGCGTGATACATGCTTCCTCCCCTATAGATGCTATTCAAAGATTTATAAGAAGAGCTGAATTAGGACAAATCCCAAGTATAATAGATACCACAATTTTCATAGAAGGAGGGGAAGTAAGTAAAGTTTATTCTCTCAATTTAACTGTAAAATTGCCAACCGGCCTGAAAGATAGGGAACTAACACGACCAGTAATAGAGGTCAGAAACTTTCTTACCAATGAGCTAGAATACGAAATCTACAAATTTGGAGAAGAAACTGTTGTTGTTCCAGTACGCAGGTTAAAATCAGAGGCACTATGGAGATTAATGGAAGAATTTGGAATAAAGGAATGGGAAGAAAGAAATGGAAGGATAATTATAAAAGTAAATAGAGATGAACTAAAAAGAGTAAGGAAGAGTTTAAGACGCCTCTCCAGAATTCTTAAGAAAAGATTTAAAAGAGAGATAATAGTGGAGGTAGTATAATGGAAGAAGAACTCTTAGTCCCCTTGGAAAAATATTTGCTAAGTGGAATCCATATAGGCACCAAAATCAAAACAAAATTTACTGAGCCATTCATATTTAGAATAAGACATGACGGTCTCACTATTTTAAATATTGAGGAAATTGATAGGAGATTAAGGATAGCTGCCAATTTTTTATCCAGGTTCGAGGCTTCTGAGATTGCAGTGGTAGGAAGGAGAATGAGTGCAAGAAAGCCAATTCTAATGTTCTGTAAAGCTACTGGAGCGGTTCCTTTTGTGGATAGATACCTTCCTGGCACTTTTACTAATCCTGAATATGAATGGTACTTTAATCCATCTGTAGTTCTCATCAATGATCCTTGGGTAGATAGAGTAGCTCTTAATGATGCTTTTAAAGCTGGGATCCCAATAGTGGCCCTTGTAGCTACTAGTAATGTTCTTTGTAAGGTAGATTTAGCTATTCCATGTAATAATAGAGGGAGGAGGTCTCTTGCTCTTATATACTGGATTTTAGCTCGGGAGTATCTAAAGAGAAGAGGAATCACAGAGGAATTCACTATTCCCGTAGAAGAATTTATTACAAAATAATGAAAATAATATTTTTCGAGCCTTTTCCCTCAACCTATCAAGAGATAATACTAGCTTTTCTCAAAAAAGAATTTTCAAAGAAGTTTGGTATTAATTTAAAGGAAATAATATATGAAACTGCCCCAGAAGGGAGTTGGAATAAAGAGAGGAAACAATATAGTTCTGAAAAGATTTTGGACCATCTAATAAAAAAGCATAGGTTTTCATTTTTTTCCTTTATAGATTCAGACCTTTACGTAGAGGGACTAAACTTTGTGTTTGGAGTTGCTATCCCTTTTAGAGGATTTATACTTTCTACTTTTAGACTTAAGGGGGAACTATTCTTAAGCAGATTAAAGAAAGAAATTTATCATGAGTTTGGTCATGTTTGCGGTCTTTCCCATTGTAAACCTCCATGCGTGATGTCTTTTAGTAATTCTATAAAAGAAGTTGATAGAAAATCAGAATTCTATTGTGAAAAATGTTTGAGAAAATTATTAAAAAATATAGCTTTAATGAAAAAGTATTCTATTTTATGAAAAGAAAACCTGTAGTTGCTGGGAGTTTTTACCCATCTAATCCGGAGAGGCTAAAAGAGATGATAGAATATTGTTTTTCTCATAAATTAGGCCCAAAGGAATTTAGAACGAGATCGGAGGTTGTCGGAGGAATTGCTCCTCATGCTGGCTATGTTTACTCAGGGCCCTGTGCTGCCTGGTTTTATTCCACACTTAAAGAGAATAAGACCTTCATAATAGTCGGACCAAAGCATACAGGATATGGTACTCCTATTTCTATACTAACAAGAGGCGAATGGGAAACCCCTCTTGGAACAGCGGAGATAGATAGCGAAATTGCATCATATCTAAGAGATACCTGCCCCCTCCTTAAAGAAGATTGGGATTCTCACACTTATGAGCATTCTATAGAAGTGCACCTCCCATTTCTTCAATATTTATTTGAAGAAGTGAAGTTTATTCCTATTGTAATAGACTCTTTCTTTTTTGACCCAAAATATACCAAAAAAATAGGCTCCAGCATTAAGAAAGCTAAAGAGGAATTCGAAGACATTATAGTTATAGCATCTTCAGATATGACCCACTATGGGCCTTGGTACGGATATTATCCTTTCGGATTAGGAAAAAATGCTTTAGAAAAAGTGAAAGAACTTGATCTTAAACTTCTTTCTTTTGCAGAGAAGTGTGATATAGATGGGTTCTGGAGGTTCTATGTAGAAAACCATATGAGTGTTTGCGGAGCCGGACCAATAATTGTATTATTAGCATATAGTGAAAAGGAAGGAGAAGTATTGAAATATTACACATCAGCAGAAGTAACTGGAGATTATGAGAACTTTGTTGGATATGCTTCTCTAGTTTTTTAAGATTCTAATTTTTCTATTTCTTCTTCCAATCCTAACGCTTCTACTATCTCTTTGTATCTATTTCTCACAGTTACTTCTGTTACATTTGCAGCATTCGCTACTTCTCTCTGAGTTCTTTTTTCATTGCAATAAAGACTAGCTATATATACAGCAGCTGCTGCAACTCCTATAGGGCCTTTTCCAAATATTGCCCCAGCTTCCTCTGCTTTATCTATTATTTCTTTAGCTTTATCAATAACCTTCTCAGATAATCCAAGACTATTCGCTATTCTCTCAATGAAATCCCTAGGATCTACAGGTATCATTTTGATCCCAAGTTCCCTTAGTATAAATTTGTAGACCTTCCCTATTTCTTTCTTGGTAACCTTTATACTTTTACTTAAGTCCTCAATAGCTTTTGCCATCTCATCCAGAGTTTTTGGTATTCTATACATCCTACAAGCTGCATAAAGTACAGCAGCTGCTGCACTATGGATGCTCCTACCTCTTATTAATTTCCTTTTTGCGGCCATCTTGTAAAGTTTAACTGCCTCATCTCTCACATATTCGGGCAATTCTAGTATTTCAGCTATCCTTCCTATTTCCATTAATGCATACTTAATATTTCTCTCCCAAGCTGAATCCAACCTCTGTTCCCAACTGCTTATCTTCATAAACTCCTCCCTGATTCTTCTAGGAAGTTTTGTTATGTCAGACTTGTCTATCTTTGATTCTGCCTGCCTTGCATGGATAGGAGTTGTTATTGAATCTCCACCCCTTCTTTTGAGGAAATCTTCCCCTTCAAATTCCCTCCACTCTCTAGTATGAAAGGCCACATCGGGCACTTCAAATGTTAAACCACACTCCAGACAATAGGCTTCTCCTCTTGAATAATCAAAGATTATTTTAACTGATCCGCAATCAGGACACCTTAATTTTATTCTTTCCTTTGCCTTTTCTTTTTTTCTTCCCATGTTATTTCACAAGTATCGCATTTACAACTCCATCTTGGCCGGGTCTCGATGTTACTTTCACTTTTCCTATCTCTGTTTCTAGGATGGCCCCTTTTGTTATTATACCCAACCTAGGAAAGTGTTTATTTGCAGGATTCTCAAGGACTCTCAAGATTTTTACTTTTTTACACCTCTTTTCCTCAGGGATGTAAACATTAGCATATTCACACGCGAGAAGCCTAACTTTCTTATTTCCTCCCATACATCTGATAATCTTGTTTTTTTGTTCTCCAATTTTTGTTAAGGCGGGCTCTCTTCCCATCTCTCTTTTCCTTTTATCTCTAAGTTTCCTATACTTGCCTCCAGAAATTTTCCTTCTTGATCTAAACTGCCATATAGCCATACTTATCTATTTAACTATTTCGACGTGCTCCCTTTTTAAGCTTTACTATATTAAAAAACAAAAAAGGCCAAAGATTAAAAATAAAGCCAGCGCTTCTTAACAGCCCTATCAAAGACTATCCAGTTATCATACCATTCTTTATTTCTCTCTTTGAGCTCTTTTAGTACCATTTCTCTTAACTCATTTGTATGCACTTCTTCTTTGTCTTTGATTCTTTCTTCAATTTTCCTAGCTATCTCTCTGGCAACATCTGGAGGGGCTCCAGCTTTTATCATTGAAACTACTAGTTTTTCTGGTATGAATTCCTCAATACGGCCATCTCTTTTCCTAACCTTTACCATGGGTTTTTTTCTTAAATTTCTCTAAAAGTCTTTTTGCATCTTCTCGCATGTAGATATTATTAAAAAGAATATAAGAGTCTCTTTTATATTCTTTGAATTTCTTATAGATGAGCTCTATTTCTTTATCAGAATACTTATATCTATAATTTATTCTTCCTTTTTCTATCTTTCCGTGTAACCTTACGTAAAGCGGATTGGTAAGTACATAGGGATCTTCTCTTAGTGGATCAAATACTTGAATTAGCTCTAGTTTCTTACATATTTTCCCAACCGTCCTGTGATCCCAACCTCTTAACTCTAGAGCTAGAAAAAGGCCTTCCCTCTCAATATTATTGAAAAAATTTTCTATTCTTCCTATATTTTCCTCATTTTCTTTGAAAGAAGGAGGAAGTTGAAAAACAAAAACTTTTGAACCAAGAATTGAACCTATTTTAACCATTTTGCTCCAGAAATCCTTTGTCAAGTTATTTAAAGAGAGAAATCCAACTCTGTCTTTTACTTTTTGAAGATCTACGCTTTTGCATCTTCTCCAGGTAGGGGAAGAAGGAGGATGGGTAAGACCCTGAAACACTTTTAGAGTGAATTCAAATTCTGGAGGGGCTTTCTCTCTCCATTTTTTAGCCCTCTTTTCCGTAATAAGATTATAAAATGTTTCTTGTACTTCAACTACCTCAAACTCTTTAAAATACTTATCCATTGCCATAGGAAAACCACAACAACCTATTTTTATCCTCATATTCTACTAACATAATGTGATGAGTTTAGCCTTGTCTGAAGCCTGATGAGTGATGGGCTTACTGAGCAAATAAATTATAACCTCCTCTGTCTAAGATATGACAATTTACTTAGTGAGATATAGTGAAATCTATTTAAAATCAGTAAGAACAAGAAAAAGACTCTTAAATTTGCTAATAACAGACATTCTCAGAAGATGCAAAGAACGAATTCAAAAAATTCAGCTAGATAAGGGAAGGATAATAATAGAAGGAAAGGAAATTTCAGAGATCCTTAAAAAAGTACCAGGAATTTTCTCTTTCAGTGAGGCAATAAGGGTAAAAAATTGGAAAGAAGTTCCTGAGGCTGTTTTGAAGTATCTGAAAGGGAAGAAAACCTTTGCTGTCAGAGTAAAGAAAAGTTTAAAGATGGAAAAAAGTAGCTTGGACATTGCTGCTGAGATTGGAGAGAAAATTTTAGAACTGGCTCCTGAGCTGCGTGTTAACTTAGATAATCCAGACATAGAAATAAATGTAGAAATAAGAAAGAGTGGAACTTACGTTTTTTTCGAGAAAATACCTGGCTTAGGAGGTCTTCCTTTAGAAAGTGAGGGAAGAGTCGTTTCATTGGTTTCTGGTGGGACAGATTCTTCTGTTGCAAGTGTTTTAGTGCTAAAAAGAGGATGTTTGCCTATTCTTCTCCACGGAGAAATGAAAAAATTCTGGAGCGGGGATGCTTATGAAAGATTCTATAAGTTTGTAGAATATTTTTCTGAATTCTCTCCAGATTCTCCCGTTTACTCCTTTAATCTAGAAGAACTCCACGAAAAGTTCAGGCTTAATAATAGTCTACGCTGTTTCTTCTGTAAAGCATGTATGTATAAAGCTGGAGAGATCCTTTGCAAAAAAACAGGGGCAAAGGCGATAGTAACAGGAGAATCTCTAGGACAAGTTGCTACCCAAACGCTCGAAGCATTGTATTTCCTCTCCAGAACAGTTTCTATTCCTGTTTTCAGGCCTGTTCTTTGCTGGAGTAAGCTTGAGATAGAATCTTTAGCAAAAAATCTTAACTTATATCGAATTACCGGAAAGAATGTGGGAAAATGTTCACTTCTACCGACCTTCCCTCGCACGACTCTTTCCAAAAATGAATTTATTAGACTAAAAAAAGAAATAAAGAGAATTGAGAGAAATATTAGATTTAAAAAGATTTACTAAGGCCCCTCAAACCCACATTTTGGACATTTATATCTTACGGCTAGCAATCTGCAATCTTTGCACCTTATTATCATAGCTTCTCCACAATTTGGACAGGGGAAGATTGTTGACCCTTTCTGATTTCTTATTGGTCTCTTACAACTTATACATTTGTATTCCATACTAGCTAAGTTTATTATTCAAAAATTAATGCTCTATTGGATATGGAAAAAGAGGAAGAAAAAGTGATAGTAAGAATATGCGGGGTTGACTTAGATGGTAATTTGCCCATCGAGAGGGGGCTCTGGAGAATAAAGGGGGTTGGATTCTCTTTTGCTCATGCTGTAAGAAGGGCTTTGGGTTATCCTCCGGAAAAGAAATTAAAAGAACTAAGTGAAGACGAAATAAAAAAAGTAGAAGATTGTATAAGAAATCCTCAGAAATACGGAATACCCAGCTGGCTTTTCAATAGGAGAAAAGATTATGAAACAGGAGTAGATATGCATTTAACCGGAGGGGACCTTGATGTTGTTACGGAAAGAGATATTGAAAGACTTAAGAAAATAGAGTGCTGGAGAGGCATCAGACATGAGCTTCATTACCCTGTAAGAGGAAAAAAGACAAAACCAGGTTATACTTTTCCTCCTTATCGTAAACATAAAAGAGGAATGGTTGTTGGTGTAGGAAAGAAGAAAGGACCGGGTGCTAAGTAATGAGAAGGTTCAGGAAAAAATACATTACGCCCTCACATCCTTGGAGAAAGGATAGGATAATTGAGGAAAGGAAGCTAATAGTCAAATATGGTCTGAAAAATCACAGAGAAATCTGGAGAGCGAAGTGGATACTAAAAAGAATAAGGGAAAATGCAAAGAATCTAATAAGATTAAGGGGAACTGATGAAGGAGAAAAAAGAAGGAAAGAATTTATGGAAAGACTGTATAAAATAGGCCTCATCGAAAAAAATGCAAAACTGGATGATGTCCTAGAATTAACTACTGAAGATATACTTGAGAGAAGGTTGCAAACCATTGTTTTTAAACTAGGACTAGCAAAAACGATAAGACAGGCCAGACAACTAATTGTTCACCGGCACATAATGGTGGGAGATAGGTTAGTAACTTCCCCTTCATATCTCGTACGGCGGGAAGAAGAGGGCCTAATAAGGTATAGGGATCCTTCTCTTAAGGAAAAAATATTCAGAGAAGAAGGGGTAGAAAAGCATGAGTAAAGAAAGATGGGGTGTAGCTCATATTTACTCAAGTAAAAATAATACAATAATCCATATTACAGATATCACTGGGGCAGAGACTATAGCTATAGTTTCCGGGGGTTTTGTAACAAGCAGTGACAGATATGAAGGTACACCAACAGCTGCAATACTTGCCACACGAGCAGCTGCTGAGAAAGCATTAAGGGTAGGGATTACTGCTGTACATGTAAAAGTACGTGCTCCAGGGGGACACAACGGGCCAAGAATACCTGGGCCTGGAGCAAATGCAGCAATAAGAACCTTAGTAAGGAAAGGCTTAAAAATAGGATTTATTTTAGATGTTACCCCTATCCCGCATGATGGTTGCAGGAGAAAGGGAGGAAGAAGAGGGAGGCGAGTATAGTTGAAGATAAAAGTATTGAAAGATGAAAACTCTGAATTAGAATTTTTAATAGAGTTTGATTCAAAAACGAACTTTCAGTTTCTAAATGCCCTTCGTAGAACAATGATGGGACATATAGAGACATTTGCTATTGAGGATGTTTATATCAGAGCTAACTCATCTGCTCTTTGGGATGAATATCTTGCACATAGGTTGGGTTTGCTTGTAATAAGAGCAGAAAAACCTGCGAAAAGGGTTAAGTTTTTTCTAAAAGTAAAGGGACCTAAGACTGTTTATGCTAAAGATATAAAAGTAGAGGGAAATGCTGAAATAGTCTATCCAGAGACTATTTTAGTAGAACTTGATGAAGGCCAAGAAATAGATCTATATGCAACTGGAAAATGGGGAAAAGGAATAGAACATGCAAAATGGTCTCCATGCTTGGCCACTTATAGGCATTACGTGGAAGTATTCTTTGATAAGAAGGACAAGGAGTTCAAAACTTATTGTGAGAAAAATGGAATCTTGGTTGAGGAAAGGGAAGATAAGTATGTAGCTATAGACTGTCTAAAAAGAGAAGGGGTTTTGCAGATAGCCGAATCAAGAGGGTATGAAATAAAAGAATACGATAATAAAGTTGTATTTTATTTGGAGAGCTGGGGGCAGTTAAAAAAAGAAGACATAGTAGTGTTGGGAGCTGAGACTTTAAAGAGGATGTTAGAAGAATTTAGGCTTAGACTGTTTAAGATAATCAGCTAGGACTTCTCTTCAGCTAGTCAGTTTCCGGATTCCTCATCATATAGAACTATATTATTCATAGGCTTTTTACATCATTATGATCTTTCCAGTGAGATGCTTCACTTGTGGAAAACCCATAGGGCACCTCTGGGAAAAATATCAAAGGTTATTAAAAGAAGGAAAGACCCCCAATTCTGCATTAAACGAGTTAAAAATAAAGAGACCATGTTGTAGAGCAATTTTTCTAACTCATGTAGATATGATTAAAAAAATAATGAAGTTTAAAAGAGGATAGGTTTTTCTTCTTAATTAAAATAGAATATAAATGGGAAATACAGAAATAAAAAAGGCTATTCTTAATGATTACTTCAACCTGATCGAAAAAGAGGCATTTAAAGCATATAAAATTGCCGAAGCTGCCAGAAGTAAAGGATTCGATCCCACCGAAAAAGTCGAGATAGAAATAGCTAACAATGCTGCTGAACGGGTTCAGAAGCTTGTTTCGTTTAGGGTACCTTCTCTTGCTGGCACTGATCTCTCTGAAAGAATAAGAAAATATGAGGAAAAGTATGGCTGGCTAGATTGGAGAGTAAGCCTTAAAATAGCTGAAGACGTAGCTTTTGGCGAGTTTTGTGACTGGAAAAATGAAGTAGAAGGCATTGATGCCGGAATAAGAACAGGGCTTGCCTATATAACTTTGGGGGTTGTTTCCGCTCCTATAGAGGGAATAATAGGAGTAAAAATAAAAAGAAGGATGGATCGGGGTAATTACCTAGCCATATATTATGGCGGACCTATCAGAACTGCTGGTGGCACTGCCAGCGCTTTTTCAGTATTAATTGCAGATTATCTAAGGAAAAAATTTGGAATTTCAGAATATGATCCAACCGAAGATGAAATCCAGCGTTATATTATCGAAATAGAAATGTATCATTCTTCACAGAGGCTTCAGTATAAACCCGCTCCAGAGGAGATAAAGTACCTTGTAACCCACATCCCTATTGAAGTAACTGGAGACGGAACTTTAGAAAAAGAGGTCCTTGCAAAGAAAGACTTACCACGTGTAGAAACAAATCTAGTAAGAGGGGGAATGTGTCTAGTATTAGGTGAGGGGCTAGCTCAAAAACTAAAAAAATTTAAAAAAATTGAAAAGTGGGCAAAGGATTGGGGGCTTGAGCATTGGGTTAAAATTTCAAAAGAATTTTCCGAGCTACAAAAGAAAATACACTCTGGAGTGGAGAATACAAGTAGTGGTATTGCTCCTAATTACAGATACCTAGAAGAACTGGTAACAGGGCGGCCAATCCTTTCCCTTCCTATGAAAGTAGGTGGATTTAGAATTAGGTATGGGAGAGCGAGAAACACAGGACTTGCAGCAGTAGGGGTTCATCCAGCCACGATGGAAATTTTAGGGTTCTTAGGAATAGGGACACAAATTGCAATAGAAAGACCGGGAAAGGCAGCTGCAGTTTCACCCGTAGATACTATTGAGGGGCCTATTGTCAAACTAAAAGATGGATCCGTGGTTAGAGTGGAATCCTTAGCGTTTGCGAGAAAAATAAAAAGTGAGATAAAGGAGGTTCTCTTTCTGGGAGATATTTTAATAGCATTTGGTGAATTCCTAAGAAATGGCCATATTCTTATTCCTTCCGGATATGTAGAAGAATGGTGGGCCCAGGAGGTAAGACGGGCATTAAAAGAAAAGAAAATAGATGAGAATCTAAAAGAAAAAATTAAAAAGATCCTAAGAAACCCACTTAGAAACAAACCAGATGCAAAATTAGCTTTAGAGATTTCGAAAGAATTACAGGTCCCTCTTCATCCAAAGTACACATACTTCTGGGAAAATATCTCCTCTTCCGATATTATTTACCTTTTTGAGAAATTAAAAAAAGGTTCGTGGGAGGGAGATGTTCTACGCCTAAAATATGACAAAAAATTAAAAAAGATACTTGAGAAAATCTGTATTCCACATAGAGTGAATGATAGTGAAATAATAATAGAAGAGGATTCTATAATACTAAAAGAATTCTTGGATTATTATCTTAAAAAGGAAGAAATAAAAGGAAAGGATGGGCTTGAGGCTTTAAAAAGTTTTGTAAAAATTCCCTTAAGAAAAAAGAGTGGCATATACTTAGGAGCAAGAATAGGAAGACCTGAGAAGTCAGCTTTAAGAAAATTAAAGGGAAGGCCTCACATGCTTTTCCCTGTAGGAAGCGAAGGGGGGAGAATGAGGAATTTTATGGAAGCTGTAAAGCAAGGTTCCATAACAGGAGAGTTTCCTATGTTTTTTTGCCGAAAATGTTCCAGATGGACTATATATCCAAAGTGTGAGAAATGCAACAGTAGAACAATAAGATATTACACATGTAGAATTTGTGGAAAAAAGGTAAGAAGCACAGTTCATTGTGGATATAATTGTCTTGTAACCGAAAAAAGGAAAATAAATCCAGGGGAATATCTTTCAATAGCTCTCAAAAACTTGGGATTAGAAAGCCCTTCCCTATTAAAAGGAGTAAAAGGAATGAGCTCGTTGGAAAAGATACCCGAAAGGATAGAGAAAGGAATTCTTAGAGCATTTCATAAACTCTATGTCAATAAGGACGGAACCATAAGATTTGACGCAATAGAATTGCCTCTTACTCATTTTAGACCCAAAGAAATAGGGGTTAGTGTAGAAAAACTCAGAGAGCTAGGATACAAGTTTGATATATATGGGAAGCCTTTAGTTTCGGAAGATCAAATAGTAGAGCTATTTCCTCAGGATATTATATTGCCCGACCCAAATGTAAGGGGTAAAGAGGAAAAAAGTGCAGCCGAGGTGTTTTTCCGAGTAGCAAATTTCATAGATGACTTATTGGAAAAATTATATGGCCTTCCACGCTATTACAATCTAAGGAGAAAAGAAGACTTAATTGGACATCTTTGCATAGCTCTTGCTCCTCACACCTCTGCTGGGACTGTTTGTAGAATTATTGGTTTCTCAAAAACACAAACAATAATTGCTCATCCATACCTCCATGCTGCTGAGAGGCGCAATTGCGATGGAGATGAGTTGGGTCTTATTCTTCTTTTAGATGGTCTGCTTAACTTTTCTAGAAAATTTCTCCCAAAAAAGAGGGGAGCTACTCAAGACGCTCCCTTAGTAATCTGTACTAAAATAGATCCAAGATATGTAGATGATGAAGTCTATAACATGGAAGTTGTAGATTCGTATCCTCTGGAATTCTTTGAACTAACTCAAGAACTAGTGGATCCAAAAACCGTTCTTGAAAAGGGATTAATTGAAATTGTAGAACAAAGAATAGGAAATTCAAATCAATTCTTTGACTTAAAGTTTACCCATGATACAGAGGACATAAATAAAGGTATTAGAATTTCCGCCTACAAAGAGCTGAATACAATGGAGGAAAAGCTAAATGAGAGCCTAAAAATAGCCCAATTATTGAGGAGTGTTGATGAACGTTATGCTGCGCTTCTTACCATAAAAGCCCACTTTATGAAAGATGTAAAGGGAAATTACAGAAAATTTTTCTCTCAAGTCTTTAGGTGTGTAAATTGTAACGAAAAATATGAAAGACCGCCTTTATCAGGAAAATGTAGGAAGTGTGGTGGAAGGATCATATTAACTGTGCCTGAAGGAGGCGTTAAGAAGTATTTAGATTTTATAGTACGATTAGCCCAAAAGTATCACTTTGATACCTATGAAATGCAGGAGATATTGCTGCTAAAAGAGAGAATAGATTCCCTCTTTGGACAGGAATATAAGCTAATAGGTTTTCTTAATAACAATAAGTGTGAAACAAAAACTTCTAATTGAGCGCAAGATAGTGTTAATGGATGATAGAGAGGACAAACTTATTGAAAAAATTTTAAAAGAAAGAGGAATTCATGTAATTAGAAGGAGATTAGAAGTTGCTGATTATGTAATAGGAGATATTGGGATAGAAAGAAAATCTTTCTCAGACTTTGTTAATTCTATTATAGACAAGCGACTATTTGAACAAGCTAGGAATCTAAGAGAGAATTTTCAGAAACCTCTTTTCATTGTGGAGAAAGGATATACTCCAGTAAACATAAGTGATAACGCAATTAGAGGAGCCATTTTATCACTTTATACTGACTTTGGAATTCCGGTTATTTTCTCAAGAGGTCTGGAGGATACAGCAGAGTATATTTACCTTCTGGCGAAGGAAAAGAGAAAGTATATACAAATAGGAAGAAGAAAGAAGGGAGATGTTAGAATAAATATCTTATGCGCCTTTCCAGGAATAGGAACCAAAAAAGCCGAAGCCTTGCTCCAGGAATTTGGCAACCTAATTTCCATATTTGAATCCGATTATTTGAAACTTAAAAAAATACTTGGAGAAAAAATTGCTCTAAAATTTATAGAAACATTGAGGAGGTGATGTTTTTCTACATAATAGTTGGTATAGATGTCGGAATTTGGACTGGAATTGCAATTTCAGACTTAAAAGGAAATATTTCAAAAATTATGAGTCTAAAACACGCCTCTCCAGATGACATTGTTAGGATTATAGAAAAGGAAGGAACCCCTATTCTCTTTTGTATAGACGTGAGCAAAATACCTCAAAAAGTAAAAACCATATCCAGAAAGTTTAATGCAAAGGTTTTTGCTCCAGAAAAGGATCTTTCAAGAGAGGAGAAGGAAAAGTTGGTTAAGGGATATAAATTTAAAACTGATCATGAAAGGGACGCCTTAGCTGCCATAAAATACTTCTTTAAACAAAAAGGAAACTGGCTAGAAAAGATAGAGAAGGATTGTAAGAAATATTTTGATTTATTTGTAGATGAAATTAAAAGGAAAGTAATAATAGAAGGAAAAAGAAGCATTGAGGATACTATAAAGGAAGTATTATTTGAACATGATAAAAAACTTAGAGAACTCAGTATTGAAATATTAAAGTTAAGAGGGAGGGTCCATTACCTAGAAGAAAAGCTTAAAGAAAAGGAGAGACCTAGAATCATAAAAGAAAGTAGTAAGGAAATAGAGAAACTCAAAGAAATTATTAGGAAGTATAGAAAGTATATAAGGAAGAAGGAATTCTTCTTTAAGAATATTTCAGAACTGTTAGCGAATAAGGATTATATCCCTTGCAATGCTAGGATTTTTCTGGAGCGGCTGGACAAAGTAAATGAGGATGTTATTATTGCGTTAAAAGAAATATCTCCCAAAGAGGTTGTCTATAGGAAGGGCAATTTGAAAGAGGCTGAGAAACTTTTAAAAGCTGGTATTAACATTAGGAAAGAAAAATTAACTCCTGAGGATGTAATAGAAATATTGAAGGGAAAGCCCCCGTCGTCTAGCCAGGACTAGGATGCGGGATTCTCGGTCCCGAGGCCCGGGTTCAAATCCCGGCGGGGGCAGTGATTTAAGGTAACAATCCTATCTTTATGGACCTTGGCTTCAGAATTTGGCTTATCCTTTAGATAAGCTCTCAATAATTGGTTGACTATACTGGGATATTCAAGTGTGGCTTTTTAGAAAGAGTATCAATTAAAGACGTCTCTCAAGCTGCCTAGAGAAACATTAGGTATTCTAAAAGTTCTCCTGAAATCCTTCTTAGGTGGATATCTAAATAAACTAATGCTATTTTCCATCTCACTGCTTCTATGAACAGTGTTCACAACATGAACATTCTGCGGGCTCCCAATACCTTTCAATCCAGAATCTGATCTAACTTCGCCAAAGAGGCCCTAGAATATCAAAAGACTCCAAAAATGTAAAGTAAAAGTTTTATGAACAAAATAGTATTTTTAAATGCTGTTAAGAAATTAAAAGACTCTTTTTACGACATTTACTTTATCAAATCCCTTATCATTTGAGAATATTGTTGAAATTTCATTATCTATCACAGTAGCAACATGAATAGCGTCCTCGAAATCTAAATTGTATTTTCTCATTAGCCTTCTGGATATTCAGGGTTCTCTTATTAAGATCCAACAGTTCTATTCCTAAGTCCTCTAATATTTCGATTATATTTTTAAGCTTCGTCAACACATATAACGGCCATGTGGTTAATGAAGATGTTGCAAGATCTTTATTCTCTTTGATTATTTTTTAGATTTTTCTCCAAAAACCGGATCTGCGGTTAAAAAATAATATATGATATTCACATCAATATATTTCATTTGCCATTATCCTCCTTGTCTCTTCCTCTATCTTTTTGTCTAGTTTTTTTGGAGAAAGAGATTTCTTGTTTTTAATTATTCTATAATATTTTTCTATATTTCTTTCTACTGGTTTTAGAATAATATTCTCGTCGTCATAAGTTATAATAAACTTCCTTGCCTTTATTTTCTTTCTAATCTCAGCTGGAATATATATCTTCCCCTCAATTATTTTTGTTCTCGTATTTGGTAAAAATTTTTCCACTCTATAGAAATTATGGTAAGTTCTAGATACCTAAAGAAATCATGAAAATGCCGGAGGCATGGCATTTTATGAAAATACTACAGGACAAGAGAGTAAAAACTAAAAGTTAACAAGTATGACGGTATGTTTTTCTGGAGCAGGCTAATAGTTTTGAAATTTGGATTTAGGAAGATATTTTAGCCTAGAGAGAACAAAAATAGAAGTCATTATTCCAAAATTCAATTCAGAAGTAGCGTGTAGTAGGAATTTAAGTAAGGGAGGTATTACTCCCTCATAGACTCTTATCCCATGCAGGAGCATCCCTCCTTCAAAAAGTCCGTCAACAAAACATCCTACAGCAAAAGAAACTAAAGTAAGTCTCCTCAGTCCAAGCACCCAATAATTTATTGTAAAAAATATAATTGTTCCCATTAGCTCGATTAAATGGATAACTAGAGGCCAGGGTCTTACTATTTCAATTTTCTTTTGAAAGAAACCAAAAGGGAGCAATCTTCCTAAGGGAAAAATTAACCAGCCAATTAAGAAGAGAAAAACGAGTTGATATACGTATTCCTTATCTTCTCCAATGTAGAAATATTTTATTAAGGAAACTGTGGTCACCATAGCTACGAGCGTTGGATCAAAGCCTATGGCAAGTATCACTAATGGTTTTGAAAATTCTGGAGGATTATAGATTTTCCTTATTCCTAAGGACAACAGAATTACTTCGGCAATAAACATACATGTCCCAGCCGTTAATCCAAAAGCTAATTCTTTCATTTTCTTCTTTTTAAGGAGAAAGGCTATGAATAAAAGGGTAAAAATATAATCAAAGATGCAATATCCAATATTAAAAACCCTATTAGTCTCGCTTGGGAGGAAAAAAACAGAAAAAACTTTAGATTTCATTTAATCACCAACGCAAGGAATTCTTGAATATATTTGAAACTTGGTATCTCATAAACTTGAAAATTCTTTCTAAAAGTAATCTTCTTTCCATATGGATTTACCCATACCAGATTTTTATAACCAAGTCTAGCCAATTTTAGAAGAAATGGCAAACAATCATCAACTATAATAACTTTTTCAGGCGAATAGTCCCTTACTATGTCCTCCTTCGAAGTTGAAGGAGACAAGAATAGGATTTTAACATTACTATTTCCAACCCCCTTCAATAAAGAGAGAACCCAGGGTTTGGGGGAGTAAGTACAAATTAGGATATTATACCTTTGCTTTAATTTTTCAATAATTTCTAGGTTTTCTCTTAATTCTCCAACTGTTTCTTCCGGAAGACAAAATCTTAAAAAGAATGCGAGTATTGTACAAAAGTGCCTTATAATTGAAACTAGGTTCTGATTAAGATTATACCTCAGAAACTCCCCTTTAGGATCCTGCAAATATTCTCTATATCTCTTTGAGAATATTTTTATTCCATATATTCCAAAAATTTTCTCTACGAGGGCTAAAATTCTGTCCCAATAGGAGATAGTTGGAGCCAAGGTTCCCTCAAAATCCACAAATAGTGTTACTCTTTTTTGCTCCATAGGTTTCTGATAGCTACTCCTTTATAATGACAATGTTTTTAAGTGAGGCTTGGAAGAAGATAAGTGATAAAGCATCTCTGCGATTGCCACGTACACCTCCACCCAGCCAGAATTGAAGCTGATAAGTCTGAAGTAGAAACCATTTTATCTAAAATAGTATCTACTCTTCTAAATATAAGAAGAAATCTTGTAAATCACGGGTATAATTTGGAAAGGATCTTAGGAATAATTACTCCCCCATGCGCAGATTATGCATATAGGATTTTCCAAACAGAAGTAAGGAGAGACATTGTCCTTGCTGGATATGTGTTCGCTCATTGGGACTGGAAGAAGGATTTTTCGAAATTCGCTTCTCTAATTGAAAGAAGAGTGATAAAGGCGATTAAGATCCACCATTTTATCTCTCCAGTGCTTGTTCCAGATATTGTAAATGACATAATCAATCTATCATCAAAAATGGGAGTTTCCCTTATATTAATTCATACCAATTCTATTTCCCCTGGATTTATAGAGATAATAAAGGATTGGGCAGATTCAGGGATGGTTATTATTCTTTTCCATGCCTATTGGCTTTTCTCTCCTTATCAACAATCTTCAATTAAAGGCCTGTATGGAGAAGAAACCTGGGAATCATTTCTGGAGCTTGCCCTCCGCAGAAACGTTTATATTGGGACATCTCCAAAGGAGCATACTTATTGGACTCCGGATCCGGATCTTAGTAGAGCGTATGGCGCCCTTGGAGATAACTTGATCTTTGGAAGCGATTTTAGCCAGATATGCTTAGCTTGGCCTGGTGGGCCTATTAGAGAATATCTTTCAAGAATAGAAAGGGTTGAAAAAAGTATTGGATTCAATGAAAGGATAATGTATAGGAACTTCATCGATATTTTAAAGAGAATAAAGTAATCTTTCGCAATAATTTTTTATAAAACAGTTCTTCCTCTAGTGTGATATTGGTAAATTTAAGTATTTAAGTCTGTATTAAGGGCATTTATGAATAAATTCCTTATAAAAGAGATTAAAGTTAGAAAGTTAGAATTCTTACTTTAATACTATTTTCCATAAAATTCAAAATAACACATTATTTTTTGAACAATATTTTACCCTTTCTTTTTATATGTAAAATTTTGTTCAAGTTTTTTAATTTACCTTTATACAGTAGTAACATACTAAAATGATCATGAGCTGGGGTACCTCTTTAGAAAAATTAATTGAAAGCATTGGGCCTGTTATACTTCAACCCACGGATGAAAATTGGGAAAGATTTGATGAATGTAGAGACATGCTTTATGAAGAACTTAGAGAATATACGGCCACTGGAAGAACTGAAATAGCAAGAAAGGGAATAATTGCCTTATATCTCATAGCTAAAGATATGCTTGAAGGCTATATCCCCGTTACTCCCTCCTTTTTAGAAAAATTTCCTGTGAAAAAAGCTTTAAGAGCTGGAATAAGAATAAAGAAAAGAGCAGGCAAATATCTTTTCATAGGGGAATTTTCCTCACCAGACCTTTATGATGCTGCTTTTTCAATCCTAGAAACCGCTATGAAGATTGAGGATTTCTTAATAGAGAAAACAGGCAGCAGGGAGCCCATATTCGAAAAGGTATGCAGAGATAGTCCTGAAGTAAAAAAGATAATTTTCAATTCCATCGAGAAAACACTAAAAAAAGAAGCAGATCCCAGCTGGAAATATGCTCTTTTCAGGGCTTTAATATTCCTGGGTTCAGCCATAGCTGTTTATTCAAAGCTTGGCTATATCCCAGCTGAATTCAGTGTATTTATTAAATACCTTAGGAAATATGATAAAGAAATGTTAGAAGATGAGTTTGTCAAAGAAACTTGGGAAGAATACAGGAAAAAAATAAAAGATATAATTAATCTATAGCTTGTTTTTTTCTCTTTATTATTTATGAAAATTTATCGAATAGAGGAAAAGATAAAATTCGACGAACTAGATGGAAAAATATTATCTCTTCTTTGTCTTAATCCTAGAAAAAAGATTTCAGAGATAGCAAAACATCTTGGTATACCAAAAAGCAAAGTTTTATATAGAATTAGGCGAATGGAGAAAAATAACTTGATTCAGGGGTATTCTATCTTAGTTAATTGGAAATTGCTCGGTTTCAGATATTTCTTCATTGTAATAGACAAAATAGAAGGAGAAGAATTGAAGAAATATGTAAGTAGGGAAGAAAAGATTTTAAAAGCACACCTTGGTTATGGAGATTTCTTTCTTCTTCTAGAAGTTGTGAGCAAGGATGAAAAGGAATTAAAAGATATCCTGAAAAAAATAAAAGAAAAAGGGGGAAGGATAAAATATTTGCTTGAATGTTTAAATGTTTTAAGATATTTTCATTTAAATCTCCTCGATTTTGGTTGTCCATTCCCTCCATTCTCTCAAAGTCATTTAGAGAACGTAGAAATGCCAAAAGATGCCTTTCAATTGATAAAAGAACTGGAGAAAAATTCTAGAGAGAGATTAGTAAATATAGCTCCAAACCTTTCTTTTAAGAGGAAAAAGAAAATAATTGATTTTCTAATAAGGAAGAGAATAATAGTTCCTTACGTTATCTTGAATACTTCCAGGTTAGGATACAGGAGCTATTTTGTTTTGCTTGAGGATTATCACCAAGCTTTAGAGAAGCTCTCTATAATATGCTATGAAACTCTTTTTCCTTATCAATACTTGGCTGTCTTTGACCTCAAAAAAGAAGAAGAATTCAGGAAACTACTTGAAGAGATAAGAAAAGAAACAAAGGCTGAATTTATGATGGAAACTTCAGAATGGAAATATACAGAATTACCTAAGAGTTTCTAATTTTTCATTAATGAATCTCTCAAATTCTTCTTTCTTGCAAGAAGCTCCACAGATAAACTTATCTGCTGCTCCATAATAGAGGATTAGTTCATCTTTGAACTCGACCAAGCCTGGAGCAAATATAACCCAATTAACCAATCCATAGCATTCATACCATTCCTTTGGATAAAGCAGAGGCTTTTCAGACCTTGCTAGGATATTAAGGTCTTTATTAATGATTAGCCAGCCTGGAGCATAGATTTTCTTAAGCGGATGATTTGAAGAGTTATAAATTAGGAGATACTTTCCATTTCCTAAGCTTACTGGAGCGGGTCCAGTCTCGACTAACCATCCATCAAATTTTTTGCTCCTTGGTTTTAAATATATCCTTTCTATTTTCCATTCAATAAGATCTTCTGAGGTTGCTAGATAAGTAAATGTCTTTCCCCAAGGTTTTTCACTTTCCATGCAAAGCATGCAATAGAGCCCATTTACCTTCCAAGGGATCAAGAGTCCAGCTTTATAACCTGGTAAAACTAATCTTAATTTTTCCCATTCAATTAAATCGTCAGAAAATGCTATTCCTATCCTTGTCGTTTTGCCATCATAGGCTGTAAAAGTCATCCAATATTTTCCTTCAAATCTTACAACTCTAGGATCTTCTACTCCCTTGCTTTCCTCCCAAGAAGTTGGAATTAAGATAGGATTGTTTTCATACCTTTTTAAGTCCCTACCATCTTCGCTTATTGCTAGGCAAATAGTTGATTTCCCTAATCCAAGTGCTCTATAGAAGATATAGATCTTATTATCCTTTACTAGCGCTGTTGGGTTAAAAACAGAGTCTTTTTCTTCTAGCCTTTCTGGAGTGGGATAAAGCAAAGGATTATTTTCGAATCTTTTAAACAAACCTTCCTCCATGTTAAAGGAAGATTAGAACAAAATTTATCAATAGGAGTAATTGTTGTTAGATTAAGAAACAATGAATTGTCTGCAAGTCTCTATTCCTTTAATTATCAGACATAGTTCATAAACTCCGGATCCTAATAAGTCACAATTAAGGGCCCTTGGCTGGATGTAGATGTCGGTTATGTTATTTGCTTCTAATTCAATCGGTCCAAAGTAAGAATAGTTATGAATGAGCTTTCCGGAGCAGGAGTAATCTCTAGAAAGACCTTTGAGCTTGAAATAACTTCCATTAATGGGAGCTTTTTCTTTAGAAGTTAGAGACACTTTAACTGGGCCTAAGTAAATTTGTTTTACTTCCTCTTCGCTTAAAGCTCTGTTATAAATGCGAATTTCATCAATAATCGAATTGTCTTTTCCCATAACAACTGCTCGTGTATCCCATTTCATCGTTGAAGCGTTGTGGACGGAACATTTTTCATCATTTAAATAAAACATCATATTGTTATTTGAGTCGTACACAAGTGCAAGATGATACCAAATATCTAGTTTGATACTAGGGTGTGCTAGATATACTCTCCCATACTTTTGGTCATTTACGAGAACATAAAATGCTTCAGAATAATAGTCACGTAAAAAGCTAAAGCCTGTAATTGTCCAACCTCCTTTACAGAGAATATCACGATATGAAGGTGGTCTAGTAATTGATTTATACCAAAACATAACAGTGTAGCTCTGTGGTCTTAAACTTGTCGAATCGTTCACTTCAACATAATCATCCACTCCATCAAAGCTTAATGCATATCCATACTTCCCCTCAACCCATTTTGGTGGTGTGTCCCCATCTGCATTTGTAGAGTTAGCATCTAATAAAACTCCATCATTTCCATTCCCGCTCCAGTCCCTAGTTACATTCCCCTCTCCTTCTTCAAAAGGAAGGAAAAGGACTAATCCCTTCTCTTCATTTATTCCATATACATCCAGTACTTCCACTTTGGGTGTTATCCCTTCTAGACTTTTTTCTATAGTCTTCTTCCCAGTCGCCGCAGTCTTTCCTATAATGGAGGAAAATGTATAGAAGGTAACAACTGAAATTGAGATTATTATTACAAGAATTAATATTGAAGAAATAACCGGGGATATTGCTTTCATAATTAATTAACTTTTTTCTATAATTTTCAAACCTGCTCCAGTAAGGACAAAAACAAAGAAATAGGTTCTTCTTATGTCTGGAGCAGCTCTTGCAATTATCACCGCAATTGTTTGGGGAATTGGAGGAACTTTAGATAAGGTTATTTTGCAAACACTTAAAAGCCCAACTGGAGCGCTTCTTGCAGCAACTTGGAGATCTATAATTGTTTCCTTGGTTTTTTTATTTGTAGCATGGTTTAAAAGAATTTCCCTATCAAAATTTCCAGCAATTTTTATATATCTTGTGATTATTGATGGAATCCTAATAGCCTTGGGTGTTCTTTTTTATTTCAAATCCATAACACTGATTGGTGCAGGAAGAACAGCGGCCATCTCATCAACCTATCCTTTAATAACAGTAGTCCTAGCGTTTATCCTCTTAAAAGAAAAGATAACAGTAAAACACATATTAGGATCTATCTTGGCTGTAATTGGAGTAATTCTTCTTTCATAGCTTATTCTTTGGGAAGATAGATGCTATGGGGCTTTAGTTCTGTGGTCCCAACTTGAGTTACAAATGCAAATTTAGCTTTTTTCCAAAGCTCTTTAATATTTTTTGCACCAACATATCCCATAGAGGCTTTTAAACCTGCAGAAAATTCTTTTACAACATCACTAACACTTCCTCTATAAGGAACCCATCCCTCTACTCCCTCTGGAATATCTTTTGCTGGCATAGAATATCTATCAAGCGCCATCCTCTTTCTTCTTGCCCTTAAACTCCCCATTCCATAGTATTCCTTATAATACTTGCCTTCTAGGGCAATTAGCCTCCCGGGACTTTCTTTGCATCCAGCAAAGATATTTCCCATCATTACGCAGCTCGCTCCAGCTGCAAGGGCCAAAGCAACATCCCCAGGATTTTTTACTCCTCCATCAGCAATTATGGGAATATTTACTCCATAATCTAGGCAAGCATCAGCAACCTGGGCAACAGCAAATAGGGTTGGGGCTCCTACTTTAGTAACAATTGAAGTAGTACAAATTGATCCGCTTCCTATTCCAACTCTAAATCCAGATATCTCTTCTAGTTTTGTAATGCAATCTTCAGCAGCTTCATAGGTCCCTATGTTCCCAACTATTAATTCAGAACCTATTTCTTTTAGCAGCCTCTTTGTTGCTTCAATGCAGTTCCTATTATGAAAATGCGCAACATCAGTTACTAGTATATCTACCCATTTGTCTAGAGCCTTGGCCCTAGGAAGGTCAAAAGGAGAAATAGCTGCAGCACATAATAATCTTCCCTCTTCATCTCTAATAGCATTCGGATATTTCCCCCTACCTTCTATATCTTTAACAGTTATCAGCCCAAGCAATCTTCTATTTTCATCTACTATTGGTAATTTTTCAATCCTATGCTTATGAAGGATCTCTTTTGCCTCTTCAATTGTTATCCCTTCTGGAGCGGTTATAACATCTTTTGTCATTACGTTTTCCACTTTAAGTTCTGGAGCGGCAAATCTAACATCCCTCCAGGTAATTATTCCAACAAGCCTTTCTCCTTCTAATACCGGTAATCCATGTATGTTATGCTTTTCCATTAGCTGAATTGCATCCTTAACTGTAGCATCCGGATTTGTAGTAATTACGTCCCTTATTATCCATGCCTCAGCCCTCTTTACTTTCTTTGCCATCTCAACTTCTTCTTCTATAGTGCAATTCCTATGTAGAACACCTAGACCTCCTTCTCTTGCTAAAGCAATTGCCATCTCAGCTTCAGTAACTGTATCCATAGGCGCAGAAACAAAAGGTATGTTTAGTTTGTGCTTTGGAGTGACCCAAGTCGAAATATCAACTTCCCTTGGCTCTACTTCTGTATAACCCGGAAGCAATATAACATCATTGAAAGTTAGGGCCGCTCCAGAATCCTTCAGTTTCTCCCTAAACATATAGATTTCAGTTTATCTCCTATATTAAGATTCAACTGAAATAAAAAATTGATATTGGATTGCCGCTCCAGAACCCTTAATAGTACTCTTAGAATGTCAAAACCTTTATCCAAACAAATTCCTCTTTTCTCTGAGATTCCTATTTTTCTAATTTCTTTTATGCTTATTATTCATGTTAACTCTTCTCGATTGTTTGAAGATTAAAATTAAACTTCCTGTTTGATAAATCGGAAATAAGAATTTAAGCCAAATCTACAACATTTTTATGATACTTGGGATCGATGAGCTTCTTAGGCTTGTAAGGGAAAAAGAGCTTGTGAAACACCTTTCCGAAAGGGAAATTCAGAGACCTGAAGGAGCAGGATTTGATATAAGAGTTGGAGAGATATATGAGATTGAAGGGGAGGGATTCTTAGGAGTAGAAAAAAGAAAAACACCTACTCCAAAGCTAGTAGCTCAATATGGAAAAGATAAAGAATATATTCTCAAACCCGGGGCATATGTCCTTGTTAGGACTATAGAAGAAGTAAATATTCCTGAAAATCTGGTTATGCTAACCTTTCCAAGAAGTACATTACAAAGATGTGGTATACTGCTTTTGGCAACACAAACCGCTCCAGGATATTCAGGAAAGCTAGTATTTGGGATGAAAAATTTAGGTCCTTGCCCATTCAGAATGGAATTGGGCGCGAGAATAGCCCATGTAATCTTCTTGGAAGTAAAAGGAAAAACCAGTCTATACAGAGGGCAGTGGAAGGGAGGAAGAGTGGCCACTCCAGAACTGGAGCGGCAAGTATAGCTAGCTTATTTCTTTAATAACCTCTTGCCAAAGGATTCCTCCCTCTATTGCTTTATTACCTGTAAGTCTATATCCAAGTCTGGCAAAGAATTCCTTTGAACCCTCATATACATGAGCTCTAATCCTTTTTATTCCAATTTCCTTGGCTTTCTTTTCCAATTCTTTTACCAATTTGCTTCCTATCCCCTTTCTTCTATATTTCTGAAGAACATAAATATCATTAATATACAGCTCCTCTGGGCTAGTTCTGAATGCGTAGAGAAAGCCAACTGTTTTATCTTCAGCCTCTGCAATTAAGATAATTTTGTTTGGATCTCTTAATGCTTCTTTCATTTTTTCTATAGAAAACCAAGGGAGCTCTCCCCAATATTTCCTATCTAACTCAAATGCTTCTTGCTTTGGAAGATTGTAGATGTCAGAAATTCCCTCCAGATATATTTCAAAAAGCATTTGATGATCAGAAGCCTTCGCTTGCCTAATAGATACTTCCATGTTTAGTAAATAGATTCTAACTACTCTTTCCTATGGTGTGGTTATGTAACGACAGTGGTGTGAAAAAGTAACGATATTAAATAAGAGAACAATTTGGAGATAATTTCCTTATGGGGCCGGTAGTCCAGTGGTAGGATGCCCGCCTCGCAAGCGGGAGGACCCGGGTTCGAATCCCGGCCGGTCCATTCTCAGAAGCAAGTAATCCTCCTTACAATTACTTCTACTGTACTCATTGATGAAGGATTATCCCTTCACATCTAATACCATATTTTTTGACTATGTCTTCTATTTCTTTTCTTAAAAGACTTCCGCTCTTCAATTTCTCCATACTTCTATAGCTTATCCTACTTAATACCTCTCTAAACCTCTTTCCAGCTCCTTTAAGATTTAAAAATTCAAACCAGTATCCATCCACAAAATCTTTGGTTTCTAATATCAAAGACTCAACATCCGTTAGCTCAGGTATTATAGGAGAGATAAAGCAAAAGTTCTTTATTCCGTTTCGGCGAAGTTCCTGGAGTGTATTAATTCTTTTCTCATAATCTGGGGCATAGGGTTCAAAAATCTTTTTTATTCTTTTTTCAAAGCTATTTAAAGTTATACCTACTTCAACATTTCTATATTCCTTCAATAGGTCCATGTCCCTCAGGACTAAGTCCGATTTTGTCAATATCCAAAAAGTATTTCTCTTATCTAAAGCTTCAAGTACTCTCCTAGTTAATTCATACCTCTTCTCAATTGGCTGATAAGGGTCTGAAACTATGCTGGAAAGGGCCCCAATTCCTGGAAGGATCCTATTTTTGAGATAAATTGGAGCGTTTATTTTTATCTCAACCCAGCTTCCCCATCTGCCATAGGGCTTAATTTTGCACATGTATTTAGCATAGCAGTATAAACAGGCGTGTGTACATCCAATATAATGATTAATTGCCCAGTGAGCAAGTTTAGACTTTGAAATAACATTTTTAGTTCGGTTTATTATTATTTTTATTTTTCTGTGATTAATTATCTCCCACTCTATTTCCACAAGAAGTTATATCTGCCGGCTTTTATCACCTCATTGTGACTATAGAGCATGGGCCTAGCCGAGGCGAGAAGAAAATATCAGCGTCGTTTTAGGAGACAGCTGATTAAGAAATTGAGGGAATATGGGGGAGAGATTGCAAAAATAGTTTTAGAATGTTACCCAAATACACCTGAAGAGCTTTCTGATCTCCTCATAGAAAAACTTAATTTTTCCTTCCCTAAATGGATTTTAAAGGAAATCTTAAGAACGATCTATTTACTTGCCATAGCAAGACCTTCTACTTCTCTATCTATTACAGGGCAAGTAATAGCAAGCTCTATTGGTGTAAATAGAATTAGGGAATACTCTCCGATACCTACACATGTTCCCTCCAGAGGCGGGGAATATAGCAAGAAGATACAGGAATTAATGAAGGAGTACATAGTAACAAGAGTTGAGGAATTTTGTCGGTTGAAAGGTAGAGGAAAATTTTCCAAAGGGCTTTATAAGCTTGAAAAGGAGATAGGAATAACAAATCTAGGAGATATATTGTCTGATTTTGAGAAAGAAGAAGTAAATGAAAAAATTGCAAGAGCTGTTTTGTTGATGATTTCTTACATAGAAAAGGAACGTCCTATTAGCGAAATAATCAGAGAGCACTTTTTCTATTCCCCACTTCCTTCCGAATGTTCTTTAAGGGATTTATTAGAATCCCCTCTATCTTTTAGAGCCGTAGTGCTGAGAATGGCACTAGAAGTCCCTGGAGAGGCTGAGGCTATTATCTCTGTTGAGGCTGGTGGTACTCCCTTTGCATCCATTATAGCATTTCTTCATAAATTGCCATTTATTTCAATACCAAAGGAGAGAGGCATATCTTCATCCAGCATAACCATTGAAGTAAGGAGATATGGTGTGGACCATGTTGTAATCAGCGTTCCTATAGGTCTTCCAAGCAATATACAGAGTATAGTAATAATCGATGATATGATAATGACTGGAAGTACCTCAGAAGGTGCCATTAAAATTCTTTTAGATAGAGGCTACAATGTTTGCAAGGCAATCTATGCAGCAGCCACTTCCTATGGAAGAAGGCGTATAGAAGAATTGATTGGGAAAGGAAGAGTATTTTCCTTATATAATATCCCCGGATAGTTTCTTCTTAAAATGTAACTAGGAAATTTTGATCATCTCTTAACACAAAGATATACACATGCCCCTTGCCTAAATTTCATAAGCCTTCTTCTTTCAAATTCGCCAATTACTTCAAATCCTGCAGACTTCAGAATTTTCTCCATAAGCTTCATAGGATATATCCTAACCTTTACTTTTCTTTCATAAATTTTCTTCTTACCTTCCCAGATTTCATCAAGAAAAATCCGATAGAGACCTTCAGTCCAAGAGTAAGAAACATGAATAAAATTTTCGAATTCATGAGTATTTGCTGAAAGAGGCCGGGTAAGAAAATCTTCTGTAGGAATATCTAAAATTAAAATTCCTTTTCTTCTACAATGCTTATAGAAGTTTTCTAAAACTCTTATGTTTTCCTTATCAGAAAAGTATCCAAAAGTTGTAAACCAACAAAGGATAATATCAAACTCCCTATTTAGAGAGAAATTCCTCATATCAGCAACAATATAATATTTTTCATATCCCTTGTTTCTTTTCTTAGCCAATTCCATCAATTCTTTATTTACATCTATTCCCCAAACTTCGTATCCAAATTCTCTCAAATAGGGATGAATCCTTCCATTTCCGCAGCCTACATCAAGTATTTGGTGATATTCCTCTTTAGTTCCCTTTCTAGCAAACTCTATTAAGGAATGTATATATAATGCCTCAAGATAATTGTCCTCTTCATCTCTATGAATATGCCAAAGAATTTCCTCAGGAAGATTTTTCATAAAGAAGGAATAGTAATAAGGTGTGATGAAAATTAAGTTGCTGATTTATGATGATGGTTTAAAGCGCTGATGTTTACTATTTCTTGTGAAAATGCCTAAGATACTTTCCCATAGATGTTCCCACTTTGGAGCAGAGACAGGCATGGAGGAAGCTATTAAAAAGGCATTAGAAAAAAATATTGATGGTATAGAACTCGATATTTCCCTTACAAAAGAAAGAAAAATGGTTATCTTCCACGATGAGGATGTATCAAGATTTCTTCCAGAATCAAAAGAAATAACTGAATTGGAATATAAAAAACTAAAACTATTTCTTGACATACTAAAGGTAGAAGAGGTTCTTTCGTTAGTAGATGGAAAATTTTTAATAAAATTTGATCTAAAGGCACCAGTTAGGAATGAACTGCTCTCCTTGCTAAAGAACTACGACGGAGATGTTCTAATCTACATGGGGGGAAGAGTCCAGGATTACCTCTTCCCCCTCCTCAGGTTTTGGAACAAGGCAAGATCAAATAAAATAAAGGTTGAAATTGCAGAATATCTTTATTCCTTTAGAACGGATTCATATATAGACGGTGTTTCCTTTTCTCCATCAAATAAGGAAATAAAGCTTTTTAAAGAGTTTCTTTACGGAAGGAAACATGCCGATATTTATATTGATCTAGATTCCTATCTTGGCAAAAAGACCATAAAGAAGTTATTAGAACTAGAACCGGCCTACATTACTTTACATGGAAAAATAGATTATTTCCTGTTTAAGAGAGTATATAAGGGAGCTTTAGAGGAAAAATCTAATGAAAATAGCAAGCATTTACTTCTATAGAGTGAAATCTATATATAAGTAATGGCAATTAGGTTAAAATATTAAGATTTACAGGAGAGGCAAATAAATATGAAAAAATCCAAGTCATCTGATTTCTATGCTTGAAATAAAAAATCTTTGGGTAGGGGTTGATAATAGAATAATATTAAGAGATATCAATCTTAAAATAAAGAAATCTGAAATACATGCCTTAATGGGCCCAAATGCAAGTGGAAAAACAACTCTAGCTAAAACGATAATTGGCTTTCCAGGATTTAATATAATTAAAGGGAAGATTTTGTTCAATGGAAAAGACATAACGAATTTAGAAATGGAAAAGCGGATTAAGCTAGGAATTTCACTTGCTTTTCAGAATCCTCCTGCTATTCCAGGAATTAGGGTAAAAACGTTATTAAAAACTATAAACAAAAATTGGGAAGAGATTATTAAAGAATTAAAGGATCCAATAATAGAGAATTTTTTAGATAGAGAAATCAATGTTGATTTTTCTGGAGGAGAAAGGAAATATTTAGAATTAATCCAAGTTCTGTGTCAAAAGCCAAAATTCGTTATTTTTGATGAGATAGATTCTGGAATAGATATCGAAAGGGTTAAAGGGATTGGAAAAATAATAAAAAACCTCTTTAGAAAATCGTCCATTCTCCTTATAACTCATTCGGGAGCAATCTTGGATGTAGTTAGACCAGATAAAATTCATGTTATGATTAATGGTGAAATAGTTTGTTCCTCTTCAAGTTGGAAAAAGGTTCTAAGGACAATAAGGTCTTATGGTTATGAAAAATGTAAAAAGTGCAAACTACGTCCAGATAAATGACAGGGTTCTTAAAGTCTTAGAGAAAAAGGGAGTGGAAATTTTACCTGTAAGAGAGGCTTGGGAAAAAATAAAATCTATTAGAAAATATTTTAAAAAACCTCCTAAATGTGGATATTACGTAAAGGTTAAAAAATCAATTCAATTTCCTTTGGTTCTTTGTATGTTAATTTCAAAAGAAAGATTTAAGCAAGAATTGGATAATTTGTTGATAGTTGAGGAAAATGTAGAGTGCAATATTTATGCTACTTGTTCTTCTGTGTTTACTGATCTTTGCGCATTGCATAAAGCTGGGGGAAAGATTATTCTAAAGAAAGGGAGCAAAGTAAACTATTTCCATTTCCATAGATGGGGAAGCTATGACAAAGTTCTAACCAACTATCAGATAATTCTGGAGCGGGGATCATCTCTCAGTTATCTTTACAAATGTACTTTGGCTCCCCAAAATCTTGAATTAAAGACCTCAATTACGGCTGGAGAAGGATCAAATGTTCATACAAGGGTAATCTTAGATGCTAGGGGAGGAATATCTAAAGCAATGGAGCACATACTCCTCAAAAAAAGAGCATCGGCAATTTCTGAGTATAGGGTTGTGGGGAGAGATGGTGCAAATGTGGAAATAGAAGGAAAAATAGAAGCATTAGAGAATTCCAAAGGACATTTAGATTGTAGAGGACTTATTTTAGATAGTGATTCGAAAATCTCTTTGTCTCCTGTCCTCGTTAACAGAAGTAAGGATGCTATACTTACCCATGAAGCGTCTATTGGGAAAATTTTTGATGAGCAAATACTCTACTTGAAAGCAAGAGGTTTAAGTGAAGAAGAAGCCATAAATCTTATTGTCACTGGCTTCTTACATGCATAAGAAAATTAAAAATAAACCTTTGAAAGAGCTTCTAAAGGATGAAGATATTTTAGGTATTTTAATTGAGGAGGGAATCCCATGCCTAACCTGTCCTTTCCTCCCATTAGAAATGAATAATATTACTCTTTTAGACATTGCTAAGATTTACAACTTGGATTTAGATAAAATCCTAAAAAAGATAAAGGAAAGGAAGAAAAAATGAGGATTAAGCTTATAGACGCTCATGTACATTTGCATGAATTTAGTAGAGAATACATCTCTAGTTTAAAGGATAGTTTTTACCGTATCCTGGCTGTTTCGGAAGATTACGAAAGTTCATTAAGAACTCTAGAGCTTTCTAAGGATTTTGATTTTATTATTCCCGGCATAGGAATTTACCCTAGTGAGATCAACAAGAATAATTTAGAAGGGATTAAGAAAATTCTTGCCAGAATTGACCATCCTTTTTTCTTTGGAGAAATAGGAATGGATAAAAAATTTAAGAAGATAATCCCTTTGGGGAAACAAAAAGAAGTTCTTGAATTTTTTCTAAAATTAGCTAAAGACTACGATGTGCCTGTTAATCTGCATAGTCGGTACGCCTGGAGAAATGTTCTTGACTTGGTTCTAAAATATGATCTAGACAAAGTAATATTTCATTGGTATACTGGCCCGAATGAAATTCTAGAGGAAATTATTGGAAAGAATTACTTTATAACACTAAATTTGGCAATAAAAATTCAGCCAATCCAGAAAGAGATACTTGAAATTGTTCCTCTAAAGAATTTGCTCCCTGAAAGCGATGGACCCTATGACTATAGAGGGATCCGACTGGAGCCAAAAACTTTACTAGAGTTCTATGAAATTGTTTCAGAAAGAAGAAATATCGATATTATCTCATTAGCTGAGCAATTTCTATCCAATTTGCACGGATTATTCAAAATTTAATTTAAATAGGAAAGGAAATATCCATATATTTTTGTTCTTTGTTTGCCTATTACTCTCCTGTAAATAAGAAAACTTATATACAATATTTTATTCCAAATAGAAAATGATTGAATACAAGTTCATAAAGCCAGAAGAGATAAAAAGAGCGATAGTAAGAATAAAAGCGAGAAATGTAGAGAAAAATGAATTGCTTGCACTAATTGAGAATCTATCAAAATGTCTTGAAAGCAAGGTTCTTTCAACAACTCTCGTAGAATTCCCTGGAGGGGATTATACCATTTCATCAATATTAGCAACTTCACATGCTGTATTAAGCACCTATACAATTAGAGACGGAAAATGGATAGAAATAGATGTAGGATGGTGCTCCAGAAAAGAATTGGATGAGAAAGAAGTCAAAAAGAAGATAAAGAAGATACTGGGGGGAAAGTTATTCAACGTGGAAATTCAGGAAATAAGGAGCCAGTAAAAACAAATAGGAAAAGAGTCCTAACCAAAAATATTACCTAACTTACTTCATAGTCTAAAATAAATTTACTTCTTATATTCTCAGCTTCTGTTTAAGAGGCTGCCTATTAGAAGAAGATATAAAACGCTGCTCCAGAACTTCTCTCGGAAATTTCAACCCCATACACTCTGGAGCGGGAGCTATTTTACCTATATTCAAGACTTTAGCCTAATAAGATACCAAATAATATCGTTAAACATAGAATTAAAGTTCAATTATCCTAAAGAATTAAGGAATCAATTGCACTTTCCCTGTAAGAATGTCTTCAAGTCTAATGATTGGGTACTGGAGCGGCCGTCTTGTAAAGGTTAGGTTTATGGGAATGCCTGTCTCTAATGTAAGTCTATCGAATTCTCTCTTTAGTTCTTGAAGTACTGCAGTATCGGAAGAACGATAACTAACTACTATGTCAATATCCGAAATGAAGTGCCCTTCTATATAAATGAAAAATCTCCCAGTTCTCACGCTAGATCCATTTGCACCAACATCTTTGAGAGATATATCATAATCGGAGCAAATTTTCCCTATTTTTCTAAAGGCGGGAAGAATATGTTTTGGGATAGCCTCTTTTTTCTTTTTTAGCCAATACTCTTCCTTTTTCTTGAGTTCATCCAAAGTAGGAGCAATAAGATCCTTTCTAGCTCTAGTAGCACGTAAAGCTCCCTTCCTTGATCTTGCTTCAACTCTTGTGTAAAACTCTTCCTCTCCAGTGCTCACTTCCAAGAAATATATTACAGTGCAAGGAGGATAAAATTTATCTTCAATTATCCTGCCTCTAGATAATATTAACTCGTGAAGAGAAATTGAAGTTCTACGTATTTCTGGGAGATCAGGTAAACCAAACAATTTGCGAACGCGATAGGGTGCAAGTTGGATCATTGCAATATACCATTCTTTTGGGGTTTGGGTACTATATCCTAGCATTTGGGCAGCAAAGACCGGTAAGAAATCACAGGAAGCATCATTATGTAATATCTCTAGAAGTCTTGAAAGGGAATTTATGGCTTTTGGAAAGTTGTTTACCCTAAGTGCTAACATAAGAAAAAACATCTTCTTTCCTTTAAAATACTGCTACTATACGATTGTAATCCTATCTGCTAAAAATAGCTTGGTAAAGGTTTTATTCTTAGGTTTTTAAGTAAGATGCTTTTCCCTATTACTTTATTAAATTTCTTTTTTAGCTCTTTAACTACAGCCTCTCCAATCATTTTTGGCCTCTTAGAGAGCATATCTCTAATACATTCTCTCATTTGCCATATTCCGACTGGAGCATAGAACTCTTTCTTAACCTCTCTTATTATAAGAATAGAAGCTTGCCTTTTTCTCCTTTCAAGGGCCTCCAGAACTGCTAGCCTACCTGCGTAGAAAGCCCCTCCAGTAGAGGAAGCATAAGATGTCCTTCCCCAGTAGGGTTCATAATCCGAAAAAACTATTGGATTATTAGAATTTAAATTCCAAATACTCCCAGGATATTTTATTTCTATTAGCTCATATTGATATTTGGAGGGGAAAAGTGCAATTGTGTATTTATTCCCTATATATTCTCCAGTATATAACTCCATATCATCTATCTCTGGGTATTCCCTAATTCTTTGCAAAAGAAAATCTCCAATATGTTTATCAACAGCTGTAATTGACCATCTGGTTGGAACAAATTTCCTTTGGATCTTTAGCCCTAACAAGCCGGCAGAAAATATCCTCTGAATCCTGCTAACTGGAATCCCTTTTTTATAAAGAATTATAACTGCCTCCTTTGCTTTCATTTCATCATCTGCTATTACTCTTTCTACTTTGTTCTCTATTTTTGGCTCATCCAAAAGCTCAATTAACTCATACTCTGCAGGATTTCCAGTGGGGGGTATTCTGGCCCCAAAGTAAAATCTAAATCTTGGGTTTTTCTTTAATTTAGTAAAGAGATAAATTTCCCTTTTCGAAGCTGCAGCCTCCTGAATTTCATTTATTCCCTCTCTAATATGTGTTTTAGATCTAGCATAAACGAGCGATCCTCTCAATTCGAGTATTTTCCTTATATTAAATTTCCTTTTATACCATAATTCTGGATATTCATATATTTCTGAATTAGATTCTGGAGCGATGAGTAAACCTGTCCATACTTTTGGATATCCAAATCTCCCAACAAAAATACCTGGAGGGGATGGTCCCTCTATTTCTTTCTTTTTTGTCAGGATTTTTCTCCAATGCTTTATTTTCTGTAATATAGGGCAAGGCCTCCCACACCAGCCCCTTCCTTTACATTTTGCACAAATGGGCTGCTCCAGTGCCATATTAGAAGCTTATTAGACTTTTCTCTATTTCATCCCTTCTTATCTTATATTCACAATACTTACAGACATATCCATCATCTTTTCGCAAAAATATGCTTGAAATAAATTTCTTCTCCCTTTCATCATTAGTTATACAAAATGGATTTGGACACTTCAATATATTCACTATCTTTTCTGGAGGGCCAGATCTAACTTTTTTGATAACTTTATAATCCTCAATGTAATTAAGAGTTGCCTCTGGAGCAACTAAAAATATTATTTGCATATGCTCAACTGTAGGAAAAAAGTTCTCAACTTTTATTATATCCTTTTTCCCTATCTTCTTACTTTCAACATTTGAAAGCAAAACCCAAGTATGTGGCAGTTTATCTATACCTAAGATCCTTAATAATATCTTTCCTTTTCCCGCCGGAATATGATCAATCACAATCCCTTGCCTAATTTTTCTTACTAGTAATTCTTTTTTCATCCCTTATCACCAAATACAAAAGAAAGTATGGCCATTCTTGTGTAAAGACCATTTTTGGCTTGTTCAAAATAAAGTGCGTGTTTAGTAGAGTCTAATTCTGGAGAGAGCTCATCAACTCTAGGAAGCGGATGCATAATTTTTAATCTTTCCTTGCAACCCTCCAAGCCTTTTGGATCAACTCTATAGCTCCCTCTTACTTTTTCATATTCAAGTGGATCTGGAAATCTTTCCTTTTGGATTCTAGTTACATAAAGGACATCCAACTCAGAAATAACCTCCCTATAATCATTAACCAACTCATATTCTATTCCCTTTTTCTCTATTTCCTCGATAACATTATCAAATCTTCGATTTATTTGGAGCTGGTCTGGAGCAATGAAATACAGTTTTACTTTCCAATTTGAAAGGGCATAGGAAAGGGAACTAGGAGTTCTTCCATATTTTAAATCCCCCATAATTCCTATCTTTAGCCCAGAAATCCTCCCAAAAGCCTCCCATATTGTATAGCAGTCCAAAACTGCTTGAGTAGGATGTTCATGACAATTATCTCCTGCATTTATTACTGGAAGACCAGTAAATTCTCTTAAGTAAAGGGGTGCTCCAGCTTTTGGATGCCTAATTACAATACATTGGGCTCCGTAACCGATGAACATTCTAGCCGTATCTATAAGACTCTCTCCTTTCTCTAAAGACGTTCCTTTAGGGAAGGCAAAGCCCATGACATGGCATCCAATTTTTTGAGCAGCTTCCTTGAATGAGTTAAAAGTTCTTGTAGATGGTTCAAAAAATAATAACGCAACATTTCCCTTTACAGATGGAATTTTACCGGCCTTTATTTCCTTGGTTTTTTCAAATATGGCTAATAACTCCTTTTTAGAAAGCTCCTTAGCTGATATAAGACCCCTCTCCAGCATCTCCAAGTTATTTGGTACAGGTAATTATAAAAGGTTAATTACTTATTAAAGCATGAAAGGTGTTCCTCTTCACTCCAAGAGGTACTAAGGATTTTTCCCCTGAATACTCTGTTTTATTTAAGGAAGTTACAAGGAAGATAGAAGAAATTTTTAGAAGATACGGATTCGAACCACTCTATACACCGATTGTAGAATATTGGGAAACTTTAAGCCAAAAGTATGGAGCAGAAGAAAAATTGGTTTGGAGATTTAAACTACCCTGGACTGATAAAGAATATGCATTAAGATTTGACCTAACTGTTCCTTTAGCCAGATATTATGCAAAAAATAGGCCCCCACTACCTTTTAAGAGGTATCAAATAGGCAGGGTTTTTCGATATGAAGAACCACAGAAGGCAAGATATAGAGAATTCTGGCAAGCCGATATTGATATTATAGGATCTCCCTATCCGGAGGCTGATGCCGAAATAATAAACACCCTTTCAGCAGTTTACGAAGATTTTGGTCTGGATTATACTGTAAAACTAAATGATAGAAAACTAATGGAAATTTTGCTTAAAAGAGAAGGAGTAAAGAATTTCCTAGAAGTTTGTAGATGCATTGATAAGCTTGATAAGATTGGAGAAGAAGGCGTAAGGAAGCTTCTTTATGAAAGAATTGGAAAGGAAAAAACTGAGAAAATTCTTGAAATAGCAAAAATAAAGACTAGGGATCCTTCAGATTTGAAGGAAAAAATAGAGCTAGAAAAGGAAATAGAAGAAAGAATCTCCTTCTTAGAAGAAATATATGAATTGCTTGAGAGGAAAGATAGAATCGTTATAGATCTTTCCTTAGTTAGAGGGTTAGATTACTACACTGGACCTGTATTTGAAATCTGGGTAAAGGAATTAAACTGCTCAACAGCGGGAGGAGGAAGATACGATGAATTAATAGGCATGTTCTTAAACCAAAAAATCCCTGCAACTGGAGGAAGTATTGGAGTAATAAGGTTTCTGGAAGCTGGGATAGAGGCAGGAATTTTTGGGCTAGAAAAGGGAAGTTATACAGAAATAGGGATTATTTATGAGGAGAATTGCTTTAAAAAAGCTTGGGAAGTTGCAAATAAATTAAGAAAAAGAGGAAAAAATGTTTATATTGATTTGCTTCGAAGAAGTGTAAGAAAACAAATGGAATATCTAAAAAAGAAAAAAATTAATCAAATATTAATTGTTAAAAAAGAAAAATTTGTCTATATAGATAAAGAAAGAAGTATAGAAGAAGAATTGAGAGACCCAGAGGAAGTATTAAAGCTTCTAGAATAATACCAAGAGCGTATCCCGCCAGATTCAAAGCCAGAAAAGCCTTTAAGATAGTCATTATCTCCTTTATTAGGCCCAATACTTCAACTTGAGTTGCACAAACTGAAATAAAACTCAAAAGAAGGGTTTATTCATGACAGGGCTTATTGAAGAAATAAGGCGACTATACTTACCTATTTTCTCAATTGATTATGCATTATCTATCCTTGATTGGGATATTGCAACCTACATGCCAAGGAAGGTTATAGAAAAAAGAAAATTTGTAATGGCGGAGCTTGAAAAATTAAGAAGGAAGCTTATTCTTAGAAAGGAAGTAAAAGAATTCATAAAGAAAGCTGGAAAGGAAGAATTGAACGAAATTGGAAAAGGAATGTTAAGAGAATTAAAAAGAGAAATTGAAATTTATGAAAAACTTCCAGAAGAATTTCTTGAAGAGTTTGAGAAAATAAGGAGAGAAGCGAGGGTTGTTTGGGAAGAAGCAAAGAAAAAGAGCAAATTCAAATTGTTTTTACCCTATTTAGAAAAAATAGTTGAACTAACAAGGAAAAAAGCTGAGTACTTAGGATATGAAAAACATCCATATGATGCATTAATCGATTTGTTTGAAGAAGGTTTTAGAAAGAGGGATCTAGATAAGTTCTTTAAAGAACTAAAACCAATAGTTAAGAAAAGATTTGAAAAAATAAGGAAATCAGAAAATTACATTGAAACTCATCCGCTTGAAAAAGAAAAATATGATAAAGAAAAAATGAGAGAGTTAAATTTACTCATTGCAAAAGAAATGGGTTATGATTTTGAAAGGGGAAGGATAGATATTTCAGCACATCCATTTACTCTCGACTTGCCCTATACGGATATAAGATTCACAACCTGGTATCATGAGAAAGACTTCCGAAGGAGCCTTTTCGCAACTATTCATGAATGCGGACATGCTTTGCACCATCTTCAAATTAATCCAGAATTATGGGGGACTCCAGCGGGCTTCGGATCTTTTTATGCATTAGGAGAAAGTCAATCAAGATTTTGGGAAAACTATATAGGAAGGAGCTATGAATTTGTTAAAGCACATTATAAAATATTTTGCAAATATCTTCCGTTCCTAAAAAATTACTCTAAAGATGACGTATACAGATACTTTAACCTAGTAAGGCCTGAAGTAATTAGGGTAGAATCAGATGAGATAACTTATCACTTTCATGTTCTTCTTCGATATGAGGTAGAGATTGGACTTATAGAAGAGAAAATAAATGCAAAAGAAGTACCAGAAATTTGGAATGAGAAAATGGAAAAATATTTGGGAATAATACCAAAAAAAGATTCTGAAGGAGTATTACAGGATGTTCACTGGTCTGAAGGATACTTTGGATACTTTCCAACCTATTCGATAGGAAGCGTATTAGCGGTAAGTATTGGGGAGAGAATGAAAGAAGAATTAAAGGGAATCGAAAAAGACATAGAAAAAAGGAAATTTGAAAGAATTAGGGATTGGCTAAAGAAAAACATCCATTGGTGGGGAGCAGTTTATACAACCAAAGAATTAGCAAAGAGAATAGGAATAGATCTTTTTAATCTCTCAGGCTTTAAGAGATATCTAAAAGAGAAATTTGAAAAGATATATTAAAGCAAATAGCTCATATCCTGATAGAGTCTATATACCTTTCCAGTTAATTCCTTTATTCCTTTTTCCATGTTTTCTATTATTTTCTCAGCGCGCTCCAGACTTACCATCCTTTCATCCCTTTCTTCCTTTTTATTATAATCGTAATATTTTATTGAAATTTTTCCCTCTTTGGCCTCTTTTTCGCCAACAAAGATAATAATAGGAGGTTTTATTGTTGTTTGCATTTTTCTAATTAAGGATGCAATTCCGGTTTTATCTTGAAGAATTGAAGCAACTCTTATTTTTTTGCTTTTAAAGTTTTCCTCAATTCCCTTAACCTCCATTTCTATTTTCCTATCTATATCTTTCGCTCCAGTTTTTATCCCCACAACAGCCACCTGGAGCGGGGAAAGAGCAAAAGGTAATCTTCCTTTACTATATTCCAAATAAGTTCCAAGAAATCTCTCTATTGATCCTAATATTGCCCTATGGATCATGTAAATTTGAATTTCCTTTTCAAATATCTCACTAATAAGATTGGGCAGCTTGAATCTTATTGGTAGATTAAAATCAAATTGGATAGTAAATAGTTGCCATTCTTTTTCTCCAAATCTCGCTATACCATCTATCTTCGGACCATAAAATACAGCTTCCCCAACCCCTTCGTAATATTCAATCCCATATTTCCTTTCTATCTCCTGCGCCACTCCAGACATGAAATCCTGGATTATTTCCCAATCCTCCCTCTTCCCTGCATAATATTTTCCTAGTTCTGAAAAATCAGCAAAACTAAGTCTAAGCTTTAGATCAGAATCAATTATTGGTATATGAAATATCTTTTCATAAATATTTACCACTTCATCTTCAAATATCCTTAGCATTTCCTTCTTTATTTCTTTCAACTCGATAAAAATGTGCCCATCATCTTGAGTAAATTGTCTAACTCTAAATAATCCATGCAAGGACCCGCTTGGTTCAAATCTTGCTACTCTCCCTGGTTCAAATATCCTAAATGGGAGCTTTATCTTCTGCCTATACTTCTGGAGCAGGTTAATAAATATTAGGATATGATGTGGGCAATTCATTGGTTTTATTGCAAATTCTTTCCCTTCTATCTCTAAAATATACATATTTTCCTTGTAGAATTCTAAGTGTCCAGAAATCTTATATAATTCAGAAGAAACTATTGGAAAGGATTCCACTATTTTATAGCCTCTACTAAGATGAAAATCGGTTAGAATATCAATCAATATTTTTCTAAAAATCCCTCCTCCGATGCTAAATAAAGGGATCCCTGAACCAAGTAAAGCCCCAAATGGCCTTTCAAGATTTGATGCTAAGCCTTCTGGCTTTACTATTAAGTCCAAATCATCTGCGAAATCAATATGGTCTTTTTGTCCGAACCTCACCCTTCATATCGCCTTATTTTCCTTATCCTTATAAAGATTTAGTGTAGTTCTTTTTGAATTAGAAAATTATGTGGGCTGGCCATTTAATAATCTCCCTCTTAATACCCTTCTTAATTGGAAAAACAACTCTTTTTGCATTCATTGTTTCTGTGTTTTATGGATTATTCCCTAATTTGGATGGAGTTATTGAGATAGCACTATCAAAAAAGGGATTTCATAGTGGTCCATTTCATTCTATATCCGCCGCCTTCTTTTTCTCTATCCCTCTAATTTTTTACTCAAGATTCTACTTTGCCTTAGGTTTTCTATCCTACTTACTTCATTTATTAGCAGACCTGCCAACCGATAAAGGGATAGAAATATTCTGGCCATTTATTAAAAAGAGATATTCCCTCCCTCTTTGGAAAGAAACAGGGTTTTTTGGAATTTCTAGTATTAAGGGATATTATAGGCAAAAATGGCCAAAGATAATTGAATTCTCCCTCCTTATTCTATTGATACTTTTACTGATTAAGAATGTCATTTGAAGATCTAAAGAGTATACTCAGATGTCCTAACTGTAAAAGCAAGTTAGAGTTTTTTGAGGGAAGAATAAAATGTAAAAAGTGCTCCTTTTTAGGGAAAATAAGGGACGGGATTTTTATTTTTGAGGAAAGTTCTGGAGCGCTTTGCAAATACTATGATCTATACTCTGCCTTCTATGATCTTAACTATCACAATCCAACCATAGCCTATGCAAGAGTTAGAGAACAGGAAATTTTAAAAACGTGTTCTGGAGTGGGGGCAGATTTGGGATGCGGTACTGGAGCGCAGACCATATTCCTAGCTAGTTCTGGAGCGCGGGTAATAAGCATTGATATTTCATTTAGAATGCTTAAAAGATTAAGGCAAAAGATCTGGAATCTTAATTTCCAAGAAAAGGTTTTGCCTCTCCAGACAAATATAGAAAACCTCCCGCTCCAGAATGACTCACTAGATTTTGTTATTTCCATGTTTGGAGCACTAAACCATGTTAATCTGGAGCGGGCTTTAAAGGAAGTTTCCAGAGTCTTAAAGAAGGGGGGTTTCTTTATTTTTAGCATTCAGACAAAATATGTTTATCATCTCCCCGAGCTGCTCCAGTTATTGAAAAAAGCAAGGAAGTATTTCTTTAGTAAAGAAGTAATTTTCCCCATAATAAGAGATAAAAAAGGAAGGAGAGTAGGAGTAAAAACTTTTCTTTATTCATGGAAAGAAATAAAAAGATCGCTGCTCCAGAATGGCTTCGAAATATTAAGAAGGGAAAGCTTATTTCTCTTCCTTAAGCCAAAATTTAAATATTTTCCTTTCCTCAAGCTTAGGCCTTTAGAAAAATTAAAAGCAAGACTGGAGCGCGTGGTTGGAAATATTCCTCCTTTTAATTGTTTTGGAGTTTACTTAATTTTCCTAGCTAGGAAAAAATAAAATGAAGAGAAGCAAGAAATTTGTTTTCATACCTGCATGCTTAATTGCTCAGGCGATCCGTGCAAAAGGGATAGTAAAAAAATATCCTGCAATCGTATCTCCAATTCTGGAGCTTTTTAATAAATATCAAATTAATTTAATTCAAATGCCCTGTCCAGAGATCAAGTATAAAGGATTAATTCGTGAGCCATGTGGAAAGGGGAAGTACGATAATCCAGAGTATAGGAAAATCTGTAGGGAAATAGCAAAGGATGTTGTTAATTCTATAAAGGAAATAAAGGGTGCTGGATATGAAGTAATTGCTATTTTAGGGATAGAGTATTCACCAAGTTGTGCTGTTAATTATCTTTGGGAAGGCAAGTTGAAAAAAGGGAAGGGAATATTCATAGAGGAATTGGAGAAAGAGTTAGAAGAAAATAAAATAGAAATAAAAATTTTAGGAATAAATATCCAAAAAATAAAGAAAACCTTAAAGGAACTAGAGAGCTTTCTAAGAAGTTTTTATGGCCTAAATTTAAAAGACCTAATGTCGTTCATGCACTCTTTACAATAAGGCTTTCTTAAATCAATTCTCCAAATTAGTGTCTCTAAACTGGGCCAGCCAGGGCGGTCGAATTGCCGCATAGCACAGTTTGGATTAGTACAATGAACTCCGGATTCATCCTTCCTTATTATATCATTTTTTCTCTTTGCTCAGAACGAATGTAAAGACTAAAAAACACCTCAACTTATATGCAAATGAATTTAAAGCCTATTCATACTCCCCTATACCCGCTAATACCCTTGGGCCCGCGGGGATTCGAACCCCGGACCTCCGGCTCCCGAAGCCGGTGTTCTACCAAGCTAAACTACGGGCCCAGCATAGAAAGAAGAAATACTCTCAGCACATGTATATAAGAAATATCTTACAGTTCTAATATTTCTCTTGAAAGGAAACCTTTAAGTTTTTAGCTAGGTCAAAAGGAGGGTTTTAATTGGGATAAAAGATAAATTAGTGCACGTTATACTACCTTTATGGGTATAGAAGTAGAATTAAGAGGTTTTCTGACCAATAAAGAAAAAAAGAGGGTATTGCAAGAGTTGTGTACAATCCTTGGACCTCCAGACATAGCAGATGAGGCCGTGGTGTTCTTTGAGGGGAGTTCGGATGTTAAAGCAAAAATAAGTAAGTGGGGGGTGTATTTCTCCTTAAAAGAAGAATTGCCCGAGAGCAAAAGTAAATCTCTTAGGGAAGAATATACAATAAAAATATCGCTAGAAGATATAGAAGATTTACTTCTACTATTAGATAAGTTAGGATATGGCATAGGATATTTTTCAACTTACACAAAGTATGAATTTAGTAAGGGAAAACTGAGATTTATCATCAAAACAGGCCTCCCTGTCGGTGATTTCTTCGAAATTAAAACAGAAACAGAATCTGAAAAGGAAGTTAAAAGAAAACTGAGAGAATTACAGGAATTTTTGAAGAATTTAAAGTTAAAATGGTTTGATGAGAGAGAAAGCGAAAAATTCTTTAGACAATGCTCCGAAATAGTTGAAAAAATTAAAATAGTGAAGGATGGACAAATTAACAGGAAATTACTAAGTATAATTGAAAAATATAAAGGTTTGTCAGAAAGAAAAAAGGAAAATTAATAGACTTTCTTAAACTTAGGAGTAACGATTATTCTCATTTAGAAAAATACTTCAGAGACATTACTGGAAAGGAGCTTTTATCCTATGAACCAATAAATTATAGGAACGCATTCCTGGTAAAAAGTAGTATTGTTGTTATTGCATATAACAATCTTAATTTGGTGAAATACTGTCTAGAGTCAATTTCTAAGCAAGACTTGACCCCTGTACAATTTCAAGACATAGAGGTAATAGTTATTGATGGTGGAAGCAATGTAGATGGAGCTTATCCTATTATAGAAGATTATTTTAGGAAAATAATAGAAAGTAAAGGGATGAAATTTAAAATGGTAAGAACAAGCTCCAGAATTAGTAGATCCGATGCTAGAAATCTTGGCCTTCAGCTCAGTAAATCTGATATTATAATCTTCCTTGATGGGGATGTTATTTTACATAAAGACTATATAAGCGAGACCCTTGTAAGACACCAGTTCTTGAAAAACATAGTTTTGGTAGGCTTTAAAGAAAATATTTCAGTAGAAGAAGCAAGGGAACTTCTTAAGAGTAATAAGATATCAAAAATTCCAAACATAAGCAAAGATTTTAGAGTTCATACAGAGAGAAAAAGAGAGTGGACAGGCCTTTTTCCTTCAGACAAAAAAATAATAAGATGTTTAGAGGAAACAAATTACTTTAAAGACTTTGGTTTTAACAGGAATTTAGGACCTTTCAATCTGGCATGCATGGTAGTTACCCACAATGTCTCTGTAAGAAGGGAAGAGGCAATGTTGGCAGGAGGTTTTGATCCCAAGTTTGAAGGATGGGGCCTAGAGGACACCCACTTTGGTGCGAAACTGATAGCAAGAGGAAATTATATTATTCCTCTTCTTTCCACAGGGGTTTTCCACATCTCCACGGAGACAGAAGAAAAAGAAAGAAAGATAGAAAGTTTGCGAAGAAATTATAAGATAATGTATGAGCTATTAAATTCAGAATTCTGTATTTTATAACAAAAACTTTTCTAAAAGACTAAGAATAATGTTAATCTCTTCCTTGGTTCCATCACGGGAACTATGATTATTTTGTGCCCAGTCCTTCTATAAGCTCCGAGTATGGCTTCTTCTTCTTTTTCTCTAAGTTTTTCTATCTCTTCATCTGTATATTTTCTTCTCCCTCTGCACATATTCCAAGGAAGCCTCTGAAGGAAAAGAACGATATCATATCTTTTTTGACATATCCTCAACAAATAGGAAGGTACATGTTCGCCAACTAACTCTATGAACGCTATAGCTTCTGGAAGGCCTCAATCTAAGAAAATCCAAGAACTTTTCCTCTGGATTGCCCGCCTTTCAGCTTCTCTCTCCATTTCTTCTTGTGTTTGGAAGATTAGCCACTCAAGATAGTGTATATCTTCCTGTTTTAATTTGTGAATATCTATCCCAGACATAGGGAGAATTTGCTCCAAACGAGAGAAGGCTTCTTCAACAGTAATATACCCTAATTTCTTTAACATCCCTATTAGAGTTGTTTTACCCGCACAAGAGGGCCTGTCAGAACAATTTTTCTAATCCCAAAAGGCTCATTCATATTGATATCTTTGTTACTTCTTTATAGTAGTTTATATTTCCTACCAAGTTTTTGCTTGTTATTCAAACTTTTCTTCGATGGATTCAACTTGTTCATAATTCTATTATTTTAGAGCGTCAGTAAACTCCTTCATTTTCTCATATGGATCTTTTGCTTTAACAACTCCAGAAGCAATTAAAAACCCTTTGGCTCCTAGCTCTATTCCTTTTTTAATATCCTCTCCTGTCTTAATTCCAGCTCCTATTAATAATGGAACTCTATCCTTACATATTTCTACAGCTTTTTTTACAATCTCTGGCTTTGCTTTGGATACTGAAATATCCCCTCCTATTAATTCTGGGGGCTCATAGGCGATAAAATCAGGATTAAATTCCAATATCTTTGATATTAGTTCTAAATCTGGAGCGCAAACTACTGTAATTAAGTCCCATTTTCTTGCAGCATCAATAGTTTTCTTTATCTGATCAAGCTCAAGCCTATGTTCTGAATGATTAATTAATGTCCCATAAGCTCCAGCATCCCTTATGGCCTTTGGATGAATCCATCCGGTATGTGCCCCAAATTCTATTGGATCTATATGTTGGGCTAGTACTCTTAATTTAGTAGCTTTTGCTATTTGATAAATATCTGTTGGTTGTACTGCCACCCATATTTCACATCCCAATTCATCCTTTGCCCGCTCCAGAATTTTTGCTAATTCTACAGCTCTTTTTCCTATCCCTTTCTCATAAGCTTTAAAATTAATAATAAAGACTACATCTCTCATTTCTATACACCTAATAGCGACTTATATTCAGAAAAGAATCTATCAAAGTACTCTTTAATCCCTTTATCTTCTTTCATCTTCTCCTTCCACTCTGGAGTTCCTATTTCCTCTGCCAGTTTTCTAATTATGTCTAAAACTCTTTTAGACTCCCAAAAAACAGGGGTTGCTCCAGCTTTCTCGTTGTATTTCCAGAACTTCTTAAGAAGATTTTTTCCTATCTCCAAGTGATTTATTCTCTCACCATATGCTTCAAAGTACAAATCATCTATTATTCCATCTATCCATTTCCTTTGAAACCTGCATATTCCAAAATTATCGTAAGTTATTTCCTTTACTCCTGCATTAAAAACCTCCTTAGCAAATTCTTCCGGCTCCTTAAAATGTCCTACTTCATATACTGTGCACCATTTTCCTGGAAGCGGAAGTGGAAGCAATACTCCTATACACCAATAGAAAGTTGGGCAAATACACCATCTCTCCCCAATTGGAATATATACTGCGTAGTCTTGCAGTCCCATCTCTCTTGATATTGTTCTTAGGTTTTTGTTTTTCCAATTTTTCTCATAGAATTGATTAACTACATTTATTGCTTTTTCTAACCTTGTTTCTCCATCGATTTTTACTTCTCCCTTTTCATCTAACTCGAGGAAAAATGCTACGATATGCCCCATCTCTATCGCATCAAATCCCAGCTTATCGACCAATTCAACAAGTTCCCTAGCATCTTTTAGAAGATATATCCCACAATTAAGGCCTAATGCTTGATAGGGCTCATAATCTATTTTGTAAGTGTCCCAATATTTCTTGCAGGTAGCTATACATGGTTCTCCGCAAGTTCTAGAACTCTTTTTGTCCAATACATTCTCCTTAAATTTAACGTACCATTCAGTATCCATTATTCTTTCTCTAAACACTTCCTCTCTCTTTTCTTTATTTTCATAAATCATTCTCCAGTTTTCCCTAATTGTCCAATGCTGGAGCTTAGGATAGTTTCCCCCGAATGTTCCTTTTTCCCTATATTTTTCGGTTGCATCTAAGATCGCTTTTGGATATTCCATTCCATGAGTGGAAAATACTTTTTTAACAGCATCAATTCCCAGTTTTGCTTTATAGTTTTCTTCCTTTCCTCCAAAGGCAATTGCTGCTAATCCTTTGTAGGCAAGAAGTGATCCTGCACCCCCTCTCCCGCAAAAATCCTCATATAAGATTCCTCTCTCTGTTACCATACAGCTAAACACATTTCCAAAATCTGTAGAGAATGCAGCTGGCCCAATACAAAAGACTCTATAACCCCCTCCTAGATGTTCTTTTAGAAATTCCAAAGAAAAAAGTGCCAAAGCCTTATTTCCTTTCTCTTCTTTGTATCCTCTAAAAATCTCAAATAATTTTTCCTTCTCAATCTCAAAAAACAGGGCTTTCTCATCATTTATCCCTATTATTAATGGAATATCAGATTTTCCCTTTATCCAGAAGATTCGCTCTCCGGTCCTCATTATCCAATAACCTCCTCCTCCTGAAGTTGAAGAGAAAAAAGTTCCTGTGAGGGGGGATCTAAATGCTATTGTAACTCTGTGTGTTCCAGGTAAATAAGGAGAATTAAAGGGGCATGTTCCTATGAATATATCATTTTTCTTCGAATATGGTTCTTCCTCGTAACTTTTTAAAACATTAAGATGATAATGCAATGCTACTTCCAAGACCCCCAATTTCTCTTTCTCTTCCTCTACCTTTTCATAATCCCTCTTCTCTAGGTCTAAAATCAGCATAAAAAAGTAAAACAAAGAATTTAAAAAAGATTTCTTTAGAGTTTATAGCCAATATTTCTTAAAAATTTCTTTCTTTCTTCTATATCTTCCTCCGTTTCAATTCCTTTTGTCTTATACCCATCTATAACTCCCAAAACACCTCTTCCTTGCTCTGTTTCTGCAACTATTACCTCAACAGGATTTGCTGTGGCACAATATAGCGTCACTACTTCGCTTACTTTTTTTATCTTATCAATAACATTTATAGGATATGCATTTTTTAAGACTATGATAAAAAAATGGCCAGCCGAAACTTTCATAGCATTTTTCTTTGCTATTTCTATACATTCCTCATCATTTCCTGCCCATCTTACTAAACATTTTCCTGAGCTTTCACAGAAAGCAATTCCAAATTTTATTTCTGGAAATGCTTCTTTTAGAGCCTCATAGAGGTCCTCTACAGTCTTAATGAAATGGCTTTGTCCAAGTATAATATTCCAATTTTCAGGCTTTTCTATCCTAACCGTTTCCAGCTTTATCATAAGTTGTGATACTCAAGAATTTCTATATCATCAACCCTTCCATCAGAATCCTTATCCACCCCTAAAACTACTGAATAGAATTCCTTCCCCTCCTTATAGATATCAAACAACTTTCCATGAGTGAGAGAAAGGATGGCAGCTTTAGTTCCTTCTCCTTTATAACCTGAAAAAATAAGGAGCCATTTTTCACTGTTCCATGGACTCCTAATTTTACAAACTAAACCATAAGCATCATCTCTATACTCTTTTCCTGTAAAAGATGAATAAAAAAGCTCAACACCATTCTCAACTCTATATTCTATCTTCAGATATTTTCTTGATTTATCAATAATATGATTTCCAATAGGACTTCCCACAAGGATTAGATTTTCTTTCTCAAGGAGATCTCTGATAATTACTTCAGCATCTAATATCGCAGAAATTGGTCTTTTTGTAAATCTAACAAACCTTCCTAGGAAAAGGCATAGCTCTGCTGCCAAAAACCCATATTTTCCTACAGCCCTTGAAGGCCCATGAGGAAATGGTGACTCTATTGCTATAAGACAATTTAAATACCCCTCTTTAGAAACAAAAGGGTAGAAGAACTCTAATGCTTTAACGGAAATTTCTCCCCGAATGATTTTCTTCCATTTTGGATTTATTACTATTGAAATGGCATCCGATTTTAATCTATAAAAATTCCCCGTTTTTTCTACTATCCCTTTTTCTCTTAAATAGGAAAGATGATAGAGAACTGTCTGTTTTGTTTTATTTATTTTTTCTGATAGATAGGAAAGATCCGAACTTCCCCTGCTGAGTTCTTTCAGAAGTTTAAATTTCACTCCAGAAAGGTCTAATCCTTCTTGAAAAATTAAGGTGGAAAGCATCTCTTCTCCTCTTATTATTATACCTTTATCTAACACTTTTTCCATATTTTTCGAACATCTGAAAAAATATTAAAATTTGTTTATCAATTTTTCAACAAAAATTTAAATAGAGCTAATCCTAGGCTAGGGCATGTGTGGTATCCTAGGAATTGTCTCTAAGGAACCCATTAAGATCAAAGATGCTCTTAATAGGCTCAAGAGGTTAGAGTATAGAGGATACGATTCTGCGGGAATAGCTTCGGCTTCAGGCTTCTTTTTAAAGAAAAAAGGAGATATAGATTCACTTCTGAAAGTTGTTCAAGGAATAAATTCAAAAGATAAAGTAATAATAGCACATACCCGATGGGCTACTCATGGAGAAGTATCTGATATAAACTCTCACCCCCATTTAGATTGCTCTGGAGAAATAATGATAGTACACAATGGAATAATAGAGAACTATAAGGAACTAAGAAAGCATTTAGAGAAGAGAGGACATATTTTCAGATCAGAGACAGATAGTGAGGTTATAGCTCATCTGATAGAGGATGAAGTAAGAAAGGGAAAAGATTTAAAAGATGCTGCGCTCCAGTTATTTAGAAAGCTAAAAGGAACTTATGCCATTCTAATCCTAAAGAAAGGGGAAAACAGGGTAATAGCTCTGAGAAAAGACTCCCCATTAGTTATTGGGTTAAGCAACCCCACTATATTTATATCCTCGGATGTTCATACCTTCTTAGATCTAACCCAGAAAGTCATTTTGCTCTCGGATTATGAGCTTGCAGAAATAACAGAAAACTCAATAAGAATTTTCAATAAGAAGGGAAATTTGATTAAAAAGAAAATTAAAAACTTAACGCTTGTAGAGCTAAGCGCTAAGAAAAGAGAATTTGAACATTTTATGTTAAAGGAAATATTTGAACAACCTTTGGCAGCAAAAATTCTTATTGAGTCTTTAGAAGGAGAGCAAGGAGAAAGGATAGACAAACTCTGTGAGCTTATAGAAAAATCTAAAAATATAGTGTTTTTAGGGGCCGGATCTTCCTATCATGCTTCCCTTATAGGAGCTTATCTATTAAGAAAACTCGGATTCCTAGCTGAAGCAATCCTGGCCTCTGAATATCAGTTAGGTGTTTACGATAAAGAAACTCTTCTTATTCCTGTCTCACAATCTGGAGAAACGATGGATGTGTTGTTAGCTGTAAAAAACTTGAGAAAGAAAGTTTTTCATGTTTTTTCTGTCCTTAATATTCCATATTCAAGCCTGGAGAGGCTTTCAGACTCTTTTGTATATATCAATGCTGGACTGGAGAAATGTGTTGCAGCAACCAAGACTTATACAAATCAAGTTCTACTTTTCCTTCTTTTGGCAAAAAAATTGGGGCTTAGGATTCCAATAAGAAAAGCTCCCAACGCGCTTCAAGAAATTATAGAAAAAAATGAAGAAAGATCAATAAAAATTGCTAAAGAAATAAAAAATGAAGAGAGCATATACATCATTGGAAGGGGGATAAACCTTTTTGCTGGGATGGAAATCGCATTGAAACTTAAGGAAATAAGCTATATTCATGCTGAAGTACTTGCTGGAGGGGAGTTAAAACATGGGACTTTAGCGTTAATTGAACCAGGAACAAAAGTTTTATCTCTTAATCCAAAATGGGATAAAAGAATTGAAAGTAATATGAAAGAAATAGAAAGTAGGGGAGGGAAAATTTATTCAATAAATAAAAATGGAGATTTTGTAGTTCCTGAAGACAAGTTCCTCTATCCAGTTTACGCTGTGATTTGCGGTCAGCTTCTGACCTATTATACTGCAAAGGAAAGGGGTCTTCCTATCGACAAGCCAAGAAACCTTGCAAAGACAATAACAGTATTCTGATGATAATAGGAATTGCTGGAGCAGGAAGAATGGGAGGTATTCATTTAGAGAAGGTTCTGGAACACCCTAAGGTCCAAGAAGTTCTTATTTATGATAAACTTCCAGAAAAAGCAGAAAGATTAGCTAGGTGGTCACACAAAGCCAGAGCTGTTTCATCTTTAACAGAGCTTTCTCAATGTGATGGGGTTATAGTATGCGTCCCACCTCACGCTCTTTATCCCGTAGCTTGTGAGCTTACGGAAAATGGGGCTGTATGTTTATTGCTTGAAAAACCTGGAGCAACGTCCTCTTTTTTATTAGAAAATATCCTTAGCAAAGCAGAATTGGTTGGGGTTGATAATACATTGCTTGCTGGATATGGTCCTTATTGGGTCAAGGATTTTATGAGAAAAGGAGAGGAAATTTTGGCTTCGGTTGTCTGGGAATCCAGAAAACCTCCTTGGTCACTAACTAATCCTTTAGAGCTTCTGCTTAATCTAGGATATCATCCATTAACGCTTCTTATAGAGAAAAGAAAAATTAAAGAAGTGGCAGGGCATGTAATCGGTGTATTTGACTCAAAGACCAGGTATTCTGCAAAAATAAGGGCCAAAATTGGATTTTCTGGATTAACAATAAAGCTTGCTTTAGATTTGTCTTACCATTTAAATCGTTCGGAATCTGGGGTAGGAACTAGGGAAATGCTTCTTGATAATGGACGCCTAACTCTTAAGCTTACTTATGCGGGGATAAAAGAGAGAGTAACATTAAGGGAAAAATCCGAATCTATACCATCTGTCGTACGTACTTATAGGGTTGATAAAATCGGAGAGATAGACAATACCTTTCTCTCTTATGCAGAGAAAGAAGCATCAACAGATGAACTTCCTTTTATGCTTTCTCCCTATGCTGCTTGGAAAGTTCTAAAAATAATTGAGAAAGTTTTGGGGCTGAAGAATACATGAAGGGAGGTATTAAATATTCTTCTCTTTTATACATATGGGCTTTTACAAGTACATCTCAGCATTGTGGAAAAGACCGAAAGAAAACCTAAAGGAGCTATATAAGCAAAGGTTAATAAAATGGAGAAAAGAACCTGTAGTTGTTAGAATAGAGAAACCAACAAGAATCGACAAAGCTAGAAAGTACGGTTATAAAGCAAAACAAGGGTTTGTAGTAGCTAGAGTGAGGGTCCGTGCTGGGGGGAGGAATAGGCCAAAACCCTCTGGAGGAAGAAAACCTTCAAAATCCGGGTTAAAAAAATTTTATCCAAAAAAAAGCTTACAATGGATAGCTGAGGAAAAAGCGAATAGAAAATTCCCTAATTTGGAAGTTCTTGGTAGTTATTTGGTTGGAGAAGACTCTATTTATAAGTGGTTTGAGGTTATCCTCGTAGATCCTCATCATCCCCAAATAAAAAATGATCCAGATATAAATTGGATTTGTTTTCAAAGAGGAAGGGTATTTAGAGGACTTACACCTGCTGGAAGGACTTCAAGGGGGCTTAGGAATAGAGGTAAAGGAGCTGAAAAAATTAGACCTTCTATAAGAAGTCATGGAAGAAGAGGCAAGTAAACTTGCGAAAAATTTTTTTAAGGAGATAAAGGAAAATATAGTAAATGAGGATGTTAATGAATTTTTAGATGAGTTTTCATCTAGAATTGAAAATACTAACGAAATACTTCTCCTTTCTTGCGGAAGAAGTAGAGACTCCGCATTTCTTTTATTAGACCCAGAATTCTTTCTAAGATATTTTAAAAAGAAAATTTATGATCCGCTCTCTAGAACATTCCCAGCATCTTCACCCAAAAGTTTTGTCGAAATGTTCCCTGAAACATTTCTTTTTGTTATAAGCGGAAGTGGAAAGACCCCTTATATTGTAGAAAACCTCTCCGAGCTAGCCAGAAAAATTAAAGAAAAAAGAATTGCCCTCATAACAGGGAGGAAAGGTTCTCCAGCTGATAGAATTGTAAGGGGTAAAAAAGGAATTGTGCTTTATCTTGGACTAGGAAAAAGAGGCATTCTTAGAGATATATTCGAGTGTTCGGTGGCTTGCTTATCAGTTTTTCTTAAGTCTAGTATAAAAGAACTAATTAAAGATCCAATTAAATGCTTAGAAAATATCTTCAAAGTGACAGAAAAGGGGATAGAAAATAAAAATGTTAAAATACTGTTAGAAAAGTTGCTCACAAGGGGAAAGCTGATTATCGCCGGAACGGGAAAATCAGAGGCTATAGCAAGTGCAGCGGCTATAAGACTTAATCACATAAAAGGATATTTTGGAGATACTGTCCAGATTGCTGGAGAACTAACTGGAGAGATAAGGAAGGATGATCTTGTTGTCTTTATAACCTTCTCTGGAATGGAAAACAGAATAATAAAAAGATGGTATGAAGAATCACTTAGGAAAGGAGCATCTATTTTCTTCCTCTCCCCTAAGAAAATAGGAAAAAGTCCTACAATTACTATCCCAACGGACAAAAGAGACATATTCTATCCAGCTGCTTATATCCTAACGACCTTAATAGCTCTCTTCCTTAAGAGAGAATTTGAAAAGAAAGGTTTTGTTCTGGAGCCACGGGTTAAGCACTCGCTTTTTGTGTAGGGATAGCTCCTTGAAGGGAAACCTGTATAATTAGAAATAAATCCTCTTAGCGGTCTGTAATAAACTTATAGTAAGCAATAAATAATCTAAAGTAATAACAATATAGTAAGATATAGCTGATGCGGGGGTAGGGCAGCCAGGAGTGCCCGCGGGGCTCATAAGGCCTTTCTCTCCAAAGGGCCTAAGTAACCCCGAGGTCGGTGGTTCAAATCCACCCCCCCGCTTCATTTTCTTCTCCCAAAGATAAGGGAAAATTATTTTTATCAAATTCACATTCTAGAAAAAACACCTATTTTAAACAGAAAATACCAGAGTTACCATGGAGGAAAATATATATGGGCCTTATTTATCATTTTCTGTAAGAAAAGGGGAGATTAAGCTACCTATGAGAGAGAATCCTCCCCTTATAAGGAATATTATTCAAAAATGCTTGCAGGTTGAACCAACATCCGCACTCGTTATAAAGGGCAAAAATGTGCACTCTGTTTCTCTCAAATCTCATTGTGAACGTCTGGAAGCAACTTTGGAAATTTCCAATAAGGAAGGACTTACCCTTGACTCATTACTTATCATTAATGCAATAAATTTTACTGTCCTTTATCATCTACCTATGCCCATTAGAGTAAATAATTCAATCGATTTACTCTTCTCTTTCCTTTCATCTAAGGAAGGAGCTTTAACCTATTATTTTCTGGCTAAAGGAGATGGAAAACAGATATATAGGACTGAGATATCTCAAAAAGAAGCAGTAGATTTGGAATATTTGGTTTATTTAAGAGTAGAGAGGATTATCAAAGAAAATGGACTTAAATTGACAGTCCTACATTCGCCCATCGGTAGGAGGGCTTTACTGGCCCGATCGGAAATTGGAGTAGTAGGAATCTCTGACAAACCCCCTTCTTTTTACAAGTTCTCTGTATCCCTCCCTTATTAGGAAAATTTCCTTAAAAATGCTTCTAAAAAATATCTTGGAAACTTTCCTCCAGCTGCTTTAGGATGTCCTCCTCCACTTCCTCTTAGGTCTTGACAAATTTTCCTAAAAAGTTTTCCCAAATCTATATCATCTAACTCCCTAGTTCTTGCCTCAAAATAGATGTGCTTTCCTTTTTCATTTAGAACAACTACCACTTTTTGCCTAATCGTATTTGCCAACACATTGGATAGATATCTGTGAATGGGCAAAGCATGATTTATCTTAAATATGACAAACCTGTCATTTTCAAATATTTTATTTTGAGAAATGGTAGACAAAGCCTTTAGTTTTTCTCTCTCTGCTTTCTTTGAGAATCTTACTAGTTTAGAAGAATTAGGGGTTGTGCCTAACAAAGCTGTGGGGATGCTTAAATTATATGCCTCTATAAGAGATAGTACTGCTGTTTTTTTGGCTTCAATCCCAAATAGCTGTACTGAGGCCACAAGTCTGAGTGCCTTTTTAAGGAAATTTTCATCAATCTCATAGTATTTTCTCGCTAGATTAAGATGTTTTATATAAGATGGGTCTTTGTCTGAATATGCCCCTAAAGCTGCTATCCAGGCTTCTTTTTCATCTATAGCAAAGTTTTCGTAAACTAAGGTAGTTGTACACTTTCCTATTGAATGAATAATATCTACTGAGGAGGGAGGGTTTTCGTAAGGATGATGGTCTATGATCATAGTTGAATACTCCTCAAAAATTGCAGGATTTATTTCATCAATTGGAATATCTAAAATGTAAATGTGATCAGGATTTATTTTCCTTATTAATTCAATTTCTTTATCCGTAAGCTCTGTATTAAAATCTGGAGATAGAAAATAAGGAAAGGTTTTCTCCTTATTCAAAACATACAATGAAAGAAGAGCTGCTGAACATATGCCATCTCCATCACCATGAAAGATAATCAGAGGTTTCATAGAAGATAATATGATATACTGGACCGAAAAATACGCACCAAAAAAACTTAACGAAATAGTTGGTCAAGAAAAAGGAATAAAAGAATTAAAAGAGTTTGTTGAAAATTTTAAGCCTGGATCTGCACTCCTTATTTATGGGCCTCCTGGAGTAGGGAAGACGGCTTCTGTAAGGGCTTTAGCCAATGAGTATGGATATGATCTTTTAGAAGTCAATGCATCAGATGAAAGATCTTCCCAAAAGATTAGAACTATAATTGGCACTGCATGTAAGTTTCAAAGTCTTTTTGGAAGGAAAAGATTGGTTCTTATAGATGAAATTGACGGAATGTCTGCAAGGGGGGATAGAGGGGGTATTAGGGAAATTATAAGGATAATAAAAGAAAGCAAGGTTCCTATTATCCTAATAGCTAACGACCCCTGGGAAAGAAAATTGGCACCTTTGAGAAGACTTTGTAAGTTAGTTAAGTTTGATTCTATTTCCCCTGGCCTTATAGTTAAACATCTAATAAAGATAGCAAAAAGTGAAGGCATCTTTGTTGATTATGATGTTTTAAGAGAGATCGCCCGAAGAGCAAGAGGGGACCTAAGAGCAGCAATAAATGATTTGCAAACCCTTTCCATAGGAAAAAAAGTAATAAAAAAGGAAGATTTAACTATTTTGGGATATAGAGACAAAGAAATCTCCATTTTCCAAGCTCTAGGTACTATTTTTAAATCTAAAAGTATCCGCAATGTTATTGGGATAACATCAACTCTGGATATCGATATACCAGAATTTATCCTTTGGATAGAGGAGAATATTGGTCGGGAATATGAAAGACTGGATGAAAAATACAAAGCGATGTATTATGTCTCAAGAGCAGACCAGTTCCACGGAAGAACCATCAAAACAGGAAATTGGAGATTTCTATACGTCTACTCAGTATTATTAGCTACGATGGGTGTTCTTGTTTCAAAAAGAGAACCTTATAGGAAATTTACTTCCTATAAAAGACCTGAAAAACTAAAAAAACTCAAAGAATTATATGAAAAAAGGCAAATAATAAGAGAGAATGTCAAAAAGATAGCAAAACATTTGCACGAATCTACAAAAGAGATAATGAACGTTTACGCCCCCTTTTTCAAATTCTGGCTAAGAGATAAAAAAACAAGGAGAGAATTCGCAAGAAGGTATGATATAAGTGAAAGTTTTGTAGATCTTTTAACTGAGTTATGAGTGAGAGGTTACAATAGGGCTATTTTTCCCTGCTCTGGTGAATATATCTCTCCGACTCTTTTTAATTCATCAAGAATTCTTAAAGTTTCGCTCTTCTCAATACCAGCTTTTTCAGCCTCCATCAAGATTGTGTTTAAAGGAATCCTATTCTCATATTCCCTAGAAAGCCTTTCAAGCATCTCCATTATCCTACCAATTTTGTCTCTCTTACTCGCAGGTATGCCTGTCATTATCCTATCAATGTCTATTGCATTAGACCCAGGCTCTAATCCTACTTCCCTTAAGAAATACTTCATTAGCCTAATCGCTTTTAATGCATCTTCTCTTTCTACCTTCTCCTTAAGTCTAACTTTTGCATAAGCTTCCGACATTCTTATTAGAGCTTCTAATTGTCTTGGGGAAATAGGTATAGGTTTCATTCCCTCATCACCTGGCTTTACACTTCCTCTTAATGTTAAATAAAAGTCTTTTATTTCTTTCATAGCTTCTTCTGTAAGCTTTGGCCTACAGTATTTCCGGGCATAGATAATATATTTTTTTAATAAATCATAGGGAATCTGTGGTTTTTTCTCCTCAGGATTCATATGAGATTTCAACATGAACTCTGCAACATATTTATCTTTTTCTTTATCTGGAATATCCCTTAATGGAAATATTAGATCAAACCTGTTAATTAAAGTCGGAGGTAAATTTATCTGTTCTGGAATTGGCCTATAGGGATCAAATCTTCCAAATTTTGGATTTGCAGCAGCAAGAACTGAGGTCTCTGCTTTGAGTACTGCATGAATATTCGCTTTTGCTATACTTATGGTGTTCTGTTCCAAAGCCTCATGGAACGCCGCTATATCTTCCTTTCTTACTTGATCTAATTCATCTACACAAAGTAAACCTCCGCTCATCAGCACTAGAGGTCCTGCTTCTAAACACCAACCTCCTAATATTTCATCCCTTACCACTGTAGCTGAAATTCCTGGACCAGTTATCCCTTTGCCAGAGACATAAGTTGCTCTTGGAGCTATAGCAGCAACATGCTTAAGTATCTGGCTCTTCCCCACTCCAGGATCTCCTACAAGCAAAATATGAATTAATCCCCTGGTCTTAGTACCATCCGGCCTTTTTTTCTCTACCCCTCCAAAGAGTTGGAGCATTATTGCTTCCTTGATTTCTCTATAACCCGCTATAGACGGTGCTATGCTATTTATTATTCTCTCTTCAAGATCGGGAAGTTCCGAAAGTTTCTTAATTTCTTTTATATCTTCTTCTGTTAGCCCTTCTTCTTCAAATTTTGCCTCTAATGCCTCTATGTTATTCGCTTCTATGAGATACTCGTACATCTCTTTCCCTCTAACTTTTGTTTTCTTCAGAATACCTATAATTCTTATCCTTCTCCCAGGAATCACATATCTCTGGAAAAATGGGTCAACAAGATCATCCAGAAGAAGCACATCTACCCTCCTTGGCTGTCCTTCTACTCTTTCGGGTATTTCTTCAACTATTAATCTCTGGGCATCTCTAAGAACCTCTCTAATTGGTTTTGAAGGTAGCAATCTCTTACATATTTTACAAAAAAGATTTCTAGGCGGCTTAGTCAGCGGTTCCACTTCAAATTCCCATTCCTTTCCACAATAATCACATTTATATATAAAACTTTTTGGTATTGGCCTTACATCACTGGCTGTTTTTATTATCCCCTCAATGACAATAAGTTTTCCTATATGAACACTTCTTAGGTTCCTTATTTCATGATAACAGCTAGGGGGCAGCTCTGTAAACCTTACTCTAATCTCTTCTTTTCTACCTATTCCTAGCTCCTTTAAAGAGGGGGGCTTAATAGACCTAATAGCATCTTCTATTAGCCTTATTGTTGTTTTTGGATCTTTAAGTATGGCTTCTGCAAGTTTAAAACTTCTTTTTTCAATCTCCCCGAAATTTAATACGATACTTTTCCTTCCTTTCTGGAGGGCTTCGACTAGTTCGTCGTATATTTCTTCTAGAAACTTTTCTATTTCTTTTTTTAGCTCCTCCTTAAATCTGTCTTTCATCCTTTTTGAATTTCTCTTATCCTCTTTATTAGGTTAGTTGTTTCCTCTTTTGCTTCTTTGAGACTTTTTGCACCGGTACAAACAACCCTACCTGAACTAAAGATAAGAAAAGTTATGCTTTTTTCTTTAGAATAGGGTTTATATATAACCCCTGGAAATTGATCAGGATCATATTCAGCGCCCTCAAGCTCCATAGCTACTTTATTAAGGTTTATTTTCATCTTAAGATCTCCAGAAAGAACAATATTCTGAATTTGATACTCAGGTTCTTTAGGAAAATCGACACCCGCTTTTCTTAAACAAGAAATAAGTTCATCAACAAGCCTTTTTACCTCTTCTTCATCCTTGGCTCCAGTTATTACGGCTTTTCCGGAGCTAAAAACAAGGGCCGTCTTGCTAGGTTCAGCTTTTGGACTCAATCTAAGAACTAAACCAGGAAATTCTTCAGGATTATAAATTGCATTTTCTAATTGAAGAGAAACCCTTTCTAAGGGAATTCTAGTGTGCAATCTAACCGTAGTTACCATATTTTGAACCGAAAGCTTCACCTCCATACTTCTCATTTAAATATCCCTTTATAAGGTGTTGCATTAAATAGTCTTTATAAAGGTGAAAAGCATGTTTGAGGTTTGGACCGAGAAATATAGGCCAAAAACTTTTGACGAAGTAAGGGACCAGGAAGAAATAAAGAACACTGTAAGAGCAATGGTCGAGTCGGGTAACCTACCTCATCTCTTATTTGCCGGCCCACCAGGAACAGGAAAAACAACGCTTGCTCTAGTCACTGCGAGAACATTATATGGAGAACAGTGGAGAGACAATACTTTAGAGCTAAATGCGTCAGATGAACGGGGCATAGACGTGATTAGAAGCAAAGTAAAGGATTTTGCTAGGACAAGACCAATAGGGGAGGCTGCTTTTAAGCTTATTATTCTAGATGAGGCAGATGCTCTTACTTCTGATGCTCAACAGGCTTTGAGGAGAATCATGGAAAATTACACAGCAACGTGCAGATTTATCCTTATTTGCAACTATTCTTCAAGAATTATTGACCCTATTCAGTCTAGATGTGCTGTATTTAGATTTAGACCATTACCAAAGAAAGATTGTATAGGAATGCTTGCAGATATAGCACAAAGCGAAGGATTGAGTATAGATAAGGAAGCTCTAGAAGCAATATATGATATCTCGGAAGGAGACATGAGAAAAGCAATAAATATACTTCAGTCCTGTGCTGCGGTTAGCAAAGAAATAACGGCCGATAAGGTTTATGAGATATCTTCAGTAGCAAGACCTGAAGAGGTAAGGGAAGTATTGGACCTTGCCCTTAAGGGGAATTTCCTTAAAGCAAGGGACTTACTATCAGATCTAATGATAAAATATGGACTGGCGGGGGAAGATATAGTTAGACAAATCCAAAGAAGAATTATTGGATTAGGGATACCTGATGACGCCAAGGTAAAAATGTTGGATAAACTTGGAGAAATTGAATTTAGAATGACTGAAGGATCGGACCCACTAATCCAATTAGATGCCTTTCTAGCATACCTTGGGGTTCTTGGGAAAGAAATAAAAAGTAGTAAATCAGAATAAATTATTCGTACCTTAAAGCCTCGGCCGGGTGGATTGAGGCAGCCTTCTTAGCAGGGAAATATCCTGCCACCAACCCCGATAGAAGAGAAAACAAGATAGGAATTAAAAAAGACATAGCATCAACTTTACACTTGTATCCTTCAATTATCTTCTCTTTAATTATCTTTTCTGAAGAAAGAGTTGCTAGATATCCTAGTAATGTCCCCATTATACCACCAATAGCGCAAATTATAACAGATTCCATTAAAAATATTTTTAATATTTGTTTTCTTGATGCACCAATACTTCTCAATAACCCGATTATTCTAAATCTTTCAAAAACACTTGTGTAAATTGAATTCATAACTCCTATGCTTCCTACCACAAGAGAAATCGATGCTGTTGCCAAGAAAAATATCTGAACAAGAATTTTTATCTTACTTACACTCTTTAAAAGAGTCTCTCCAGTTACTATTCTGAAATCTTCTTTTCCCCTCCTTTTTTTGAGATACTCACGTAATCCTTCTGAAACAATTTCTGGATCTTTCTTTGTTTTTACTAAAACAAAAGAATATCCAGATTTTCCAAAAAGTTCATTATAAGCGCTCTCCAGAATTACAACTGAAGAATCATCAAATTGGCTGCCAGTCCCTTCTAAGATTCCCACTACTTTGAACTTTTCTCCAGCTATTTCTATGGTTTTTCCTACTTCAGCATCAAAAATTTTCTTAGCTACCTTACCTAAGACACATTCATGTCCTTTTTTCAAATACCTCCCATCCGCAATCCTATATCCCGTATCTTCAAACATTTCTTTTACTTTCCTTTTCCCTATCCCATAAATGAGGATAAGTTCTCCATCTTTCATTATTCTTCCAGCCTTAATTGGAAGAGCTAATTTAACATCTTTATATTTCTCTATTTGAGTTATATCTTTCTCAGAGAATCCAGAAAGGGACATGGGAACTACAAGGAGTTTGTTTGTTCCTAAAGAAGAAATTGCTTCTTCCACCCCAGCAAATACTCCTTTGCCTATTGAAAAAAGAGTGAAAATCGAAAATGATCCTATAATGATCCCAAGGCAGGAAAGAAATGATCTTAGTTTTCTATTAAGGATGTTCTTAATAACAAACCATATCATACTATTCTTCCAATTACCAATCCGATTGCGAAAATGATGACAGGGATCAAGTACTTCCAAATTTCTACTTCTTTCTGCCATTTAGGTTCTGGAAGGGACACTTCAATCGATTTCCACTCTTCTCCATCGAAAAAGTAGAGTTTTCCTTTTCCTCCAGAATCTAGCTCAATAGATTCATAATCTTTTGAATAAATTTCCCCTATAAAGTAAGTCTGATTATTCAATAACAAATGAACTGATTCTGCCTTTTTATCACCTTTATTGAAGACTATAAATTTTATTTTCTTTCTTTTCCAATCGAAAGAATATCCGTAGGATATGTTTGCTTTTTTTCTAATTTTTAAATAGAAATACCCAGTGTCTATTTCTTTCCATACACCTCTTTCTTCTTTCTCCAGTTTATACCCCAATTTCAAAGTATCCATATCAGGATCTAGGATTTTATATGAGAATTCTGGAGCGGGGCCTAGTTCACAGTTCTTATTTAATTCAACTTCTTCTTCAGGGGTGAGACACAATCTACATCTATCGCATATTGAAAATTGAAGTTTGCCTTCCTTTTGAATCTCCTCCTGGAGTATAAGTATACTCTCTTTGTTTTCTGGCTTTAATGGAAAGATTAAAGTATAGTTCATTGCTTTAGCTTCTCCTTCATTCTCAAACAAAGCTAAAATCTTCAGAATTTGAGTATCTTCCCCTTTGCCATATATTTTTATTTTAACAGCATCTCCATCACTACACACAACGTTTTCTCCGACAAATTCCCCATAAACACAGACTCTATCCCCTAAATAGTCAAAGCTTATTGTTATTTCGTTTATCTTCCCCTTTGTTAGGTAAAGAGGATAAATGTTCTTTATTCTTGGGAGTTTAAATGGAATGATCAGAGCGTCCAGAATTTGCTCTTTATTTCCCTCAATTTTTATCTTCATCTTTGCTGGCTTCTCACACAAGTTTTTCCCTCTTACTAAAACAGAAATTGTATTATTTGCAGAAACCCATCCCAAATCTATTTTGTCTTCTTCAAGTTTAATACAGGAAGGAGCATCTATTTTTATTTCGAGATCTTCCCCATTAAGCTCCCATAATTTCAGCTCATATGTGAAAGACTTATTCACTTCAAGGAATACTTTTGGCTCATAGAAGATTACACTTACCATGGAAAATACAACTGGAGCAAGAAGGTGGATGAGAAGAAGTGCTTTTAGGAATTTCATACCACAATCCTACCGTCCTTCATTTTTATAATCCTTTCTGCCGAAGTAGCAACAGAGTTATCATGCGTAACAACTACGATTGTTTTACCAGATTTATAAAGCTTTTTGAATATTCTTAATATCTTCTCCCCAGTTTTTGAGTCCAAATTGCCTGTGGGCTCATCTGCGAGTATTATTTCTGGATCATTAGCAAGAGCTCTTGCTATTGCTACTCTTTGTTGTTCTCCCCCAGATAGTTGAGTAGGAAATTTATTAAGATGTTTCTCTAAGCCTACACTTTCTAATAATTTAACTGCTTTCTTTCTAGCACTTCTAAGAGGTATTCCCCTAATTGTTATTGGAAGGGCAACATTATCAAGAACCGTTAAGTAGGGAATTAGAAGAAACTGTTGAAAAATAAATCCTATTTTCTCCCTTCTAATTCTGTCTTTATCGTGCTCCAGAAGAAGGCTACAGTCTTTTCCAAAAAGAAATATTTTCCCTCGGTCAGGAGATTCTAATAATCCAATAATTCTTAATAATGTGGATTTGCCTGCTCCAGAAGGCCCCATTATGGCTACAAATTCATTTCTCTCTATCTGAAGAGTAACACCAGCAAGTGCAATTGTTTTACCATATATTTTCCAGACATTTCTTAGATCAACCAAAATTTCTTTTTCCATCATTTTTTCTTTTCCTTTCTTTGTTAATATATTCTTATCACTCATAAGTAACAGAAATATAAAAGATAAGAAGAAAAAGAATCATAGATAAAACAAGGACGGATGAAAAAGAAATTATTAAGAAAGAACTTTTCATCTACACAATAGCAGAAAGAAATTTCTAGAAATTTTCTGCGTATATCCACTGACAATGCCTCTTGTCTAACAAGTTAGATGAATTGCTAAAGCGGCTTTTTTCCCTTCTTCTATTAGGTTATTATACTCCTTTACTGCTTCCTTACTATCCTTTACTATAACTTCAATTCCCCTTTCTTTAAAATAAGAGATAACATCCTTGTCTACTTTCATAATCCCATAATATCCAGTCCCAATTACAAGAATTTCAAATTTCTTTTCTTTTAGCCACTTCAGGTCATCTAAGGATAATCTGTGTCCTTCCTTTCTCCACCATTTTTCCAGTATTTCATCTCCACAGATAATAATATCGTTCTTAAACATCCTTTCTCCAATTTTTATCCTTCCAAACTCATATTCCTCAACTCTTTGCATAATCCCAATTATGGAGGTATTAATCATAAACAATTACAAGGGAAAAATAGGACTGAAGCGCACCAGAAAAATAAAAGAGTTGTTTCTTAAATGTGGGTTTAGAGATTTTAAGATTCTAAATTTTGAAAAGGTAAGGGAAGAACATATAAAAAGAAGCGAGCTCGTGGTATTGTCTGGATATGAGTCCGGATGCATAGGGGATTACCTAGAACTTTCAAAGAAAGTAAGAAAGGCAAAAAGAGCAATCGGGATTTGTGGTGGAATGTATATAATTGCCTTAGCATTCCATGTGCTTCCGAAAAGTCTTCCTAAAAGAAGGAAGGGGTTTAATAAAATTGAATTTAAGAAAAGAACATTCCTGGTTTACCATAATCACATTCTCTATCTGCCTGAGGAGAGGTTAAAAAAGTTTGAAATACTTGGCCGCTCCAGATTCCTTAGAATGAAAATCCCAGAAATAATTAGAAAAAATAAATTTATTGGCCTTCAGTTTCATCCAGAGCTTTCTGGAGCGGACGGATTAAATATAATTAAAGAAATTTTATTTTATTACTTGAAAACTTAATAACTCCTGGCAAGTTGTTGGATCTATCCTTCTGTATGAATCTGTGAAGTTTAAGATCAATGTGATTATTAATCTAGTTACAAGTGTGTTGTTTAGTGGTAGGTATTTATTCTCTAATTATTCCGAATTGCCAAAAATCTATGTCTTCCTTTCTTTATATCTCTCTCATATTAAATCCTTTCTCAATGATTATGCCATCCACAAATACTTTCCATTTACTTTGCTCTTTCCAAACTTGTATCCCTTAATTCCTATAATTCTAGAAGGACTAAATTTTCTTTAGCTTCTATGTTACCATGAAGAGGTCCCTCAAAATTCTTTCTGTAATCTTACTTTGGATAGCTGTTATTTGCCTCTGGATTCTTTATTTACTTATTACTATATCTCAGCTAGGGTTAAAATACCTCATTAATACCGTGCTTGACTGGAGAGTTTGGGTAAAAATCATTGTTGCTGTTTTAATAATCGACTTGACAATTGAACTTTGTTCTAGAGTTGCAAAAAGACTCTTAAAAAGGAAATAAATATATCTCAAAGCACTAACTTATTCATGCCGCCGTAGCTCAGCGGTAGAGCACCAGGCTCATATCCAGGGATGAGGGATTTGAGCGCTGACCATGATGAAATGCTTGGGGAGAGCACTGAAGGGAGAAACCTGGGGGTCCGGGGTTCGAATCCCCGCGGCGGCAGTTCTTTACTTCTAGACGGAACTTCTCTACTTGCATTCAATTTCTTCTAAAAATTCTTTTGGTCTCAAGATTTTAAGTCTATGCTCTTTTACTTCAAGTTCTTTATTTTTGTCTCGTAAATCTAGTAAGTCCTTATCCAAAGTTATCAGGTACTCTGCTTTGATCTCATAGGCTACATCTAGGAATTTATTATCTTTAGGGTCCCTGCAAAGGGAAAAATGTTCCCTTGGAAAAATAAGTACAGATTTTTCTTCTATAGCTTTGTAAAATTCGAATACTAATGAAAAAGGAAAATAATTAGTTCCTTTTAAAATTAGAGTCTTAAAGTATTCTATCAAGATCTCTTGACTGATGAAATTTATAATCTTGTTTTCAAATAATTTCTTTATTACTTTGAAAGAATCTCCCGATTTAGATATTAAAGCTGCCAAGATTACAGAAGTGTTTAAAACCACTTTTATCATTTTCTTATAGCTTTTATCATTTCAACAACTTCTTTGTCACTTACCAGCTTATTTTCTTTCTTTAATTTTTCTCTTATTAGATTAATCTCTTCTAGCAACTTTTTGTAGTACTCTTCTTTTTTCAAATCGCTAATCATCTTTAGTATGGAAAATCTTATTAATTCAGACTTATCTTTGAATATGCCAAGCTTTATAATGTCCTCTATTTGCTTCTCAAGGCCTTCAGGGATTCTTATTGTTAGAACTTTCTCCATATTACACGTGTAATACATCAGTATTTAAGGCTTTTACACTTTCTTAGAGATTCATCCCAAATTTCGATATAGTAAATAGGATTATCGAAAGCCCACTACGAAATATTCTTCCTTTCTGAAAACACTATCTTTATAGACCTCTGCTTTGTACCCTTTTTGTTCAGTATATTTCTTTAGAGCCTCTATCCAATCTTCATATTTCTCAAATTTCTTCCCTATCAATTTTTCAGCAATAGCTCTATCCACACAACATGGAACAATCACTATTTTTTCAAAGCCCAAATTGGAGCCAATATCTATAGCTCTGAGAGAAAGGGACTTACAACAGTGCAAAGCAACAACTATTTTCTCATAATTTTGAAATTTCTCGATAATAGGTTTGAGTTCTTCCTCAAGCTCACCATCAAATAAATCTTTTCTTATATAGAAAAACCTTTTTGTTTTCTCAAAATTCTTAACAAGAGAAACAGGGGCTCTAATATCTACAGCAATTGAGACTCCATTGTTGTAAAGAACATTATAGAGGCTTATTAGTGCTCTAGACCCGGAACAAAGCTCAAGGACAAGAGCTTTTCTCCCTTTAATTTCATTCCAGAAAACTAGCAAAGTCTCGGTTATTTCCTTAAAAGGATCCAATGATTTTTTAGCTATTTTAATCAATATATCAGATTGTTTTCTTCTTAGAAACCATTTCCACATTTGATAAATTTTTTCCATAAAGAGGTCAAACAAATGAAGGTTATTATTCTCTTCAAGATAGACATATACTAATACCGTATTTAAGCTTGTTTGAGGATCTATAATAAAGAAGATATTCCTTATTACTTTCGAATAACTTTTTATAATTCTAGCAATATCTTTGCTAGCTAATAGCTTATTCTTTTTTGATCTTCCTCTTATGGTATTAATTTCCCTTAATAATTCTCTGTAATCCTTTTCTTTTCAGGTATTGCTTACTGTTTTTAGTTTGAAGAACCAATTACCTTTCTTTAAAATCTTTCTAAGCAATTTAATAACTTTTCAACCCATATCTTTCTAGAAAAATTGCCAAAATAGGCTTATATGTAAATTTACTAACTCCTAAAACTCTTAATGCCTCATTTATTCTCTTGCCTGCTATCTTTGGATCTTTCCCTTCAAATTCCAATTCCCCTAGCCATCCAATTTCAGGAATGTATTCTATTACTGTTTTAAAATTTGGCCTTGGTATTTCATAAAACTCACAGTTCACTTTCCTAATCACAGCCAGCAATTTAAATCCCAAATCATTAACTATTTCTTTACATCTCTCAAGACTTCCTTTATATAACACAACTTTCCCTTCTGGATATAAAGATCTCTTAAATTTTACTCCATCAATCTCTTTAACTTCGTTCTTTGTAAGCAAAATTTCCGCTGGCTTTCTAGGAACTTTCATTCCCTAATCCTTAAATTCTTCCTAATAGGGTCCCATTTTTCATTTTTAGGAACATAGTAGTAGTCTGTAAACTCATAGGGAAACAATAGTTTTGCATTTAGTTTCTTTAGCCTATTTTTGAATTCCTTTATATCATCAATAAAATATCTTATTTCACATTCATACGCAGAAACCATATTTCCTTGAACATTTCCTAACTCTTAAGATCCCTTTCATAAGCAATGTTCATTTTGAATGAACAAAGTTTAAAAATAATGTTCATCGTGAGTGAACACTACAAAAGACAAATTAATGAAAGGTTTTATCTCACTCTAATTTTCCTTCTAGGCTCTATTGTAAATTATGGACCTAAGCAAGAAAGCTAAAATGTTTGAAGAGGAGGCCTATGAAGCGTTCGAAAAGGGAAGATATACATTTACAATTCTTTTTGCAGAACAAAGCATCCAGCTTTATATAAAACATATTTTGTTTAAAAATTTCGGAGATTTTCCAAAAATACATAATTTAAGAGTTCTTTTTAAGGGACTAAATAAGATAAGAGATTTAAGCGACTTTATTGAGGAAAATTCAGCAATTATCGATTTGCTTATGACTGCATATATTGAAGCAAGATATACAAGCATGGAATATAGCAAGGTAAGTGCAGAGCTAGCCCTTAAATTTCTAGAAAAATTTAAGGAGAAAATAAAGGATTTGCTATGAAATATAGCGTTATAGACCTCCAAAGAGAGCTAATAGAATCCTACCAGAAATATAGGAAGGACTACTTGAAATATGCTAGAAAAATAAAGGAAATTGCTGAAGAATTTTTTAAGGAAAATCTATTAAAGGTAATAGTATTTGGATCAACAGTAAAAGGAAATTTTAAGCCCTGGAGTGACATAGATGTTGCAATAATTTTAAAAGAGAGAGTAAATGAGATTGAGATTGCAAAGTTTATAGGAAAAATAAACAAATTATTTGGTATTCATCCATTTGAAATTCATGTAATTCCCCTAAAGTTTTGGGAGGAATGGTATTCGAAATTTATTAAGAAGGATTGGGTTGAGGTTTAGATAGACCACTGGAAGGGCCTAATATTTTAGCCTGAACTAAAAATCGGGTAAATAATCTCTATTCCTTGATGTATTTCAAAATTTCCTTAGGATACACTTTAATCCTTATTCCTTGCTCATACTCTTTTAGAAATTCCTCAATTTTCCTTTTGAATTCCTTATTAATCTCTGAAAGTCTTTTTTCTCTAACAAAAGGATCAACATATCTGCGCTTGGTCCTAACTACAAAGTCAAATTCTTTTTCATCTATCTCAACTCTAATATTCTTTAGCAAAGATAATATTTTCTTCAACTCCCTATCCTTTATTAAAATCCTATATATTTCTTCCTCTCCCCGCTCCAGAAAATCTTTGGTTTCTATTAGGCCCTGCTCCAGAGCCTTCTTTAGGATTTTGCTAATAACCAGGAATATCCCTGAATCTTTATTGTAGTATCTAGATAGCTCCAAATAGCTTAGTGAATAAATTAAGGCTGTCTTTTCAGAACTAAAATACAAATTGCTTCCTTTTTTTATGTCCCTTGCTATCCAAAACAGATCTTCCCCAAATATGGATCTAATATGCCTTAGGGAATAGTCTAATCTATCTGCGCAAATGTTTGGAATTGGAGAATCTAAATATCTGTATCTTCCATTCCTAAATTTTTTTACCATTCTTTTTAGATTTAAACCATGGTTCTCACAAATTTCATTTATTTTTGAATTTTCCAAGAAACTTTCCATTACTCTTTCATGCCATTCCTGTTTTTCATAATCCCCAAACAAAAAATCGATTATATGACCAAAAGCAGGCCTGGAAATATCATGCAATAGCCCCATTATTCTTTCTTCATAATTAGCTCCTAGGCTTGTTAATAATGCATAGACTCCAATCGAGTGCTCAAAGATTGTAACAGGCTTTTTATAGAATGGATTATTGGGGCTTAGGAATACTTTATATCCGCTAAGAGTTATCTTTTTTAGCCTTTTGAATTCTGGAGCGCGAATTATTTCTGAAGAAAGCTTATTCATTTTAATTTTTCCATATTCTGTTTTTATTTCCATAGATAGGAAAGGATAAATTCCTAATAAGGTGTTAACAGTGCTTAGATTTTTAAGAAGGTATTTATAGAATTTTCCGCTTTTAATCCAACCCAATATTTATCCTATTTATTTTTTCCTTAAACTCCTCCCATCTCTTATGCTCTTCTTCTGGACTTGCTTCTGCACTTTTGGGTTTTCCCTTTATTTTTAGCCAGCACACCCCATAAATGTCATACATATGTGGTTCTTTCCGGTAATCTGGAGGGACATTGATATTGTGTTAACCAATCAATTTTCTCCTTCGTTCTTAATGCTTTTTAAATCCTCTTTTTTCGAGCCCAAACATATATTTCCCAAAAGAAAGCCATTTATGGCTCCCTTATCCAATATATTCTCCTTTTTGTTATGATAAAATAGAAGCGCACTCCCTCTTTTTCAAATTCCTTAGCTATTTGCTCTATATAAGCTATATTTGTTCCTTTTACTTTATTAGTTCTTAGGACAAATATTTCTGTGTTCTTACCTTCCATTTCTTAAGCTATAGTTTAGTCAATTGAAATTTCTTTTACTTTTCTTTCAAATTCTTTCCAGAAATTATCTGCTTCATCATCAGACATACTCCACCCTGATATTTCCTCTTCTCCATAAATATCATAGAAGTTTGGATATTTCCAGTAGTCTGGAGGGACATTGATATTGTATTTTTTATGAAAATTCTTTACTTCTTTTGGGAACTTTTCAACAAGAACTCTATTAACTTCGCCAGGAACAATAGATCCGATAACTCTTTTTTCCCTGACATCTTTATATCCTAGAGGATTCCAATATATCAAAAATCTTTTTCGCTTGATTGCTGGCCAGGGTATTTTCAAAGGTTCTTTGCTCAGTATAAAAAGGGTCCCAGCACAGACCTTAAATGTCTCAAAATATGCTTCCATGAACCTAACTATTTGGCTGTAATCTGGAGCGGGAATTGGGAGAGATTTATCACTTCCATCAGCAATAATTCCTTTTTCAGTAAAGTAAATCCACCAAGCCAATGGAAATGCAGGAAAATCCCCTCTATCAGCAGTTAAAGTAACTAAAGCGCTTGATCTCGATGCTCTTACTAGACTGTACATTATTGTCGTTACTATATGTTCTTTGGTCCTTCCAGGTTTTAGACCTGGAGGAGTTATGTCCCCACCCTTTGCCATAACTGGCTTTCCATTTCTTGTCCGTATCTTCCAATATTGTGTTCTTAGATAGTGGCTTCTCTTACCTACTTTGAATATCCGCTGTATATCTTGAGGATCCTTAGCCCAAACCGTCACCCGCCAGTATATTCCCATTTATCTCACATTTTCCTAGGCCATAATTTTCTTCTGGTTATTACAAAGTAGAACCCAATGTTTTCTTGTTCGAATTTATTAGCAAGTTGTTTTATTTTATCCAAAGGTACCTCTTGTGGCCTATCCGTCCTTAAGATGTAATACCTTATATCATTCTCCTTCATAAAAGCAATAATCCTATCTACCTTAGTTTCCCCATTTTCCCCCAAAAGCTCGGATAATTTATCTAATACAAAGGTCCTTGTATTTTCTATTAGGACCCTTCCTTCACTCGTTTCCAAAACCTCATCTACTTCTATCCTATAATCCTTTAATTCATGTCCCACATATAGCCAATCTGTTATTTCAAATTCTTTTGGAGATCTTGTCGTATATCTTATTTCATCCAAGTCGCAAACCTTCCCAATCTTTAAGTCCTGCAAGAGATTCTTAAACTCGTATTGGGTTTGTTCTCTTCTCATAAACTCGGTAAAGAATCTTTTATGCCCTATCTTCTCGATTCTGTTCATAATTAAGATCCAAATATCCAAAGACTCCGCTCCAGTTTTCTGCATTGCTTTGTAAAACTCAGATACCCTTTTTGGATTGTAAGCAAATATTCCTAGCCATTCTGGCTTAGCCTTAATTAGCCTAATAGCAAATTCTAGCTCTTCTGGAGCGAGCCCTTCAAATGCTTTTATTACATCAACTTCTCTTAATGTCTTAACAACTTTCTCATTCTTTACTGCCTTATAAACCACATTAACGTCTTTTATCTTCTTAGTAAGGTAATCTGCCTTCTCTTTTCCTAATAATTTTCTTATCTCTAAGTACTTGCTCCAGAAGTCTATTTCAATTGTTGTCGTTATGACATTGGCTACATCCAAAACAAAGTATGGAAGCTCTTCCTCAAGTAAGAATGGATTTTTTGTGTTTGCTAATCTTAGGCCTCTCCAGGTTGCTGAAGCTGCAGTTGTAATTCCACAGGCTGTTAAAGCTGGAGTGGCCGCTCCAGAACTTGCTAAGGTTGCTGCTAGAGCTGCTCCACATGCCACTCCAGAAGCTAAATCAAGACCAGCTTGTATGTTTCTTGATTCTCTTTCAAATTTATTCCTTGACTCATAAATTCCAGTATATAAATTCCCTACTATTTCCCTTAGCCTAAATAGGCTTCCCAGTAATCTTTCCTCTTCCAATTTTTCAATATAATCCCTAATTGATTGGGTCCTTGCTTCTGATTCTAAGATTCCTTTTTCAAACATCTCAATTAAGTCCCCATTTATGTTTTCAGATTTTCGCTTCTTTAGCCAGGAATATAGAGCTCTTACTCCTGGAATCCATTTTATGGCGCTCCAGACTGGAACCTCTTTTTGAATATAAGAATCTATATCTTTTCTGACCCGCTCCAGATAATCAAGAACATCCTTAAATCTCTCCCTTCCCGCTCCAGTAAGAATTGGCAAATAATAATTAGAATCCTTATCTTTTACCTCTAATATCTCCCCGTACTTGTCTTTGTATGCTTTTCTAATGTATCTTTTTATTTCTCTTCTAACTTCCTCTATTATTCTAAGAGTTCTTCTATCCAGAATTCCCTTCCTTAAGCCTACTAATCCAAATTTTGCATAGCTTGAAAGTAGCGCTCCAGAATCATAGAGAGCCAATGCATTCCTTATTTCATTCTCATTAAAACTAGCTAGCTTATCTAGTAGTCCAAATTTATATAAAAAGGAAATGAAATCTTTCCTTCCAGTTAGATTAAAGATTCTAATTGCTATTTTGTAATACTTCTTTGGAACCAGTTGATAGATTTGATATAAGGCTTTCAAATCATAGCTATCTAGGTTATTCTTTAAAACATATTCAGCAAAATCCTTATCCTCAACCTTTCTAAGGACATAGATTGCCCTTTTTCCATATTTCTGGACTAGTTTATCTACAAACTCTCTTCCAAATTTTGCATAGAGGTCCTGGTATTCAAATTCGGTATACTCAAATGGAAATATTTTCGTCCTAAATGAATTAAACAACTCTGTCACTCCTTTTCCAAACCTTTTAAAGATCTCTAATAGAGAAACCCTCTTCTTAATCCTATTGGCATATTTTATTCCCAAATCGGTTAGTTCGACCTCATTTCCTCTTATTTTAACTAAGTTCCCTCTCCAGAAATCCCTTCCTGCTCTTATCCCAGTAGTTAAAATTATCCTTCTTAAGTAATTGCTAAGTAAAAAGGCGAGGTAAGCTGATGCAAATAAAGAGGTTGAAACAAGAATTGCTTTTCTGCTTGCTAATTTGATCCTTACAAATGCTCCAGAATATTTCCTTTTTGATCCCTCCTTTGGTTTTAATGGATAGTCAAAAGATAAGGGAGTAATATTTCCATAGGTCAAAATTGTTTTTCCATATTCATTTTCCGCTGTTATTTTCAGAACTCCAAATCCTTTTAGGAATATTTCATTATCCTTTACTTCCTTCTCCTTTCCATTAAAAGAAATATAAACTCTTTTTGCATATTTTGTTTTAAATTTTAAGAGAAAGCCATCGGATGGAGCTTGGAAGAATAGCCCACATTTACCATTAAAACAAACTTTAATGTCATAAACAATTGGCTTTGAATATACATTAACTCTAATCTTTTTTTCAGAAAAATCATAGGATGGATCATCTGAAAGATCCCAAACCCTTACAGTCAGTTCTTTTAAACCTAAATCGAAAACATCATTTACACAAACCTTTTTATGATTTGAATTTATTACTCCAGAAAATAATTCCCGATTGTCTAAATAGACTTCCAATTTTGCTTTATATGGGCTTTCTAAGTTCTTTACTCTCACATCAAAACAATCTCCTGGCTTTATTTCGTTTAGATTAAGCATTATTTCTGGTTTTTCATCGCATATGGTCCTAGTATCACAAACAATCCGCTCATCGCAAACCTCCTTATATTTATCAATGCATACTTTCTCCGTAGTCTTTTCAGCGCATGGATCCCAAACCTGATCATATTTTATGCATCCGTATTCAACGCATCTATGACAGGTATCGCATTTGGTCCGGTAACAGGTATCGCAAACTAATTTTTCTCTATAATCAGCACAATACCAGTGTATACTGCAAACTTTTACACTAAAAGGCCACCAGCAATCCCATCCTAATCCAAATTTGCATTTGCAATCGAAATAGTAATCCCAATCTATGCATTCACTTGTCCTAATCCATCGGCAATTACAAGAATAAGAAACTCTCCTGCAGTTGCAAGGATAAGATTCCTTGTGCTTGCATCCATATTTCTCACATATGGTTACATAATCTCCATGGCAAACTTCTTCAAGATGACAATCTGTTCCTATGTAAACTTTATGGCAATTGGATTTTACTCTATGGCAATTGTAGCTCTCCTGCCAGCAATGGGAAAAAATTAAAGGAAATATGAAAAACAAAAGGAAAACAAGCTTTCTCATAATTCATCTTCCTACTCTCTAGAAAAAAATTTATCTTTGATTAGAAAAGTTGAGGTAGTTAGAAATTTTCTATTTTTCCAATAAAATTCGAGGGATCTTTAGACAAGGGGGAATAACTATTAATCATTGGGCAATAGTAATAAGTACATGGATTATGAAGTTACATTAGATAAGGAGATCCTTTCTCAAAACAAAATAGCGCTTGCTAGAGCAATTACTCTTACTTTGGAAGATGAAGGGTTCAGGCAAAAAGTTTGTGAACTTTGTTTACCCTATTCCTCCAGAGCTTTAAGGATAGGAATAGCAGGGCCTCCTGGAGCGGGAAAGAGTAGCTTAATTAGGGAACTAATAGGGTACTTTCTAGAAAAAGAAAAAAAGGTTGCAGTATTAAGCAATGATCCTGTGGATAAGCGAACAGGAGGTGCATTTTTGGCTGACAGATTAGAATACCAGCAGTATACTTCTCATAAGAGATTTTATGCAAGGAGCATTGCAACTAATGAAGAATATGACATCCATCCAGTAACTCCCTCCATAATGGCTTTGTGCGCTTATGCTGGTTATGATGTAATCATAGTAGAGAGCACTGGATTGGGGCAGAGGTCACTTACTTTACCTGAGTACTGCAATATTTTCATTTGGGTAACTACCCCCTTCTTTGGAGGTCCTATGCAAGTAATTAAGACTGATTGGCAGCTTAAACCTGCGGACATAATTGTTATAACAAGGGGAGATATTTTATTCGAGCTTTGTAATTATGCTGCTGCAGTAATAGAAAGAACTTTAGCAGAGATAAAGGCAGATAAAAAAGCAGAGGTAAAAGTAGATGTAAATAATGTAAAAATTGTATCAGTAGGTTTAAGAGATAGGAAGAATCTTGATGAATTCTTTAGTATCTTGGAGGAAGTAATAAAGAAAAAATTTCCAGGATTCTACAGGTAAGTAATATATTTTGCTTAGCTGTTTATAAACTGTGAAAAAGAAAATAAGAATACTCATCCATGCAAATGAAAATGAGTTTCTGAAAATAAAAGAAGAATTGAATAAACTGTTCAAAAATAAAGACTATGAAGTTATTTTTGAGAAGGATTTTATAGAAGATTTTGAGCACTTAAAGAAAAAATATAAGGAAATAAAAATAAGTTCTGGGGCGGAAGCAAAGAAATTGCTAGCACCAGACATAATACTTGAATGTGTAATGTATGATCCAAAGCAAAATTGCCTAGTTATATCACCAAAAAGGGCATTGAAATACAAAATAACATCTATAAAGATAGCTCAAGACAGTTTTGGGTCAAAAACAATCCTTCAATTTAGGCTTGATTATAATATTAAGAAAATAAAGGCTTAATGAAATGAAATTAAGTGGAAGGTAAGTACCCCGAGGTGGCAAAAAAAGATATTGGAACCTTTCTTGGAGAGATTTCCAAAATATTAATAGGATATAAAGGCTATAGAGAAGAGATCCCGAATTCAGAATTACTAGGCATAGTTAACAAATTTTATTCAATATTTTCAGAGAAAAGGAAAGAAATAGAAAAAGTATTAGGAGTAAAAATTCAGGAGTCAAGATTAGAATTATATCTTTCTCCTTTTGAACTATTTAGAGATAGTATTGGAATTGAATTTGTAGAAGAGGGGGAAACGATTGCAAGAAGATTAGTTGATATTCTGGAGCAGGCTTATAGGAGGGAAGAAGAATTTAATCCAGCCCTAGTAAAAGTGGAATTTGGTCCTGAGGACTTAATTTTTCTCTTTATATTTAGTGAAATCTGGACAAGCGTTCTAGCCGCTTGTGGATCAAGCTATCCTGGCGGAAAAGTAATTGTTTCTCCCATTTATATGTTATTCCTCTGTAAAAAGGGAGGAATAGACCTTGAGAAATGCGTTGAGAGGGAAATTGCAAACTTACTGTTATTCCAAGTCTTCAGCAATCTCCTTGAGGTGATATTGGAGCTTGGAAGGAAAGCCCAGAGAATTTATTTTCAAACTGGGGAATATGGATTAGGTCCTTGGAAAAGTGATATCTTGCTCGAGGCCCTTGTTGAATATTCATTCTTTGCGAGAGTTACTAATTCTATCATAAATGCCTTTTCATATGTATTGGGATATCGGGATAACCTGGAGGGGCCTATCGAAAACGCTATTTATGACCTATGGAAGAGGGAAGGAAAGACAATAATTGACGAATTAAGGCGAATACATAGCTTTGTAGATCTTATAAAGTTCCTTAACAGAAAAAGAGTAGAATTCTCAACAGAATATGAGTTTATAAGAAAAAAGTATCAAAGAGTTATTACAATGACGAAGGTGGCCTAAACTATGCCCCCGAGGGGATTTGAACCCCCGACCTTCCGGTCCGAAGCCGGACGCTCTTCCAGGCTGAGCTACGGGGGCATAAATAAAATAAAAAAATAACTACTATCTCTTCCTTTCCTCAAGCAAGAATGAAAGCAGTAGAGTTGCTGTGCTTAAGTCCGCATTGCTTCCCTCATATATTTTCTTTAACTCCTTTTCTGTTAGGAATTTAGGTAATTCTTCCATATTTGCTTTTAATATTTCCTTGAACTCATCAAATGAAGGTTTTTTCAATTCATAGGTTTCATCAAATTTAAATTCCTTAGATATTTTTTCATAGTTTTCCTTATTTATAGCACAGATTACCGCTTTTGTCTTTTCCATCAATTCCCTAATCCTTAAATCATCAATAGAGATCTCAGACTCAAGAACTAAATCCAAATCATCTATTAGAACTACATCCAAATCCTTAGCTTCATTAATAGCCTTAAGTATTTGAGTAATTGTTGGAATTATTCTCTTAGTCTTCTTCCCTTCTTTAGCTAATTTCTCCTCTATTATCCTTAATAGAGTTGTTTTTCCTGCCCCCTTTTCTCCCAGTATCAATATTTTCTTTTTTCCCTTCTTAATAGAGCTAATAATATTATCTACTACCCCTCCAAACCTTTTTGTAAGCTTAATCTTATAAGTTTCTTCAAAAGAAAGTGGATGAACCCTCATGTTTCTCATTTGAGTTCCAGATAATATATGCTTTGGTTAGTAGGATTACCACCCTCCTTAGACCTTATCCCTCCAAAAGTTGTTAGGGTTTGTAGAAAGGCTAGTCGAGTCCTTCTGGAGCGATATACAAACTATCCGTGGATTAAGACTGAAGAGCTTTCAAATCTTTTTAAAAGGGAAATTGAGGAAGTAAGCAGGGAATATTTAGAAAACAAATCTGAAGCCATAGTAAAATCTGCAAAAGCTGAAAATATTGTTATTCTTTCATTTGGAAATCCCTTAGTAGCTACTACTCATTATTCCCTGATTCTAGAGTGCCAAAGGAGCAAAATAAAATTTGATATTATCCATTCTCCATCAATTTTTGATTTCGTACTAGAAACTGGCCTTCATTTCTATAAATTTGGAATTACCGTATCGATTCCATTTAGAGAAAAGGTTGCTTTACCATTTTCTGTTTATGAAAAAGTAAAAAAGAATCTCAAAGCTGGAGCGCATACCTTAATTTTGCTTGATGCCTCTCCAGAAGAGGGGAGATATATGAGCATAAAAGAGGCATTGAATATCTTGCTGGAGCTGGAGCAAAGAATTAAAGAAGGTTTGTTTTCCGAGGAAAAAAGGCTTCTAGCCTGCTCCAGACTTGGAACTCCAGAGAGAAAAATTGTATATGGTGAAATAAAAAAACTAATGGAAATTGATATAGGTCCTCCCCCTTACTGCTTAGTATATCCAGCAAGCCTTCATTTCACAGAGAAGGAGGCCCTCCAGAAATTTGAAATTATTTAAAAATAGGGATTATTTACTAATATTTCCCCCTTTTCCTTATCAACCTTGAATTTAACATTTAGCATTTTCTCACATACCCAAATGTTTGTTAAGGTATGCTGGGTTATTCTTGAAGTTATAAATTTCCCACCATAAAGGGCAATCCATAGGACTAGGTGATCAGCTAAATATGGGTCTACTGGAGCGGCCAGAAAATCTTTTAATTCTTTTGCACATTTTCTACCTATCTCCTCCGCAGGAACTCCTTTTTCTCCTAATCTATCATTTCCAATTATTGTAGAATTAGAGACATAAACAAGAACAATTCCACATCCTGTGGAAAAGGTTTTTGAATAGTCATGCTCGGTTTTACTTAATTCTAAAATTTCTCCCGCTCCAGCTATCATTCGCTCACAGACCCTTCTCTTTCTTAAATTTTCAGATGCATTCGTATAGCCCTCGAATTTCCCTTCTCCCACTTCTGTTAGATTAAATTTTCCTTCAAAGTTTCTCCCATCAATATTTACCTTAACAATCCCCCCTCCCCTAGGATAATATCCTCTTCTTTCTACATTACAAATTATCTCCGCTCCAGCTCTGCAGAGATGCTCAAAATATACTTTTCTATAATAATCAATTAGGGGGCTATGGGTTACATCAGTCCCCCCTACTATTTTTAATCTAAAAGGCGCTCCAGTTGTTAGGCAAATAGGAACTAGGGTCTGGAGCAGCAAAGATATGGACCCTGCAGTTCCTATATCGAAGAAATAATTACCAGCTTTCGGCTCTCCAGGATAAAACTCTATTTCCAGTGATCCAACTCGCGCTCCAGAACACCTCCCATTTACTATTTGCTTCGCTGAAAGTATTCCAGTCAAATGCTGAGGTCTAAGCCCAGGATTGCTTCTTTTTTTCCTTATATTAAAGACCCTTATCGGCTCTCCAGTAACACAGGAAAGGGCTATTGCTGTCCTAAGAATTTGTCCTCCTCCCTCACCGTAAGATCCATCTATCTCGATCATGGGTTAATAACTTCTATTTTTCCTTCTTTATCAATTTTTATTTTCATAAAATCCGCTCCAGCCACAACCTTATCATATTCTTTCTTTGCTTCCTCAAGTAATGGCCTAGTGTCTTTATATCTTTGGGAGAAATGAGTAAGGACTAATAGCTTTGGTTTTATAATTTTCCCTATCTCTCCTGCCTGTTTCGAATCCAAATGCATTTTTTCTGTTTCTTCTCCCCTATCTTTTGATAAGTAAGTTGATTCAATTATTAATAAAGTTGAATCCTTCGCTATTTCAAAAATTTGATCACAATAATCCGTATCAGTAATGTATACTATCTTCTTTCCAGGAACCACATAAGTCGCCTCTTCAGGAGTAATTAATTTCCCCCTTATTCTGATTGGCTTCCCTTCCTTTAATTTCCTTAGGATTTTCCCTGGCCTAATCCCCTCTTTTTTCAAAAAATCTTTTCTTATGTTACGATAAGGGTATGTTTCAAAAGCATAGGCTAGACAAGGAATATCATGCTTTAGATAAATACAGGAAACTTGGAATTCTTTTTCTTTTAAAATTGTTCCTTTATAGCCTAAAGGTATTTCATTTATCTTTAACTTAAACCCAAGTCTGTAAGCGCAGCATTTTAGCATATGAAAAAGGAACTCATTAGTACCAACTGGCCCAAATATCAATAAATCCTTTTTTCTTCCATTTAGATCCATAGACTGAAGCAGTCCAGGTATCCCTAATACATGATCTCCATGCCAATGGGTTATGAAAATTGCTTCAATTTTTTGTGGGCTTAATCCTGCCTTTCTTATCCTCAATTGTGCCCCTTCCCCGCAGTCAAATAAGAATATCCTTCCCTTATACCTTAGAGCAATACAGGGGTGTTCCCTATATTCGGTAGGGAAAGAGCTAGAAGTCCCCAATAGATATACCTCAATCATACTAACTAGCAAAAGAAGTGAGAATTGTACCAGCCAGGATTGAAAGATAAACTAGAGTTAATGTTATTCCTATAACCTTTCCTCTTATCTTTTTGGAGTAATTATAATAAGCTATTCCAGTTAGACCTCCCGTTACTACCATCCCAACTGCTCCAGTAATGCTGAGAATATCTACAAACCCCAACTTCCCTATATAAGCTACAAAAAAAGGAAGGTAGTAAGCAATAAAAAGAGATAAAAATCTATTTAACTTAAAATCTCTCTCCAGCATGCAAAACAGCACATATCCTAAAGAAATATAAGAAGTACTCATGCACAATAGTACTAAAGCAAGGCCAAAAACCTTCTTAATGCCAGTTAGGTTCTCTATTGCAATTTGTTTAATATTTTCCCCATAATTTCCGAGAAATGCTAAGGCAAAAACAAAATACAAAACAAAAACAAATAAGTAAGCTAACAGGACAGATATCCCCACCCTCCTTTTATCAAGAAATTTTAGTAATATTGGAATTGAACTATAGCCTGCGCTTGCAAATACACATACATTAAAAGTGTAGAAAAAATTTGCTGGAGAGCTACCATAAAGATTAGAAATTTTGACTCCAGGAGTCAAGAAAAAAGCTATTAAGAATGCTGATGTAATTAAAATAATAACAAGGCATGTCTGGACTTCTGATAATACCCTAATTCCTTTATAACCTAACAAGGAGATTAAAAAAACAAACATGATGCTAGCAACTCTTTTGTCTATTCCTATTAAAGCATTAACAGCCTCCCCTATCCCTATATTATAAGCAACAATAGCCCCAAAGCAAAGAAAGAAAAGGCTTAGGCTAGAAATTATGAATCCAAATTTTCCAGTATATCTTGAGTAAATATCAGGAATTTCATCTTCCTCCTTCCCCATATCCGCAAGCATAAGGGATGTAATTCCCAAAAGCAAGCAAGAGAGAGACAGTGCTATAGACCCTAAGGCAAAGCCTGTTTTGGAAAAGGCATAAGGAATACCGAAAATCCCCGCTCCAACGATTGTACCTATCATTACACTGGCCCCAACGAATATGCCCTTAACTCTCATATCTCTTCTTATTTTATAGGAAAAAATAGTAGTGGGATATTAGATGAGAATAGCAATAATTGATAGGAAAAAGTGTGCTGCATTTAGTAAGTGCGATTTAATTTGCATGAGATACTGTCCAGTCCAAAGGGCAAAGAAGGAGGTATTTAAGATCGTGGATAAGAAAATCCAAATAAATGAAGAGCTCTGTATAGGCTGCGGGATATGTGTAAAGAAATGTCCATTTAATGCAATAAAAATAGTAAATATCCCTGATGAGTACGAAAAAAGGTTAATTCATAGTTATGGAAAGAATTCTTTTAGACTCTATGGATTACCCCATCCTAAACTTGGGGAAATAATTGGAATATTGGGAAAAAATGGGATTGGAAAAACAACATCCTTTCTAATTCTTTCTGGAAAACTTCTTCCTAATTTTGGCAAGGAAAACATAAGAGAAGAGGACGTTCTTAACAATTTCAGAGGAAAAAGCATTGCTAAATATTTTGAAGAGCTATACTTTAAAAAGATAAAAATATCACAAAAACCCCAGTATATTGGTCTAATAAAAAAGAAATTCAAAGGAAAAGTAAGTAACCTTATAAAAAAGTTCAATGTTGAAAAAGTTATAGAATTACTCCGGTCTCTTAATTCAGAATATTTGCTAGAGAGAAGGATAGAGGATTTGTCTGGAGGGGAGTTACAAAAACTTTTGGTTTGTCTTGCACTTTCAAAGGATGCAAACGTTTTCCTAATAGATGAACCATCAAGTCATTTGGATATTATAGAAAGAGTAAGAGTCTCTAATTTAATAAGAAATCAGATAGGAGAGGACTCGTATTGTATGGTTATAGATCATGATTTGTTGGTAATTGATCTGTTAGCTGATTACGTTTATATCTTTTATGGGACTCCTGGGGCCTATGGTGTTGTTTCAAGTCTTTATCAGTGTAGAGTAGGAATAAATGCGTACCTAGATGGCTTTCTTAGAGCTGATAATGTAAGATTCAGAGAATGGAAAATTATTTTTGAGGAAAAGAAAGCAATACCAATAGAAGAGTCGGAAACGTTGCTTGAATGGGAAGGAATAAAGAAAAGACTTGGAGATTTTGAACTGAAGGCTCAAAAAGGAAAAATTAGGGTTGGGGAAATAATTGGAATATTGGGAAAAAATGGGATTGGAAAAACAACCTTTCTGAGAATAATAGCGAATGAGCTTTCTCCAGACTCAGGAGAGATAAAAAAGAACGATTTAAAAATTTCGCATAAAAAACAATTTATAGTTCCAGAAGGAAAAGAGCTGGTTAAGGATGTTTTAGGAAAAATAAACAAAGATTACAATACAGGGTACTTAAGAGAAACTGTAATAAGGCCATTGGGAATTCTGGATTTGCTAGAGAGAAGGATAGAGGATTTGTCTGGAGGGGAGTTACAAAAGTTTGAAATAGCTAAGTGTCTGATTTCAGATGCAGATATTTACTTACTCGATGAACCTACCGCCTATTTAGATATAGAAGAAAGAATAATTCTTTCAAAGGTTATAAGAAAGGTTGTAAAAGATTTGAAAAAGGCAGCATTTGTTGTAGACCACGATCTCCTTTTCTTAAATTATGCAATAGATAGCCTAATAATTTTCGAAGGAATACCTGGAAAACAAGGCCTTTGCTCAGAACCTTTGGACTTTTATACAGGAATGGAAAGATTTCTTAGATCTGTTGGAATAACCATAAGAAAAGACAAAGAAAGTGGTAGGCCAAGGGTAAATAAACCTGGGAGCAAGAAAGATAGAGAGCAAAGAAGCCTTAACAGATATTTTTTAGGTTAAATCATAAGCAAGACTCTTAAGAAAGACCTAATAGATGTACAAAAGGAAATAAGGATCAAAAAATAGAGAGGAGCCTTGTAATCTTCTATGTATTTCTTCAAGAGGTAAAAAATTAACAAGGATCCAAAAATTCTTAGAGTTGGGTAAGAAACTGGTAAGGTATTTAACAAAAATTCAGATAAGGGATGTAGTTCTCCATAACCAAAGTAATGGGTAGCAAATAGTGGAACTATAGAATCCAGGGATGAAAAAAACAGAAAAAGCATTAATTCAACATCCTTTATAAACAAAATTGGAAATAGGGGAAGAAGGCAAAAAAATACAGAAAAATTTATTCCTTTTCTATTTAGAAAGACCAAGGAAAAAATAAATGATGCTATAAGCGCATTTATCCAACACACTCTATCATAGTTTTCCCCGTAGATTTTTCTTGAAAAATACAACATAAAAAATCCTAAAGGTATGAATATAATCCATATTCCAGGAGTAACTGTGAAGAAGGAAGTTGGGAGAACGTGGGCATCCTCCAACAATCTGGTAGAGATCCCAATTAAGGAGAAAGAGAGTATTGTCTTTAAGAAGTTTATATCGAATTTAAATTTTAATTTCTTTAAAACCCAATACACAATCAAAAACCATATAAATGCTAAGAAAGACAGAAAAAATTCCCAAAAAACAGAATAACTACCCATATAGTCTCTGCTGGATAAGGCTAACAAGATAATCTATCCTCTGAGTTAAGTAATCTATTCGTTGAACGAGTCTTTGAATATCTAATCTCATCATATCTATCTTATTGCTTAATACAGCGATATCCATAGAAATGTCTTTTTCAGTATGCAGCTCTACCGCCCTTTCTATTTTTGGCTTCCTTTCTAGGGGTTTAATAGGAGTTACAGAGGGTTTAGAGAGTTCCTCTCTAAACTCGCTCTCAAAATTTAAATCAATATCCTCTATCTCAGGAAATTCTTCCTCTTTCTTTTTCTTTTTTTTGAAGATACTCACAATCCCTCTCATACCTTTTTAGGAAATGATTAATACTTTTTGGCTTTCGATTTATTTTGTGGAAGTAAGTAAGTTATTAGAAAAATTTGAAAAGATAAAAGAGATGAAATTTAGTGTAGACAAGCCAAGGTTCGATTTTGAGGAATTCTATTTATCAGTTTTAGGAAAATCTGTGGAAGATGGATGGGAAGTAAAGAAATACATAGAGAAAATTGTAATAACGCCTGGATCAAAAGCAATGGATATTTTTGGAGCAAGACTTTCTGGATGGCAAGAAAAAATCTTCAAAATTGGAGAGCAGATTTCAGTAATGACAAGAGGGATATGGAAGCTCTTTAATGATTTGAGAAAAGCTGAAAGATTAAGAATACTCTTTAAAGAGTGGGAAAAGAAAAAAGATGAAAAAGCACTTTATCAATTAAAAGCTTACTGGATGACTGAAGTTGATCCAAAAGAGTCTGGACGTGGATCTATAAATGCATTAGCAGCAATGGGGATGCCAATTATCAGAGATGCTTTCTTTGCCTGCAAGAGTATTGAAGAAGCGGAAAAATTAGAAATAAATGAGAGAGTAAAAAGAATTTTGCTCCAAAAATTAAAGTCGTTCTTTATATGGCTTGAATATGAAAAAGAAAATGTAGAGAGAAGGTTAAAGTTTACAAGAAGCTACTTGAAATCGATGATGTCTTCACTTGAAAATTACATTTCATGGCTAAAACCCTTGCTTCGCTTTACTAGGGCTTTTAAGTTCGAAGAGTGGAAGGAGCCTTTTATGCTTTCTTTATTCGATCAGACTTTAGCCTATGCTAGCCTATTTTTATTAAAGGAAGTTCAAGATGGGTATTTTTGCCTAGTAAAGTTAGATTTAAAATGTTTGGGAAGACATAAGAGAATCTCTGTTCCTCCTGCTGGAGAGACCTATGTGCTTAGCGGTTCTCTTAGTATTTCTCTAGAGGGATATGCGATTAATGAAAAGCAAAAAAAGGAATTATTCGATGCAATTGATGAAGAAGAACAAAAAGCTTTAGAAAATATTGTCTCTAAATCAGAGGAAGAGATAATAAAAAGCATAAAAGAATACTTAGAAGCGGTCGAAAAAGGTGAAACAGAATATATAAAGAAAAGTTTGGGAATTGAAGAGGAAAAAAAGAAAAAAAGTTTAAAAGAAAAAATAAAAGAAGAAAGCCTCATTCTATCCACTTTCATAGAGGCGGCAGAGTTTTTTAGCAAACTTTTTAAGAAGAAAAAGGAGGAAAAGAAAGAGGAAAAGGAAAAACCTCCAAGAGAACTAAAAATCTATGACCATATAAAAGATTTATGTAAGGATGAATTTGATAAGCTTGTAGATACAGTAAAAGCTATCGCAGGTATTGAAATATGACAGAACAGCCCATACCAAAAGGCTTTAAGTTTGAATGGAGTACTTATCAAAGACTTTCGGAGAATCCTTTAACTGAATTAGGAATAAAACCATCAGCTATAGGTACTTCTGGAGTAGGTAGGCCCCCTCTTGAGTTATTTGAAACATTGCTTGGATCTGGAGCACCAAGAATAGAAATTGTTGAATCTTTAGGAGAAAGAGGGTTCCAGATCCCCAAATGGGCTGCTGAGAGGATCAGAGAATTAGCAAAAATAAATAAGGTAAGAGTAAGTTTGCATGCCCCACCAAATCTTACTGATATTTCAACTATGAAAGAGGACCAACTGAAAAATATACTTCATAAAGAGCTTGAGACTGCTGTAGATTTGGTAATGAGTCCAAAGGAGAAGAAAGGAGATCCAAGAGAAGTCTTGGAAAAAGCTAAAAAAGGTTTAGTAAATCTACATGGAAATATTGGAACCCAACTAGGTCTCTTTAAAGTAAAACCAGAGATGGGCGGTGTTCCTGCTCCATATATAGAATATTCCCAACCTTACCTAATTGCAAGGAAGACACCCACAGGAGAATATGAAATAACAAGGCTTGAAGGGAGACCGCTCGCAGCATATTCCGATGAGCTCCTTTCTATTTACTTCCCAGAAAAGAAGAAAGAGATAGAGGAGGAGCTAAGAAAATTAAAAGAAGATTATGAGGCTGGAAAAATAAGATTTGATGAATATTTGAATAAAAAAGACAAAATACTAAAAGAGATGGACAAATGGGCAAGAAAAGCGCTTCAACTTCATGCAGATACAGAGGTAACATCTCTTTATCTAAGAATGAAAGAGCTGGAAGAAGATATTGGTGAAAGGGCAAAGGATATTGCAGAAACTATGGGACAAATAGAAAGAATACGTAAGCAAATAGAACAAACAACAGATCCTGATGAAAGAAGAAGATTAGAAGAATTGCTTATCCAAAATCAGAAAAAACTGAGAGATCTATTGAGGAGATCAAAAGGTGGGATTTTAATGAGGGATCTTGGAAGATCTATATCAAGCATTGCTTTTCTCCAATCCTCTCTCTCACAACTTTCTGAAGCATTTGAAAAACCAAAGAAAATAGAAAGGGAAGAAATAAAAAAAGAAATAGAAAATCTCTATGGAATAAAGATAAAGGAATTAGGAGAAAGATTAAAAGAAAGGGGCTTGATAACTGAAAGAGGGTTACAAAAAATATCAGAAGCTCTTGCAGATGTAAAGGAAGAATTAGCAAAGAGATTTGGAATGGGAGTAAAGGCTAATGTTCTCTCTGCTGAGGAATTCTTAGCAGAGAACACTGCCAGAAAACTTTCTAGAGTTTTAGCTGATTTCTTTGTAAAAAAAGGATACATGCCGACTGTTTGCTTAGAGAATGTTCAAGTACCATGGTATGATGGAGATATAAGATTTCTTACCAAAGTAATTAAGAAAACAAGGGAATATTTTGTTGAGGAAGTTATGAAACGGAGAGATAAACTAGAAGAAAAAGGACTTTCTCTTAGTAAGGAAGAATTGAAAAAACTGGCTAAAGATACGATAGGATTAACCCTTGATACTTCTCATTTGTGGTTTTGGAGAGATTATGGAAAATCAGATGAAGAAATACTCAAGGACTTGGAATACGCTTTAAAGGAGGGTGTTGTTAGACACATCCACGCTGTGGATACTATCCCAGGGCTTGGCCATCTTCACCTAGTCCCTGGAGAGGGGACATTAGACTGGAAAAAGATAATTAAAAAGATAAAAGAAGCTATAAAAGAAGGAAAGGTCCCTGAGGATGTATCTTTTATACTTGAACCTGGAACAACCGTTTCCGAATTAGCTGGATTGGCTAGGCTTCCAGGTGCGCAGGCAATGGGGATAAGAGAATCGGAACTTGCTGGATATACTTATGCGGCTGCAGTTTATCCGTGGGCAATGCAAGCAGGGCCAGTATCTCCTTATATAGGAACAGAGCCTTATCCTATAGCTTCAGAATACTTTGGATGGGGGCCTGAGGCTTCTTATTTTGAAGAAGTAAAAAAGAGATAGATTTAGTATGAAGACAAGAGATATCGCAGTAAAGTTTGCTGATAGGGTTGTAGACAAATTCAAAGAGTTTATCAAATCTGTGGTTCTTTTTGGATCTGCTGCCAGGGAAGAGGAGGCTAGAGATATAGATCTTCTTATAATAGTCGATGACACATTACTTCCATGGACTGTAGAGACGTATAATACCGTTTATCATGAAATTGGGAAAATATTAGAAGATTTTGAAGAAAAGGAAAAAATACATCCTAATGTATTAGTACTAACAGCATTTGTTAATAACCTGATTAAGGGGGATCCAATTCTTGTAAATATAGTTAGGGATGGAATTCCAATTTATGATGTTGGTGTATTCTCTGCAATGCAACGCCTATTGAGGAAAGGGACTTTTAAACCCTCTCCAGAAGCAGTTCAGGCCTGTTTCAATAGAGCGTTAATTCATGAGGGGAGAATAAAATGGAAACTTTTAACCACATTAATAGATGTCTATTGGGCGATGATAATGTTATCAGAGGCTTACTTACTAAAACAAGGAATTATCCCAAGATCTCCTTCCGAGATCCCTGATCAGCTTAAAGAAATCCTAAAAGGAGAAAAATACCCAGAATGGCTAAGAGAAATCTATAATATCCAGAAAGAAATAGCAAGATATCAAAAGAAGGAAGTAACTATAGAAGAACTAAAAAAATGGCTAGATAGGCTAAAAGAGTTCTCTACATATATGGAAGAGAAACTTAAGTCTTAGATTTTATATTCTTCTTTAATAAACTTTTCCAAAAGCTCCTTGTAGATTTTATCTCTAATCCTTCTCAATCCCTCATAAAATTTACTTACCCTTTGCTTAGTGAGGACGCCTGCCCTGGAACGTATTTGTGGGACGTTTTTAAGAAGATATGTCCTAACATCGGAGCTTTCTGTTTCTATACCATAGATTGGCTCTATTAAAAGGGCTTCAGAAGCACTGTCTATAAGCTCCGCATGCAGGATAAGAGGAAGGATATTTTTTGCCTCTCCTTTTTTGTACAAATCCTCTAATGCCTTTTTAAGCTCTTCCTCCCCACTCAAGATCCCCAATCGTCCTGCCAACTTTCTTAGTTGATCGGAAAGAGTCCTGTTAACTTCATCTTCTCTCATATCCTTTCTCCTTTGGAAATCAACACTAGCTTTCTCAAGTGCATTGAATAATTCCATAAATAAAGTATCCTCATGGGAAACGGCCAGTTCATCTTTAATTGTTTGGAGCACCTCCCTCCTATTGTATTTTATTTCCTCAATTGAATTTTTGATCCTTTCCGAAAGTCTCCTTAATTCTTCATCTTTTTCTAAAAAATCTTTTAAATCTCCAGCAGGAAAGATCAAACTCATTAGGGTTAAGAATGTTTCTAGATTGAGCTTGTCACTGGGAGTAAATTCCGCCTCTTTAATCTCCCTAGCAAATGCTTTAAGAGTGGATATATCTATCCCCCCAGACAAAGAGTAATTTATTATTCTCCTGACAATATCCTTCTTTTCCATTTCTTTTCTTACCAACAATTCTGGGAGTCTGGCTTCACGCCATACTATTTCTATTCTGGGGGGAACTGGAGACCTAATCTCTTCTTCAGCCATATTTTTTTCTATTGTGTTCTAGTAATTATGCCTGAATCGAAAGAGGATATTCCTTTGAAGGAGGCTGTTGAGGCACTGAAGCAAGCTTTAGGAGTCAAAACTCCCCAAACCATTTATGATTTTCTATCTGAGAAAGATGTTCTTTTAGTAAAAAAGTATGCACAAAATGTCCTAAAAGAATTTGGGAGATATATAAAAACAGTCGCCGTTGTTGGGTCAAGAAAGACTGGCGTGGGGAAAGAACCTTCATCAGATCTAGATGTAATTGTAATTGTAGATGATACTGATGTTGAGAAGATGACTAGAGAAGAAGTAAAGACTAGGCTTCTTTTAATGCTTTATAGCATAGGAGAGGCTACGGAAAGGGAAGTTTTGGGGGAAGGAAAAAAGAGGAGACTACATATAAATGCCTATCTGCTAACTGAGTGGTGGAAAGCATTATTAGACTGTAATCCAGTGATATTTACAATGCTAGAGACAGGTTTTCCTGTTGTCGATAGAGGCTTCTTCTTACCTCTCCAGATTCTCCTAAGAAAGGGAATGATCATACCATCTAGACAGCATATAGATGAGTTGATGAAAACTTCTTTGTTTTTAATGAGGAAAGCTAAGAATTTCCTTTATCATGATGTAGTAAATGATCTTTTTTGGACAGTAAGTTGTGCGGTTCATTCCATTTTGATGGAATTAGGATACAAACCACCACTTCCAAAAAGAATGGCCGAGGTTGCTGAAAAAATACTTGTTGAGAAGCATGGGATCCTAAAAAAAGAACATGTAGAGACTATCAGGGAAGTTGTTCAATTAACCAAGGACCTGGAGCATGGAAAAAGGAAAGTTGTCTATGGGAAGGAATTAGATGAGCTCATTCAAAAGGTAGATGACCTTGTTAGGAGAATTGAAAGCGCTCTTGAGGAAAAAAGGAGAAAAGAAGGGGTTGAAATTGGTTGGAGGATAAAACCACCTGAAAAAATAAAGATAGAAAGACCAGGGATATTTAAAATAGAAAAAAGAGGGGTTAAAGAGGGATGAAGAAAAAGTTAAAGGGTATTATAGTAAGCTTCAGAAGGGGAAGACATACTCAGTACAATAGACAGATGATAGTAAAAATAGAGGGCATTAGAAGCAGAAAGGATGCGCAAAAAGTGGTGGGTTGGAAAGTTATTTGGAAAAGCAAGGGAGGAAAAACAATAGAAGGTGTTATTTCATCCCCACACGGAAATAAAGGAAAAGTAAGAGCAATATTTTCAAAAGGAATGCCAGGTCAAGCTCTTTTATCAGAAGTCATTATCCTGCCTCCAGAAGGTTCTCACTAGAGATTCTTTTTTCAGCTTCCTCCAGTGTTCTTACTTTTATGCAAACATACTTAATAACTAAGTAATAATTATCTCTCTCTACAATTAAAAAGCCCGATAATGGCTTATTGAAAGGTATCCTCTTTTCTATCTCTAAGAAATGTTTATCTAAGGCTCCTATTTCATCATCCATTCCGCCTTCCCCTCTTCTAACTTTTTTTCTTCTTCTTTTATTTTTTCAAGAATCTTTTCTGAAAGATTCAAAATATATTTCCGGCATTCCGATATTTGCTTCACTGCATCCTTAAAGAATTCTATTTGTTTTTCAATACTTTCCTTTTCTTCTCCTACTCGAACGCTAGTCCAATATATCCTTAACAATTTAAAAACCCATCTCATTGCTTCTTCTCTTAACTTTCTATCTTTAAACGGGGATTCAAGGGCATGAATGGGATTTTTTGGAAAAAGGTAATCTGAAAGAAAAATTAAATATCTATCTGCTGATCTCCTTACTATCCAAAGCAAAGCTTCTATTACATTATATGAGCATTTGAAATGTTTTGGGTAAGTCACCTCCAAATTTTTTTCTATATCCTCTAATGGAGGAAGATTAAATTCCTTTCTTATTTTCTCATATTCCTCTTCAAACTTCTTTCTAGCTTCTCTCTCAAAATAATCTAGGACTTCTATCATATATGAAGGAATGTATTTTTTGTAAGATAGCTATTGGGAGTGTTCCATCTTACAAAATTTGGGAAACAGACTCTGTTCTCGGTGTCCTAGACATTCTTCCTGCCTCAAAAGGGCATGTTATTATATTTCCAAAAGAACATCTCGAGAAAATAGAAAGCATAAGTGATAATATTCTAAAAGAGATCGTTATAGCAATAAAAGCCTTATGCTCTGCCATTTATAGAGCATTCAATCCAAAAGGCATACATATAGTGGTAAATGAGGGAGAGATAGCTGGACAGACAGTGAAACATTTTTCAGTTAATATTATCCCACGATATGGAAATGAAAAGGTGGTTTGTGCATGGGAAAAGAGATCGGTCTCACCGGAGGAATTGGTTCAAATCCAGCAAGTACTGTTAAAAGCTCTCCAGCAGACCACTATAGCAAAAGAAGGGGAGAAAAAAGAAGAAAAGATTGAGGATATAGAAGTAAAATACCTAAGTAGCCTTTTTACTAGAAAGTGATTTTCTTATCCATTTTTGTTTCCTTGGATCTCTTTTTTGGATTATCATGAACCTTTCACACTTTCTGGAGCAGAATCTGTAAATAGTTCCATCTTTTTTTACATAAACTATCCCGGTTCCAGGAGCTATTTCCTTACCACAAAATGAACATTTAAATATCTTCATTATCTTCTCCTCCTAGTAAGAGGAGCTGCTTCTATCTCTGGATCTCTTAAAATAATTATATCCCCAACCCTAACAGGTCCTCTCACATTCCTTCTTATTGTCCTTACTCTTCCCTCTGGCCCCTCAACTTTTACTAAAACTTGGATAGCCTCTCCTCTTACTCCTGTTCTCCCAATTATTTCAACAACTTCTCCAGGAACAGCTCCTTCTTCTTTTGCAGCCTTTAATCCTTCTGTTATTGTTTTTAGTCTTTTAAATCCTGCTTTTTTGCTTCCCATACTATTCCTTCTTTAATTCTTTTATTTTTTCAACAATCTCAGCCAGAAGAGTTCTCCCTTCTCCAGGGTCTATTACACATGCTGATGCCGCTGGCCTAGGTATCCCTGCACTTTGTCCTAGTCTGTGTTTACTTGAGACAAAAATATATGGAATTCCTCTTTCTTTGCAGAGAGGAGGGAGATGCATAACTATTTCTGGTGGATCAACATCCTCTGCTATTATAACAAGCTTTGCTAAACCTCTTTCAGTAGCTTTTGTCGTTTCGTTCGTACCTTTCTTTATTTGGCCGGTCTCTCTGGCTATCTCCATCAATTTATATACCTTCTCCATCAATTCCTCTGGGACTTCGAAGTCCACATAAGGGGGTTTCGTCATCCTTCCTCACCTGATAAAGAGAATTAGTGAAAATAACAATTTAAAGCTTACTAAGTCACTACCTCCAGTGCTGCTAAGATATTCTTCTTTACAACCTCTATGCTCTCTGGAGTGGCTATTAGCAAAATATCCCCAGCTTTAAGGGTAATATCTTTGTCATAAAATATTACATTCCCTTCGCGAATTATTGCAAAAATAAAGAAAATATCTCCATTACCTTTTATTTTTCCTAAAGGGATATCTTTTGGCTGTGTTTTTATTTTTATTTTGAATATTTTCATACCATCTATTACTGAATACTTTTCTATTCGGTAAAGAAGCTCCATAACTTTTGACAATAGTAATTCTGACTCCACAGCAACCAGCAGCCCGTGATCTATAGCTACGTTTTCAAGACTTTCATCACTTAACCGAACAATTACATTCCTTGCTCCTAAATTTTTTGCCACCATTCCTGTTGTGAAGTTCTTTGAATCGTTTTTACTTAAAACTATCACACAATCCATTTTATCAGCTTTTGCCGTTCTTAGGGTCTTCTCATCAGCAATATCCCCAATATATCCTTCTATCCCAAATTTTTCAGTAATTTTTCGGCACTTATCTTCTCTTTCATGAAGAAGTATCACTCTATGTCCCTCTTTTAGCAATATACTCATTAACTTCTCCAAAAACTCTTCTTCCCCACCTACCAAAAGAATGCGCATGCTATTCACCCTTCAGGAATAAAATAAGTGAAAATGGAAAGACAAATAAAGGAATAACCCCTAACCTCCCAGCTATCATTAGAAAGATTGCAAGTATTTTTTCCCAGGCTGCTAATTGTGTATTAACATATACATCACTTAGAAAAGATGCAGAAAGGAGCAAAGCCTCATTTAAGTTTCGATGAATAGAAAAAACAAGACCCGATAGAAAAAATAAGAAAAGATAAGCTAGAACCAAAGATAAGGAATATTGAAAAATTTCGTCTTTTAGATATTCTCTGGCCACATAGCCTGGGGTTGCTTTTTTAACCTCTTCTTTTATAAAAGACAGAATACGGAGTAGCCTTTCAAATTTGATACCCCCAGATGGGCTTCCAACCATTCCTCCAACAAAGATGGCAAATAGAGAAATAAGAAACACGGCAGGATGCATATTTTTGATATCAGGTACAGCCGTAGTAGTTGATAGTAAAATACTGTTCTCGATACCTCTTACACCCTGAAATACTGAGAAGATTGTAGCAAGCAAGCCTATGTAAAAAATATAGGTAAGAATTATTCTTCTGTAGGTTTTTTTCTTTATCCCAAATAACCTTGCCATACCTACCCCTCCCGCGAGCGAGAGTAAGAGCAGTACAACTCTTTGCAGAAAGGAAGCTTTGGGAAACTCTCTTAATGTTCCAGTGCATACAGCTGCCATGACTTCAAATATTGCAGAAAGAGGACTCATTCCAGCAATTATTAAAAGAAAAACTCCTACTATTGTTATAATGACATAGAGAAATAGGATTTTTGAAATGAGACTTCTAATATCCCACCCCTCTTTTTCAATTCCTTCAATTTTTATCATTTCGAACCACCCGTAGGTTCTTCCGAGTAAAAATATTGAAAAGAATACAATACCCAAGCCGCCAAACCACTGTTGCAGTATAGACCAAGCAATTAGTGATAGAAAGCGTAATTCAAGATAGGGGGCTGCAGTAACAAAAGAACCATAGCTGTTGAAGAGTGCGTCAATTAAGCTAACGTTCCCTATTAAGTATGGAATTACTCCTATTAAAGGAAAGAGAATCCATACACTAACTACCGTGAGGGGAGCAAGCCATTTTTTTGATGAAATTATACTTAAATCAACCTGAATCCTAGAAAGTTTATTCCCTATGAAAAAAAGGACATTACTCAAAAGCAAAAAAGCAATAGAAAATTTAAGTTCTTCCAATTGAGTTGTCAGCCCAAAATAAAGGGAGAATATAGAGGCTACAAAAAATATAACTGAGTAAATATTCAGAGTAATACCTATAAACTTCCAAAAAATTTTTTGCGAAATATTCATATATCTGGTAATATCTTTTTCTTAATTATTTTTTCTTTAATTAAAGAGAAAACATCCTCCTTTGGCAATTCCCCATTTACGACTAATATTTGATCTACTTTAGAATACCTTTCTATTAGATATTTAAAATTTCTCCTAACTGCTGATAGAGTTTCTCTATTTTCATAGATTTTTCTTTCCTCGTTAAGAGAGTTTAATCTTCTCAAAGCCTCTTCTGGTGAAATATCTATAAATATAGACAAATCTGGAAAAAGAACGCCAGAACCAAAAACGACCTCCTCCAAATATTCTAAAGGATAACCTTCAAGTAAATGATAAGCGAGAGTATCTAGATAATATCTTTCGCAAATAACAATCTTTCCTTCCCTGATTCCTTTTTTTATAACTCTTTCTGTATGATCTATCCTGTCTGCATTAAAAAGAAATAACAGAGACTTTCTATCTACCTCTATTTTCCCTCTAACTATTTCCTTTAATAATTTTCCTACAGGACCATTGCTCGGTTCTTTTGTGCAGATTACGCTATATCCTTCAGAAGTTAACCAATTGGAAAGCAATTTTAATTGTGTTGATTTACCTGAGGCTGATATCCCGTATATTACTATAAAAGCTCCCCTCTTCATCAATGTTTCCCTCCAAATATTTTTTCAAATGTTCTAATCCTTTAAGCGTTTCCCAACTTCTCTTTAAAATGTATTTTTCCTTACCATATCCTTCCAGAATAAGAAAATCTCCTTCCCAACGCGCTGAGGAAAGCATTAAAGGCATTTCAGGGACCGGAAGATTCAGCAATATATATAATAAAAAACTGCCTTGACGATCCCTTATTATAGCTATTTCATCTTCAAAACTAATCTTAGCAGGGCTTTCTGGAGTGTTTAGGATGTCTCGTAGTTTTTCCTTACCCAAGCTTACTGCCTTACTAATAATATCCTCCAAGGTATAAGCGAGTCTAAAAAGAAACTCAAATAATTTACTTGCACAGGTACTCATATTTCTTTTAGCCTTTCCAAGATTCTTATTTTTTCCTTCTTTCCAAGCTTTAAATCTTGTAAGATATCTTCCAAAACTTGGATGCTTTTATCGTAAACTCTCTTCTTTACAAAGAATGGAAACCCATCTTTTCCTCCATGAGCAAAGGAGAATAATAGTGGGTCTTCAAAGCTTAATTCGGTCCCATAGATTAGATGAGAAATAAGCGCAAGAGCTCTTATGATTGATGAGCCAAACCCTTTAATCATAAATAATTCTTCAAAATCTTTTGGACTGTGTTTATTTATTTTAGAAAGGACTTGAAATATTTTCTTTGGTATCTTTATTCTATGATTTTTTGGAAAAATTAAATAGGTGTCTTTTTCAAATAGTCTTTTTTGTCCTTTCAAAATCATTTTTAATGTCCTAAATTCTCTTTCAATCTTCCTTGGGTCCTCAGTAGCTAGATCATAAATTGTTTTTCTAGTTTCCCTGCTTTTCCTAGAAGTAAGATCAATAACCCATTCCTCTCTCTTAGATCCTATTATATTGGAATGGGGTTCTTCAAACCAATCCTTTAGATCAAAAATAGACCAATGATATCTTCTCGCATATTGATTAACTGGATTCATCCCTTGCTGGACTACGACCCAGTTCCCCTTTTCATCAACTATTAAGGAATGTATATAGAGCGAATACCCATCTTGCAATAAGGCATTATCAACTTTTGCACATAACCTGCTTATCTTCTTAAATTTTCCCTTTTCTCTTAATTTTGATTTATCTATTTCCTCCAAAGTTTTCAAGCTATGTTTTCCTTTTCCTCCAAATACTTGAATCTCATCAATGCCCTTTAACGCCTGTTTTAATGCATAAAGAGTTGCCGTGGTTGATCCTGAGGAATGCCAATCAAATCCCAAAACACAAGAGAAAGATTGGAACCAAATTGGATCGCTTAAAAATTTTAGGAACTTCTTTGTCCCAAATTCTAAGATAATTATCTCAGAGATCTCCCTAGCTAATTTTATCATCCTACTCATTAGCCAAGGTGGGATTTTTCCATAATGGAGAGGGAGTTCAACTACTTTCACGAATTTTTTAAGAATTATCTCTAATTATCCTTTAGCCTGAAATTTGATCTTACTGGAAGAGATTATCGATCTCAGGAAATTTTGTTAATATATGAAGATTAGCTGATCTTTTTGATTTTATTTTTATTCCTATTTCCTTTTCGCTAAAGCATCTTGCCCTTAAGAATCTTCTATCAAAGAGGGATTGAGAGCCTATAGAAATCCTATCATAAATCCCTCTAGAATAAAAAAAGTCTTTGAAAATTTGTACATTTCTTGGATTAAAATCATAAATCCTAAATCCATAAAGCCTTCTTTCTTCCAGAAATTGGATTAGGTCATCATTATGTGTTTTAGATATTTCAAACTCTTCTTCCCCAATAAATTTTACCTTTCTTAAAATTAGTTCTCTCTCGCTTCTAAGTTTCTCAATCAATGAGAGGTACTCTTTTTCCAGAGCATTTGCTGGAGGAAGGATTTTCCTTTCCTTAATTTTTTTATTCGTAAAGAGGAATGCAACAGAAATTGAATATTTTCTAGGGACAACTTCAAAGGGTATTTTATTTTCTTTTAAGGTAGTATAAACGTCAATTCCCCAACTTTCTGGAGGGTAATGTTTCAGACTTGGTTTTCTGCAAGGCTTTCTCTCTAAGCAGGCACATTTTCTACATAAATTGCAAGGAGAAACTATCCCTAGAAAAAGACCTTTATTCGAAAATATTCTAAATAATTTCCATCCTATCTTTTTCTTTTTGCTACTAATTATCCTATGCATTAAAACTAGCTTTATAACTTTCTGAGGTAAGTGCTTTACACTTTTCCAAATTTCAGATAAGGAAAAATAATGATAAATAACGTGGCAATATTTGTATTTTCTTGTGATTTCCCTAGCTTGAGAGGGTAAGGGAGTATAGGGAGGGCAAGTATAGTGTTTATTATAGCCTGGGCATTCCATGCAAAGAAAGCGGGTATATAGGTCAAAAATTGGGGCCTCTATTCTCTTTATACCTAACTTAAGCTCCTCTGGATTAGTATTCAAAAAAATGTCCATATTACGATGAAAAATTCCTCTTTGTTAGGAAATTATAAATTGCTTGCAAACCCCCCTTCCTTGGATTATCAGACATAGTTCGTAGACTCCGGATCCTAGCAAATCGCAATTAAAGACTCTTGGACGGATATAAATATCGGTTATTACATTTGCCTGGAGGTCAATGGGACCAATATAAGAATGATTACAGATAAGCTTTCCGGAGCAAGAGTAATCTCTAGAAAGGCCTTTGAGCTTAAAATAACTACCGTTGAAAGGAATGGTTTCTTCAGAAATTAGAGATACTTTAATTGGACCCAAATAGATTTGTTTTATTTCTTCCTCGCTCAAAGCTCTGTTGTAGATGCGGACTTCGTCGATGGTGCCGTTCCAGAAATCTATAGGCGCTCCTTGAGATACACCAACCCTAACTCTTGGCCCAGTATCACGTGGATAGGATGTTACTTCCTTTTCTTCTTCCAATATACCATCAACGTAAATTCTTAAGAGAAGCTTACCGTTTATCAGGCCATAAGTCCCAGCTACATGATGCCATCTTCCATCATTTATCAAACTCGTGCTTTCTGCACTATGCCAATTAGCCCCATCATAATACTGAACTCTTGCAGCTCCCCAAGGTCTCATATCAAGATGATAATCCCAATCATTGCCTGCAGAAACTATCATTCTACGCTCGCCTGAGTAAGTTGTTTTAACCCACGTTACAAGAGTGAAATCTTTTAAAGGCTTACCTACTGCTTCTGTGATTTCCACATAATCATCTACTCCATCAAAACTCAAAGCTTTACCAAAACCTGAGCTTTCTTGATGGCTTTCATAAACAATATGATGTGAATCATGTGCAATGTTTCCTTTTCCCTCATCAAATCTCCAAAAAGCGATTAATCCATCTTGAATGAACGTATTGTTTTCATAGATCGCTTTTATCTCTTCTTCTGTTAGGGCTCTATTGTATATCCTCACTTCATCTATAATCCCATTAACAGTTCTCTCCTCTCCAGCCATCCCTCCTATCCATAGGCTCTCCGTGCTTTCTGCTACTGAATATCCCGCAAATTTATCCGTTTGCTTTACAAGTTCACCATTAATGTAAAGTTTCAGGTAGGTTCCATCCCATGTTCCAACTACAAATTGCCATTCGTCCGTTAATTTGCCCCCTTCTAAAGTATGCCACCCTTCTCCGTCATAAAATCCAATGAGAAATCTATTTGGGTAGACATACTCATCAATTGCCAGACCATAGGAGAGCCATTTCCACGCGATAAAGTCCCAGTAAGGAGCAGCGCTAGGTTTGCTTTTGGCTTTTACCCACGCTGCAATTGTAAAGTTCTGTAGGTTTAGAGTATCACTATGAGATATTTCAACATAATCATCCACTCCATCGAACTGTAAAGCTTTTCCTATCTTCCCATCTACCCACCTAGCCCCAAAGATACTTCCATCATTTAGGACTTCCCCCATAAAAAATTCCATCATTTCCATTCCCACTCCAGTCCCTGGTTATATTTCCATATCCCTCTTCAAGAGGGAGGAATAAAACCAATCCTTTCTTTTCGTTTATCCCATAAATATCTAATATTTCCACCTCCGGAATTACCCCTTTTAAGCCTCTTTCTATACTCTTTTTTCCCGTCGCTGCAGCCTTTCTTATAATAGAAGAAAAGGTATAGAAAGTTGTAACTGAGACCGAAATGATTATTATTACGATTAGAATTGAAGAAATAACTGGAGATATTGCTCTCATAACAATTACTTTTCAAAATTTCTCATATACCTTTTGGCCATTACTAGCAATTAATCTCTTTTTTCTCAATTTTTATCCCTGTAAATGGCTTCCTTAAATTTTATTTTACAAAAACTTATGCAATTGATTGTTTCTACCTTAATATGTTCGTTCTTCTCCTAAAGTTCCAGATTTTATGCTTCTTAACAAATTAAGAAAATGTAAAGGCTTATTTATATTGAGACAAGTGTATCAAAAGTGTTGATACAGATATACCAACATTTACTAAGACCTTTTCAACTGTTATATAAAGCTTGAAAACATAAAAAGATACAAAGCAGAAAAAAGAAATACCCTGGAAAAATAGGGAAAGATAAATTTAGAAAGATTGGAAGGACTGTTTCTTAGTAAGTTCAAGCGTTTTAGATAAGTTCTTAAATATTCTGAAAGAATGTGATGCAAAGCATTCGCTTCTCAGAATATTTATGGAATAAAGCTACCTAAAAACTGAAACGGGTAATTACCTTTTGATTTTTCTCAGAAAATAAGTTCAAGAGAAACTCAGGTATGCTATCTTTATCTAGTAACATAGCCTTTGATGAATGCTTCCTCTTTGCTTTTTTCTTTATTTCTATCCTTAAGTCTCCGGCTATGCAATCTATTTCATAGTTGTTTTTATAATAATATATCTCTCCAAACTTTCTAAGCAAATGTTCCTGAACTACCCATTCCAGTAAGATTTCCTCTCTGGCTTCTAACCCGGTCAAGCTAAATATAGATCTTGCTATAAAGGGATCTCTTAGCATTACTTTCTTCTCTTTTCTAAAAATAACGTGAGGTCCTTCTTTTAAATATATTATTTTCAAAATAAACAAATCTTCCATTAGGCCTAAATATTCTCTAACAGTTACATGGCTAATTCTTAATTCTGAAGCTATTGAATGATAAGATAGTGCGGATGGAGCCTTTCTTGCTACTTCATATAGTATTTCTCTGGCTAATTTAAAATCCTTTCCAATTTTTGTTATTTCCCTATCTACGCTAAGGAAAAAATCGATTGAGAATTGTTTGTCCCTATTAATGCTCCTTGGAAAACCTCCAACATTTAAATATTCAGAAAATGCTTTTCTAAGCTCATAACCATACTTTTTATATCCTTTTACTTCAAGGAAATCTGGAAAAGATAATGGAAGGACATTTATTTTCCTTCCTTTTCCTCTACGCCCAGGAAAGGCTTCGTAAAATTTAAATAGCTTTACAGAAGAGGATCCAGAAACTATAATTACATGAGTATTAAATCTTCCAAGATCAATATACCCCTTAACTATTTTCCACCAATATTCTAAAGATGTTACCTCATCTAGTATTAATATCCCACTATCAACCTTATCAAGATAATAATCAACCGCTTCCTTTAGCTCCTTTAGAGTTGGAAATAGATCACAATTTATATAGAAAATATTCTTTGGATCATACCCACTTTCTATCAATTTTTTTATTAGGAGCTTCAATCCTGTTGTTTTTCCAACTTGCCTTGGTCCTATTACAAAATTAAGGGAAAAAGGTTCTAAGGAGATATTATTAATCCAATTAGGTATCCATCTAATCTCATTTTTCTCCCAGCTTTTTATATCATTATCTTCCCTTTCCCATTTGTCACTATACCACCACGGATTCATCTCTTCTAACATATTGACAATGTATTGTCAATATATTTAAAAACCTTTGACACTACAATATCAAAGATTTATTAAGGCCTAAGCACCTGGGATACTGGAACGGGACATTTTCGAAATGGCTATTGAAAATTTTCATCAAAAAATTCAAGCCACTCCAGTCATATTAATTGCCTAAAAAGTAATCAACTATTCTTTGCTTTCATATTCCTCTCTAAGTATCTCAAAAACCAGACTATCTTGGTAGCCTGCTCCAGGAACCCATTCATGTTTCCGCATCCTCCCAACCAACTTAAATCCATTTTTCTCAAGTACTCTAATGGATGCCTTATTTCCCTCAATTACCCCGGCCCAGACCTTGTTAAGGTTGAGATATTCAAATGCGTATTTTAACATTAATCTAACAGCCTCAGTTGCATATCCTTTACCCCAATATTCTTTCCCTATCCAACACTCTATTTCAGCGCTCCTGGAGACCCATCTTATCCCGTAAAGCCCTATTAAACCAACCAGTTCATTCGATTCTTTTTCAATTATGGCCAATATTATTTCCTCCTTCCTATTTTTGTTTTCAATAATCTCTTCATAAAATTTCTCCTCATCTTCATAAAATACTGGGAAATTTGATCTTGGCTCTCCTAAATGTCTTCTTAACTCCCATTTCCCATAATATTCATAAATCTTCTTTATATCCTTGCGTTCTGGAGTGGCTAAACAAACTTTTTCTCCTTCTAAAACTATATGTCTCATAATTATGATAGTAATAGAAAGTGATTTACCAAAAAGACTTAGAGAATATCTCTAGGATCTAATAACTATTATGAAGAAGATTTTTAAACCACATGAAGGAAAGCTAGTAGAAGTAACCGAACCTCTTCCTACCTCTATACTTTTCTATTTTAAGCCTAATGAAAAAGAGGTAGAGGAAATTTCTAGAGAATATAAAATATCAAAGGATGAAATAGTTTCCCTCCAGGATCCTTACGAACTGCCTAGCTTTGAAAAGGAAAAGGGATATTCCTTTTGCGTGTTTATAGTACCTGTTAAAACTAATAGAGAAGTAGAAACAAGACCTTTGGGGATATTATTAAAGGATAGGCAAGTTGTTCTCATTAGCTATTTTAAAGAAATAGGGAAGGATTACTTGCCCTCCAATATAGATTTCTTCCTGCCCAATTTTCTGGAGCGGGTAGCAAAGGAATATTCAAAGCTTATAGAAGAATTAGGAAGGAAAATGTATGAGATTCAAGAATCTATAAGAACAACCACTACAAATGAAAGACTATTTGATCTATTTCTAATTAATAAGGCATTAACCTATATCCTGACTTCCATAAAATCAAATTTAGGGATAATTAGGAAAATAGAAGAGAGCGCTCCAGAACTGCTTAATGGGAAAATAACGGATATAATCGAGGAATTTGAACAAGCAATTTCTCTAGCTGAGGTTAGGTTAAATGTCCTGTCTGGGATGATTGGAACATCCGCATCAATTATTTCAAATAACATTAGCCAAATAATGAGGGTTCTTACTGCAGTTACTATAGTATTGACAATTCCAACCCTTGTTAGCACAATCTATGGAATGAATGTTCTACTCCCGCTCCAGCTCAACCCCTCTGCCTTTTATATTCTCCTAGGAATTTCATTTTTACTTTCTGGCTTGGTTTATCTTTTCTTCAGACTAAAAGGTATTTTATGATTATAATGGTCTTTGGATTAGCAGGATCTGGAAAGTCCACTTTAATCTCAAAAATGAAAGGAAAGAAAATAAATCTAGACCCTGGAGCGCGAGTTTTGCCTTATATTCCAGATATTAATGTTAGGGACAAAGTAAGGATAGAGCATATAATGGAAGGATATGGATTGGGGCCAAACTCAGCATTTATTCAGGCTTTCTCTGAGATTTCAGAAAACTTTGAAATAAATGATGAACCTGATTATGTTTGGGTAGATATGCCAGGTCAATTTGAGGTTTATTATCTCTATGACTTTGAATTCATAAAAGGAAGAAAAGTTGGGCTTTATTTAATGGATTCAAAGAGAGATTTAGAGTGGAAAAACTTTTTAATGGATCACTTGCTTTTTATGGTTCTCTTTTTCAAATTTGATTTTCCTTTGCTTAGAGTTTTTAGTAAGGCAGATCTGCTAACAGAAGATGAACTTGATTTGCTAACCGGTTGGTGTTTAGGAGAGGATATACCGAAAGAAGAAGGTATGCTTGGAAATATACTTGAAGATTTAAGAAAATTACTTCAAGATTTCTATATTTACCAAAGGCCTATTTTTATTAGCGCCTATGATAAGGAGTCTTTAGAGGAATTGTTAAAATTCATAGAAGAAAGTCTTTGCACTTGCGGTGATATGACTTAGCTAATGTTATTATCATTTCTAATGAAACTCTTCATTAATTTGACAAGAAATAATGAACTACATGAAAATATCAATTAAGCCTTAACAGAAAAGGGCTGTATTCTCAAATGCAAAGAGCTGTTTATAAACTTCTTTATACAAAGATTGATAAACAGTATGAAAAAGACCCTTACCATTGAATTAGAAAAAGCATCAGAGGAACTAATAAAAAATATCTGTAATAGACTAGCAAGGGATATATACTATATATTATTGTTTATGAAGTACATTAAGGAGATAGAGGAATCAAAAGGAGAATTAATAGAGATAGATGAATTTTGTAAATACATTGAAAAGAGTTTACTTAGAAAGTAGCTCCAAAAGATCTTTATATAATAGACTTGAGATTTTCTCAATAACTTTCTCTTGCTTTTTCTTGTGTACCCAATCTACTATGTAAAGTATTTTCCTTTTTGTGTCAAGCACGGCATACAGTCTGTAAGGTGGTCTATGCACTTTCTCCTCTAACAGAATATAGTTGCCAGCCTTAAGAAGCCTCTTCATCCCCCTAACCCCTACCTCTTTTATCTTCTTGATTTTTTTCAACAATATTGCTAACTGTTTTCTGTCTTTTATCTTTGATATTCTTTCCTGAAAGTGTTTAGTAATCAGAACTCTCAAGTCTTATCCCTCCTCCCTAAATATTTTTCTCAGCTTGTGCTTGTGAGCTATCTCCTGTTCCATGGCACACGGCTTAAAGCCTAATTTCCCTTATATCTTTTCCTACCATTTTTGAATAAAATGAATTGAATTGTTCTGGAGTGGCCAGATGAAATTCAAATGGTTTTGCAAAATATTTTTCTCCAAGTTCCAAATATACCTTTCTCCTTAATTCCTTGTCCTTGAATTTATCCGAAACAATTAGGACATCTATATCGCTTAAGCCTATGGAATAATCTCCTCTAACTATGCTTCCAAACAGAAAAATTCTAAATTCCTTTATCCCATTCTTTTTTAAAATCTTTTTAACTCCTCTTAAATATTTCAAAGGATTTTCAAAGTATTTCTTATTTTCTTCATATCTTGCTCTTAAGATTTCCATAACAATCCAATCAATTTTTGATATAATTCCTTAGCTTTCTCAACGCTTTCTTTATCAAAAGTTTCTGGGAGGTATCTGCTTGAAATATATGCGCGTTCCAGTTCTGCAATTGTTCTTTTATACTGACTAACTACTTCTTTTATATCTCTCTTCTTCATGACTTTTGATAGATCATGCAGAAGTTTTGAGAGTTTATGAGTTTTCTCGAAAAATCCTGTAAGATCAAGGAGTTTTGCCTTAACTATGAGCTGAATTGCCTGTTCTAAACAGAACATTGCCATTTCATATTGTTTATCCTTTTCGCTTTTCTTAGCTAGCTCAAAGAAATATTTCCCCCGCTCCAGAAGAAGCTTTATTTCTTCTCTCATGGTTTCACGCGCTCCGGATCCCTTGGAAACATCACTACCTCCCTAATGTTTGTAGTTCCAACTAATTGCATCATAAATCTATCCAATCCAAAACCAAATCCTCCATGGGGTGGCATTCCATATTTAAAGGCCTCTAAATACCAGTCAATTTTTTCAATACTAACCCCTTTCTCCTTCGCCTGCTCCAGAAGTTTTTCATATCTATGCTCTCTTTGGGATCCAGTAATTATTTCAAGCCCAAGGAATAGTAAGTCAAATCCTTTTGTTACTGAAGGATCAGACTCTTTTCTCATATGATAAAATGGCTTATGCTTCCATCCATATTCTTCAACAAAGACAAATGGGATTCCTTTCAACCAGAAGTAGTTCCCAAGCAATTTTTCTTCTTCCCAACTTATATCTAGTTCTTCCTCAGCCTCCTTCCCATACTCTTTTTTTATTAACTTATGAGCATCCCTTACTGTAATTCTTTCGAAAACTGGAGCGGGCAGTTTGATATCTAGCTCCTTTATAGTCTCATTATTCTCTAGATTTTCTATCGTATATTTTAACCAATCCTCAATTATCTTCTCTATGTCCCTATGATCTTTGATAAAAGCTATTTCTGCATCAATTCCATAGAATTCGCATAAATGTCTTGTGGTAAAATGGGGTTCCGCCCTCCAGACTGGAGCGGTTATGAAAACTTTTTCAAATCCACAGGCTATTGCATACTGTTTAAATAACTGGGGGCTTTGAGTTAGGTAAGCTTCCTTATCAAAATAAACAATTGGAAATACTTCCGCCCCTCCTTCTGGAGCTTCAAGCGTTATTGATGAGGGATTTATTTCAATAAAATCATTCTCATAAAACCAATCTCTCATTGTCCTCAGGACTTCTGATCTTAATTTAAAAATAAGGAAATTTCTTCTATTTCTTAAATCAAGAAACCTATAATCTAGTCTCTTTGCTAGGGAAGTATTTGGATTGTAAATATCAATAGGTAAGGGCTGACTTTCTGCTATTACTTCAAACTCATTCACTAAAACTTCATGATGTCCAGTTTTCATTGCAGGATTTGGAGCCTTTCTCCTTACGACCTTTCCTTTAACTCTAATTAATGATTCATCCCTGATTTTCTTTATCCTTTCTGCAAGCTTATCTTTAAAAACTAGTTGACAGGCTCCAGAACTATCTCTCAAAACTAGAAAAACAATTTTTCCTAGAATTCTTTTACTTCTTATCCATCCTATTAGCTCTACCTCACTACCTTCATGAAAGGGGATTTCTGAACAGTAAATCCTGGGCCCGATTTTTCTCACCTAATAATCATTTCAAACTCCCTATATATTTAAATATTTCCCTACCATCAATCCTTTTTCCATACTTTCTTATCAGTTCCCCTATTATCTTGTTTATCTGATCCTTTCCGTATTTCTTAATTAGCTCCTCAATTTCTCCTTTAATTTTTTCTAAAGGTATTTTTCCAAGTTCTTTTATTACTTCGTCTTCACTCTTTCCATTAATTAACATCCAATAAGCCTTGTAAAAATTGTCTTTAGATATTTTTCCAGCGGAGAAAAGGGAAAATGTTTTTATAAATATTTTCTCATCAAATTCAAATTTTCCAAAATCTTTCTTTACAAGGGTATCTATAGATAAAAGCAATTGGGCAATTAGGTTTGGATCCTCTCCAGAAATGCTTACCAACTCTTCAAAAACTCCCTCCCTATCTTTGCTAATTAGTGCTTTTATTATTTCTTCCCTAACTCCATATTCACTCGCCATTCTTTTTATTTTTTCAAATATTGGTTCTGGAATGCTTACTTTTGCTATTTCAATTAATTCAGCTGGATCTATTGGAGGTAAATCGGTTTCAGGATACATCCTTGCCGCTCCAGGCAATGGTCTTAAAAAAGTTGTTGTTCCATCTGGGTTTGCTTTTCTTACTTCTTTTGGTACTCCCTCCAGGCATTGACATAGCCTTTCTTTTAGAATTAGAAAGCATCTTTTAACTCTTTCTTCTGGACCGGCAATTAAAATAAATCCATCCTGATCAGAACAAAATAATTTCTCTTTTATTTCCTTAACTTTTTCTGGAGCGAAATATTTTTCAGCCTCATCTGAATGAATTAATCCTTTTAATCCAAAAGCTACTACGATATCTGCTAATTCTCTCCCAAATCTTTTTCCAGGCTGTATTTCAAAATTGAATAAACCTCTAAACTTAGGAACTTTTATTGCAAGTATTTTCCCTTCTTTTAAAAGTCTCTTTGAGAATTTATCCTCCCATTTCTGGAGCAGCGAAGTAATATCTTTTATTTCTTCCTTTCTTATCTCCTCCTTAGTTAATCCTCTCTGGAGCAGCCCATTTTTTAGCTTTAATAAAGAAAGCTGCCGTATTACCTCATATTCTACTATTTTTGGAATTAGTCCTAGATCTTGTACCCCCTTTATTTCAACTCTTGCTCCTCCCTCAATTGAAACATTAACATCCTGCCTTATGGTCCCAATTCCCCGCTTAACTCTAAAGCTTCTAAGGAACAGCCCAATATACTCAGCAACTTTTCTAGCCTCCTCCGGATCTTGGATTACCGGGTCTGTCCTTATCTCAACTAAAGGAATTCCTAATCTGTCTAGGGCAAAATATACTCTCTCCCCTTCCTCCTTAATTTTCCTTCCAGAATCTTCCTCAAGACAAATAGTCCCTATAGGAATTTTCTTTCCATTTACCTCAATCCAACCATTCATTCCAATTAATATTGTTCTTTGGAAACCAGAAGGAACAGATCCATCAACTATCGTCTTCCTCATTACACATAATATTTCAGGGATCTCACAATGCATGGCCAAAGCAATTCTTAAAGCTTCCAATAGAGCGTCCTTATCAGCCTCGTGTGGAGGCTCTTCATCAATATCTACCAAGCAATCAACCTCATCCCAGCAATAATAAATAACTTCTCTAGCCCTTGTCTCCTCAAATAAGGCTGCAATATCAATTTCTCTTAGCTCTCCAGGTACAGCCCTAAATAGCCTTTTTATTACCAGATCTGGCTTCCTATCCTTAACTATTCTGGATGGGCACCTACAAAATAGTTTCCCGGTATCTAATTGTTGATGTATTTCGAATCCTACCTTAAGGCCAAGCTTTTGATAATCCATGTCAATTATTTAGCCTTACAATTTTATTCCATTCATAGGAATTGAGGAATAGTTTTGTTCAAACTAATTCATTTCAAGTATAGGGTGCTGATATTTTTTCCTTAGCTGAAGGATAAATTTTTTCCAAGGATTCATAAAAAACTACAAAAATAGCTTCGACAGCATCTTCACCAAGAACAGAGACGTGTCTTGCGAAAGAGAATAGCAAATCTATCCAGTCTCCAAGAGACCTAGGTAGATAACTATTGTATGGAATATCTTTTCTTAGAATCCTAGGACCCAGAAATTTGGCTGGCTCGGCTTCTTCATGGGCTTCTAAGTAATCTTGCAGTTTTATGAAACCAAGCTTAGACAATATATATCTTTCACTTTCAGATCCCTTTTTTACGAAACAAAGCGGAAGATAACCAGGCCTTCTTCCAGGTGCTGCCCCAACAAAGATCGCAGGTATTACCTCAACCCCCTCCTCAGACAATATATTCAATATTTCCTCTAGTCTATTTCCTATCGGTTTCCATCCTTCATCTTTTCCCCATCCTTTCTCACAGAGCTTATAAAGAGAGAAAGGATGAAGGATGAGGAATAAATTTTCTACCAGATCCGTACTTCCAATAGAAAAACCCCTCTCATTAAGAAGTACATAGGAAGGAATGGCAGAGCATATGTGAAGCACACTCAATCCTAAGCTATTAACCAACGCTTCCATTTCGGGAGGATTTGGGGTCTTTCCATTTATCATTTTGTAAAAGATACCCACCAAATTGATGGAAAATTCTATAAAAATTTCTTTGTCAATTTTAAGTTCACTTCTTCTTTGAGAATATACCTTCTCAGCAATTTCTCTTACCTTAGCTATTTGGGAAGGCTCCAAATACATATATCACTCTTATGGGGTGACAAATATATAAATGAACGAAGTTAGTTTGGGATAAAATATAGCCCCGTAGTCTAGCGGCCTAGGATGCCGGGCTCTGGACCCGGAGACCGGGGTTCGAATCCCCGCGGGGCTATATTTCTAAAGAGTTTCTTAGGAAAGCATGGTGAAGGTTTTTGCAAGGATATTTATTTTTGATAAAAAGGCAATAGAGGAAAATAAAAGAGACATGAAGAGGTGGTTTAAGGTTATAGAAGAGGATGTAAAATTTGAAATAAAAGAAAACATTCTTGAGGAGGTATACAGTGAACTTCCTAAAGAAGTTAGGAAAATAATAGAGCAAGAAAAGATAAAAATCTATATTTGCCCACCAATAAGGGAAATTTGCAGGAATTGGGTCTGTGGGAGATGTAAAGGCAAGAAGGTTTTTCTAGAAATAGGAGTTTGGACTAAAGAAAGAATTCTTTGGAAGTTGTTACATGAAGTTTGCCATGTTTTGCAAGGAAAAGCTGATAAGGATAGATTATCAAGAGAGATTGTTGCTGGCCATTTTGCTGACCTATTTAGCCTAAGAGTTGTTCGGAAGGTTGAGGAAGAATATAAAGTAAAGATTGGAAGGAATGAAAAAGAAAAGATACTGCATTGCTTGCTTAATCTTAGCTTAAATAATGTAAGGGAAATCACAGAAAAAATAAGTAAAATACTTGGAAAGAAAGATATAATTATGATGAGTCCTGCAGCATCTGAGAAATGATGAAGCTTAACGGTGCTGAGAATATTCAATACATGCTTTTGCAAATGCTACAAAAATTGGATGAGGGTTTTCCGGCCTTGATTTAAACTCAGGATGGAATTGAACCCCCAAGAAGAAGGGATGGTTCCCTAACTCTATTGCCTCAACTCTTTTTCCATCTTCGCTCCAAGCAGAAAAAACTAGACCATTTTCTCTTAGGATGTCAAAATATTTTGGATTTACTTCCCATCTATGCCTGTGTCTTTCATAAACAAGCTCTTTTTGGTATATTTTATGTAAAAGTGTATTAGGAACTATTCTTACCGGCATCGACCCTAATCTCATTGTTCCTCCTAGTTTGTCAATATCCCTTTGCTCGGGCATAAGATCAACTACTGGATGAGGAGTCTCTGGATCAATTTCTGTGGTATTTGCCCGCTCCATACCGCAAACGTTCCTTGCATATTCTATAGCCATTAATTGAAGACCCCAGCACAAGCCGAGGACGGGTATTTTATTCTTCCTGCAGTACTCGATAAATCTCATCTTTCCTTCCGCAGCCCTTTTTCCAAATCCCCCTGGAATTATGCAACCATCATAGGGAAATTCCTTTATTTCTTTGTTCTCATAATCTGTGGCTTCTATCAGCGTAATGTCTGGCTTATATCCAAGTTTTAATGTGGTATGTTTTAGAGCCTCAATGATACTAAGATAAGCATCTGGAACACGAGTATACTTCCCAATTATCGCAATTTTTACGCTCCTTTTACAATTGCTCCATAGCTTACAGAAAGATATAAAATTATCAAGTTTCCCATCTTTTCTTTTTTCTAAATCAAGTATCTGAAGAATGGGCTCCAATATTCCTTGTCTACTTAGAACAATTGGAACTTTATAGTAAATGTCATATGTAGGGACCTGAAAAACATTCTTTATTCCGCACCTAACCCTTATTTTCTCTATAATATATGGAGGAAGAATGATATCAGACCTTACAACCAATATATCAGGATTTAGACCCAAACTTCTAATTTGGGAAACACTTCTCTGGAGAGGCCTAGTCTTTGGTTCTTTAAGGAACGGAGGAACAAAAACGTACCCCACATGAATTATGCAAACTCTATAATCTTCACTATTCTTCATCCTTCTTGCTGCTTCAATCATATACCAATTTTCCCAATCTCCAACACTTCCTCCTACTTCTACAAGAAATATTTCAAAATTTTTTGAGACTTCCTGTAAATGATCAATCACCCATCTTACGACATGAGGAATAAACTGCACTGTTTTTCCAAGATACTCCCCCTTTCTTTCCCTTTCAAGTATGCTCAGTAAAACCTTTCCTCCAGTCAAATAAGAAATTTTACCAGAGAGATTTTCATTTAACATTCTTTCATAGTGTCCTAGGTCCTCATCACACTCGGTCCCATCATCAAGGACATAAACCTCCCCATGTTCATAAGGATTAAGAGTCCCGGCATCTACATTCAAATATCCGTCAAACTTCATTACTCCGATCTTAAAACCTGCTTCCTTTAAGATTCTTGCTATGCTTGCTGTTACGGTCCCCTTTCCTACTCCAGAAATTACCCCTCCAGTTACAAATATAAACCTCTGGAGAGGGGGCATAAGAGTAATCTCTCTAGACCTTATCTTTCCTTATATTTAAAGGATAATTATTTAAAGGGTAGGGAGAAGTATATGCCTAAGGACTTGAAGGAAAAAATAGAGGAGTTAAAAGGAAAAAAGGAAGTAAGTGAAGAGGAATTGGAAGAACTTGTTGATGAAGTAATGGACGCATACGATAATGAAGTCATTACAAAAGACGAGGCAATAGATCTCCTGAATGAATTAGCTAATTTAGGTTCTGAGTACGCTAGCGAGCTTTTAGAAGATTTAATGGCAGAAGAGGAAGAAGAAGCTTTTGAAGAAGAAGAGGAAGAAGAATAAAAAACTACTCTATCTCCAGTTTTCTTCCTTCTTCCTCTCTAATTTTCTTTTTTGCTCTTATTTCAAGAATCCCATTTTCATACTTCGCCCTTGCTGTAGCCGGATCTATTTCTACAGGCAATGGAATTACCCTCCTAAATGACTTTGCAATTCTTTCTTTTCTATAAAAATCTTCTTCTTTTATTTCCATTTCTTCCTTACATCTTGCTTTTATATCTATCCTGTTTGAGTAAATTCTTAGATCAATGTCCTCCTTTTTTACTCCGGGCAATTCTGCTCTAACTACGAGTTCATCTCCAATTTCCCCCACATCGACCCTTGGTACCCTTATCCTTCTTATTGTCTCGATGCCAACTGTAGGTATTTCCCTCAGAAACGCTTTGGTCATTCTTTCAATTCCTCTTAACATCTTTTCCATTCTTCTCCTAAACAATCGCAAAAATTCGTCTATATCCCAAAATTCCTCTTCTAAATCCCAATCCCACTCCATACTATACTATTTTTTAACCCTTATTTTTATTTTTCCGACAAATTTTCTTTTGCCTATAATCAGAGTCGGTTTTGGAAGAACAATCTTTCCTTTTAATACCTCAAAACTGAAGGTTATTGTATATCCTAAATAGAGCTCTTCTCCAGCTTCCATTTTTCCTATGTCCCAAATTAAGAAAGAATTTTGTCTTTTTGGTTCCAGTACTTCATATTTTTCTATTTTTGCAAAAGAAGGGATTTCATCTATAAGCCTTATGTCATCAAGATCCTTCAAAGCTTTGAGCTTTATGTTCACATGTACATAAGTTTTTCCTTCTTTTGAATAATAGAAATACTCCTTAAAGACTTTGATAACCGGCGGATAGAAGGCATATAATACTAAGCCCACAACTAGAAGAGTTAGGATAGTATTTCCTATATCCAACACCACAAACGAATATTTTTTTCTGGAAAACGCCTGGACCTCAACAGGTATCTGGGCATATTCACCAACATTTTTTCCACCTTTTATTACAAACCCTTTCTTCTTTATTTCTAAAGAATCTACAAACGGAACATTTCCTCTGTTGTCTATTTCTATAATATAGTATCTAAAAAAGAAATAATCTTTTTTGATAACTTTTTTAACAACTTCTTTGTATTCCTTTACCTCTATTGCGTAAGAGGAATAGAAGGGGAAAGGATAGTTTTCAAACTCCACTTTCATTAAAATTGGGTAGTCACCGGCAATCAAATTTTCCAGTTTTAGGCTTTCTTTTCCAAAGAGTACCATTGTTCCCATTTGGATACTGAATTTTTTTATCCTGTAATTACAAATTGGTTTTAATACAACCACATTTTTGTCTTGAACATATCTTAACTCACATTTGGGAACTACGACTCTTTTTGGTTTGCCGATGATAGGGAGAAGGAACATCTTTTCATGAGAATTGTAACGGACATATAAAGGAGTACGATAGCTATGCCCTACTTTACATGTAACTTCTACCTTCTTTTCTAGAGTTGCAAAAGGCGAAACAGTAAAAGAAGTGGGAGAAATATCTGGACCGTAAATATTAATATTGTAAGTTTTGTTCTCATTGTTCGTAATCAGCACCTGAAATATTGCTTTATCTCCAACTTCCACAACGTTTTTGATTGGATAAAATGTTATGGTCAGGGAAAACGCCAAAGGGAATATGAAAGCTAGGATTTTTCTCATATTTAAGACTCAGGCTTAGATATTAAAACTTGCTTTTCTTCCACAAAGGAGGATATCTACCTCTTTCCATAATGACCCTCTCTATTTTGGCCACAATTCCTCTTTTTTTCTCGAGTATCTCTTGAGAATTCATAAGCGCTCTACCAAATCCAATTAATTCATTTTTCAGTGTCATTATAGCAACAAAATCATCGGGTTGTATATCTGAACTCAATTTAGCCACTCCAGGCGCTTTAAGAGACGCACCATGGCAGATTGCATCAACACAAGAGTCCAGTACCCATATCTTTTTAAGATGCTCCACTCCAGCCTCAATAGGTAATAATATTTTTCTTAAATATTTCTCATTTCCTGTTTCTTTCCACACCATGAAAGCATCGGCGATATCTTGTAATATTACAGAATCCTCCTCGGAAAAAGGTCCTGATCTTATCCTTCTTAATTCCTGCATATGGGCTCTTGTCCCCATCTCCTTCCCCATGTCCCAAATCAATTTTCTAATATATACCCCTGCCTCACATTCTATCTCCAAAAGAACATCTCTCCCATCCACCTCCAATACTTTTATTTTGTATACCCATTTTCTCCTTGGCCTCCTTTTTACAGCTGACTTAAGTGGTGGAACCTGAATTATCGGGCCCTCAAATTTCTTGATTGTTTTAAAGAGTTTTTCTTCTTTAAAGTCTGAATGAACATGCATTAAAGCAACATAAGTCTTTCTTCCATAAAGAAAAGCTTGTAAGACCTTTGTCCCTTTATTTACTCCTACAGGCAATACTCCTGTAACTTTGGGATCTAAGGTTCCACCATGTCCTACTTTGTTAACCCCCAGAATTTTCTTTATCCAATAACAAACTTGGTGAGAGGTAGGTCCTCTTGGTTTATCTAAATTTATTAAGGAGCATTCTAGCAACTCAGAGATAGATCTCTCATATGGGTCTTTTCCCCATTCTGGATTTGTTTCGGCTTCTTTTTTTACCAATATTTCTGACATAAAGAGATATGAGAATCGGAGTAACTAAAAAACTAGAGACTATATACCATTTAGAACTCCTCAGATCTGTTCTTTGGGCGAGTTTTGTAATTTTCTTTCCTGTTATACTTTTTCAAAAATGCGGGTTAGGCTGTTCTCTATTATTCTTAATGCTTTCCTACTCTATTTTTCCAATCTTTTCTCCTTTCTTAGCTTGGTATATTTCCAGAAGGAAGGTTTTGTTCTCTTACTTCCTTTATTTTCTATTAATGTTTATCGCAGTAATAGCCTCTCCTTTGGTTAAGAAGAATACACTAATGGTTTTATTTTTTATACCCTTCCTAACAGGAATTTCTCTTTCTCTATACTATCTTCCCTTTCATACTTCCTTGGCAAAATATGGGAAAGAGAAAATTACTAAGAACGTCTCTTTCCTTCTTTTGATTTCTACATGTATAAATACTTTTTTCCCTGTTTTAACGGCAATCTTTATCAAAGTTTATGGAATAATGGGTTTTTATATCTTTCTTACATCTTTTATTTTCTTTTTTGCGCTTTTCCTTAGTACAAAATACAAAAGTTACCTTTCAGAAAAAATTATTTTTGAAATAAAGATGCCAAAGAAGCGTCACTCTCTTTTTATTTTAGAGGGAGCGGTATGGTCAATTCCTAGGATTCTCCCAATATTTGTTTATCAACTAACCGGGAGTGTGATGAAAACAGGTATTATCTTCTCCGCAGCCTCTCTCCTTAGTTCAGTTATTTCATACCTAATACTCCCCTTTCTTAAATTAGAAAAAAACAGAATAATACGAACGATCTCCTTTTCTCTATCCTATCCAGAGTCTTTTCTAATGATATCAAATTCACCTTTCATTTGTAATTTAAATTATCTTATTTCAAGATGTGTACGGTGTTTTTTCTGGCCAATATACTTTGGAAGCATCTGTCTCAGATCTAAAGAAGATAAAACTCTTTCTAATACTTTTTTCTGGAGAGAGTTGTTTGGAAGATTCGGAGAGTTATTTATCTATATAGTAGGTCTAATTACCTTGAGTTTCAGATGGATGTTTACAATAGCCATCCTTGCCAATTTCTTAGGAAGCATTGTTATGTATAATACCTTTGCTAAAGAAAGTATGATGAAAGATTGATCTGAAGTGTGATGAAGATCTTAAGTGCTGACTATCTCCCAAATTCTCTTAAAACTTTTCTCCCTTTTGTTATTTTTAGAATTTTCTCTCGAATAGTTTCAGAGGATTCATCCTCCTTTACGTTTATTTTGTAAGGAAGAGGTTCTAAATGTTTTCTATTACATCTTCTCCTTTTTACAAAACCATCTATTAACACAAATTTATCATCTATTTCCTTGACTACAACACAAACCCTACCAGCTTCCCTACCTGCTATTTTAATACATAGCCTTCCTGGTTCTATCATATCTATCCCTTATTTATATAAATAAGAGGAAAAGTCTGGATCTTTAAAAGGGTTAAATCTTTCAGGAAAGGACAGGTAGGCTGAAGGACAAATAAAATAAAGGCTAAGATTCTCTCTCACCTTTACTGGACCTAAGAATGTGAACGAAACATCTATCCCCATTTGCAAAAATATCCTCTCTATTCTAGAAAGAGCTGCCTGAATCAGCAGAGATGTGGGATTAAAAGGAGAAAGAGATAGATCTAGATAATCTCTGGATAAAATGTAGTCAACTATAAGTAAAGGGATGTTCGTTATGCCCTCACTAAAAGAAGATATTTCTTTTATTTCATCTTGCATTTTCCTGAAGATCCTTAGAGAATAAAAGAGATCTTTACTCCTAAGAAGGGCCTTAGAGAAAATTGCCCCCAATAGGAAAGAAACAGATTCTAAAACAGCGTCTAAAGTATTTTCTTCCTCCCCCTTGCTCTCTCCAGATAAAATAATTTTTCCTTCTTTGGCTAAGTAGAGAAGGGAAGTGAAATTAAGAAGAGTAGCACCAATTCCTAAGTAACTATTACCTTGAGGAACTAGAAGAATTGTTATCCCCTTGTTCTTTTTGCCTTTATCGCTAAAAATATAATTGGGAGAGATTGCCGCTCCAGTAAAGAGAGATGTTATTTCTCTTGGAATATCTTTTTTAGGGTTTAATATGGAAAGGAGATGATTGTATTTTTCTGTCCTAGCAAAATATTCTTCTTCAGATACAATTTCTACTCTAACAGAAGAGTTAAAGCGAATGCTTCTTATTATTTCTCCTAAACATGGAGCTATGTTCCTTACAAATTCCTCCGATACTTCCTCACTATAGATGATGAAGTTATTCATAGAAGAACCAATATCTCACAATCTCTTCAGCTATTTTTACCATTTTTTTCTTTCCTACTCTAGAAGTATTGAAATAAAAATCGATCTGGAGCGAGGGAATATCAAAAATATCTATGTGATAAAGGTAAATATACCTTTCCCTGGTTATGTTGTTTTTTCTTTGAACAAAATCATACGCGTCTTTTAAAGGAATTCTTTCCCTTTTTGCAATTCTTTCTGCCGCCTGCTCCAGATTACAATGAACATAGATAATCAAATCAATCTTTTCAAGCAAAAAAGGTAAAATCCAAGAGTCTATTACCAATCTCTCTTTTTCTTTGCAGATTTTTATAAGTTCTTTATCAATTTCCCTCTCTATCCTGGGGTTCTCTTTAAGGAAATCTAGCCACTCAAAAAATTTCTCCTTATCATTAAATCCATATTCAAAGCTTTTCTTCTTAATAAAATCTCCACATCTAAGGAGCTCGAGATTGAATACTTTTGCCAAATGGGACGCTATGGTTGACTTGCCCGCTCCAGAAGTTCCAACAACGCCTATCTTCATAGCTAGATATACTGTTACTCCTAAAAAGTTTACTTAACTAAAAGCATTTCTGGAGCGCGATGGAAATCTTTATCATAGACAAAACTAAAGAGTGATTACCAATTTAAAGCCCTTTATATATCCCCCCACCCCTTAGTTTCCAGTGGAAAAGAATGGAATGTGTTGAGAAGCAAGGAACAGAAAATGTATATAAAATAAGGAAATAGTAATATATAGAACTATTTACTACTAATTATAAATGAATATTTAAAGACCTGCAATACTATACGCGAGTAGTGTTTCCATAGGAAATGAAGGGGTGCCTCATATTTTTAAAGGGTTTTTATATGATGTTACTATTTGTTAATTACTTTTTTAAATAAAAAAGCAAGAGCTCAGAGATAATCTCCCTAATTTGATTTCGTTTTCCACTGGAAATTTTATTACTTTCAAGAGACAAAATTGCAAGTGGAAATTTTAATATTTATAAGTAGTAAAATCCGCTCCAGAATCTGGATAAGTAATTTATAAAGGCAACAAGCAAGGATGAATTGAGATATTCTAAGACCGCCCAAGGCCTTTAAATGCCGGAAAACCTGGAGCGGCAAGAAAATTCCTATTTCAAATTATGAAATAAAAGGTTTTTTATAAGAAAGAATTAAATCCATTATAGCTATTAATATTGTGAAACTTACAGACTTCTTTAAGCAAGCAAAAGAAGGAAAAAGGATATTTAGAAACAAAGATGTTCTAACTGATAGATATTTTCCTGATAAAATAATGCATAGGGATGAACAAATAAAGGCAATTGCTGAAATACTCTCTCCAGCGCTAAGACTGGAGCGGCCAAGCAATCTTTTTATTTATGGGAAGCCTGGAACTGGGAAGACTCTTGTTATAAAGTATGTTACAAAAGAAATGGAAAAAGTGGCAAAAGAAGATAACGTACCTCTTGATATTATCTACGTAAACTGTAAAATGAAGAAAGTTGCAGATACTGAGTACAGATTACTCGCTCATTTAATAAGATGCTTTGGTAAAAGGGCTCCATTGCTTGGTATCCCTACCTACGAACTTTATAGGAATCTTTTTTCTATACTTGATGAGAAAGAGAGGCTTGCAATACTAATTTTTGATGAGATTGATGAGCTTGTAAAAAAGACTGGTGATAATATTCTTTATAACTTTACAAGGATCAATGAAAACCTGGAGCGGGCCAAGGTATCTATAGTTGGAATTTCAAATGACATTGTATTTGTGGAAAACCTAGATCCTAGAGTAAAGAGCTCTTTAGGAGAGGAGGAAGTAATATTTCCCCCTTATGATGCTAATCAATTAAGAGACATTCTTTGGCAAAGAGCAAAGCTAGCATTTGAGCCAGAGGCTATTTCGGATGCTGTAATATCAAAATGCGCCGCATATGCTGCAAGGGAGCATGGAGATGCCAGGAAAGCATTAGACCTACTTAGGGTTGCTGGGGAGATTGCAGAGAGAGAAGGAAGAAGCAAGGTTCTGGAGCAGGATGTCGATAAAGCATTGGAGAAACTGGAGCGGGATAGGATAATAGAAATTGTGAAAGTCCAGCCAATTCAGTCTAAGCTAATTTTATTGGCAATAATAAATGCGATAGAAAAGAAGGGAGAACCTATAGAAGTAGGGGATGTTTACGATGAATATGAGAGAATAACTGAAAAATTCAAGATTAGACCCATCTCTCAAAGAAGGGCATCGGATCTTATTTCTGAATGGGACATGTTTGGAGTAATAAATGCAAGAACTGTAAGCTTTGGTAAATATGGAAGAAAGAAAGAAATAAAATTGGCAATTCCAAATTCCATAAAAACAAAAATTATTGAAGTAATAGAGAACTCAATTTAATTCTTCCGCTCCAGAAAATGAATTACTAAAAAGTTCTGGAGTGGCGGTCTTTATAATTTTTTAGCGTATTTGAGAATTTCTTTATAAAAGCTCAATTTCTTTGCTTTCTCAAATTCTTCCTCTGTCAATACTATTGGTTCTATCGGTAATTTTGTAAGAGAAAGGACGTATGCGATTCTTTCAATAGCCCTCATCTTTAGATCCCAGATTATGAGAAGATCTATATCAGAACCTTCATGAAAATCTCCTCTTGCAAAAGATCCAAATAAGTATACTTCTTTTGCTCCCATTTTCTTCAATTTCTTCGCGAATTTTTTTATTTCATCAAATATTTCCTTACTTCTTTCAATATCGATTCTGACAATTTTATGCATAATTCAGCATCCTCTTTTGTAAAATATTTTGATGGGGGGAGATTTGAAATTATTCCATTAGGATATCTCGATGCTATGTACATTGCGTCTAAGAGATAAACTTCCCTTTCAAAAGATTTAAGAGAGGGGATAAACCTTTCACATTCCTCTATTAAATCTCTTATAGAATGAGTTAATATTGCCCTTTTTCCATGCTTTATCAATACAGCCTTAAGGGCTTTCTCAGAGGCTTGTTGAGCCTGAAAGCATGCCCAATTATATCTTTTCATTCTTAAGCTATCTTTTGCGGCTTCCAGATCATATTCCGCATCTTCAAACCATCTTCTCCACTCTTCCACAAGTCTTAAGTATTGGAAACCTTTTAAATTTTCTTTTCTGATTATTCTTCCCTTACTAGCTCTTACATAGAAGAAAAAGCCATATCATTTCTGAAGTAGCTAGTAGACCCTCTGGAGTGGCTTTTTGTATTTAAGACATTGTCTACTCTACTCTTAGAATTCTTTGGAAAGGTTCATATTTCGAATTATTTTTGTGGAAGGCCGCTCCAGAATTCGGATAAAGGCCGAGTAGGTGAAAATTTTTAACTTTAAGAACCATGGTTTAATTTTGAGCATGTTCAATAGGACCTCCGTTAAGTGATAAAAGTGAGTATAGCAATGTTAATAAAAACACTGGCAGAACCAGAAAGAAGATATTACTTACTCCAAGAAACGCTTGAAGCAATATTAGAAAATAAAAAAAATAATTAATATTCCTGAGTTATACAGAGAGTACCAAGAAAAATGTATTAGAAAAGGAATTATCCCTCTAGATTATAATGGTTTGTATTATATACTTAAAAAAATAGAGCCCTGTGAAGATACCTTCTATGTAAAGGAAATTTTTAGGAAAGCAAATTATCCAAGAATCCCACCAAACCTTGGAGGGATTTTAATAATAGCGACGGTTCTGGCGCGCTATGGAAGAATTTCAAAAGAAAATATTAGTAGTGTAGGAGTACTTACAATCTTAGAATACATAGGTCTGTTGATTGAAATGAATATAATCTCTCCTGAATTGGGAAAAAAGCTGTGCAAAAACATAAACTGCCGTTCCATTCGCCGTAGGAGAAAAAAACTATGCAAAGGTTATAAAGCAATACCAACCTTGCTTAGAAGGCATGGTATTTGGTTAATTGGTAGTCCTATACGTTTACAGGACAGTTATGGGACTATAGAAAAAATTGAAATAGATGAGAGAGAAGGAATAATTTGGGCTTTTTATTCACAAGATAGCTTGAGAGGCTGTAAAAGAATTTACTAAAACAGAAGCCCAGTTTTCTGGTATTGGTTTTTTTAAATGATGCTCCTACAGATACTATTACTTTACTTGCTTTACTGGGCCAACCTGGTTTTTCTTTCATTACCTACAAATCCAGGTTGTGCCAGAGTCCAAGCGAGTCTAGAGTAATTGTTTAAAAAGGTGAAGGAATTTTTTGGTATGAATAAATCAATGGGGGAATTTCTGGATAAGGTTAGGAATATAGAGGCAAAGTGGAGCGAGATATGGATTAAGGAAAAAGAATTTGAGGCTGATGCCAAGCCTGGAGCACCAAAATATTTTATAACAGTCCCCTATCCCTATGTTTCTGGGCCACCACACATTGGACATGGAAGATCTTATGTTGTGGGGGATGTAATAGCAAGATATAAGAGACTTAAGGGGTACCATGTCCTATATCCCATTGCTTTTCATGTAAGTGGGCTACCTATTGCTTCTATAGCTGATGGAATCTCGAGAGGAGATAAAGGGATGTTTGATAGGATGATGTTCTATGTACTTCCGTTTGAGAAGGATGAAGAAAAAGCCAAAGAGATTATAGAAAGCTTTAAGGATCCAATGAATGTTGCTCTATATTTCATAAAAATATGGGAAAAAGATCTTAAGAATTTTGGATTTTCTCTTGACTGGAGGAGAAAATTTCATACTGCAGAGCCAATTTATAATAAATTTGTTGAATGGCAGTATTATAAGCTTAAAGAGAAAGGAGTTTTGAAGAAAGGAGAATATTATGTCCTTTATTGTCTAATGCACAAACACCCAGCTGGAGAGGATGATATTCAGGACGGGGATGTTAACCCGGTAAAAAAAGTTGAATGGGTTGGAGTTAAGTTTAAATTCGAGGATGGATGGATAATAGCCGGAACTTTAAGGCCTGAGACAATCTTTGGGATAACAAATGTATGGGCGAAGCCAGAAGCAAAGTACTGTAAAATTAAAGTTAATGAGGAAGTTTGGTATGTTTCCAGGGAGGCTGCGGAGAAGTTTTCATATCAATTTGATAATGTTTCTATTCTAGAAGAAATAGATGGTTCTTACTTTATAGGGAAATGGTGTGTAGACCCACTAGGTAATAAACAAATAATACTTCCAGCAAGATTTATAGATCCAGACATAGGAACGGGCTTTGTTTATTCCGAACCATCCGATGCTCCAATAGATTGGGTAGCATTAATGGAATTGAAGGCCGCTCCAGAAAAAGTTAGGGAATTTGGAATAGATCCAAGAATATTAGAAAAAATAGAGCCAAAGAAGATTATTGATTTGCCTGGAGTGGAGGGACACCATAGCGAAGTTCTAATAAAGAAGTATAATGTAAAAGATCAATTGGACCCAAGATTAGAACAAATTTCTGAAGAGGCGTATAAGGAGCAATATTATAATGGAATAATGATTCCAGAAGGAGTAAAAGGGATGAAAGTATCTGAAGCTAAAGAATATGTAAAAGAGAAGCTATTGAGGGAAAATAAAGCAATAATTTTCTACGAAACATCAAGAAAAGCCGTCTGTAGAGCTAAGGGAAAAATAATTGTGGCTAAAGTAAAGGATCAATGGTTTATAGATTATTCTCCTGAATGGATTAAGGAACTAGGGAGGAAATGGTTAGATAAGAATATTGTTTATCCAGAGAAGTATAGGAAGCTATTTTATGATACAATTGATTGGTTAGAGAAAAGACCCTGCACCAGAACTAGGGGCCTTGGGACAAGGTTTCCATTTGACAAAAAATGGGTAATTGAATCCCTATCTGATTCTACCATCTATATGGCCTTTTATACCATTGCTCACTTAATCCGCTCCAGAAATATTGACCCATCTCAATTAATACCTGAAGTGTTTGACTATGTATTCCTGGGTAAGGGGGATGTTAAGGAAGTATCTAAAAGTTCAGGAATACCTGAAGAAACTCTAGAAGAGATGAGAAAGGAATTCCTATATTGGTATCCATTAGATCATAGGCATACTGGAGTGGCCCACATAACTAATCATCTTTCTTTCTTCATCTTACATCACTGCATCATATTCCCAGAAGAGTTGTGGCCAAAGCGGATTACTTTGCATGAAATGGTCTTAAGTGAAGGGGAAAAAATGTCAAAATCAAAAGGAAATGTGGTGCTACTTAAAGATATTGTAGAAAGGTATTCAATAGACCTTTATAGGCTATATGCAATAGGAACAGCAGATTTAGGGGCACCAATGGATTGGAGAGAAAGGGATGTTGCAGCATTAACAGGAAGACTACATAGATTTTTCCAAGTATGTGAAAAAGCAATTGCCGCTCCAGAAAGGGAGAAAGATAGGTTAGATGAGTGGCTCCTATCATCCTTTTATAAAAGATTGAAAGAAGCCTCCGCTCTAATAGAGTCTTTTAGGTTTAGGGAATATGTTCAAAGTCTATTTTATGGTGTATTAAGTGATATAAATAGATATTTATTGAGAAAAGGAACCGAAGATTATTATGGAGTAAAATTAATCCTTAAAGATTGGCTAATTTCCCTCTCTCCAGTCATTCCCCATATTTGTGAGGAATTTCTGGAGCGGATGGGAGAGAAAAGAATAAAAGATCAGAAATGGCCTGAGATTAGGGAAATAAAAGAAGAAATATTAAGAGAAGAAGAGTTCATTGAACAAGTGAAAGAGCAAGTAATAAAAATATGTTCTAGGCTTAAAAAACCGATTGAAGAGAAAGGAATAAAGGTTGTTAGGATAGTTATTCCAAAAGAAGAAAAGTACAAACTGTGGGAGGAAATAGAAAAAGTTTCTGAAAAAGACATTGGAAGAATTTTGGCTGAAAAAGGATTTTATGATCTAATAAGGCAAGCATTGAGGCAAAAAAGGGAAAAATTAATATGGTTTAACAGATCTAAGGAAAAAGAATTATTGGAGGATTCCATGAAATACTTTTCTTTCATATTTGGAGCACCATTTGAGCTAGTAATGGAGGAAGAAATACCTGAAGAAATTGCTAAAATTAGCGCTCCAGGTCAGCCAGCAATTTTGGTTGAGTTTAAGTAATATGAAATTATGGAGGTCATTAGATTAAATGAAATTAGGAATCCGGTAATTTCTGTTATAATACCTACCTATAATGAGGAGAAATATCTCAAATATACATTGCTCTCAATAAAAAATCAAGATTTTGACTTGCCCTATGAAATAATAATTGGAGATTCAAAAAGCGAGGACAGAACTATAGAAATAGCTAAGGAATTTGCTGATAAGATAGCTATTATAGAGAAAAGGAACATAGGGGCAGGAAGGAATGCTGGAGCAAAAATTTCTAAAGGAAAATATTTGGTGTTTATAGATGCGGATACAATTGCTGCTCCAAATCTCCTTTCTGAGTTTTATAATACTTTCCTCAATGACAATATTGTAGGAGTAACTTGCCCTATTGTTCCTCTTCCTCCAACTGTATCTAATCTTCTAATGTACACCACCTTTAACTATTTTTGCAAGTTTACAATATACAAAAAACCCCAGTTGCCAGGAATAATTTGCGCTTATAGAAGAGATGCGTTCTTTGAGGTTGGGGGATTCAATGAGGAATTGCATGTATGTGAGGACTTTGATCTTTCAGAAAGGATTGCAAAACTAGGAAAGATTGTTTACAATGAAAAAACTTTTGTAATGACTTCCGCTAGAAGAATTGAGAAGTGGGGGAAAGGAAAAAGTGCAGCAAAATATATTGGGATATACATTAGTTACTTGCTTAGGAATAGATTAAAAAGAATACCCTTCTCTTATGAGCCAATAAGGTAAAAAAGAAGAAATGGAAAATTTTTCTATGCCCCCGTAGCTCAGCCTGGAAGAGCACCGGCCTCCTAATGATAAGGGCAGCTCGGGCTGAATAATGATGAATAAACCACCGTTTGAGGAGAAAGCCGGGGGTCGCGGGTTCAAATCCCGCCGGGGGCATTAATCTAGAGACCCCAAATGAGAACTAATCTGTTTGAACTACAAATTCTCACATACATCTTCTCACGAAAAGATTAGCTAGTAATTTCTCAGTGCTTCTCCTAATAAGAAAAGAATACAATCCTAAAGCACTGCAGTCTTTTTCACTTTCCTTTAAAAATTATTTTTCTTCCTTGTGCATCACATATGGGTGCTTTGTGGCCAACCTTTGTGGAACTTTCTAGCTGACTTTAGCTAGCTCCTTCATTTAAGTTTTAGAATAAGCTTATGACATGTTTTCCAGCCGGGGGTGGGATTCGAACCCACGAAAACCGGGTCTGCAGCCCGGCCCCTTAGACCCCTCGGGCACCCCGGCACAATATATTATTTTTCCCTTCCATTTCAAAAATAAAAATTAAAGAAAAGAATCTAAGAGATGTTTGTTCTTCCTTAATTCTTCAATCTTTGCAAGCAATTTAGCTATGTTTTTATGATATTCCCTAATACGTCTATAAATATAGGATTCACAATTGGCCTTTGCAGGGCATTTTTCACAAGAGCTCAAAAAACAAAGGATAGGATACGCATTAAAGTTAAAATCTTCAACAAAAACCAAAAATTCAGAGCTATTTCTCTTAAATAGAATATTTATAAAATATTCATCTTTTTTTGAACTGAAAAGAAGAAAACCATCAAAAGTTTCAAGTTCCAGTCTTAAATCTCTTAATTTAAACATTTCTTTAAGCCAGGAAATTATTTCATTAACTTTCTTATCTCTCTGAAGTCTTTCAATTCTAGGAAGGATATTTTTTACTTTCTGCATGCTATTTTTACATTTTGGAAAAATATTAACATTTTATTTATAAAATAGAAAAATTAGCCTATGGAGGTAGATGCCCTTTTTAAGCTAATTGCAGTACTCAACAAAGAAGAGAAAATTAAGATTTTCAATTTTCTTTTGGAGAAAAAAGAGGCAACATTAAAGGAGATATCAGAAGTTACGGGGGTAAAATTATCAACAGCTTCCAAATATCTAAAGGAGCTGGAGAGGGCAAAAATTGTAAAAGCAGAGAGAAAGAAAAAGAAAGCATCCAAGTTCTACTTAGGTGAAAATGCTTCTAAATTAATGCCTTTCCTACAATTTAGAAAAGGAATAAGTGTTATAGATGAAGAGGGAAGATTGAGACTCTACAATTTTTCAACCCTATTAGAAGAGGGAAAAAAGGTAGGGATAGATGAACTTTTTTTGAGAAAAATAATTCATGAAACTTTATCAAAATGTTACGATGGAGTTTACTTATTAGATCTGATAGCTATTCTGAGAAAAAAGATAGCTGAAGAGATAGAAAAGCTTAGGCTTCTCAGCTCCAGGATAACCCTAAAATTTGGGAAGGAGGCAGAATTATTAGAACATATTAAAAAGACGAATCCTGAGGTAGCGAGGCTATTTTTTGATGGTGTAATAGAAATAAGGAATATTGGGGAACCAACCCTAATTTCTCTTGTACATGATTTAGACTTTTTAATTCGTAAAGGGCTAAGACCTTTTAATATAGAAGCCAAACCCCCAACTAATATTCACTCACTGCTTTCCCATATCTTTACTTTAGTAGATGCATGTAATCAAGAATTAGCAGACCATCAACAAGCAATAGACAATTTTAATATTTACTTATCCCCCTTTATCTCAAATCTTAGCGATACGGAATTAAAACAAGTTTGTGAAAGAATTATTTATACATTCGACCAGATGTATGAGGTAAAAGGTGTAAAAACCCATCGTACTGTTTTGCTATTAGAAGTAGATGTTCCCAAGTATTTAGAAAAGAAGCCAGTAGTAATAAAGGGAAAGGCAATTGGAGAATACAAAGATTTTTCTGGAGAGGCTAAATCCCTTCTTGAGACATTACTGAGGATATATAAACAAAAAAAGAAAAAAACAAATCCAAAAATCTTTATTAAAATAAGGAACAAAAAGCAAATAAATGAAATATCAGAATTTTTAGATTTAGTATACATAATAAATGAAATTCCAGGGTGGCAGGGAGAAAATGCAGTCTATCTTTATGATTGGGTAAGGATAAGCGGAGAATTTAAGGATACTTCTCGCGCTCCAGAAATTCAATTTTGCACACTGAATCTTCCAAGAATTGCCTACGAGAGCAAAGAGGAAGACACCTTTATAGAAAGATTAAAAGACATTATAGGAAAAGTCTTAAGATCATTTGATACAGTAATAGGAAAAATAAAGCAGGCAATTCCAACCAAGAGATTCATTAATCCTTCTTATGTGAATATTAAGAATGGCATTTCTCTTATAGGGATAACCGGAATGAGGGAAACTATAGAATTCCTTGCTGGGAAATATTCCGAAAATATAGATCTTGCCCTAAAAATGCTAAAAGAGATGAACAAAGAGCTTGAAAGAACACCCTACAAACTAGGACTCGTAGAAGTTGATTTTTCTCCCATCACCAGAAGATTTCTTTCTTCCTGCAGAAGAATAGGGTTTCCATTAAAAAGAATGACTGGAGGTATAGACTTACCAACCGATCCTATTACTAAGATAAATCTCTTATCTAAACTACATCCCTTCCTAACTGGAGGCCACTTGCTTAGAGTTAAGAGCTTAAGCCAAGAAGTTTTGGACCTTGCTTTAAAGAAAGAGGTAGGAATGATAACTGGAGAGGCCTTGGATATAATCTAAACTAGCAATCAGCATATTTTAGGAGTTCTGAAATAAGCTCATTTAAATCGCAAGTAGCGACAGCAATCGTAGTATCTGCTGCACCATAATAAACAAACAAAGTATCATCAATTACAACGTTCCCACATGAGTAAACAACATTGTTTGATAATCCATATTTCTCGTAATCTTTCTCTGGCCTTAGTATTGGATAATCAAGCCTAGATATCACATGTGCTGGATTTTCCTTAGCAAGAAGCATTGCTCCGAGCATATACATTCCATTTCCATGCCCATGGTAGATCATAACCCAACCCTCACTGACCTTTATGGGGGGGCCACAAGTACCTACCCAATCTTTATCCCACTTATCTGGCCTAGGATGGATATAATCCCACCCCATTATATACCCTTCTTTTTCTAATCCGAGACTTTCTACGAAATCTACCCATATACACATTTTCTTAAACATTGGCCTATGGAAAAAACAATATTTTCCATTTATTCTTTCTTCAAGAACCAATCCATTTTTATCCCAGAAACCTGGAGGGGAAATTAACCTAGGTTTTTCCCAAGCTTGCCAATTTCGCTCCAGAAAATCCTTAATGCTTATGGAAGTCAAAGCTATCCTCACATTTCTTTCCCTTTGTCCTACCGCAGTATAACACATGTAAATTCTATCCCCTATAATTGTTGCTCTTGGATCTTCGCATCCAGTATATTTTCTCGTGGGTTTCACTTTTGTTTCATAAGCCATTCTAGGGAAATAACATGGTGATTCCAATCTTTCTTCTATGGTATATCCATCAGAGCTTATAGCAAGTCCTAGCGACGATTCAAATGTTGTTGATAGAGCTCGGTATATAAGGTAGATTTTTCCTTCAATCTGGAGCACCGCAGGATTGAACACAGAAACATTTTCCCAATTATGATCCTTCAATGGCTTTAGTATTGGATTTCTCTCATATCTTTTTAATTCTATCATACTTTACATTCCTTTAAGAGATAATTGAGAAGTTTATCAAAATCGCAAGTAGCAACACAGACATACTTATCTGCAGCTCCATAATAGACAAACAAAGTATTATCCTTTACCACAGCACCTTCAGGAAACACGCAGGGTCCAGCAGACCTTCCCTTTACTTCGTATATTAATTCGGGTTCCAGTAATGGCTTCTTTGTTCTAGCTATTATTTTAAAAGGGTTCTCTAAATCCAAAAGCATAGCATGAATACTAAATGAAAGTTCTGGGGAAATTTCAGGATATATTAGTAACCATCCTTCATCTGTAAGTATAGGAGGGGCTCCTACTTCAACAAAACGCTTAGGTGGTATAGCTTCCATTAAGATATTTTCTTCAAGTTCAGGATATTTTAGAAATTCTTTCCAATAACCTTCTGGAGGATTCCAAATCTCTTCTATCTTATTGAAAAAAGCTATTACAACCTTAGAAGGAGGGATATCTGGATATAGAGTAAAGATAAGAGCATACTTATCTTGAATTTTCTCAGGAAAAAGGGTGGCAGCTTTTGAGTTTACAGGAATTACAACTCCTTTTTTCTCATATTCTTTGAAGTCCTCACTAATTGCTAAAGCGGCCTTTACACCACGAGGAATGGGTGGCCAAAAGGCTACTGCAGTATAGAATATATAGTATTTTCCCTTAATTTTAACAAAGCGAGGGTCCTCACACCCAAACTCTTCCCAAGAATATTCTGGCCCAAAGAAAAATCTTCTATTCTTAAAATGAATTCCATCCTCACTCTCTGCATACCCTATTGAAGAAATTTCACAGCAAGGACCCCCAATTCCTGGAGTTACTTGGATTGGCCCTGAAACAGCACGGTAAAGCATTTTAAATTTTCCATTTTCTAGAGTAACGCAAGGATTATAAACGGCCTTTGCTTCGAAGAAATGCTCTATACTTGGCCTCAAGATAGGGTTCTCTATACTCCTCATCAACTTCAACTTTTTCACCCCGCTTTATTTCTTCCTTTAACCTTTCCAGCTCCAGGGTTGCAACCCCAACATAAAAATCCCCAGCGCCATAGTACACGAGCAACTTTCCGTTCTTAATAACTGCGCCACAAGGATATGCCATCGATCTTTCATAAGGTAGCTCCGGCTCCAGAACAGGCTCTGGAGACCTATAAATTACCTCTCCAGGGTTTTTAATATCCAGAGCCATTATTCCTATTTTATATCTGTATCCATCATCCATTAATATCATTTCAGGAGTTATTCCAACCTGCCAGTACCAAGGGTCCCATCCTGAGACTCCATGATAAACCAGTATCCAATAATTCCATTTTCGAAAGGGAGGAGGACCAGCCCCAATTTTTCTGCTATCCCACTTATCTGGCCTAGTATAAATGCATGCGTGGCCAAAGAGGAACTTTCCTTTATCAAATTCGCTGAAATCTTTTACGGAATCCGCCCAGATATAGGGAAAAATCCTGTGGAAAAAGAAGTATCTTCCTTTTATCTTCTCAGGAAATAAGACCCCATTTTTGTCAGGAATATCTGGAGGACTTATAGCTCTTGGTTTTTCCCAATTCCAGTTTCCTTCTACAAAATCTTTTACCTTTATAGAGCTAAAAGCAATTCGCATAGGGTTCCATCCATCAAATGCTACGTAGGTAAGATAAATTCTATTTCCAATTCTTGTAAGCCTGGGATCTTCACAACCAAAATACCCTGCTCCAGATATTAGCCTGTAATTTATTATGAGATTATTTATTTTTTCATTCGGATCGATCTTTCCTTTAAACCCGGGGTTTATCTCAAACCTTTCGCGTGGTATGTAGGCAGGTTCATCGTCCCTTTCATCTATACTATAACCATCAGAACTTACAGCATGGCAAAAAACGGAAATGTTATTTTTTGTTATGGCTCGGTAAAGGATATGTATTTTATTTCCGATTTTAATAGCAGCGGGATTAAAAGTACCCCCACATTCCCAAGGATTACCAGGACGAGGCTTTATTATAGGGTTTCCTTTATATCTAGCCAATCTAAGTGACATATCAAAATGAATGGGGAGGGTACTTAAATAGAGCAAATTACTACTTTTCAATAGCACTTTTTTCTTTTTTTGCCATTTTTTGTAAAATTTCTTCCAAATATCTCAATTCTGACAGAGCATTTTCATAAAGTTCATCTATTCTCTGAATTTGCTCATCTATGATTTTTATTGTGCTCTCCTTAGTATCCTCCATAAGGATTTCAGCCCCGATATTAAGCAAAACTTTATCAGTTTCTTTTACCTCCGCTTTAATAAACACTCCTGACCCTATAGGAACCAAGAGTTTATCTCCTTCCGATAACTCTTTTAAACTTGCTTTGGTCACTTCATATTCAACTCTCTTTTCTTGTAGGTTAGATAACATCTCTTTAAGCTCTTCTATCCGGTTTCTTATTACCACAATTTTTCTTTCTTCTTCACTCATATCCTTCAACCTTTTCTATCTTTATAAGATGCCTTTTCAGTTTATGAGTTCCTCCTAGCACTGAGTATACAATCTCAATGGCCGCATCTTTGTTTTTAGCTCTTACAGTCTTCGAAAAGGGTTGCCAGGTCTTCTTTATTTTCATTTTTCCAGAGACTCTGAATGTTTTAAGCTCCTTACCCATACCTCATCTTCTTTTTCCTCGAGTACAATTTCTATATCAGAAGGGGGTTTTCTTCCTCCTTTACTCCAAATTTCCTCGTTTATCCCTGGATCTATCTTAATAATTTTTCCTTTATATATCCTGGAAAGGTATTCTCTTAGCGCCTTAATAGCTATTTTGCTTCTCTTCCAATAAGCTCTATAAAGCCACTTCCTTTTAAGAGGCACTTTTAAAATTTTCTTCTCCCCGTTCATATTTTTAATCTTCTTCTTCTCCAATTCCTAAAAATTCTTCTTAACCGCATAAGAGGAACTCTTCTTCCCCTTCCAATGCCAAATTTCTTTAAAAGAACCCAAACTGCAGGGGGCCTATTTTCTCTTAGTTTCCTTGCCCTTCTTATCTTTTGGTGAAGAGTTTTTACCCTTGCCATTTAGAATCTTATCCTAAATTCTTTTTTTGTTTTCTCATAAACCTGTCTTAAGAATTCTTTAAATTCTTTGTCACTAATTCTCTTTTTAATCCGCCCTTCTAGATAAAGTCTTATCAATATGTCCTCTACTTGAGATGCAAAAGAAGGATTCGCTATCTTTATCCTTCCTAATCTCTCTTTAGCTTCTTGGGTTAGAATTTGTGATAATAACTTCTCTACTATTATTCTTCTTTTTCTTTCTTCTTCAATTCTTTTTAAAATGTCAGTTTCCATGTTCCTTGGCAATCTCGGTAGCTATTTTGTCTAGAAAACTCATTCCCTTCTTAGTTATTTTTCTACCTTTTTTATTCTTCTCCAAAAATCCTGCTGCTTCAAGCTGTTGAAGGATTTTTCTTATGATTGCTCCAGACCCCCTATATTTTCTTTCTGGAGCATACCCCCTATTTTTCCTTCCGCCGTAGAGCTTCCTCAATCTTGATACTCCCAATGGCCCATGCACGTATATCTTCCTTAGAACTGCAGCTGCCCTTATGTACCACCAATCATCCTGTTGGGGTGGTCTCTCCCTATGTGCTCCAGTTTTTACAAATTTTGCCCATTCTGGCGGTTGTATTTCTTTGATTTCTTTTAGTTTTTCTTTTGCTCTCATTATTAGCTCATTAGGATCAACATCAAATACTGTAGCCATACCTATTCAATAACTATTTTAAGATTATTTTTTCTATACTCCTGAGGATCGTTTTAAGATCTTCTTTCATAATAGTGCTTGTTTTAGACTCTTTTTCTTTTATTGTCCCAGGGTTTAGTAGTACCTTCAATCTTTCAGCTAAGTTTAAGAGAGGAAAGGCTGACACATGTTTTTGTTTTACAACAGTTCCAAGCAAATGGCCTTTAATATCTAAAGTATTCTTTTCAATGTCATAGGTAAGGTTTGCTTTAAAAACAATTCTACTTTTCCAATTTTTTGCCGTAAATTTCTCAGCAACAAGAAGAATTTTCTTTCTTGTTTTTTCAGGAACTCCTGTTTCATATGAATGCTTTACGCTCCTGATATCCACATGATATTTTCTTAATTTAAAGAGCCTTACGAGTTCTTGAATAAAATCTTCTGATTTTCCAAGGTATTTTCCATTTACTTCTTTAAAAATCATATTAAACACCAAAGAGGGCTTCTCTTAATTTTTCTCTATAATTGTTCGCTTCTTCCACTATGCTTGCTTTCCACCTCTCATAAGCAGGCCTATATAGAGTATGTTCGTAGAACTTCAGTAAGAGCCCTATTACTACGTTTTTTGCCTTTTCATCAAATTTTTTTACCAACTCAACCTTTATTTCTAAGGTACATTTCCCTTTCTTTCCCTCCTTTCTCTCCCCTGAAGGAAGAATGACCTTAATTTCTTCAACTTCAATTTCAAGTTTAGTTGTATTCTCTACTGAGGTAAATTCATCCAGATCTTTTTTTGCTAATATAATAAACTTCCAAGTTTTCTTGTTTTCTTTCTCACTGTACTTGTATTCTTTTTCCTCTAGATCATATCCCAAATCTTCCCAGATGCTCTTACTATTATCATAAATTTCCTTAGGATCCATCACTAATACCTCAAATTCATCTTTCCATTCAGCAAGCTTTTCCTTTACGGCCATTATCTCAACCTTAGACTATCCCCAACTCTTGGCACATTTGTTTCTACTCTATACTTCTTGTTAAGATATTTGGCAAGATCAACACTCTTTTCTTTTTCTCCGTGGACTATTATATACCTCCTTGGTTTAGCCCTTAAATTTTCTATAAACTCCTCTATCTCTTTTCTATTTGAGTGTCCTGAAAATCCTGTTATTTTTCTTACATTCATCTTTATTTCCTTTGCAATTGTTTTATTATTTTTTATTCGCACTAAAGTTCTCATCCCATCAAGTATCTGTCTACCTAAAGTATTTTCTGCCTGATATGAGACAAATACCAAGAAATTATCTTCCTCCTCACAAAACTCTTCCAAGTAACTCACACTCGGCCCTCCGGTTAACATCCCGGATGTGGATAGAATTATTGCTGGGCCTTTCTCTTGAATAATTTCTTCTCTAGATTTGTCTTTATTTACCCTTATAATGTTCTCATATTTAAATGGGTTTTCCCCATTCAGTATTCTGTCCGCGATTTCTTTTTTTAAGAACTCAGGATAACAGACGTAAATTGCAGTAATATCCCATACCATTCCGTCAAGATAAAGAGGTATTTCTTCCTTGATTTTTTTATTTTCAAAAGCATCAACTAATGCGTAAATTATTTCTTGGGCTCTACCCACTCCTAATACAGGAATCAGGACTTTACTTCTTCTTTCAATAGCCTCATTGATAATTTGTATTAACTCCTCTTTTGCCTCAAAACGGGTGGGTGTTATATCTTCAGAACCTCCATATGTGCTTTCTATTAACATCACCTCTATGCGGGGTGGGGATATAGAGGGTTTTTCTAACAGAAAAGTTCCTTCTTTTTTAAAATCTCCAGTATACACAAGATTTAGAAAACCTTCACCAATGTTAAGGTGGATTATTGCCGATCCAAGAATATGTCCAGCATTAGAGAGGCAGATTTTTACATCATCAGTAATATTGACAACGTAATCGTAAGGTAAGGGAATTATATGTTTTAACATTTGTCTTAATTCCTTTTCACTGTAAATTGGCTCCTTATTTTCCATTCTTTGAATTTCTATATAATCAGAGCATATTAGCGTGCCTATTTCCCTAGTCGGCTCTGTCATGTATACGGGCCCTTTATATCCAATCTTAAAGAGCCATGGGAGGAATGCGAAGTGATCAGCATGAGCGTGGCTTATAATAACAGCATCGATCTCCTCTGGATCAATTTTAAGGATGTCAAATCGTGGATAAGGATATGGAATATTTGACAGAGATATCCCACAATCTAAAAGTATATTTGAGTTTTTTGTTTGAATAAGGTAACAACTTCTTCCTACTTCTCTTGTTCCTCCCAGAAAAGATATTCTTGCGAAATAACTTTTATCTCGTTTAAATCTGACACTAAAAATGCGTTTTCCTACTGATTCCATTAACTTTTGTCTGTAACCAGAGCTTTGTCTGATAATGTATCTTATAGTCTCTATTATAGGAGATTTCTCTAAAGGCGTTCTCCTTACTTTCGGTGTCCAGTTTGTTTTTTCTTTTATTTGATAAATAACGGATTCATCTACTAGCGCAGGCCGATCAACTTCGATATAAACACATGATCTCTGTTTGTCAAAGCATATATCTCCCAGTGCCAGATTTCTAGGAAGCAGATCTTCAATTATTTTTTTTGTTTTTTCTTCTTCAACGAGGGTTTCTGGGAGCATTCTTACTTCTATTCTCCTCTTAATTCTGTTTACAACAGGTATTACAAATGCTTTTGAAGCTAAGAAGAAAGATTTGTTTCTTGTATAAATAACTAAGTTGGGTCCTTCAAAAGAAATCTTCTCAATGTATTTTCCTAGTCTTTTCTCTACCTCCTTCAGAAGATGCACTCCTTATCACGTTTTCTATTTCTTCTTTTGAGAGTAATCTTGAGCCTTCTTTGTCAATTACTACTACATCTATATCATACCCCGAATATATATCCCTTTTGAGGGAAGCTGATATAGCATTTATAGCTAACTTAATAGCTTCTTCTTTCTTAATATCATCCCTATAACTGGCATCCAATACAGGCATGGCATAAAGAACGCCAGAACCCCAAGCAGTATACTTTTCTTCAGTTGTTCCTCCGTAAGGATCCATACTATAAAGGTGAAACCCTTCTTCATCTTTTCCTCCAATAAGAATTTGAGCCTGATATGGAAAAAAACTGAATCTTCCAGAGTATAACAAGTGAGAAAGCAGGGTTACTATATTCTTCACGCTAGGTTTTCTTTCTCTATCTATTTCAAACAATTTAGCCTGAACTTCAAGTATCCTAGCTATTTGTTGAAAATCTGCAACATTTCCTGCTATTCCAACCCATACATCCTCATATACTTTGTATAATTTTCTCATTTGCGAAAACCTCATTGGTCCAAGAGTAACTTGCCTTTCTGTAGCCAGCACTACAAAATCTTTACCCTTTATTCCCACAACAGTAGTCCCTGTCTTTAGAACCCTCTCCATATAATAGCTTAACCCCATTTTTATTCATTCTTGATGTTTTATAGGAGAATATGGGCCCGTAGTCTAGTGGTATGACGCCGCCCTCACGAGGCGGAGGTCCCCGGTTCGAATCCGGGCGGGCCCAGAATCCACTTATTCCCTTCCGACCACCGGTCTGGATGAATAAGCTAGCAATTATTGCATATCTAGGGAAATTTAAAGATCCTAAGACAACTTCACCCGGGGTTTCTATCGGTTACTTGGCTTTTTAAGATCCAAGTTTTCTTAATACTATCTTTCTGAAGGGATAATAAATTAGTAATAAAATTGCAACATTTAGAAACAGCAATATAATGTTATTATTCTTGGCTCCCATTAGGAACTGAATAATTCCTGTGGGTTTTGGAAAATTAAGGTGAGACAGATTCCAAACTTCGCTCCAGGCAAAGTTGGGTATGCCCGTGAATAAAGAAAAGAACGGGCTAAAAATATAAAAAAAGAGGTCCTCTGTACCAATACTTAAAAGAACATAAGTGTCTAAGGTTATTATCCAAAATTTTGGATTTTTGCTGTGATAATACCCTAAAAAAGATAGTAAAATTGGAAAAAGTATCCATTGTAGCCACATTGCAGCCTGATAGTGAGTTACATATTCTTTCTTATATCCATAGAGCCAGAAACCTGAACAGCCTAATAAGTCAGAAAAAGAGAAAAGCACTATTAAAACAACAGAAAAAACAAAAAGAGGTGGAGAAGTCCTCATTCTAACGATTCAAATCTCTCTTTGAGCTTTTCTAAAACTCTTGGCAAAGTAGTATATTCCATCTCATGTTCTGAGAGTCTGTGTGGTTCAAAAGGTCCATGTCTCCTTAGATAATCTGCCACCCTATTTGCTAGTTCTCTTGCATAATCAAAGGCTGGATCATTAAAGAGATCTACCGGACCTATTAGTTCCCCATTTCTGAGCTGGAATCCTGCAGCAATTACTCGAGGTGGTCCGTCAAATCTTGTGGGGTGAGCTTGCTCAAAAGAGCAGGGCATAAGAGGCCCATGGTGGCTACCCCTCATCCATCCTTTTACTAGGAACGGGGTTGCAAACGGCTCCAAAATCTCTCCCATTGCTGGAAATTCGTGCTGAGCTCTAATTACCATTATTGGATCATCTTTTCCAACATATTTTCCTGCTATGAGTGCCAATTTCTCAGCCGAAGTAACAGCTGCTATAGTCCCATCCTTTTTGTATACCCTCTTCACAATGAATCTAGAAGTGCATCCTATGAGTGCTAGTAGATCATAAGACTCTTCAGGTGTGTTAAGAAACACTTTTTTCCTCTCATAAATATCGTGGACTTCGAATCGAAATCCTTCATGAAGACTTGGACTGACTACCAATCCAGCAGTATTAAATGGATCTGCAAATATTCTATATAAAGGAAGATTCCATGCTCCCGCATCTGTCTTGTCAGCCATAAAAACAGCAATTGGCTCACTTTTTCTTTCTTCTATTTCCATCTCAGCAATACCTGGTCCCATTCCCCGGATATTTCCTGAAAATGCTTCTTTGAGCAAATCCTGTCCAGCAGCGTATAGTTTTAGATCCTTTGCAACTTCTGCCATTGCCTTGAAGGTATTCCATGCAAGCTCATGGACTTGCGGATTGTTCATCCCTCCTGTATGAGTCATTATTAGTCCCACATCATCCCCGCATTTGAGAATTGAATAATCTATTATTTTTCCTTCCTCCTTAGCTTTTTTTAATTTTTCTTCAGCAGTTTTTGTTAATGCTTCATGCCACTTTACATGTCCTGCAATGCTTCCCACATCTGCCTTTATGCAAGAGATTGTTACTTTCATAAAAGTTAGTGAATATCCCTCATTATACGCTTAAGTATCCTTATATAAGCGTAATTGCTATTATTATATACGTAGGAATTATGAGGGAAGGGACCACCCTTCCCTATTTTCAGATGATCTTCCTAAGCATATGCTTAGGAAGGGAGGACTGATGCTCAAATGAGGTCCCTCCAGAGGGCCCAGTAACCCGCCCGGTGGATAACTTGGCTCGGGAGCTGAGGAAGGGGGTGGCAAGCTGCCAAAAGCCCGGGGTAGGGGCATGCACCCTTTGATCCCGGGATCCCCGAATGGGAATCCTGGGGCCAAGGCCTCATCCCGTAAGGGAGGGGAACGCGGGGAATCGAAGCATCCTAGTACCCGCAGGAAAAGAAAGCAATAGCGATGGCGGGAGTAAGGTGCTGGGGCTTATTTGAAGTCTTTAAATCCTCAAGAAAAATTAAAAAGATGTTTTTTCTTGTATAAGCGTATTGAAATTTTTTTATCTTTTAGGAGTAATGAAAGGAGATGGGCACGTGTGTATTTCAAAGAAACATTCACAAACAGCCTTTGTAAGCAGTAGCGATGAAAACTTCATAGCATACATAAGTGGGCTTTTAGAAATGCTTGGGATCCCACATAAGATCAAAAAACATTGGAAGCATAGATGTTGGTATGTAGTAAGTTATAGGGAAAAAGCAGCTAAAAAATTCAAGAATTTATTGGAAAATGCATTACCATTGGTTCTGTCGTCTCCTTTAAACTGCCAACTTGCGTTTGTAGAAGGTATAATCGATGCAGAAGGATGTGTTTTGGTTAGAAAGTACAGGAGAAATACAAGGATATACACTTATCCTGCTGTTCATATAAAGATGAAATCTTATGATGTCCTTAAGGTTGTCTCATTGATTCTGGAAAGGGTTCATGTTGGTCATTCTTTCTTCTATGATCGTTATAATACTCAATGGAAATTAACTGTGGAAGGGACGAACTTTTATAAACTTAAAACTCTTTGTGGGTTCTCATACAAGCTAGGTAAACAAGCCCCGGCACCCTCCAACCGGCGAGGGAAACCGCCACAGCCCAAACTGAACCCTCCCTAGCAATAGGGAGGGGATGTGGGGTTGTAGGGCTGACCCATTACTCCCCCAAGGGGAACCTGAACTCCGGTGGAAGTCCGGGGCCGTAGAGGGTAAAAGCCCCGTAAGGGTAACCCGAGGGGGAGCGGGTCAGTCCCTGAGTACCTGGGGTCGGAAATCCCTAGGGAATCTGGGGGGCAGTAACCCCCAAGGCTAAATACTCCCCGAGACCGATAGCGAACTAGTAGGGTGACCGAAAGTTGAAAAGCACCCCTGGCAGGGGGTGAAAAGAGCTTGAAACCGGGCGGGGATAGTGAGGTGGGGGCCGAAAGGGCCTCTGGCCCAGGCTTCCACCGTGGGT
>CAYYFB010000003.1:0-64737 GCA_964471255.1 Candidatus Woesearchaeota archaeon
AATATACTTCCAACCTCGCTTGCTTATGCAATCTCCACCTCCAGCCCCCCCTACTCCACCTGCTCCTGCTCCCGCTGATCAAATAACCAATGTTCCGGCAGAAGTCACTGGGGAACAAACCACTCCAGAAGGAACTTATTATCTAAAAGAAACAGATACAGAAGGAACAGCTACTGCTGCATTCTTCCCCGCTCCAGGAGTTGAGCAAGTAGGACTCGTAATTAATCCGGATAACACATTTGAGCTTCAGCTCCTCATTAAAAAAGTAGAAGGAGTAGACAGAACAAAGGTAAATGACTTTGCAGCTGTAGTATCAACAGCTCTAGGTAGATTCGCTACTGGGGTTAGTTCCTCAATAGACGAGGGTACAGATTACTTTAAGATAACAATCACAGGTACTGCAACTAATGTTGATGGGGTAAAAGCCGAGGCTAAGAACTACAAGTATTACTAATCTTTTTTTATGTTTTTTAATTTTGTAAAGGAGATCTTTAAAAGATTTCTAATTATAATCCTAGCCCCTCTTTATGAGTTTGAAGTCATTTGGTCTCTCATCCCTGTCTATCTAACCTGGTTTATAACTGATATTCTCGCAGAAAGGAAAGGTGTAGATCCAACAAGCGCTGTACAGAACGGATTTACAGCTCTCTGGATCGGAATGGACTGGATGCATCAATTAACACGAAAAGGTATAAGCTCCATTGAATTAAGCTCAATGCCCTATTTCGTATTCCCCATTTTTATGATTTTATGGGGGTGCATAGCTATCTATGCTGGTCTTTGGAGAAAGTGGTATATGGGCTTTATAGCGAGAATTAGGGAAGTAAGTTACGCTCAGATTGTTCTTACTCCTATAATCTATAAGCTCGTACCTCTTGATTTTCTAAGCATAATATCTGTTATTGTTTTTTTCCCATTGATGTATGGGGTAATGGAAGCAATAAATAGGATTGCTGATAAGTTCTTTGAAAAGATGGAATTATGGGGGGAAGAAGAATGGTAAATTATGAAAAAGTCTCTGAAATAATTGAAAGTTTGAAAGATAAGCTAAAAAAAGAGGTCCAAGAAAAAGAGGAGTTTGTGATTTCTACTAAAGAATCTCTTAGAAAGGAGTTTGAAAGAAGAACAAGGGAAGCGGGTATTGAGGGGGATGTTCTGGTGGGCGGATCAATTGAGAAAGGTACTTGGCTCCCTGAGAAGCTAGAATTCGACATTTTTATTAGAATCAGATCAGCAGAAGGCTTTAAAAGATTTTATACAATCTGCCCGGAAGGGGAAAGGATGCTTGGATCGAGAGATTACTTTAGGATAGAAGAAAAAGAATATGGAGTAGAAATTATCCCAATAAAATACATAGAAAGACCTGAGGAAGCGGAAGATATAACAGACCTTTCTCCTTTCCATGTGGAATATGTAAATTCGAGGACTAATGAAGACATGAAGTATGATATAAGATTATTAAAAAGGTTCATGATGAAAAAAGGAGTTTACGGAGCAGAAACTCATGTGGGAGGATTTTCTGGGTACTTAGCTGAGCTTTTAATAATAAACTATGGATCTCTTTTATCTCTTTTTAAAGCTGTAGAATCGGAGTGGAAATCAAAAATTTATCTTGATCCTGAAGGATACTATAGAAATTATTTTGATGCCAAATTTCACTTGGGGGAAGATAAAACATATGGACCTATGATTTTCGTTGATCCCACCTTTCGATATAGAAATGCTGCAGCAGCTCTGTCTTTAGAAGCTTATTCCAAATTCATTTTCTATGTGAGAATGTTTCTTAGAAACCCAAGTGAGGAGTATTTCCTTTTTGAGGAAAAAATCACAGATGAGGTACTTAAGAGAAGAGCTGAGGAAAGAGGGACATTAGTGCTTATTTATAAAATCAAAAAATCGGGAAAGGAAGATTTCTTTCTAGGAAAGTTAAAGAGGGTAAGCAGGAGAATTGGAGAAAGGTTAAGGGAAAAGGGGATCCCTCTATATGATTGTGGGTTTTTCTATAATAAGGAAGGATATTACCTGTTCTTTGAGTTAGAAAGTACCCAATTCAGCAAAAAGGAGAGAAGAATTGGCCCTCCAGTTTGGGTTAGCGCTAAGTACTTTGATGCCTTCTGCAATAAACATGGGGAAGTTTATGTATACAAGAATAACCTTGTGGCTGATGTTCCCAGACAAGATTTGCAGCTTCTTTTAAAACAAATGATTGAAGAGTATCAACTAGAGATATTAGAATGGAAGAGTTATTTATAGGAGGACATACTGCCTGTCAAGGATGTGCTGCTCCAATAATAGTTAGAAACGTTCTAAGAGTACTTGGAAAAAATACAATAGTAGTGGGAGCTACTGGTTGTTTAGAAGTTATTTCTACCATTTATCCGAATACATCTTGGAAAGTCCCATTTATTCATGGAGCATTTCAAAATGCAGCCGCTATAGCTTCAGGACTAAGAGAAGCTTTAGAAACAGAAGGAAAGTCAGAAATAAACGTATGTGTTTTTGCAGGAGATGGTGCTACCTTTGATATTGGAATGGGAGCACTAAGTGGATTGCTGGAGCGTGGGCATAAAGTTATTTATGTCCTCTATGATAATGAGGCATACTCGAATACCGGTGTACAAAGATCCTCAGCAACTCCGAGATTTTCGAGAACAACAACTACCCCTGGAGGGAAAAAGGAAAGAAAAAAACCTATAGCTTTAGTTGTTGGATCTCATGGAGATGTTTATTCAGCTACGGCAAATCCTGCATTTTTGAGAGACCTAGAAAAAAAGGTTAAAAAAGCGAAAGAGTTTGACGGTCCTAGCTTCCTTCACATCCTATCCCCTTGCCCTACTGGATGGCGATTTGATCCTTCTCTTACTATTGAGATTGCAAAACTTGCAACAGAAACATTAATTTTTCCCCTTTACGAAATAGAGCGGGGCATTCTTAGAGTAACCGAAAAGGTTTTGAACCCTAAGCCTCTAGAGGATTATCTAAAGTTACAAGGGAGATTTAAAGGGATGGATCCTGAAAAGATAAAGATACTAGAAAAGGAGGTGAAAGAATTTTATGATTGGTTATTGGCTAATGATGGAAAAAGGGTTTTCCCATTTTGACTGGGCTTCTATTCAGCACTAGGCAATAATGTGCTCAAGTAATTGGATATTATTTTAATTTTATCTTTCGTGTTCCAGTTTCTTACCCAACCATACACATAGTCTTTGGAAATAAGCTCTTCTATTATCTCATTTACAGTATTGTCTATATTTTCCTGTGTTGTTTGAGGGAAATAATCATATAAGTCAGATATCCAACTTAACGCTTTTCTTAATTCAGGAATTGCTCTTGAAATACCCAATCTTTCTGCTTCTGAGTAAACATTGATTAATCTTTCTAATTTCTTCTTTTCTCTCCAAGAATATCCTGCTACTGCTGAAGAAAAAAGCAGAAATGGCACTAAAAATACCCATCCTGCTAAAGGAAAGAAGATAAGGCCCGGTATAGAAAGAAAGGGAGAAACCTTAAACAACCTGTCTTTTTCCTTTTTTCTTTTCTCAAAATTCCTTTTCTCTTTTTGATAGACTTTCTCCAAAGGAAGATATTCTTGAACCAATCTCGTTGCTGACAAGATGTCTGGCAAATATGGCTCTAAAGCTTGTGCTAGCTGTCTTTTTTCTTGATCTTCAAGGGAAGGAATTCCTTGGAGCCTTTGAATTTGATCTCTACTTACTCCACTTGACTCAAGCACATCCTCTATGGTTCTAATCGTTGTGGGACCTGCCAAAATTCCTGATAGGATCCCATTGTTTGCTACATTAGAGGGTACTTGCCTGACTAATTCTAAATTTTCCTGCAAGAGGGATAGGGCGTTTCTCACATCCATATTCTCTAAATAGTGGTGACATATATAAAATCTTAAATAACTAAAGACTTTTTTGACAAGCAAGGAAACAAACAAATGGACAGTAAAGGTATTATGGAGAAAAAAGAAAAAATTGTTGCTAACTCAGTTAGTTTAAAAATAGAAATGTCCTCTTCTAATCCTTTCTTAACCGAGTTTATAGAGGAAATAAGAAGAACTTTTGGTAATTCAATTAAAATTGACACAATTGAAAATCTCGAAATGGAAAAACCATACAGAATAAGCGTTTATGTTGATGATAAGAACATCCTGCATTTTTTAGGAATCCCAAAGAAAAGGGAAGTAGAAATGTTCAAGGATATCTTAGAAATTTTTTTAAACAGAGATAAATACCTTAATAAGAAAATATCGAGAATTTTTAACAAGATAAATGAACATGTTTGGTTAACGGTGTTTATAAGTCCTCTATGCCCTTACTGTCCTATTGCGGTAAGAATGTTGAGTAAGATATCGCTTAGTTCTGGTAGTTTGGCTAAGGTTTTCGTTATCGACAGCATGGACAATCCAGATCTTGTTGAAAAGTACAAAATAAGAGTTGTCCCCACGATTTTTATAACAAAAGATCCTATAGAAAAGGCAAAAAGATATGATATTTTGGTTGGCGCATTTCCTGAGGAGTTTATTCTGGAGCGGATTGTTAAATTTTTCCTAGGTATATAAGAACTCCTAGAAAGCAAAGGAAAAGCAGAAGTGCCAAAGGTATTGTCAAAAGCTTCTTCGCTGTCTCTTTTCTGACTTCGATAATTTTAGGAGAAAGTTTTGTATGTTTTATCTCTGAAGGTAAGGAGCTCATCTTAAGTGCAAGTTTAGCAAAATATATCGCAGCATTTTTATCTTCCTCCCATAATACGCTCGAATATTCTTTATAAAGAAGAGCTAGAATTGGGTAATAGTTCTGAGATACGTAAAATCTTATCCTTTTGTCCAATAGTTCCTGATATTTCTCAAATACTTTCTCTTTATCTTCTAAGTTCTCGAGAGCAAGTTCAGATAGTACTTCCGCTTCTTTGGAGAGAAAAAGGGCCCTTACAGCTTTTCCCCTTTCTAACAGTTCTCTAGCTTTTTCTATTTTAGATTTGGCCTCTGCTACTGGACCTCCAGTATAGTAAGTGGAGGCGTAAATAACTCCTATTTCTGCTCTTTCTATAGCGTCTCTAGAACACCCTATATATTGATCTTCATCAAACACCCACTTGCCTGGAGGTATAAGGGACAGCCAAGCTTCAGCAGATATTATTCTTGCCTTCGCTCCAGCTATTTTTTCAATATCTCTAGACTCAACTCCCTCGTTAAGACTCTCATTCGCTTCATAGAGTCTATCTAGAAAGATGAAAACAAGCTCTAAAGAATTTGGATCATAGGTGAGGCGTTTTTTAGATAGATTCTTTATTTCATTTCTCATCTCCTGAACTTCATTTTCTATATTTTCTATATTCTCCTCTAAGTACTTTGTGTAAAGCTCTTTGATGGCTCTCACGCAATAACTTGCTGCAGAGTAATACTTGCCTTTCTTTTCCAGTTCTCGTGCTTTTTTAAGCAAATCTGATGGCTTTTTAGCGAGGTACTCAAAAGATTTAGCTTTTTTACATACCATAACCTCGGCTTTCTTTATCAGATTATTTATTTGTGTAAGGTTTATTTTTTGAATTTTTATTTGGATTTCTCTCTCCGTGAAGTATTTATAAGCATCCAAGGCATCCTTTACTTCTATTATCTTTGTCTTTTCCTCTATACTTTCTATCTCCTCTGTTTTTTCACCGTATGGTATTAAGAACAAAGATGCATACTCTTTTGCTGCCAGATACTTTTCTTTTATTCCCCCTACTGGACCAATTGACCAATCAGGATTTATTGTGCCTGTCATTATGATGTCTTTCCTCAAAGTGGTATTGGATAAAAGGCCCATAGCAAGAACTGTCATAGCCGCTCCAGCACTGGGTCCTCCTACTATTTCCCCCCTTCCCTCAATTCTGAAAAGGAAATCGTACCTACTACAATTAACATTAAAAATCTCGCATGCAACACGAACTGCAACACGAGCTGAGGCTTGGGTATCTACCTTAGTGAGGGGGCTTGTGCTTATGTAAACATTTCCATTTCCTGGGAGTATTTTAAGAGATAAATTTGCAATTATTCCTTTACCATTATGAACCCCTACAATATATATCCAATCTTCGGAAGAAAATACAAAACAAAGGAAAAGAGGTATAGTTAAGACAAACCTACTTAATTTCATTATAATATTGTGAGGTTACTGAAGATAAAGTTGGAAGGAATAAGATCCCACCTTAATACTGAAATAGAATTTGGAGAAGGAATTAATGTTTTCATTGGGAACACCGGAAGTGGAAAGACATCAGTGCTAATTGGCATTGAATTTGCACTTTTTGGGAGAGATTGCGGGAGGGATTTTGCAGAAATACTTTCTTGGAGGAAAAATAGGGGGCGGGTGATTCTCACAATAGAACATAGAGGAGATATCTATACAATAATACGCGGTCTATTAAGGGAAAAATCTTCAATAAGAACAGATCCTACAACATTAAAAATTCTAAAAAATGGAAGACTTTTCTTTTCTACCGAAAGAGCTAGGGAATTTAATGAAAAAATAAAAGAAATACTCGGTTTCCCGAAAAAGATAAATCCCATGCTTCTTTTTGAAACTATCTGTTACTCAAAACAAGACGAAATAAGAAAACTTTTGGAGCTAAGTAAGGAAGAAAGACAGGTTTATATAGACCGTGCTCTCTTTCTTGATAAATACAGAAAGATTTGGGAGGAAATGAAAGATATAATAGAATATTTTGAGAAAAAACTCGAAAAATTTAACACATTAATCGAATTAAAGAAGGAGTATGTCAATAAGCTACAAAAGATATCCTCAGAATTGGAAAGCTCAAAGAAAGAGTTAAAAATGATAAATGAAACTTATGAAGATCTTGCTAAAAAATTTGGAGAAGTAAGTAGTAATTTAAAAGAAATAAAATACAAACTTGAAACAATAAGAAAGGACTTGGAATTATTGACAAGATTGGAAGAAAGGAAAAAAATTTTGATAAGTGAGATCTTTTCTTTGGAAAAAGAGCTTGAGAATTTAAAGGGGCAAATTAAAAAAATTGAAGAGGTCGATATAGAAGAAATAAATCAGCTTAAAAAGGAATTAGAAAGGGTCAAAAACGAATTGTTTTCTCTAAATGCAAGAAAAGGGGAACTTGAAAAAACAATAAAAAACCTTGGAGGCCTTAAAGGGAGAAAGTGCCCAATTTGTCAAAGAATAATTAGCAAAGAATTAGCAGATAACCTAATTAATAATGCAAAAACAGAATTGGAGGAATTGCTAGTAAAAATAAATGAGTTAGAAGAAAAAGCAAGATCACTTCAAGAATCTTTGAAAGAAAAGGAAGAGAAGCTATCTATTTACCTAGAAAATAAATCTTTAAGAAAAATGGTGGAGAATGTGAAATCAAAACTATCAATAAAAAGAAAGGAGCTTGAAACAATAGAAGAAAAGCTTCTGGAACTTTCTAAATTTAAAGAAATGGAAATGGATTTAAAGAAAAAACTTTCAGAGTTAGAACAAGAATATTCGCTATATCTCACAGAATTGAAAGAATTAGAAGGAAAAAGAAAAGCTCTTAGGGAGAAATCAATATTTCTTGAAAAAGAAAAATCTTATTTAGAGGAAAAAATCACTGAAATAGAAAAAAGTGAGAGAAAAAAAGAAAAATTAGAAAAATTAATCTATACCTTAAAGAATCTAAGAGAGGAAATAAGAAAAATAAGAGAAATCGTAAGAGATAGATTCCTAGATAGTTTTGGGGAGGAATTTGTAAAGTGGTTTAGGCAATTAAGGAAAGATAGTGAATACTCGGTTTCGATTGGAAAGGATTACGAACCTATAATTTACGACTATGAAGGAAAAGAGGTCTCTTTAAGGAATCTGTCTGGAGGAGAGAAAACATCAGTTGCTCTGGCCTACCGCCTTGCTCTCTCAAGTGTTGCATCCGAATTGCTTGGAATGCAAACTCTTGGTCTTTTTATTCTAGATGAGCCTACCACAGGTCTTGATAGTGACGATATAAAAAATCTGGTTGAGGTGATTCAAAATCTAAAGCTTCCACAGTGTATAATTGTTACACATTCAAGGGAGCTTAAAGAGGCTGCAGATTATAAATTTCTTGTTTATAAAGGACCTGATGGAAGCAAGGTTATTTCTCTAGAGGACTGAAAAAGGATCCCAAATCTTTTTCTTTAATAATTCTTACTTTTACTTTATCATCCTTTTTATGGATAACTTCTATCTTGGGGACTGATTTCAAATAAAGATATGGCCGTTTTTTTCCGTATTTCTCCAAATAAACTATCTTTCCATTTAAAATTCCTTTTTTTCTAAGAGACCGGAAAATACGTACAAATTTAACTCTGTTTTTGAAATTATAAAACTTAAATACATTTTTAACAACTTCTCGAAGCTCAGTTGTTGTATTTTGGAATCTTTTTATCCTTCTTAGAACAAATAACCACTTCTTGCTTATTGTTATTTCCCTCACATATTAACTAACTATTTCATTCTAAAATCCACTGCCCAACAGCCTTTTTCATTACAAATTATTGGATTTATATCAATTTCTTGAAAATTCTCTTGGACAATAAGCTTTGATGCTTTAACAAGGATTTCAATTACCTTTTCTTTATCAATTTTTGGCCTTCCTCTATATCCTTCAAGGATTTTTTTCATTTTAAGTTCTTCTAACATCTCCTTGGCGTCTTTTTCGGTAATTGGACAAATCCTAAAAGAAACATCTTTGAAAAGTTCTACAAATACTCCTCCAATTCCTACCATAATGACGGGCCCAAAAATGGGGTCTTTCTTCCCTCCAATGAATATTTCTATTCCTCTTATCATTTCTTGTGCTAAAATTCTGGCTTTAGGAAACTTTCTTTTCAGATCTAGGAACGCTTCTCTAATATTTTCTATACTACCAAGATTCAATTTAATTGCCCCTACATCTGTCTTGTGAGTAATTTCTGGGGAGATTGCCTTTAGAACTATAGGCCCCTTCACCTCTTTAAAAAAAGATATGGCTTCTTCTATGCTTGATACAAAAGCGTAGCGGGCGCACGGTATTTTATATTTTTCTAAGATCTCAAAGATATCTTATCACCTTCTCTCCTAAAACAACGGCGTATAGCTCTAGAAAATCCTCCATTTTTGCAGCTTTTATTTTTTTAAGAAGTAATTCTTCTATTTGAAATACTCCGACCAAATCCTTCATTAAGACTTCTATTTTGACTGGTTTTTCATCCCCATAGGTTATATTTATCTTATCAATAGCCAATGCGGAGAATTTATGAATATCTTCCTTTCCATGGTAGAAAGGGAGCCTAGCTCTTCCTTCTTCCATGTCTAGCCCATCTCCAATTGAAACAACTTTTGCTTCCAACGAACTTGCTGGAATATTACCCATATGGCAAAAAATGCATTCTAATATGTATCCTCTCATTTTATAGATAGTCTCCTCCTCGTATATTCCGGAAAGCAACTCATCTAGAAGCAAATTAGCTAGAAACGTGGATGTTATTTCATGATTTATCCTATTAATACTTATTCCTATATCGTGTAACATTGAACCAGCAACTATAATAGAAAGGACATCTTCAAATCCGAAACCAAACTCTTCCTGAGAAGAAAAAGTTATTTCGCTTTTATTTATTAGGATAGCTATTTTTGAGCTGTTTTTTGCTGTAATTTTAAGATGAACTGGTCCGTGATCATTATATCCCAACCTATCTACAGCCACCTTATTGGAGGCCTCAGCTAATAGTCTCCATTTTTTGTTTTTAGATATTGAATAGTACACATCAAGTGCCTTGGGATATTTCTCTAAAAGCTCCTCAACTTCTTTATCAACTTTTTCTTCTGTATTCATATTATTCTTTCCTATGCTAGAGATTAGGATTCATGGGCTAGGTGGGCAAGGTGCAGTTACCTGTTCTTACTTAATAGCTACTGGTGCCTTTTTAGAGGGTTTTTATGCCCAGGCTTTTCCTATGTTTGGGATAGAAAGAAGGGGCGCTCCGGCCAGGGCGTTTGTAAGAATCTCAAAAGAAAAAATAAAACTTAGGGAGCAAATCTACAATCCAGATATAATATTAATAATGCATGAAGGATTGATAGAGAAAGATAATGCATTAATTGGAGTGAAAAATAATGGTACGGTCATTGTTAACGCTAAAAAAGAAGAAAAATTGAAAAAAGATAATATAAATTTTTTCTATTTGGATCTTACAAAAATGGCTTTAGAGCATTTAGGAAGAAATATATTAAGCACTGCTATGTTTGGAGCCTTTTGTGGAATAACTGGGATAATAAAGTATAAAACAATAAAAGACGTCTTACCCAGGTTTTTTAAGGGAGAGTTACTCCAGAAAAATATTTTAGTAACAGAAAAAGCATTTGAAGTGGCAAGGAAGATGATATTATGAAAATTGACGTCCCTGTCTGTACTCCTCCAAAGACCAAGGCAAAGAATAAATTTATTTTTGAGAAAAAACCGGTAATCTCCGGAGAGTGTAGGGGCTGTGGAATTTGTGCCAAATACTGCCCTGAGGGTGCAATTACAATTCAAAAAGGAAAGAAAACAATAGATTATGATTTGTGCAAAGGCTGTGGGATCTGTGCTAGAGTTTGTCCTTTCAAAGCTATTGAGATGGTGAGGAGATGAAAGATATTATTGAGGGCTCATGGGCAGCTGCTTGGGGGGCTAGGCTAGCTAGAGCTAAGGTCATAGTTGCTTATCCAATAACCCCACAAACCCATATTGTTGAAAAAATAGCTGAGTGGATAGAAAAAGGAGAAATGAAAGCTAGGATGATAAATATAGAGGGAGAACATAGTGCGCTTTCTGCTGTTTTAGGAGCGGCAACTAGAGTTCGCACTTTTACAGCTACTTGCTCCCAAGGCCTTATGTATATGGCAGAGATTCTTTGGATAGTTTCTGGAATGCGGATTCCAACAGTCATGGCCATTGCCAACAGGGCTCTATCAGCTCCCATTAATATCTGGTGCGATCATTCAGATTCAATGGCGGTGAGGGATTCTGGTTGGCTCCAGTTCTATGCAAAAGACCCTCAGGAAATTTTGGATATGATTCTTGTATCTTATAAGGTATCTGAGGAGATTCTTCTCCCTTCTATGGTTTGCTTTGATGGTTTTGTCCTTTCTCATGTTTATGAACCAGTAGAAATACCGGAGCAAGAAAGGGTAGATAAATTCCTAGGAGAGTACAGGTACCCGTATAAATTGGATCCAGAAAATCCAACAACTCTTGGTCCTGTTGCCACTCCAGCTCATTATATGGAATTCAAACATGCACAATGGGAGGCTATGGAAAGGGGCCGGGAAATTCTGGAGCAGGCTGTTAAGGAATATGAAAAAAAGGTTAAAGAATATGGAAACATCTTTGTAGAAACGGTAAATAAAGATTCGGATTATTTCCTAGTAGCTATGGGGTCTATTTGTGGCACTATAGAGCATTACTTAGAAAAGGAAGGACTGGATATAGGATTAGCAAGAATAAAAACGTTCAGACCATTTCCCTTCGATCTAATAAGAAAGATCTTGGAGGGAAAAGAGGTTGCTGTTCTGGACCGTGCGGTCAGTTTTGGAAGCAAAGGCCCTCTAGCTTTAGAGATAGAGAGTTGTTTAGAGAAGAAAGTACTAGATTGTATTGTTTCTCTGGGAGGGAAAGATTTCACAAAAAAAGATTTAGACAATATTATCCATGCTCTAAAATCCGGTGAGAAAGGAGTTAAATGGATCCTCTAGCAAGCTCAATAAAAATTCTAGGATAAACAAATTCTATTTCTTTTTTATTAAACTTTTGCTTAATATATTCCTCAATACTATCCAAATTTCCGATCTCATCTACCAAATGCATTTTTATAGCTTCTGGAGCGAGGAAGATATTAGAAGTTTTTATCTCTTTCACCTCCTCTGCAGTTAAATTTCTATTTGCAGCAACTGAAGATAGGAAATTTTCATAAAGCTTGTTTACTATTTCCTTCAATCTTTCTATTTCTTCTGGAGCGGGCTGCTTAAATGGATTTCCCATTTCTTTTAAACTTCCATTATATATTTCTATATAAGAAATGTTAAATCTCTGGAATAACCCATGAAGATTGATGAAAGAAGCTGAGACACCGATATTTCCAACCAATGCTCCCTCTTCCGCAAAGATTCTATCACAATAACTTGCAATCCAATAGGCGCCAGATAGAGCTTCTTTGACATAGCAAAGAACTGTTTTATTTTCCTCTTTCAACCCTTTTATAGCATTAATAACATCGATAATTCCCGAATAGGTCCCTCCAGGGCTATCGACTTCTAGAACTATTATCTCATATCTCTCATCTTTTCCTTCTTTCAATGCTTCTGCATATATCTTTCCACTAAAAGAATCAATTTCCCCGACAATAGGGACAAAAAGAACTTTCTCTTTTCTAACTATCTCCCTAACATAGAGAAGAACAGGCAAAATCATTAAGATTATACCTAGAGCTACTAGGAAATCCTTCATATAATCTATCCTATTCCTTCCAATATTTTCCTTAACTCCAAATAGATTTCATATTCTTCGCGCTCCAGCTAAAAGGCTAATTGGTAAGCACCTATTTTTTTATCATGCTAACTACCCCTTCAAAAGCTAGGGATCCTAATAAGGTAGTGCGGGGGTGCCCGAGAGGCCAAAGGGGCCGGACTCAGAATCCGGTGGCTTAAGCCGTCGTGGGTTCGAATCCCACCCCCCGCAGGTGTATAAAAAATTTCAAGGAAAATATGGGTGTCCTAGTTAAACCTTTTGAGAGGTGTAGATATTACTTACCTCTTACTCCTAGATTCTCTTTATTACTTTATTACTGAACTGAATTCATTATAAAGAAGAATTCAAAACACTTCGATTATTCTCTGATGCATCACCTTTAGCTGATAGATACTCTTAAGGTTGGTATTAGTAAAGAAATATCTAAGAAATACTTCAGAGATGTCTTAGTAGGCTAATAAGGAGAAAAATTAGAAAAATTACTCTTGTGTCGGGACATAGGAGTTCTAAGTTTAAAAAACGTCTCAGAAAAGGCATACTAAAGTCTTCCTACTCTCTTGACGACTTTTCATATCTTAAGTAAGCTTGAGAAAAACAAGGTTTCGATCAAAAAGGAAATAGATGGGCTGGAGGTTAGGGCAAGTTCTATCTTAAAAAATTTTAAACTCTGTAACTTGGCAACAAAATTTTTGTTACAAAGTTACAAAATTTATTCTTTAATTTTACCACCTTTTCTATATTTCTTAATAATTTCAAAAAATTTGTCTCTAACTGGCTTGTATACAAGTTCAAAAAAATCTCTCTGTGACTTTAAAACATGTTCTGGGAATTTACTCACATACTCTAGAGCTGCTTCCCATGCTATTTCGTAAGGAATCACTTTCTCGATTTTTTCAGCTATTTGCCTATCATAATCCTGAGGCAATTGTTCCTGGTCTCCCATCATAAACCAGCCTCGCTCAGAAACTGGAGCTTGCTCGTCTCCAACATTTTCAAATTTCCCCTTTTCTTCAATTCCAAGTAATTCTCTGACAAATTTTCTTTTGCTCATTCCATATCTTGGTTTGTGATACTTGGCCCAAGCATAAAAAATTGCCCTATTTAGACCGAAGGATTTTGCTTTTTCCAGATTTCCTTTGAGTTTATAATATCTTGCCGCCTGGAGCAGGGCCATAACTTGAAATCTTCCAATTTTTCCCCTAACTTCCCTCCTAATTTCAGGAATAGATACAGCTTTCTTTCCTATTCCTTCAAAATATTTTGGTAAATACCTATATCCTTTGCTCAAGGCAATCTCTGCTAGCCTGTCCCCCTCCCCTTCTTCGTACTCCCTCCAGTCTTTCCTATGCCTATATTTTAAAGGATTTGCCCAATCAAGAGAAAAGTTCCATAAATCGTCCGGTTTAAAACATACACAGGTAAGATCTAGTTCTCTATGCAAGGAGAGTGGCGCTGTAAAAACCCTTTGAATATCAATTTTATTTTCTACTTTCAATGGTCTCTCTTCATTTTTAGACAATTTAATAACTTTTAATAACTCATCTTTTTTGCTCTCCAAAAGGAATTCAACAATAGCATAGGAAATATCAATAGGATTATATTTTTCTCTCAATTCCTTCGAAAAACACTTTTCATGAATGTGTAAATGCAAACCTCTTCCAGACCATTTCAGGAAAAGAGATTTTTGTATTCCATACTTTTCAATTTCAGATATAAGAATATCAGCAACTCTTATTATTAGATCTACTTCTTCCAAATTTCCATCTATATCGATTATTGGACTAGTATAGAGAACATAGCTTGGATCTTTTACTGTGGTTTCATTAAGCTCTTTGTAAATGTTTATACTTGCATAAATGGTCCTTGGTCTGATGCTTTTGTGAACCAGTAATTGTCTTTTAATATCAGAAGGAAATTTAAATTCTAATGGTTTTCCATGAAAATGTCTAACAAATACCCTCCTTATGCCAACTTTCCCTTCCAAAGCTACCCATTTTCCATAACAATAGTCAAAAACCTCCTTTATCACTTCAGGATTTGAATAGTGTTTCAAGACTTGAGAATAGTCCATGAATAACTTACCACAAAGGTGGATTAAGAAGGAAGAAGTAATAAGATGGAGGAAGAGAGGGAAGTTCCATTTTGACTATCTTTACATATTCGGGCTTTGGAGTTGCCTCTTCCAATACTTTCAAAATCTTACCATAATTCCTGCTCTTATACAATCCTAGATTCCTAATTAAACATTCTATATGAGGTTCAGTGCACTTTCCTTCCCTATGGCATCTCAGTAGTCCACCACTCTCCTCTAAAAGTTCAATTACTTTTCTCCTTCTTCTTAGATGGAGATGTGAAAGAAGTTTCTTAGCAACTTTTATAAACTGCCTTCTTATCTCCCACTGAGCTGCACTACACAATCTTTCTTGTAAGCTTACAATCCATGCTCTTAGGGTTCCATAGACCTCAGCCTCAGCATACTGACCGAGCAAGGTAAGGTAAACAAACCTTGGATCCCCTTTATTAAGATATTCCACCTGAAGTTTCCACCACTTTTTTGCAAGTTCTAGATATTCTTTCTTTGCCCACTCTGGAAAAGTAGATGGAATTACAAACTTCCCCTCCATTACAACCTTCTCCCAGGACCATAAGTCAACATAAAGAAGCCTCTCCCTTACCAATTGAGCAAACATAGAAAGAGATCCTTTAAATTTGAATCTAATTAGACTTCTATCAACTCTATTTCTCTTTTCTTTTTTCCATATTCTCCCTCTATAAGGAGGCTTATCTACCTCTTTCCCTACAAATTCTTCATTAAGTATTTTCTCTATGCCTTCCTTAATTCTCCTTTGTGTAGGTAAGTCTTCTCTTAGACAGTGCCAGAGCTTTGCGATGTATCGAGGAGGCATTGAAAAGAGAATAACTGTAGGAGTAAGTTCAGGAAGTACAAATCTAGCGTCCTGCAATGGAACTCCTGCGTCAACAAGTTTCATATAAAGGGCAATAGATTCTAAACATAATGATTTTATACGTGGATCATTAATCTCCAACTGTAATAACACTTCATCGATCATTTCCTCGGAAGAATAGCTTCTTAAGTTGACTCTACGTAAGGATCTTTCCAATCCGACTCCAAACACCAAATTTGGAACATTTGTGTGTTGCCACATATGGATTGCGTCGAATCTTGTGCAAACTAAATAAAAACCCCTAGATTGGAAATCACCTACAACTCTATGAGCTCTTCCTTTGAATATTCTTCTAACGAATTTTTTCAGCTTATTTAAGTCTTTTGCTTTGAGTCGTAAACTTATGAATCCTTCATAAGCTTCCACAGAGCAAGTCAAACCTAGCTTGTCTATTAGAGTAAACAATGAATCAGGTGAATGAGTAATTGCAGCTCCAAGTGCTCCTAAGGTCATTGATGAGTCTGCCTTAATATAAACTGCAGCTCCAAGTCCTACTTCAATAATATCATCAAGTCGCATATGATATCCTTCCTTCCTTTATTAACGACTACTCTATATAAGGGGTAAAAAATGAGTTATACATTCTCTATTTTAAATCCCAGTTTTCTCAGGACCTTTATAGCCTTGCTTAAATATTTTTCCTTTAAGAGAATATGATCAGTAGAATAAGATGAAATAACAAGTATTGGTATTCCCTCTTTTGCTAGTTCATTTGAAATCCTGGCTATAAATCCAACAAGATTGAATGGAAGCCTCATATCAAATGTTAAAACTCTGAAATCCTTTTCTATTTCAATTATTTCTTCTTTTCTTATCTTATCTTGCTCTATTATCACTGTTATCTCCTTTTTATCCACAATATTTGCGAACGCGTTTGGGTCAATCTTTCTTTGCTTTTACAACTGCGAATTTATCTTTCCACAAAATTACTCTACCGGTCGGCAATCTCTTTTCTAGTTTATCTCCAGGTAACTTCAACATCATCCACCCTCCATTTTTGCAATATGTTTGTCTCTTCTAACCTATCAGGGCCCCTAGATTTGTAAACTAGAATACCTAACCAAGCTATCATCACACCATTATCTACGCAATATTCTTTCGGTATTTCAATAAATTTACACCCTCTCTCTTCGCACATGATTTTTCCCATCTCTTTTAGTCTCTCATTTGCCCCAACCCCCCCAGTGATTATAAATTCTTCCTTGTTTAAATGGGCAATTGCCCTCTCAGAAACTTCAATTAGCATTGCAAATACGGTTTCTTGGATTGAATAACAGAGATCCTCGATCTTAACCCCTTTTTTTACTAGCTCTTTTACTCTTGTTAATATCCCCCCTAAAACAATATCCATCCCTTTTACATTATAAGGAAGCGGAATATATTTCTTTCCCTTTTTAGCAAGCTGTTCTATAATTGGGCCTCCAGGAAAGCCCAATCCTAATTCCCTAGCAACACAATCCAAAAAATTTCCTACGCCTATGTCCTCTGTTTCTCCAAAAATTCTAAATTTTCCCTCATTATAAGCAATAACTTGAGTATTTCCTCCAGAGACATAAAGCATAACCGGGTCCCTTGCTCCAAACAACTGGGAAATCTCTAAATGTGCTATACAATGATTAACTCCAACTATAGGTATATTATATTCCAAAGAAAGAGTTCTCGCAGCCACTGCACCAACTCTTAATTGAGGGGGCATTCCAGGGCCTCTAGAAAAAGCTATAACATCTATGTCATCAATATCTAAATTAGATCTGTCTAAAGCTGTCTCCAAAACAATAGGAGCATTTTTTGCAAGCAACTCCGCAGCTTCAGAAGGTATTATACCTTCTCTTGGCTTGTAAACATACCTTTCGTCAGCTAGAATCTCTCCTTTATCGTTTACAATTCCGACACCAAAAGTATGAGCTGTTGATTCTATCCCTAAACATATCATACATCCCACGATAGCTTAACAATAAAAAGAAGAAATATCCATATGGTAGACGAAGAAAAGAAACATTTGTTACTTTTGAGCCCATTTAGGATTTACGATGTGAGAGGTGTTATAGGGGTTAATTTGACCTATGAACTTATCGAAAAGATAGGAGTTGCACTGTCCCAATACTGGGAAGAGGATGAAACGATAGGAATAGGAAGAGACGTAAGGCTTCACTCACCTAATGTCTTTTCCTCTTTAACTAGAGGAATACAAACAAAAGAGAAGAATGTAATAAACTTCGGTGTAATAACAACCGGAATAGCGAATTTTATTGCTTGGAGAAGGAATATTCCTGTAGTAATGATAACAGCATCCCATAACCCACCGGAGTGGAACGGTCTCAAATTTTTCCATAAAGGAGGGAAAGAATTCAGTCCGGAAGAACTAAAGAAATTGGAGGATAAAACTAAACAGATCAAAGAGATTCCAAAGGGAAGAAAGGGAGCTGTGATGGATGAGAATGTGTTACCAGAATATAAGGACTATATAAGAGAATGTTTCGATATAATTGGGGAATATAGGGTTGGATTTGATCCAGCAAACGGATGCGGAGGAGTACTCCTAGATATACTAGAAGAAACCTTTAAGGTTTACGGTATTAATCTTGAGCTTGATGGGACTTTCCCTGCTCACATTGCTGATCCCTCATATCCTGAAAATCTTGAACAGCTAAGAGATCTCGTTAAGAAAGAAAACCTCGATTTCGGAGTTGCTATGGATACAGACTGTGATAGATTTTGGGTAGTATGGGAAAATGGGAGAATTGTACCCAGCATTTTTGTAGCCTATCTATTTGCAAAGTACCTCTTAAAAGGCGGAGATAACATATTGGTGAATTTCGAGATGCCTTTTTTCGTCGAGAGCCTTTTTGAACAGCTAGGAGTAAATTACTCTCTAGAAAAAGTGGGCTATCCTTTCATGAAAGAGGGCGCAAGAAGAAAAAGATCTTTGCTCTTTGCAGGGTACAGTGGACATTTTGGGTTCAGAGAAAATAACTATTCCGATGATGCATTATATGCTTTATTTAGATTTATATCGATGATTGAAGAAATGGAAATAGATGTTAATACAGAAATTAATAATTTCCCCCAATATTTTGAAAAAAGAATTGAATTTGAAATAATAGATCATTACGAAGCATACGAAAGAGTTAGAGCTTATGTAGACAATTACAAAATAGGAGATTTAAGAAGAGAGCTTGACGGTTTGGGAATTTACTTCGGAAGAAAGGGCAGGATTCTCATAAGACCCTCGAATACTGAAGCTTTACTGAGGATAAAAGTAGAAGCTGATAGTATAGAGAGAGTTAACTCTTTGAGAGATACCGCGGTAGATATAATTTATAAATCTATCCCAAAAGAGAGAATACTAAAGAAAAGAGTAGAGTCAAGAATATTTGGTTTTCCGAGAGATGTAAAATAAAAAAATTAAGCAGAAACCCCCTTCTCGTAGATTCCTATTAGTGTCATTTGGGAAACTGGCCCCCAAACTAGCACAACAAATGCACTTAGAATAATCACTATTATAATCCCTATTATGCCTGCTATTATCCCTCCCATTAGTCCTCCAGCTGCAATTCCTCCTAATGTCATTGCTCCAGCGGTAAAGGTGGATATTAACGACACTATAAAATACAAAACAAATGTTATTATTCCTATAAGGATTATAGCTCCAATACTGTAGCCTGGCTTATTTTTAATAAAATTCCAGGAAGCTAAAGCTGATGATCTTATGTCCTCCTCCTTAGTTGCAAAATGTATCAGAAAATAGGTCGAAAATGCACCCAAGATTAAGGAAACTATTATAATCATCAAATAAAGTACTGCAGCCACCCTCACGATCCCCTCTGTTAATAACGCCTGAGCTGTAAGAGAAAGAACAGAAAGTATGACTCCCATTAATATAGGAATGAATGTAGCTTTTATACAATCAGAATATTTGGAAATTGTGTATTTCAGTGGAGTTGTTGCTCCAAAATCTTCCCCCTTTAGTGCCAAATATAAAGTCCTAATCATTCCTATAGAAAATGCTATTGGTATCGATCCAATTATTAAAAATAATACTACAAACCCTAGGAATATTGGTAATTGCGATATTGTTATCCCTTTTTTATAGACAGGAACTGTACTTGGAGGTTTTGGCATTAATGTTTCTTTAGAGGGCATAGGGATCACAAGCGCTAGTACTGTGTAGATTACTAGCAAAAGAATTGTCATTACTATTCCTGTAACTATTGTTGCTGCTATTATTTTTAGCCATTTTTTCTTATAGGCAGAAAAAGCTTCCCCTAAAGAACTCCTAAAATCTGCTAGCAATCCCATATAAAGTTAAGGTTTCAAAAAATAAAAGCTGGGCCCGCGGGGATTCGAACCCCGGACCTACGGCTGTCTCCGGGGATGCCATATAAGGCCGTCGCTCTACCACTGAGCTACGGGCCCACATTTTCAGATATATTCCTACTATAAAATTAGTTGATTTCTTTTTAGACTTTTTCTTTTAAGACTTTTATAAGTTCTCTTACATCCCTTATTCCATCCGTAAACTGTGGAACGAACTCACTAAGTATTTTCTCCATCGCCTTTAGGCTTGTTTTTACTTCTTTCATTTCATCTATATGTTCTTTCTCCCTTTCAGCAATTCTAGCCTGAATTTCAGAAAACACCCGCTCCAGCTCAGCAAGTTTTGATGACAATGATGTTATTTTACTCTCAGTGCTTTTTATTTTGTTCTCAAACTCAACGAGTCGCATATCTACTTTTTTCCATTTTTCCTCCACAATTGCCTCTACAAGCCTTTCTACATCTTCCATCGTGGCATAAGCATATGTGGGTTCTGGAGGCTTGGTAACCTCTTTCTTAGGCCTCTCTTCTACCATCTCGATAGCCTCTTCCTTAGGTTCTTCTAGTTCTAACGGCATTTCTTCAATATCTTTTAATTCCTCTTCGATATCTTCAATCCCCTTCTCTTCTTTCTTTTTGCGTTTAAATATCATAATCCCTTCTCCCTAAGAATCCTATTAAGTCTTTCTAAAGTAACAAATTTGGAAGGATTTATTAAGTCAACATACTTTTCAATAATTTTTACTTCATCTTTCCTTGCGAAGTCTTTCATTCTTTCCTTTATTATTGCAAGTTCATCTGAAAGAAGTGCCAAGGTTTTAGAAATTTCCCCTAATCGCTCCTTTAATGTTTTGATTTCATCTTTGAGAGAAGACAGTTCTCTTAGAGTACCTGCCTCAATAGAGCTTATTTTTTTCATTATTGATGTTAATCCCTCTTCTACAATTCTTGTCCTTGCCACTAGATCCGCTAATTCTTTTCCTCCGGTCTCCCTTGGTCTTCTAATCTCTACCTTTTTTTCCTTTTTTGTGGGAATTATTTCTACCACAAAAGAGATAAGCTAAGGAAGTAAATTAATCTTGTGAAATGTAAATATCAGCTTGTCTCTACTCCAACTGGAAAAGAATTAATCATTGATCTAGAGAGTTGCAAAATTCTCCCTACATTAGAGGATAATCCGGAGTGCATGAGAAAAGTGATTGAAATCCTTCTAAAGGTTGGAAAAATAGATTCTCTCTCACTTGTTTATAATCTAGAATACAATTATCCGAAAGATCAAACAGACATACTAAATGATTACAGACTAGCTCTGATAGATATTTATTTTAAAGAGAAAATTGAAGAAGAGTTAGATCGTATTTCAAAAGAGCCTATATATTTAAAATACCATGCTCCTACAATCGTAACTCTTAAGCATGTAGTCAAAGATCTGTTGCTTGAAGATCCAATAGAAGCATATCTGGAAGCTAGAAAGGCCTATTTCATAGAAAAAGCAAAAAAGCCTGTTGATGAGGAAAATAAAAGGACAAAAACAAAGATCCTGCTCCTTTTAGGTAATTTAATCAAAAAGTTAGAAGAAACAAAAATAATAAAAAAGTTTGAAGGCAGATTTAGAGAATACACAGAAAGAAATTTTTACCGAGAAATCTTTAGACCAATAATTAGGCCAGCTTTCATAAAAACAAGATTATACACAACCGGCCCCCCAGACTCTGTTGAAATTGAGAGCTATTTCAAATTAGGAAGGAAAATCTCAATTTTTAAAAAGAAAAATGAGAGTAGGTTTTATTACCTAATCACCCCTCCAGAGTATTTCCTAAAAAAAGATGAGATGGACATATTAATTTCAGTTAGAGATATTTTAGGAAAGCTCACTCCAGAAGAGACTCCCTTTATCCGAACTAGAAAGGTTAGAGAGATAGTAAAGGGAATGGCGATTGATCTCATTAACAAAGAGGCAAAAGAAAAAGGTTTAGACCTTTCTGGAGAAGATATTGAAAAACTTGCGGAAATTTTGACAAAAATAACGGTTGGGTTTGGAATTTTGGAAGATATAGTGGCTGATGACAAAATAGAAGATGTATATATTAATTCTCCAATAGGGGAGATACCTATTATTGTAAAGCACTCGGATTATGGTGAAATGATTACTAATATTTTACCAAATGAAGAAGAAGTAAGAAGTTGGATATCAAAAATAAGACTTCTTTCTGGAAGACCGTTAGATGAAGCACATCCTGTTCTTGACTATGATCTTACCTTGCCCACCGCAAGGACAAGGGTTGCAATAGTCCAACAACCCTTTTCAATGAAAGGTTATGCTATCGCCATCAGAAGACACAGAGCAAGACCTTGGACGCTCCCTCTTTTTATAAAAAATGGGATGATCTCTTCTTTAGGAGCTGCCTTGTTATGGTTCCTGGTAGATGGGGGAAGAACAATTCTAATAGCTGGAACCAGAGGGGCTGGAAAGACCTCTTTATTAATGAGTCTTATACTTCAAATATCAAGAAGATATCGTATAATTACAATTGAAGACACTCCAGAGCTTCCGGTAGATTATTATAGAAAATTAGGCTATAATATCCTTCCTCTTAAAGTAAGAAGCGCTACAGCTATTGAATCTGCGGAATTAACTGCTGAACAGGGAATAAGAACTTCCTTAAGACTTGGAGATTCCTGCCTCATTATTGGAGAGGTAAGAGGAAAAGAAGCAAGAAGCCTTTACGAAGCAATGCGAGTGGGAGCAATGGCAAATGTTGTGGCTGGAACTATTCATGGAGATTCTCCTTATTCAGTATTCGATAGGGTTGTTAATGACATTGGTATTCCTCCGACATCTTTCAAAGCTACAGATATTATAGTGATAGCCAATAAAATCAGAACCCCTGGTGGTCTAAGGGAGGTGAGGAGGGTTGTGGAGATTTCAGAAATAAGGAAACATTGGGAAAAAGATCCGCTTCTGGAGCGGGGGTTTATTACTCTAATGAGATATGACGGAAAAAAAGATTTGCTTGTCCCCACTCCAGAATTGATAGAAGGGGATAGCGAGATACTAAAATCCATAGCATCTAGAGTCAGAGAATTCATAGGAAGATGGGAGAAAATATGGGAAAACATCCTCCTAAGGAAGGAGGTGCTTGAGACTATCATTTCAATCTCAAACAATGCAGGAAATCCTGAAATTTTGGAAGCAGAGTGTATAGTAGCTTCTAATGATATTTTTGCAAATGCAGTAGACAAAATAAAAGACGAATTAGGAGATCTGATAAAGGAAGAGATCTACAAAGAATGGAAAGACAATTTTACAAAATATCTAAAAGAAAAAGGATATATATAGAGTTATTCTAACCAGATAGATACTTCCTTATCCAAACTAGAGATAAATTTTTCAAACTTTCCAGCGGGAATCCTGGCGCCGCAAGCATATTTATGGCCTCCACCACTCCCTCCAAACTTGAGCGAGAGTTTCCTCAGAATTAGGTTTAGATCCAACATTGGAATCTCATTGGCCCTTAAGCTCATATCTATCATCTTATCCTTTTTTCTTATTACCCCGGCTAGTCCTACTGGAGCGCGAGTGACAGCTTTAGCAAAAATAGCAGCCCTGGAGAGGGGGCCAGGAGGATTAATCACAAATGCTATATTTCCTACCTTTTTCACATTATCCTTAACCCAATTTCTTAACTTTTCTTCTATCTTCGCTTCTTCTATAGCTAGTCCAACTAAAAGCCTCCATTCGCTTGGTAGAAGGTTTTTTCTTAAATAATTTACAAGCTCTCTTTTGAAATCATAATCTCCTCTTTTCCTTTCTAAAGAATTTATTAAAATTCCTGCCTCAAAATAAAGGGAACGTTTATCCCAAAATCTTAATAATTCCTTCATATAGGGGGTAGTATCCATATAATCTCCAATCCCACCGTAGATAGCAACTCTTGATAAATCTCCAGGAATTCTTCGCTCAAGAAATCTATAGACTAACTCAGAAGTACAAGCAAACTGTGAATACACAAACTTAGAAGTTACTCTTCTAATGTCTCCGATGTGGATGCCCAGAGGAAGCGGATGATGATCAATATATATGACATTACCCAATTGTTTAAACAAAGCCAAAAGCTCATTTAAATCTCTCTCATTGAGAGAAATGTCCAAGATAAAGATATTATCATATGGTCCGTTCTTAATATTTTCTTTTAGGTCCTCTAAGAGACCATAAGGATGTGAAAAGAAAACTTTTACGTCTTTTCTCCATCGACTTATAAGAGCCGCTGAACAAATTCCATCTACATCTCCGTGGGAGAGTATTAGATCCATAAACATTACTGAAAAGTCCTTTTATCTTAGGATACCAAAAACTTTTTCCCTATGCGGCCGCCGGGATTCGAACCCGGGACCTCTGGCTTGGAAGGCCAGCGTCCTACCACTAGACTACGGCCGCATGTTCTTCTTTCTGTTCCTACCTCTTTATCCTTTATGTCAAAAAGATATGCCTCAGAGGTGGAAAGAGAACTCCTCAGAAGAATTGAAAGTAGTGGAGGTATTTGTTTTAGAGTCGCTGGTTCTGGAAGTTATGGTGGAAAACCAGACCTTATAGCAAGGATTGGAAACAAATACTATGTAATAGAAGTAAAGTATACGAAAAACAATTTTGTTTATATAAAAGAGGAACAGAAGTTAAAATTAATTGAACAAGCTCTAAAATTTAATGCAATTCCAGTACTGGCGGTGAAATTTAGAAAGAAAGGTTGGCGCTTTTTCGATTTGAGATTAGTTGAAAACAAAATAGAAATAAATACAAAAAAAGGTTTAATTGATATTTTTCATAAATCATTGATCTAAAACCAGCACCTTTCAATTTTTCCGTTAGTAATAAGGAGAAAAGATCTACTTTGAGAGAGTCTGGAGGAACAGACGGTTATTTGAAGATTATAGAAATTTTCATTCCTATGGATATGGCCACTAATGATACATTTTTTCCTAACCCGCTCCAGAAACTCTTTCATTTTCTCTTTTCCATATACCCAAATCCCCGCTAATGGATCAAAGCCCGTCCTTGGGGAAGGTATTACACCTTTTATTCTAGCAGGATCATTCCAAACTATTTGAGTAATAATACCCTCGTCTAGTCTTTTGATTTCGCACTCCAGAGGAATCCCTCCATGAAGAAACACAAAATTGGGGGAGAAAACAGCAACGTAAAACGTCTCAAAAAAGCCTATATCATCTGGAGTGGGTTCGTAGGTCCTCGGATAACAACCAGGTCCACCTAAATACTGCCACTCGTGGTTTCCTATTAAGTTTATAATTCTTCCTGGATACTTTTTCTTTATATTTTTGAGCCACTCCAGAACCTCCCTAGAATTTGGGAATCTGTCTATATTATCTCCCAGATTTATTAGTATGTATCCCTGTCTCACCTTCTCCTCAAGAAAACCCGATATTTGATCCAAAGAAGCAATATCCCCGTGGAAATCAGAAACTACGACTAGGTCCTCGTGCTCAATTACGAGATTTTTAGGCTTATACATATTTTACTAGCTCCTTATAATCAACTTTGTAGACTTTTAAGTCTGGGTTTCTTTCGTTTAGAAGACTTATTAAAGATAACTCTTTTTCCTTAACAATTTTACCATTTTCAAAGCTAAAAGCCCAATTGTCGTAAACTCTTTTAAACCAAGGAAGGTCTCTCGATAGAATATAGGTCTGAATGAATGTTGTATTTAGAATTCTTTTTGGAAAGGTTAGGAGAAAACCTGGATAGATTGTTATGCATTCCCCAACCCCTTCTCTAAAAATACATCCAACCCCCGGTTCGCATATACATCCTATTTTAACCTGATGAAACATTCTTTTTTTCTCTGGAGTGAAGAGGATGGCGTAGTACCCATCAGTAGTGACGTTAACTCCTATTATCTTGGTGCCTCTAAAGAAGGTCAAATTACCTTCCGTGTAATCCTCCTCCAGCTCTCTTATTGCCCTTCCAACATAAAAAGAGTCTTGAGGGACGTATAGGCCAATCCATGTATCTACATACCCTATCCTTGCTATTTGGTAGAACACGAACGGCTCTCTTGAAGTTATCAGTATATAATCCGGATAGCCTAGCATCTCCATCGCTTTTAAAAACTCACTAGCATTTTTCGAACAAAAGAAAAATCTTGCGTTATAGAAGTTCCTAACGTAATATCTATTCCCTCCATCTACAGGGGTAAACCTGTCAGCATAGAAATGTGTCCAGTATCCATAATCCCACCAATGACTTACTATATCATAAGGACTAGTAGAATTCTTAATCCAACGGTATGTTTCTAGCCAAACGTCACTAAAAGTTGGCACTATTCCTCTCGTTTGAGTTAAGTAGTCTCCCTTCAGAAGAGTTGCGATGACAAGCAACATTCCTATTAACACCAGCTTTTCGAAGTTTTTACCTATGTTCCTTGAATAATCTAAAATCTTTTTAGAAATATAGGACAAAAAGAGAGAAAGAGGAATTGAAAACACGAAAAAGACCCTCATTGCCGACCTTGCCCCTATTGCCGACAAAAAGAAAAAAGACAGTAAGAATACTTTCCAACATTCTACCTTTTCATTTTTTAAATAGTAATAAAATATAACGAATGAGATCACCACAAAAATCCAGTAGAATTTGCTTAGAATATTTTCTCCGACGTAAGGTGAGTATCTTGAGAAAAGGAGAAGCAAGAACGATATAAAAAACATAGCCACGACTTTTTTATCTTTAACAATGTCAAGAAGAGCTATAGGTAAAAGCAAAATTACGATCAGAAATAGATAAGAAAGATGTCCTACCCATTCCTCAAAATATGGAGGTTGATTTTCTGCTACAGATAATGCAAACCTATTCCCTCCGTAGGGGGTTATAAAAACAACGTTTATTATTCTAGTTATTTCTTTTGAGAAGATAAGAATCCCTAGAAGCGCTACACAAATTAATACAATATCAAAAGTGTCAATATTAATTTTCCAAACTTTTCTTTTGATATCTATATTCATTTTTCTCAGAATTTCAATAAGAAATGAGGCAAAGATTGAGAACCAGAAAGCTAATCCGTAATAGCTTTTGATAGAAAAAGAAAGAAGTTTATATTTATGAGTAAAAAGAAAAAAGGGTAAAAAACCAGCAGCCATCACCAAGAAAAACTTTCTAACATCCTTCTCTCTTATAAGCAAAAAGGTTGTAAGAGAGTACGAAACAAGAAGGAATTGGAACCCTCCCCAAGCACTCATCATGAGCCCCAAAAAGACCCCGCTATAAAATGCCCAATAATTTTCTCTTTTTTCTAGATACCTTAAGAAGCAATAGACTGATAAAGAGAAGAAAAAATATGCCAAAGGTTCTTTATCAGAAAATCCTGCAGATAATCTAAAGAGAAAAGAAGGAAGAAGAGATAGAGACAGGCAAAGAACATAAGTTGCTTTTGAGCCAAAAATCCTCCTAAACCCGCACGCCAGAATAAAGGATCCTAATAAAAACATTAAAGGTGGGTAAAAGACTGCTGCTAGATATAAGGAGCCCATCATTTTGCCTAGGAAATATAAAAAGAAGGATATTATCCAGTTCTCTGCTTTAACATCATTACCAATAGGAAAATATTGATAATAATCTATTTCTGGAAGATATCCTTTTTTCTCTATAAAATTAGCCCATTTGAAGAAAAGATAGGGATCTAAACCAATAAGCTTTCCTTCTAAATTCCTGGCAGGCAGAAGTCTGAGAAAAAATCCTATTAGCAGTATAAGGAAAAAAATGGCATGGTGTCTTTGAAATATTCTTGACTTTATCATATTTCATATCCTGCTGAAAATATATCTCTTATGCGAAGTGTGTTTTACAGTTGGTTTTTTATACTAACAGCCTCCTTAATTCTTCTCATTGTATCCTACTGGAATTATGAGTACTTTCTCATCCAAAATTTGACAGAGAAACTAAAAAGTAAGAGATTTGTAGAAGATTACTATGCTGGCGTCTCTTTAAAAGTCAAAAGAAAGTTTCCTCTGACTTTTGAAGATAAATGCGTTCTCTATACACCCAGGAACTTTTCCCTCTATGTAACAATCCTAAATAAGACAAATACCATATTAGGAGAAAACTTCTCGGTCAATTTCACTTCTGATTTCCGCCTTATTAACATTTCTATGTGTTCCCAGAATTACTCATTTCTTTTTAACAAGGATTATAGCATAATAAATTCTACAGCACCTGGAGATGTTCGCTTTATGTTTTTCTATAATGGAGTATTAAAAGGAGATTATAATATATCCCATGGTAATTTCACGTTAAATTTCTCTAACAATAAAGTAATCAATATTTCTTACAGATCTTGCCTCCTTTTAATAATGAACCTGCCCAATTATAGCTATAAGGTTTGCTTTAATCAGAGTGTTATGCAAACAAAGGAACTAAGATGGAAAATTAAAATAGAGAAGTGGAATGTAAATTATAGGGGGTTTATAAGATGGAGATAGTAACCATCATTGACAAGATTTACGAAGACATTAAAAGAAAAAAGAAAATGAAGTTTAGTGAAATAAAGGAAAACTACAAAATAGATCCATTTCTTCTTGAATCCCTATTAAAGGAATTAGAAAAGGATGGTCTAGTAAAAATTATATATCCAACTTCTCCCTTTTCTGATATCGTAGTCTACGAGGCTGAGGCCTGGGAACATGAGAGAAGTATTAGAAGAGAAAGAACTTAATGTCAGGGGAGTTCCAGTAAAAATTACAATTTTTAAAAGAAAAGGAGATTTTATTCCGGCTTATTTTGTAGAGATACCCTCAATTAGGCGAGCTACAAAGTCAATATTAGAGAAAATAAAAAGGGAAATAACAGAAGAAATAGGATTTAGCCCTGAGGAAATGTCAGATATAAATCTTATCAGGAAACTGGAAGAAAGAATAAAGGACAAAATAAAAGAGAAGATTGAAAAGTACCTCCTTGTAAAGGATGAGGCAGCGAAAAATATTCTCTGTGGATACCTATTGATGGAAACTTTAGGTTTAGGAGTTTTAGATGTTTTTTTAGAAGACGGAGAGTTAGAAGAGGTCGTAATAAACAATGCAATAGATCCTATTTATGTTTTCCATAGGAAATGGGGATGGCTAAAGACGAATATTAATATAGGAAGTGAGGAAAAACTATTTCACCTCGCCCAAGAGATTGGAAGAAGAGCAGGAAGACAAATAGATCTTCTTCACCCTTTGCTTGATGCTCATTTACCTACAGGAGATAGGGTTAATGCAACTCTTTCTCCTATTTCTACTTTTGGGAACACTTTGACAATAAGAAAATTTAGGAGGATTCCTTTTACAATTGTTGATTTGATCAACAATGGGACAGTTAATACTGAGATAGCTGCTTTTTCTTGGTTGTGTGTTCAATATGAAATGTCTACTCTAATTAGCGGAGGTACAGCCTCTGGTAAAACAACATATCTCAATTGTATCTCTTGTTTCTTTCCGCCTAACCATAGGATCGTTTCTATAGAACAAACTAGAGAAATCAACCTTCCCTCTTTCCTACACTGGGTCCCCCTTGTCACCAGATCCGCAAATCCAGAGGGGCTAGGAGAAGTCACTATGTACGACCTTATGATAAATGCTCTGAGAATGCGACCTGACAGGATTATAGTAGGAGAGGTACGACGAAAGGAAGAAGCTGAGGTAATGTTTGAAGCAATGCGTACTGGGCACTCTGTTTATGGGACTCTTCATGCAAATACCGTAGATCATTTCATAAAAAGAATGACCTCTCCTCCTATTTCTATGGAACCGCAAGTTTTGGAAGCTATTGATGCTGTATTCGTACTTTATCGAGACAGGAAGCGAGGAATAAGGAGGATGTTAGAAGTAGGAGAACTTATTCCTACAGAAAGAGGAATAACTTACAATTTGATATATAGATGGAGACCAGCTACAGATACATTTACCCCAATGGCAGAATCTAAAAGACTTTTCCCAGAATTAGAGCTCTTCACCGGAATGACCCCAAAAGAGATAGTGGATGATATAAAAGAAAAAATGCAGGTGTTGGACTGGATGAGAAAGTGGAATGTTAATACTGTAGATGATATTGGGAAAATAGTTGCTGTTTACTATACTGATAGGGAATATTTACTTGATTTGGTCTGGAAAGATAAAAATCCTTTTGAGGAAGTGCTATGAGAACAATAGAAGAAAAGGAAATACCCATAAGGATACCACTTACAGCCCAGCTTGTGAAAATCGCCCCTAGATACAGATGGTTCGGCTCAACCCTGCTCAGATTTGCATTTGGTGTCGATAAGTGGCTCATAAAGTCAAAATTTAAAATCACTCCGGAAGATTATGTATTTATTGGATTTGGGACGTCTGTATTTCTGGGAATCGTTATTGGTGGATTTTTTCTAGCCCTTTCCTTTCTTCTCGGATTAGAAAAGAAAGAAATAATAATGTATGGGATTCCAGTAAGCTTTTTTCCTACTCTTCTAGCCTGGTTTAATTTTGTAACTTATCCAAAGAGACTGGTAATAAAAAGGGGGAAAGAAATGGAAAGAAGACTCATTTATGGATTACGGGAATTGCTTTTAACCATGAAATCTGGAGCTACATTATTTGATGGTATTAAAGCCGTAGCAGAAGGGGACTTTGGGGGTCTATCGCTGGAATTTCAAAGAATACTACGAGACGTAAAATCGGGCGTTCCTCTTGCTAGGGCTCTAGAGGAATCAGTAATGCGTGTTGAATCAAAGTTCTATAAATCAGCTATTTGGACAATTCTTAATGCTTTAAGATCTGGAGTAGATGTTTCAGAAGCGTTAGCAAATGTTGTTGATAGCTTGGTTGAGGAACAAAAGATAGCTATTAAAGAGCACTCTCAGTTTCTTAATTCCATCATTCTAATATACATGATGATATCTGTTATTTTCCCAATTCTGCTTGTTACTTTTATGATGGTTATTGGCTCACTTGGTGGTATTGAGTTAAGGGCTGAAACCTTTTATCTCATGTGGTTTGTGATTATTATCGCTAATGTTATGTTTATTAGTGTTATAAAGGCGAGGAGGCCCGCGGTGTTAGAATAATGATAGAAATAATTATCCCATCAATGATTAGAAGGAGTTTTTACTCAGAAATAAAATACCTAGGAATTGAAGACTATGTTTCTTATTTTCGTAACATTGTTAAAGTTCTTCTCTTGGTTTCTTTTCTCTCAACACTTCTTATCTTTTTTATTTATTTTAAACAAAAATTAAATATTCCAGGATTGATAATATCTTATATCCTGTTCTTTTTTTTCTATCTCTTCATAGCTTATCAAATAGTAAAAATAGGAGTAACAAAAAGAACGAAAGAGATTGAAGTAACCTTGCCTGATGCTTTGTTCCTTTTAGCATCAAACTTGAGAGCTGGAATGACAATAGATAGAGCATTATGGAGATCAGCAAGGAAAGAGTTCGGGATAGTTGGAGCAGAATTTGAAAGAGCAGCCCGTGAGTTATCGGCTGGTGTTCCATTACCTATTGTTTTCAGAAGAATAGGAGAAAGACATAGGTCTGATAACCTCAAGAGAGTTGTTAACCTTATCATACAAGGAGTCATTTCTGGAGCATCGCTCGCTCCTTTGCTTGAAAGGATAGCAATAGATTTAAGAACAGAACAAGCTGTAGAGAAAGAGGCATCAACCTCTCTTAAGACTTATATTTACTTTATAATAATGGCCTCTGCTGTAATTGGACCTATTCTTTTTGCTCTTTCAATTTCTCTCATCGAGTTAATGACCGGCATGACAGCAAGGTTAGGAGAAGCAGAACTAGAAGAAGCAGCTAAGAGCCTTGGCTTAGAAATTCCCATTATAACAGGAGCAAAATCAAGACTTACTCCAGAACAACTGCGAGATCATGCATTTATTACAGTTGCCATCATAAATATAGTATCTTCTTTTGTCTTAGCTGAAATAAAAGACAAGAAATACTCACTGGGGGTAAGATATATGCCCTTCCTTGTACTCTGCTCTTTAACCATCTTCTTTATAGTTCACAAATTTGCTTGGGCTTATTTTAGTAGGATACTTAGGTAGTAAATTTCCTATTTAAAGGAACGGATTTAAATAAACATGGTTATGAAAAGAAGGGCCCAGGCAGCTTTAGAGTACTTGATGACCTATGGTTGGGCACTACTCGTAATTCTGATAGTCTTTATTGCATTGTACTTAATGGGGGTCCTTAAACCCAAAATGAAAGAAAGAATAGTGCAACCGTTCGAAAATTTCTATGTACAGGGATATATTCTCAATAAGTCAGGAAATGTATTCAAAATTGCGATAAAGAATATTGGCAAAGATCCAGTAGTGTTAAGAAGGATAAAACTACAGGCTATCTGGATAGATCCCTCATTATTCTTAGAGGCAGAATATAATCTCCCAATAGGGATTGGCAATTCTACTGTAATAAATGTAACAGACCCCCGAGTAGGACAATGCGGTTTAGGGAAATATTACAAAACAATGGTTATGCTAGAATTCCAGAGGTATACAGAATGGGGATTAACAAATTATACGATGACGGACACAGCAGAAATCATAGCTCTTTGTAAGTAATTTTTTATTTTTCTCTTTTTAGTAGTAACTCTGACTTATCTCCTCTTTTTTATTAAATTCTTATGATGTAATTTTTATGAAAAGAAGGGCCCAGGCAGCTTTAGAGTACTTGATGACCTATGGTTGGGCACTATTAATAATTGCAATAGTAGCAATAGCTCTTTGGAAATTAGGAGTGTTCTCCCCAGGAAGGAGAGAAAGAGTTATCAAAAACTTTTTATATTTGGACTTAGTAGGTTTTGGAATTCATGACCAGGGCAATCTCTCACTAGAAATAGTGAACACAAAGGTTAATCCAATGATTAATATTACAATGATCAAAGCAGAAGTTCCTTGGGCTCCTCCAGGAACTACCGCTAATATAACTCCAAATTATGTACTTGCTATTAATGAGAAATTTTCCACGGATATAAATTTAAGCGCTGTTGCAGGCTCTCCATGCAGGCCAGGAACATTTTATGATATTCCACTAACTGTTGAATTTATAAGATTTATTCCAGGAGTAGGATGGACAACAACAAGCACTATAGATACAGCCACTATAACGGTAATTTGTAGGTAAATTTATTCTTTTTTTATTCCTTTTATTCCTCCTTTAATAGCAAAAGCCTCTATTCCTAACTTCTTTAAATATTCACATAAAATTTTAGAAGTAATTCCTAAATAATCTACAAACACGTATTTTTTCCCCTTATCAAATTTGAACTTGTAAAGAAGAATGTCGTCTACATCCACTCTCCTTGCAGATGGCAGGGGTTCCTTCTTAACATCCTCTGCTTTTCGTAAATCTATCAGTATGCCCCCCTCTTCCTCTATTATTCTTCTCGCTTCATTCCAATCAATTTCAATAGGGTCTCTATTAGTAGCTACTTCTGATTTCCTCTCTATAGTCATCGTCATCCCCTATATAATCCTTATATGGCAAGGAAGTATAAAAATATTAGGTGAAAGAAGAAAAAGAGGAAATAATAAGAATAAGACTCCCCGAAGGGGAAGAAATGTTTGGGATAGTTGAGCAAATGCTCGGCAACGCATGGATGTATGTGAGGTGTCAGGACGGCAAGGTAAGATTGGGAAAGATACCAGGAAAGTACATAAAAAGCAGATTATGGGTTAGAGTAGGGGATATAGTTATTGTTAAACCTTGGCAAGTTATGAAAGATCGCGTTTTTATAGTTCATAAGTATACTAAGACAGAGACTGAATGGTTGTTTGAGAGGGGGTACCTTAAATGGCTAGAAGAACATGAATGAAGAGCTTAAAAAACTATATCTAAAGGTTCTTGATTATTACACCTTACAAACCCTCAACAAGCTTTCCAGTTCTGGTTATTTTGATGAGCTTCTCTTTCCAATCTCAGAGGGAAAAGAAGCTGTTGTGTTCCTTGCTAGCTCTAGAGATAGGAGGTACGTTGCTATAAAGGTGTACAGGGTAAATATGGCAACATTTAAACATATAAGAAAATATATTGAAGGAGATCCCCGCTTTAGAACAGGAAAAAGAAGAACGACGGTTATTTTTCAGTGGGTTAGAAAAGAATTTAGAAATCTTGTAAAAGCATGGAAAGTAGGAGTAAGGGTACCGGAACCTATAACCTTTAGTAAAAATGTTTTAATTATGGAATTCATAGGAGAAAATGGTACACCTGCTCCTACTGCAAAAGATAAACCTCCTAGAAATCCTTATACGTGGTTTAACACAATTACTAATTGGATTAGGATTCTTTATAAGGAGGCAAAACTGGTTCATGCAGATTTGAACGAGTATAATATCCTAAATATGAAAGAAAAGCCTGTTATTATAGATTGGGGGCAGGCTGTGACACTAGATCACGAAAGAGCTTTGGAACTCCTTTACAGGGACATAGAGAGAATATTTTCCTTTTTCCAGAAACTAGGAGTAAATACAGGGGATCCTCTTAACCTATACTCTGAAATGATCCATGATGAGATTCTATAGAGAACTGACCGATTTACCACAAAATGTTATGAAAAAAATAGAAGAATTATCAGAAGAATTCGAACTTTTAGGGTTTAAAGTCAACAAAAGTGAGGATATTATTGTTATATCTTCAGAAGATCCTTTAAAAATGAGACTCTTGGAATCGTTTATCAAAGCGATAGAAGCTGGGTATCCTTTAGAGGACGCGTTTAGAATTTTAAAAGAGGAAGCCATTTTGGAAAGGATAGATGTAGATGAATACGCAAAGAAAAAACGAGCCCATCGACAGAGACTGATAGGACGAGTAATAGGACGCAAGGGGAGTTGTAAAAGAAGGATAGAAGAATTTACAAATACAAAAATTCTCATAGGAAAAAAGAATATATGGATTCTAGGCACAGAAAAGAATGTTTTTCTTGCACGAGAAATTATAATGGAATTACTTTCAGGCAGAACACATGAAACAGCTTTTAAACGTGGGATAAGAAAAGCTAAAAGCGCTAAAGTGTAATTATAATAGAAATAAAAATTAGCTAGAATATATTATTTTTTGTGATGAGTACCCCTGTTTCTGAGATTTGTAGATGATGATGTATTACGCTACTGATAATCTTTCCTTTATCTTCATCAATACTGCATCATCTAATGGATTCATGCTTTCGTAGATGGGCCTCCAATCAATGAAAACCATATCAAAAGTTGATCTCGGGATGACATGGATAGCTAAATGTTTTATTATTCTTTCATTATCTTCTCTAATTAGGATAAGGGTACCGGTTCTTACCTCTTTTTTTAAGAAATCATCTAAATTAGCTTTTCTTATCTTTTGATCTATTTCTTTTACAAGCAAAAAAAGATCTTGAATTTCATCCTCCGTAAGGTCAGTAAGCTTTTCGACGTGCCTTTTTGGTATTATTATCACATGGCCCCAGTTTATTTGTCGAAGATCTAAGAATGCTATTGATTTTTCGGTCTCTTTAATTACATATGCTGGTGCTTTTTTGTTCGCTATCATACAGAAAGGACACTCTCCTTTTTTCAAGAGGAGTTTTTCTAGCTTCTTCTCTTCCATATTAAACCCTCAATGCATCCTCAAAAATTTCGCTTGCCATGTAAATTAACTCATCCAAAACTTCGCCTGGAGGCATTTTTCTCTCAATCTCGTATTTTTTAATTGTTTGGAGAATTTTTTCATAAAACACAGCATCCTCATAAAATTCAGGTAAGTTCTTCTTAACGAAATTAGGTATTTCCTTCGGTACTTTTATAACTCCTTTCTTTTTTATTATTATTGCTTGTAAAGCATCTGTTGCAGCCTGGTATAGATTTATTAGTATATCTTCTTTTAGTTTTTCTATTCCTTCCACTTCAAGAATAATCACAGCCAACCTAGCAATTATTGTTTTATAAGTAGACAAAAATAAATTCTTTCTTATCCCTTCTTTTAAAGAATTAACAATCCCATAGGGATCATATACTACACTGCCTTTTTCTAAACTTTCCATGATTTTTTCGTCAAAGCTTGCTATTTTTTTGATAAATTCGTTTGTGGTTAGATACTCCCCCTCTTCAGGGCCCTTTTCTTCTTTTTCCATTAGAAAATATTTTCTTCCTTTGTGTTCCCAAACAGCAATAGTACCCATAGAAAAGAACTAAGAGATTCTACTTAATTTTTATTATGAAAGAAAATCCTGTTTTCGCAAGCCTCTCCGGTATTGTCGAAGATTTAAAAAGAGATTTTGGAGACGTAATTGTAGGGATAATGCTATTTGGTTCAGCTGTAAAAGAAGAAAAGCCTAGAGATATTGATGTTTTGATTATTTATGAAGACTCTACTCCTTTTGAGAAAAAAACGACTCTTCTAGAGAAACTTAATTTAATTGAAGAGAAAAACAAAAAAATGCACTTTCAAGTTCTAAAATTGTCCCAAATCTGGCTATCCCTCTTTAAGGCAGAACCTTGGATAATAACCGCTCTCAGTAATGGGATTATTCTTTATCAAAAGGGAGACTCGCTGGAATGCCTTAAGAAAATTGCTTTATACACTAGTTATTTCTTTGAGGAAAAAACAGAAAGACTAATAGAGAGGGCTAGAAGGAGTCTTAAAAAAGTAGAAAGAGCCAAAGTTGAAATGTTTGAAAAACTTAGTGAAGCTGTGATAGAAGCATTACAAATTTTATTGCTTATTGATAAAAAATTAGTTTTTGAGAAGAAGAGAATAATCGATGCTGTTAAAAAGTATTACAAAGATATCCTCGGGGAGGAGTTAGACGAAATTATAGAACTCCTCTTTTTATACGAAAAATACCTTGAAGAAGGAACAATAAGAATAAAAATAGAAGAAATGGATCATTTTTTAAAGAAAGCGAGAATTTTCCTAAAAAAGGTTAAAGATCTTATATTACAAAAAATTAGGAAAAAGGAAAGTAACAAACAAATTGAGCATGAGGCACTCCAGAAATCTTTTTGACATTTCCTACAACTCCTGCCTTCCTCCCAGCTTCTACCGCATTTTCACCAACCAAATTTCCTATAGTAGCTTTTTTCAATTCCTCTATTAATTTTTCTTCATCTACAACTTTTCCTCCATAAAATCTTGGAGAGACATATAGTCTCAAATTTCCTTCTTTAAACTCTTTTCCAAGCAATTCATAATCACAAGCAGCAACCATATACTCTTCCCTTATTATATGGATCTTCATCCAAAATTTTTTCATAGTTCCACATCTATCCTAGTTATTCTCCTCGTTAGACAATATGCAACATTATATATTGGCTTCCCTTTTACTAAGGAGAAATTTTTTCCCATATGAGAATGGCCATGGATTCCTATATCAAATAAATCAATTACTTCTTCCCATTTTTTGCTTCCCATTTCAGGCCAAATCCAAGGTTTTTCTTTTACCAAGTTAGAGTATGTTATTGCATAATGGGATAATAGAATTTTAAATCCTTTTTTCCGCTCCAGAATCTCTTTTATCTTTTCAAACCGCTTTCTATAAATCTCGTCAATATTAGGAATATTCCTCCTTTGCCATCGGGTTGGTTTGTCCAAAATGCCGGGTGTGCCTATTATCGAGATCTTCTTTCCTTGAATCTTTAGATCTATTACCTCATCCTCTAATAAAATTATAGAGGAAAGATATTTCCTTGTGGCTTCATAAGTAAATTCATTATTTCCTCTAACCATTATTTTGGTGCAGTTCAATTTTGATATGTCGTTTTCAAACCTCTTTAAATAGACATATGCGCCATTATCTATTACATCACCAGCTATGAGAAAAAGCTCACATTCTTCTTTTATTTTGTCTAATTCTTCCAAAAACATCTTGTACAATTCCCAATATCGAGGCAGGTGAAAATCAGAAACTGCAAATATCATAGGGTTATTTTAACTGGCCTCTTCGCACCGCAACCCAAACATTTTAAATAAAGAATTCTCTTTTCCCTAATAAGCACAGTATCCGGACACTTGCACTCCTTGCAAAAAACTAGCTCTTGGACAAATTTTCTAAGCTTTTCATTTACTTTATATCCTGGAATTACCCCTCGCAATATTAATCTGTTCTTATCCAATGTTCCTGTAGTAGCTAGCTCCTTAAAGAGGAATTTTGCTAGAAGTTTTTCATCCCTATTTAGATAATCTGCTATTGACTTAAAGTTAAGTATTATTGTTTTGTTTTTTTCAAAACTTATCTTAGCAATGGGCATTTCAAATCTTTCTTTCTTCATCCTTTGAGAAGGCAATGACATGTAAGCCCTCTCGAGTAACCAATCGTAATCATACCATCCTCTTCCCATATTTAAGTATCTCTAGAAGCCTAAATAGCTCGTCATAAATCCCTCTTTTGAGAATCTTATGGGCAATAATAAATACTTTTTCATCTCTTTTTCTAACTTCTCCGAAAATTTCTACAATATCCCCCACCTTGATTTCTCTTTTTCTAGTCTTCACCCAGCATTCCGAAGTAAAATCCCTTATCAGAAAATCTTTCTTGTTTATCTTTAAAACTGTTCCGATAACCCTTATTTTTTTAAAAAGAGCTATGTCTTTTAGGAAACATTTTCTGTAAAAATCTTCTTTCTCCATAAATATAAAAAGCAAAAGAATAGGCCATTAGAATTAAGGAACCAGTTTTGAGGTAAAAAAGGTATAGAATTTATAATCGAACAAACGAGCGATACAATTAGGGCATAAGGATTCATCACAACAGAAAGCAAGGAGGGAGAAATAATTTTTCTATAGGGAATAAATGAAATTGCTAGAAAAAAGAGATAGAGAAGAGTCCCGAGAAAGGTTTTTATCAAGAAAGTTCTCAAAAGGGAAGGGTACAAAAATATTTGAGGATACTTCCTTAACAAAACGGGATCCACCGCCACTCCAGTTAGAGCAAGCCCCAATATATATAAAACGAAATAGAAAGATACTAAAAGAATTGTAAGGGGCAATTTTTTAAGAGAAACGATAGTAAGTTTATATATATTCTTTTTATTAGCTATTAGATTTCCATTACCTATTGTATAAATTATTCCCACTGTGAAAAATCTTCCTAAAATAGGGATTGAAGATAAGAAGTGATAAAAAAGTACTGAAAACACTTGTTTGAATTTTGTTAATTCCATATTCTTTATTCATTCTCAATAAAATCAAAATATAGCCCGGCCCGGATTCGAACCGGGGTCACGGGGTTCAAAGCCCCGCATCCTAGGCCGCTAGACGACCGGGCTATCTATGAATATAACTTAGGTTAGCATTCCCTTAAACCTTAATAATCTCAAATTTGCTGCTTCCAAGCCCAATTTCCTCTGCTGTTTCTATCTGGAGCCAAGGATCTATCCCATGTAATCTTTCAAATATTTTTCCACATTTTTTCTCTATTAGCCATAAAGATGCTGCATCAACAGCTACTATATCTCTTCCCACTAGCCATCCAATATCTTGACAAACTATCGGACCTGGATCAGAATTACAATCACAATATTTCGTTATATTGCCAAGCCAATTAATACAGATGTATTCTTTATTTTCTAAGCAAAGTTTGCAAGAAATAGCTATATTTCTTTGCAATCCTGATATTTTTATGGCTTTAGTCGGACAGGCTTTCATACATATGCCACATCCTATGCAGTTCCCTTTTAGGACTAGATTTGAATCTTGAAAAGTTAGCGCTCCAGAAGGACAGGAATTTACGCATGTTTTACAAAAGATACATTTAGACGACTCCCAATTAAAAGAGGTCTTTGAATGAAGATCTATTTTACTTTTCTTACTAACACAGCCCATGCCAACGTTTTTTATTGCTCCTCCAAAACCTGTAAGTTCATGCCCTTTTACATGAGATAGAATAAGGATAAACTCGGATTCTGCTATTTCTTTTGCTATTTCTATTTCAAGATCTTCAAACCTTCTCTTTGGACCCTTATCCCCTATTACTATCCTAGCGAAATTAAATCCCCTTCTTTTCGCTAAATCCAAATATCCCTGTTTAGTAGATCTAGGTGAAGAATAAGCAACTACTGTATCAAATAAAAAAGGTTCAAAGCCTTTTTCCTTGAATAATAAATAAATTTTTCTAACATATTCTGGATTAATTGCATATTTATTTCCAATTTCTCCCATATGCAGTTTTATAGGAAAAACTCTCTCGGGGATTTTAAATTTTTCCAAAACTTTCAAAATATTTTCAAAACTAGGAGAAAAGTATACCTTAGGCATATGATGTATGCCTTTGGGATAATTTAAATAGAAAAGGAATAATGTGTATGGTAGGTGGGCATTTTTCCTATTGATATAGATCTCTTTCGGAAGTATCCTAAAAAATTTGAAAAAGAGTTTGAAAAGAGATTTCTTGACAAGAAAGTTCTGGAGCGGGCAAGAGAATTAGATAAAAAGTGGAGAGAAAAGATAAAACAGGTAAATAAGTTAAGGCATGAAATAAATAAAAGATCTAAAGCGATAGCAATAATTAAGGCTTTCTTAGAAAAGAAAATTAAAAAGGAAGAAGCTAAAGAAAAAATAAGGAAAATTCTGGAGCGGGATGTAGAAATAAATAAGAAAACTATAGAAAAGATTAAAAAGGAAGTAGGAGAGATAGAAAAAAAGCTAAAAGTAATAGAAAATGAGACAGAAAACATAAGAAGAGAGCTCTATAATATCCTTCTCACATTCCCACAATTCTCTTTAGATAAAATCCCAATCGGACCCGATGAAAGATATAACAAACCAATAAGATTTTGGGGGAAGCCAAAAGTTTGGAGAAATTATTTGGATCAGTTTAAAGAACAAATAGATGGCTTTGATGTAAAATATGAAGTAATTGAGGTAAAACCCAAGCATCATTACGATATTATTAAGGAATATGATTTAGCGGATACAGAATTAGCAGGAAAAATGGCTGGAGCAAGGTTTTATATAGAAAAAAATGAGCTTGTTTTCTTAGACTTTGCACTAACTCTTTATGCCTTAGAGTTTTACAAGAAGAAGGGATTCGATTATGTTATAGTACCACCATATTTGATGAAAAGGGATGTAGAAGAGAGAATAACCCATATAACAACTTTTGAGGATGCAATTTATACAACTAGGGAGGATGACTTAATACTAATACCAACCTCAGAACATCCCATCTGCGCTATGTTTATTGACAGAGTTTTTCTGGAGCGGGAGCTTCCACTTCGAATCCTTGCTTGGAGCCCAGCATTTAGGAGAGAGGCTGGAGCGCATGGTAAGGACACAAAAGGAATTTTTAGGACGCACCAGTTTCATAAGGTAGAATTGCATTCAGTAACAACACTTGACCAGGATCTGGAGGAATTGGAATACATGCTAAAAATCTTTGAGGAATTTAATAGAACTTTAAACATTCCTTACAGGGTTATAATCCTATCCAGCGGAGATATGGACAAAAGAGCTAGAATACAATACGATTTGGAGGCTTGGTTCCCAGGACAAGGGAAATATAGAGAACTTGGGTCTCTGGCTACAATGGGGGACTGGGTATCAAGAAAAATAAACACTAGGGTAGAAAGAAAAGGGAAAACAGAGTTTGTAGCTAACCTATATGCCACTGGTTGTGCTATTCAAAGGACCTGGTGCGCGATTTTAGAAAATAATTGGGATCCAAAGAAGAATATAATAAAAATTCCAAAACCTTTGTGGAGGTACACTGGGATAAAAAAGCTTTATCCTAAAGCTTCTTCCTAATTTTCTTATCACATTTCACTTTGCTTTTCATCCTTTCTTCTATTTCTTTATCTCCTATTTTGTGCTCTTGAATTCTTTCTTTAGTTAAAATATGAATAACTTTTATACCCATCTTGACCAAGTCATTCGCAATGTATTTTCTGTGACACTTCCACCATTTCCATTCAGAGCAAAGAATTACTGTCGGGGCCTTCTTTGCAATTTTTATTAACTCTTTAAGACCCTCTTTATACTCCTTTGTCTTAGTATAAGCCACATAACCTCCTTCCCTATATCCTCCAAGCTTTTCGATATGAACATAACCTATTCCTTCCCGCTCCAGAGATTCTTTCAAATTTTCTTTATTGAACCAAGGAAACTTCTTGCTTGTTGGGAATCTTCTCACATCTATAACAATTTTGATTCCAAAATGTTTTAATATGTCTAAAAACTCATCTAAGGTTTTTGTTGAATGTCCGATAGTATAAACCTTCATGATTAGAAATGAAATTATATCTCTTATAGAGAAGTATAAACTCGAACCAAAGCTTCAGCTAGGACAACACTTTCTAGCTGATGACGAAATAATCTTTAATATTATAGAATTGTTTGATAAGAAGGACGAAGTTTTTTGTGTTGGGTTAGGTTTGGGAACTTTAATATCAAAAATTGCAGTAAGGGTGAAGAAAATTATAGTTTGTGAAATAGATAGGGAATTAGTAAAGATATTTGAAAAAGAATATGGGCCTTGTCTGGGAAATGTTGAAATAATCTTAGGGGACGCATTTAAGATAGCTTGGCCCAATCTTCCAGTTTTCTTTTCCTCTCTCCCCTATCATGCAGCAGAAGGATTAATAAAAAAGGCTATAACACATTCTTCTTTTAAAAAGATAATTCTAATAATGCCCTTTTCACTTTTCAAGAGAAGTAAGGAAATCTTTGATGTAGAGTTTGAACTTATAAGAGAAATAGATGGAAAGAAATTTTATCCAGAATCTAGTAGCAAGTCATGCCTAGTAAGACTAGTAAGATGATATTGATTGTAACCCATCAAGGACCCCCTAGCGATCTTATGAGAGAAATTACTATAGAAAAGCTTGGTTTAAAGGCCCGCTCCAGAAAGTTTGACGGCTTCTTAATATACGAAGGAACTTTTGAAGAATATCTTATTAACCTTATTACAGTAAAAAAAGAAATAGTTTACACAGATTATGTTTTCCAAACCTTTTCTCCAGAACTTGCAATTTTTTTATCTAAACATTCTTCAGAAAAGGGAATTCCATCTTTATGTGTTCATTGCACAGGAAATTTTGGTAAAGCTGAGCTAGGAGGAAAGGATAAATGTCTTTCAATAGCCCATGCTCCTTTTATGAAAAATGCAGTAAATTATTTAGCAAAGCATAAAATCCCCGGCTTTGAAATAGCTAGAGAAGTAACCCATCACGGACCAACCCCTCTTGTCCCTGTCATATTCCTTGAGGTAGGATCTGGAGAAAAAGAATGGAAGAATGAGGAAGCTAGTGAATTAATAGTTGAATGTATGATCTATTGTTTGGAGAGATTAGATGAAGTATATGAAAGTTGTATATGTTTTGGAGGCCCACATTATTCTCCTTTTATCCAAATTGACCTTCAAACAAAGTACGCGACGGGTCACATTCTTCCAAAATGGGCCCAGGGGGATGTAAGTAAAGAGATAATAAAGCAAATGATAAAGAGGACCTATCCAGAGCCAAAATTTGCTGTCATAGACAAGAAGGGGCTTAGTAAAGAAAGTAGGGAAAAAATATTGAAATGGTTAGATGAAATGGGGGTGGAGGTAAAAAAGAAAAGAAATTTGTTAAAAGGATAGTATGAAAGTTGAAGAAATAATGACAAAGAACCCTATTATAGTTGATCCTGAGGATACATTATTAGATGTTCTAGAAAAGCTTAAGAGAAAGGATTCTTGTTTTGTTTTTTCGAAAAAATACTATGGAGGATTAACTAGATTTCACATTCTAAAAAGAAGAATTCCATTATCTACAACAAAAGCAAAAACTATAGCTGTGCCTACTCCAAAACTCTCTCCCGAAGAAGAGATAAAGGATTTGGCTAGAAAAATGATAGAGGCTGACTTTTATTTCCTACCAGTATTTAAAGATGAAAGAATAGTAGGGGAAGTAAGCTGGACAAATTTAGCTGAAGCTAGGAAAAATATTCTTTCAAAGATAGAAGTTGGGGATGTAATGAGCAGGGATGTTATTTTTGCTTATCCTAATGATAGTATTGGAAGAGTAATTGGCCTAATGAGAAAAAATAAGGTCTCAAGCATTCCAATAATTGAGGAAAATAAAGTAGTTGGGATTATAACTTCTAAAGAGATAGTAGAGAAAGTATTGTCCCCAAGAGATAGACAAGAATTTGGTGAAATAAGGGGAGAAAAAATCCTTCCTTTAAAGACTCCTTGTAGAGAAATAATGGATAAGGTTATTCCAATTGTCAACCTCGGAAATAGTCTATATTACGCGTTAACTCTAATGAAAGAGCTAAAGAAAGACGTATGCCTTGTCACAAAAAAAGGAAAGCTTGTTGGCATAATAACAAGAAAAGATATCTTAGAAACACTTATATCAGAAGAAAGAGAAGAAAATCTTAATTTTTGCATAGCTTCAAACTTTGAAATGAAAAAGGAATGGATAATGCCTTATATAAATGAAATATGGGAAAAATTTGGCAAATTTCTGGAGTGGGCCTATTTTTTCATTTATGTAAAAAGAGTAGGAAGAAGTCCAGATTTTAGATATATTACTAGGATAAAACTTAGAGCACATCCAAAAACTTGGAATGTTTGGACTGAAAATTATTCCTTCCAATACTCAGTAAAGCAGGCTTTTGATATCTTAGAAAGAGAAATTTTGGAAGAGAAAGAAGAATTATTAGAAAGGCATAGAAGAATTGAGATGGAATTATGAAGAAAGTAGAGGATATCTATTTAAAAAAAGGTAAAAGGGTTGGGGAATTAGTAGAAGATTTTGAAAAAATAGGGGGATTTATGGCCAAGCATGTTGCAAAAGGGGAAGAAATACTAGAAAAAATGATAAAGGATAAAGAATGTTTTAGGATTATTTCCTTTCCAGCCTGTATAGTAGCAACTGGACTTAGAGGAATTATACGTGATATGATTAAGTTCAAATGGTTTGATTTAGTTATTACAACCTGCGGAACTTTGGACCACGATCTGGCAAGGACTTTTAAAGATTATTACCATGGAGAATTCTTGGCTAATGACCTAGAATTAAGAAAGGAAGGAATAAACAGATTAGGGAACGTTTTTGTCCCAGATGAATCCTACGGTCTTATTATAGAAGAAAAAATGAAAGAAATTCTCTCTGAAATGTATGAGGAAGGAATGAGGAATTTAGGAACTTATGAGCTTTGTTGGGAAATTGGAAAGAGGCTAAATGAATCATCAATTCTCTTTTGGGCTTGGAAAAATCAAATACCCATTATTATACCTGGGATAACAGATGGAGCTGTAGGTTCTCAGCTTCTCTTTTTTAGGGAAAAGAAACCAGACTTTAATGTAGATATTCTAAAAGATGAGAAATTGCTTTCTTCCCTTATATGGAAAAAGAAAAAATTAGGAGCTTTAATTATAGGTGGAGGAATATCAAAACATCACACAATATGGTGGGCTCAGTTTAGGGGTGGCTTAGATTATGCCATTTATATAACCACTGCAATAGAATGGGATGGATCTCTTTCTGGAGCACGGCCAGAAGAAGCAATTTCTTGGAAAAAAATAAAAGAGAAAGCCGATTATGTTATGATTTGGGGAGATGCTACCTTAATTCTTCCAATAATAGCAAATTCGCTCATCGAAAAAGTATAGGCTTTTAAGCATTTACCACTAATTAGTAATATATGAGAAAAAATATGAACCTAGAAGACCTACTCAATTCCCAGTTCATAGAAGCACTAAATTATGTTGAGAATGCGTTAGGAATAAGAAATTATTGTATAATTGGAGGATTTGCTATTTATTCTTACCTTAGGCTTGCTTTAGAGAAAGGAATCATAGATAAAACCAAATTTAGGAAATTGCTTCAAATAGTCTTCCCGGAAGGTAGAAAATATGAGACAGATCTTGATATTGTAGTAGAAGAGATAAGTGAAAATGGAAGAGAAGAATTAAGAAAGAAAGGGTTCGAACTAATGCATCCAATAGAGAGAGGGTGTAAATTGGGGACCCTCAAAAGAGAATACCCACAAGAAAATCCACATATGGATATTTACTCAAAAAGAATAAAAACAAGCGTAAAGGAGATGGAAATACAAATAATAGATGGAAAAATACTATCTTTGCTTTCACCAAGAATAGATATAGAGTATGAAGAGGGTCAGAGTGCTAAGTTAGAAATAGATGGGAGAGAAATAAATGTTCTATCACTAGAATATCTTATAACTTGTTATATTCCCTTAACAGGTGGAAAAGATAAGAAAAGGCTAAACAGGACATTAATATTAATTTCTCTCCTTAGACTAAAATACGCCAATCCGGAGGAGGTAGTAAGGATGGGTTATAAAATTGCTGGAGTGCTTATTAAGAACTCTTTAAATCCTCCCGAAATGATAGGGTATTTACAGAAGTTCCTAGGATATTGCGAACAAAGAAGGAAATTTATTGAGAGAAAATTGTCTGAAGGAAAGGATTACATAGACGCGTTCTTAGAGGGAGTAAAAAGAAAAATAGCCGAGTACGAATCAGTGACTTAAACTCTTCTAAATATCCTCATTACCTCTTTTCTCTCTTCATCGGCTATCTTAGATATAAGCTCCTTCAAATCCGTTGAATATTTTCCTAAAATATCAGATCTTTTCTCCTTTGGAACAAAAGAAGCTATAACATATAAAGCTGGCTTTCTATAAGTCTGAACTAAATCTGCATTCAAATATATTTCTTCCTCATCAGCCTCCAGACTTCTTACATAGGAAAGTATCCCACCACAATGGGGACACTTAAATTCATAGATTTCCCTTACTTCTCTTTCCCAAAGGAATCTTTTCTCATTAATGCAATATGCATAAAGTTTTGTTCTTTCAAGCCTCTCTCTTACTAAAGCAAGAGTTTCCTCTTTAGTAAAGTAAACATCCCTAACTTCAAATGAACATTCCTTTGTTAGATCAGAAACCCCTCTATAAACGTTTATTTTTATTTTTCCAGTTTTTATCTTTTCCATTATTTCTTTTGCTTTTTCTATCTCTGTTTTGTCAACTATAAACTCCCTTAGAGCTTCTGCCTCAACTGGAGTGCCTGCTAATTCCCTTAGAGTAGATAGAACAAAAGAAGAATCAAAACTAGCCTCTCTTGAAAATATCCCAAACCTTCTCGCCACATGAAACATCCTAATCCTAAAAAGAGATGTCCTCTTTATCCCCTCTATCAAATCATCATAATCGAATCCTAATTTAAGCAAACGAATGACATCTTCATACTCATCATATTTTATTACAATCCTATAGGGATCAACCTTAATTCTTACATCCATTCCAAGTTCTTCTCCCAACCTTCTGGCAAGGATTCTTCCTATAACTTCATTTACTTTCAAACCAAATGGACAGTTTAAAATTGTATATTTTCCATCCCATTCTACAACTATTTCATCTTTTCTTGGAATCCAAGGAGGATTTTTAAAGAATTTTGTAATTAGCCTCCCCCTATATTCGGTAGCTTTTTGTGCTACATCAAAGTTCACCGGAATTAACTCACCTTCCCATGCTGGGATTTCTCCTGGTTCCTTTTCTCTTCTAACAAATATTTTGGTTCCATGCAAACCCACTATTCTCCAGCATTCCCCTTTTATTACAATAACATTCCCTACGTGGCCATAATTAGCAACAAATTCTTCATGCAGAATACCTATAGGCTTCCTTTCCTCTTCATCTATAACCAGATATGATTTTTCATCTGGAATCATTGAAATGTTTTCAATATAATATAAAAGTGTCCTTTTCCTCATTTTCACATTACCATCGGACTCAAAAAACCTAATAATTCTTATTTCATCCATAAACTTTAGCAAGGATTTTAGCATTTCCTTTTTGAATTTTCTGTAGTATTTTGATCTCCTTATTATTCTAAATATCTCATCTAAGTTCGTTCTCCTTTTATCTATTAAAATACCAGCTATTTGATGACATAAAACATCTAAAGCATTTGCATGAATATCCTCCTCTTCCAAATAGCCTTGTAAACCCAATTCTTTTATAGCAAGAGATTCACAGTAATCATCAAAATTCATAGTTACAATATATCCAATCGAAACTTCTCCCATCCGATGTCTGGAGCGGCCTACTCTTTGAACTAGTCTTTTTACTTGCCTTGGGCTCATGAACTGAATCACGGCATCTATATGTCCAATATCTATACCTAATTCCATTGAACTTGTTGCTACTAGTCCTTTCAACTCTCCTTCCCTAAGCATTTTTTCATGTTCCTCCCTTACCGCTCTAGACAAGCTGGAATGGTGGGTCTCGATCGATATTCCTTTAAAAAGGGCTTTTATTCTGGAAGAAATCAACTCTGCTGTCTCTCTCGTATTAGTAAAGATGAGGCATGATCCAGGAGTATTTATTATTAAATCATAAATTTTCCTAATGCTCCATGCCACTCTCTTTGGAACAAACAAAATTGATGCTATTTCCTCATCCTTTTTCGTTATCTCTGGATAAAATACTTTTATCCTATATGCCCTCGTTCCAGAAAAGTTTATAACCTCGAACTCTTCCTCTCCCATGAAATACTCAGCGTATTCCCTAGGCCTCTTTACAGTAGCTGAAAGAAGTATTGTTTGAAATTTAGTTATCTCCCTAAGCCGCTCCAGACCTAGGGATAGCTGAACGCCTCTCTTGGATCCTATCATTTCATGAACTTCATCAATTATAACATATTTCACCTGCTCCAGAATTTTTCTCAATCTTTTCCCAAAAAAGAGAATTTGAAATGTTTCTGGTGTTGTAATTAAGACATCTGGAGGGCTTAATGCTTGTTTCCTTCTTAAGGAAGGAGGAGTGTCTCCATGCCTTACATCAACTGAGATTCCTAGCTGAATTCCTGCCTTAATCAATCTTCTAAACATGTCCCTATTCAAAGATCTTAAAGGAGTTATGTAAAGACATTTTCCCTTTTCTTTAATTATCCTATAAAATATTCCCGCCATTGCGGCCTCTGTTTTTCCATATCCTGTAGGAGCAACAATTATAATGTTTTTTCCTTCAATAACTAGAGGGATAGATTCTTTTTGTAGTTCATTAAATTCTTTAAACCCAAAAGCACTTCTTATTTTTTCTAATAATTCTTTATCCACATAGATGATAGGAAAATTCATAACTTATGTGGGCTTATTATTCTTATGGAAATTTGCGACTGGCAAGTAGCAGCAACAGGGATTCTCAATAGAATTAAAGAGGGAATTCAAGACTTATTTAGCAATCTGGAGCAGCCGGACGTAATTGCTTCAGAAACTCTAGAAGATATACTAGAAAGAGCCATTTCTTTGGAAGAAGAGATAACATTTTTCGGTATGTCTTCCGAATATGAGTTATTTGAACAAAATATTCATGAAATAGCGTATTTTTTAGCTTTTTGCAGATATATTAAATCTAGGGCTGAAGAACTATATTGTTCCTTAGATAGTCCTAAAGTTTTCCTCTTTACTCTCTTCAGGCTTCTCTTTGGGTGGGTAAAAGATGGGATAGAATACGAAACTTTAAGAAACGACATGTATGAGTGTGTAGAAGAGGTAAAAGGCTTTTATAAGTTATTAAAAAGAGAAGAAAGAAGAATGGTAAGAGATAGATTAAAGGAAGAGAAGAAAGAAATAAAGAAAATATGGAAAGAGGCAATAATAGAGCTAAGAAAGGAAGCAAAGGAAAGGAGGTTGCTTGTGTACTAAATTTTGGCTGCCCTACTTCTCTATTTGAATCTGAACTTATTAGAGGAATTTTGGAGAAAAACGGCTATGAAATAACCGATGATCTGGAGCGGGCGAATGTAGTTATAATCCATGGCTGTATAGTTAAGGAACCTACCGAAAAAAGAGAATTAAGCCTTCTGGAGCGGCTCCAGAAAAAAGGAAAGAAAGTTATTGTTTCTGGATGTTTAGCAGATTATTTTCCAGATAGATTTATAAAAAAAGGCATTCCATGTTGTGGGGTTAATTTTCTTGATAAAATAGTCCAATGTATTGAAAAAGGGATATCTTTTACAAATGGAAAGAAAAAAGAAAAGTTAGGATATCCTAGAAAACTAAGAAAAAAGGTATGTGCTCCACTAGTTATCTGTGAGGGCTGCACTTTTAACTGCTCCTATTGTGCTGGGAAACTTGTAAGAAAAAACTTGTTTTCTTACTCCCTGGAGCGGATAAAAAAAGAATTTGTATGGCTGCTCCAGAAAGGGATAAAAGAAATATGGATTACTGGGCAGGATGTAGGAGCATATGGATTAGATAAAGGAACTGATTTGGTAAAACTTCTTAAAAACCTGCTTGAAATAGAAGGGGAATATAGGATTAGAATAGGGATGATGCACCCTCTTTCGCTTAAGAGAATTATTGAGGGAATTATAGCCTTGCTTAATTCGGAAGAAAGAATATACAAATTTATTCACATTCCGCTCCAGTCTGGTTCAAATAGGGTACTCCAGTTAATGAGAAGGGAATATACTAAGGAGGAATTCGAAGAAATTTTTCTTACTTTAAGAAAAGAGGTTAAAAATATCTCAATTGGAACGGATGTAATAGTAGGTTTTCCTACTGAAACTGAAGAAGAATTTTGGGAAACTGTTGAATTAATAAGAAAATTAAAACCTGATTTCTTAAATGTAACAAGATATTGGCCAAGAAAAGGAACCGAAGCATATAAGTTAAAACCTCACCCTCCAGAATTGGTAAAGGAAAGAAGCAGGATTATGAGCAAAGTGCATAGGGAAGTTTCTTTAAAAAGAAATCTGGAGTGGGTCGGATGGAAAGGAAAAGTTCTCGTTAATGAGATTGGTGTTAAAAACTCGTTCATATCAAGGAACAATTCGTATAAGCCGGTTGTTATTAGAGAGTTTGTAGAGCTTGGGTCATTTGTGAAAGTAAAAATAATAGAAGCCAAGGAATTCTTTTTGATTGGAAAGATTCATAATAAGTGAATAATCAACTTAAATATGAAACCACTGTTAAGATAGGATTATGACAGGAGTACAAACCACATTATATGATTATTTCAGCTGTAACAACGACGAAAGTAAAATAATAGATGAAATTAATGAAAAAACAGTCACATTTCTTCAAGAATTATCAGATATTCTCGCTAAATATGATGAGTTCCATGAACCAAGCGAGATATTTTTAGGATTGGAAGCATATATTCTTCACCCAATAAAATCTCTCTGTGATTTGGGTTACCTAATCGGAAACTCAGTCGTCAGGTTTGGTTATTTAAAAGAAGTTATGCTATTATTAGACAAAATCTTTAGTCATGTTACTAGATATGTTGAGATGACAGAGAGATTTTTTGATATACCCGAAGAATACAAATATAAACTAGCGACTAGTGAATTAACTCCTTCCTTATTGGAAAAACTCCAAGGAAAATTATTGAGAATTGTAGTAAGAAATGTAAAAAAGATAGTAAGTACCATAGCAGATTTAATATATAATACCCTCTCTTTGCCATTTTCAGAACAAATAAGAGGGCAAAGGTACATTGTTGCAAAGGAAGTCTTAAGCTTTATTGGAGTCTTATTAGATTCCTTGCCTAGAACTTATGTGAGATCCTTAAAAATAGTTTACGAAATATGCGGAATGTTTTCCCGTTTTTACCTTAACGAGTTTTTGAACTTTTCTATACTTCTTAAAAACCTGATCATAGAGCTAAGCTATATAGGTGCATTTTCTGACCAATACTTTATTATTTCTCTAAAGAAAGCTATTTTACATATCTTGTGGCAAAGAGATGCTGCTACTAAAACAAGGAAAAGAATGCTATATCTATTGTTCCTTACAATCAAAATGGCTAGGCAAGTTTTTCCTAGAGAAGAGGCTCGGTCCTTTATAGAAAAACTTTTAATAAAAATTCGCGGACCCACATCTTCTCCTACTTCTCCTCGTGAATGTCTTACAGTGCTCTACCGGGCTTTAAAGGATTTAAAAAAGACCACTTTAAAGAATTTAAAAATAAATCCTATTACATATTATTTTTGACATTCTAAGATATGGTAAGATACCTTTACTTAAAAAGGAGTGTAATAAAACCAAAAGCATTAAAAATATTGCTAAAATACGCATTTCCTTGCATTGTTTTTTGGAGAAGGGAAAGAAATATTGATGAAAAAACAATCCTCCAAATCTATAAAATTGCGACTGGAGAGGAAGAGCCCACTCCAGAAATCTCCCAAGCTCTAGAGAAACTAATACCTGTAGCAATTCGTGAATTGGAATCAATGTCCTCTGGAGTTATAACAGAGGATATTGTAAGAGAATATTTTCTAAAAAGACATCCAAAAGTAATTGGAGAGGACAAGCCAGAATGGATTAGGGATCTTTGTCTTGTGAAAACTGGTGTTATAAATAAAATAAGAGGGTGTTATGGAGAGGTTGTTTTTGAGGATGGAAAGCGAAGGCTTGTAAGATTAGACTTCATTAAAAAACCTAAGGTCGGAGATAAGGTTACAGTTCACTATACTTTTGCTTGCGAAAAAATAGAGTAAACCTTACTATTTACTTTAAGCTAGTATGAAAAAGTTATTCTATCAGAAAGTTAAGAAATGTATACAAGGGCTTTCTCTTGGATATTTCTTTATTATAAGCGAACATGCGTTTATTTGCAATAGGATTAATGATATACCAAAATTTGCTGCAATTAGGTATTTCTTTCCAATTATTAATCTCTGGCTTTTTCAACCTTTTCCAGCATTTTTGCTTTTCTTCTTCAGTTTGCCTTTCCTGTATGTTTCTCTCTATGGAGTTAAATCTATATCAAAAAAGGCTTTGTTATTAATAGCTATAGGCTCTACTTATTACCCCCTCTCTTATTTTTTGAAGCAATCCTACTATTATCCCTTAATTTGGTCTATTCTTATATTTTTCTGGCTCGGGGTTAATTCTTTAGTTAGGAGCATCAATTTTCTTTTTTCTTCTGCACTCATTTGTGTTCTCTGGGATTTAATAACTGCTCTTGCTGCTTTTAGGCTTGGAATGGAAAGGATAGGAGTTCCATATTCCCCTTCTCTTCCTATCAAGTACGTAATATGTATCGATGTCTCTTTACTGATGCTTCTTTTATTTTTGTGGCAAAAGAAGGGCCTTTTGTTAAGATTAGAAAAAGTACCCAAACTGGGTTTCAAGTAAGGAAAACTATTGTTTAAAGAGTACGCCTTTTATAATAACATAAACATAACTAAAACATAACTAAAAAATTATATCCATTCAGAAGGAATGGAAGATTTTTCACAAATTGTTTCTCTTAAAGATTCTGGTTTTTCATATTTTTGAGCTAAACTCCTCAATTTTCTTCTTACTCTATTAGCCAATCTATCTTTATATTGACGCACTTCTATAGGCCAGAGTCCTAGGTTCTTTCTTTTTGAGAGAGTAACCACCGGAACTAGCCTTCTTTTTCTCTCAACGAACTGTACAATTCCTATCCCAGGAATAAATGTTGGTCTTACTTCCTTGCTCTCCACATAGGTAAAAGTAATACTCACATCTCTTCTTAACTTCCTAATAATTCTCCTTATTCTCTCTATCAACTTAGGTAGTAACTTAACATACTCCTGTATTTCCGTATAAAGGCTCTTTAATTTTTCCAAAAAATCTATAATGTACTTCCCGTAACCAAACAATTCTAAAACGGCTTTAATATTTTGTTTTGCCTCCAATATTTCTGGGAATTTTTCTTCAGCATCTTGAACTATTCCTTCTAAAGTTAAAACCATGTTTCCTAACCCTCTTTTCTCCAGAAAATCAGTCATGTCCCTAAAACTATCTAAAAGCTCTTGCATTAGCCTTTTATAATAGATAATCTCATCTAGTCCCCTTTCAAGCCGATCAGCAACCCAGCAGGAGGCACTTATTCTATCCAGATGATAATAAGACATCCTTTTTATTGTTTCTCCAAGATTTGTCCAGATTTTCTGGAGCGGCTCAAAATAACCTCTATATAAAACATGATAAATCCAAAATAGATCCTGAATGATCCAAATTGTATATCCTCTAAATTCATTTTTACGTGAAAGGAAATTATCATCTAAAATCTCTTTCAAATGCCTCAATCCGTTTTTAAGTGAGGTGGTTCTTACCCTAAGGAAATCTAGAAGATCTCTTCGGTTAGAAATATAGGAGCCTATCTCCATAACATTTATTGCTCTTATTTCCTATATATTCTTTACTAATAAGTAGTAATAACTTTATGAAGGGGTTAGCAATCCGGTTGAATTCTCATATATTATCCATTCTCTCACATTGCATTCCTTTTAGAGTTCTGCCATTTAGGTTGTGTTTGGAGGAAAAATAGTTAGTTGTGAGTTCTTATACAAAAGATAAAAGAGTAATAGCTGATAGAAACACCAGTAAAAGCGTGAGGAATCTTATTCTTTTCTCTAGATGGAAATCACGAAACACTGTTGTCTTATCTAATAAACTTGCTATGCTTAGAATCAAAAGTACTAAAAGAAGGAAAGAGAAGAGCCCCCTCTTCAAGTAAGGGATTTGTTTATATATAAAAGATATTATAGACATATCTCTCTATTTTTTGAGGGTTTATAAGTAAATATCTTGCCCCTCTAACTTTGCTTGGAGATAGAATTAAATATTTAAGTTTTTTTGCCAATATTTTCTCTGTTAGGAACTTTGATAAGTGAGGTGGAAGATTAGGGGTTAAAAATAAAACTTTACAAGTTTTTCTTAGAGATCTAAACAAATTAGAATAATTCTTTTTAAAAACCTGCTCCCTATTCCAATAAAATAGCCTTATTTTCTTTCTGAGAATCCCAGAGTAAAAAAGATAAGAAGAAAATGCTATACCTCCATCTTTCAATCTTCCTTTTATTATTTCGGCCTCCTTTCCTAAACAATCTTTAAGTATGGAAAGTGACGCTTTTGGACTTATTATTTCCCCAAACTTCTCCCCTTTTAGGAGAAAAGATAACAGTTCCTTCTTGTCTTTTAAAAATGGGGAAAGAGAGTAAGAGTATCTCACAACAGCTACTGCTATCTCAATATCCCTTCTTGAAAAAGTTTCAATAAAAACTCTTGCAAACTTAAAAAAAGCGTCTTCTAAGTCTTTTCTTATTTTTGGTTCGGTAAGATCAAGAACCAAGAGATATCTATCCTCTGCATGTGCGTAAAACTTTTTTGTATACAATTTTCCCGCCTTTGCCAATCCTTTCCACCATATCCTCGAAATTGGATCCCCAGGGGTATATCTTCCTATTTCAGCAAAGTCAAGAGAACTTCCATAGGCCTTCTTTATAAGGGCACCTGTCTCTCTAGGTATTAGGGGCATCTTAATAGGTAACCTCAGTAATAATTTCCTCTTTAGTTTAGGAAGAACATATATACTAACAGGAGTTGAAGTTGCCCTATAAAGAACTGTAGAAAAGAAAGGCAAGGTAACTATCTCCACTTTTACCACATCTAGTGAATAAAATCCTAATCTTTTCGGGAAAAATTCAAATTCTAGTCTAATTTTCGTTGAAAAAATGTTTTCTTTCCAACTATGAAGCTTCAACTCTGGATGGAGAGGACAAACATATACATTAAACAAAGGAAAAGGGGAGGAAATATTCAAGTAAAACTTTGTGCTTGTTTCCGTTGAAATTGTTTTCTTTTCAGTTTTTCCCTCAATTTTTGTTCTTTTAGCGAAGAAAATGGACAAAATATGATATATATAGCCAGCTAAAGGGGCGGCGACAATCAGAGAGGAAAGACTCAAATCTCCAAACAAAGAAATAACAATATTAACTAGGCTTCTTAATGCTGAAAAGCGATTTGGGATTCTTTCTACAAATGTGCTAAGATAAAAAGGAAGGGGAGGAAGTATTAAAACGATGCCAGAAATGAAAACTACAAAGAAAATAGCAAAACCAACTTTTGGTTTTATAGGAGAGTATATCATTTTTTCTACCCACCACCTTGGTAGCAAGAAGAAAGACAGTATCTTCCTTAGAAGTGAGAAAAGTGATGAATATCCAGCTGCAAGAAAGATATAAGGGAGAAGGATAATAAATATTACCCAAATTAAATCAATATAAGGGTTGTTTACTCTTACTTTTATCAAAAAATTTCTATAAAAGGGAAAAAAGGCCAAGAAGAAAAAAATACAAGCTAAAATAATATCCCACTTAATCCATTTAATTAATTCTCTCAAGGGGCATCAACTTTGGAAAGAACATCAATTATTATATCTTTGTTGCTTATTCCCTCGGTTTCGTATTCGGGCTTTATTCCTATCCTGTGCTGAAGTATCCAAACAGCATATTTGTTAACATCTGAAGGCTTAACAAAGTTTCTTCCCTCAATGAGGGCAAGGGCTCTGGATACATTCATGAGAGCTATGGATGCTCTAGGACTTGGGCCCCAGACAACTTCGGGTCTCTCCCTTACCGAACAAACTATGTCAACGATATATTTTTTAGCTGCCGGTGAAATAAAGACGTTTTTTAACATCTCTGAATATCTAAGCACATCCTCTTTAGACAAAATGGGCTCTATTTTTCCTCCCGTCTTTAATTTTCTTTCTAAAATTCTAAGTTCATCTGTCTTGTTTGGATAGTTTAGATCTATTTTAAAGAGGAACCTATCTAGCTGGGCTTCGGGAAGAGGATATGTTCCCTCTTGCTCAATAGGGTTTTGAGTTGCAATTACCATAAAGGGCTCTTCAAGTCTATAAGTCACACCTTCAATAGTTACTTGCCGCTCTTCCATTGCCTCCAAAAGCGCTGATTGGGTCTTTGGAGGAGCCCTATTTATTTCATCAGCTAAGAGAATATTTGTAAAAATAGGCCCAAGTCTTACTTTAAAGGTAGCCCCTCTCAAATCATAAATTGTAGTCCCAATAATATCCGAAGGGAGTAAATCTGGGGTAAATTGGATTCTTCTAAATTTAGCATTAATTAATCTTGAAAAGAGCTTTACTAAACTTGTTTTAGCTATCCCTGGTGGTCCTTCAAGTAAAACATGACCTTTACAAATTAAAGCGACGAACAAAGCCTTTACTATTTCTTCATATCCAACAATGTATTTGGAAACCTCTTTAATTAATTTCTCAAGTTTAGGTATCATATTTTTGATAAACAAATAAGTGAAAATAGAACCACAAGCATAAGCAAGAGAGGGAAGAAAGAGGGAGAAAGTATTTTTTTAGCCAAAGTAGAAAGAATGTGTTTTCCAACCATTCCATAGATCCTAGAATAAAATTCTCTTTGGATATTTGGATCTTTTATGAGTTTTTCTATCTCTTTTATTTGTCCACTCTCAATTAGATATCTAAGATAGTCCCTTATCATTTCCGCTAAAAGCCTTTTATCAAGTTTAGAAAGAAATTCTAGAAGAAGTTTCCAATATTCGTATTTTGACAAAATTTCCATTAAAGCATCTTTGAATTGTTTATTTTTCCATAATTTTTCCCCCTCTCTCAATGATTTCTCGATATATTTTCTTACCGCCGGATCATTAAGAATCTTAGATAACTCAAGTAGCTTGCTTACATCCTTCTCTTTAAGTAGGGAGGAGAGAAGACTAAAATACTGGAAATACCCAAGTCTTCTATTAGCTAGGTTTTCATAAATATTTAGGAGATCATAGGCGGGATTTAGCTCATAATGTGAAAAGACAAATTCATCCAGTAAACTCGCTTTTTTTCTATCGCTTTCAGCTTTCATCAGAGTTTTGTAAAAGGAGGGGGATTCTTCCCTTATTTTATAAAGGAAATAATCTGCAAAGGACTCATATGGATATTTTACTTTCCCTTCCTTGACTAGATAAGAATCAAAGTTGGGATAAAGCCATCTCCCATAGTTTATCTCATAAACTAAGTTCTCAATTTCTTTCCCGCCAATTACATATCCATAATCATAAAGAAAGGAAGATTTTGACAAGCGTGAGCCAAATTTTCTCCCTTCCCAATTAATCTCTAAAACTTTCTTGCCATCCTTTAAGTAATAAAGGGGATCCCCTTCTTCTGTAAGCAAAGGAAAAATATTCTTTTTTCTCATGTCCTCCAGAACATCCGGGGAAAAAATGGGGTGTTTTACACTACTATTGTCAGAAAATGGAAGAAATACAAGAGTAGAGAAACTAGGACTTAAGAAAAAGATTAAACAGGTCATTAACAATTTGCTTTTCATTAGGGATCTCCCTTTTTCCGTATATTTTCATCTCATAAAGCTCAAAAATCTTTTCTAAAACCTTCCTTATCTTTCCTTTCGTTTTTTCTAGAGCTTTTTTTCTAGCCAAGTATCCTTTTCCGTCTTTTTCATCTAAGATTCCATCTATTCTTAATTTTTGAATGCAGAAAGAATAGAGGTTTTCCACGTTATCTACCTTATTAGGTTTTTTCTCAAGTTTCCAAGAAAGAGAGGAAACCAGGCTTTTAAGATGTTTAAATGGGAAAGATATCTTTCTTTTCTTTTTTGATAAAAACAAAACCAGATTAAAGAACACAAATAGGAATATTAATATATTGAATAGGAAAGCAAGGAAAATAAGTGGATTTTCTCTAGCCAAATACAAAAGAAGCAAAAATATCCTTTTCATTTTACATTATCCTTCTTAACATAATATATGCAATTAACCCCAATAAAGCTGAAAATGTTAAAAGCGCTGAAGCTACTTTTCTCGCTTTTTCACCCAAAACTACAACAGAAAAACTCCCTGTAATGTGTTTAGGGAAGTATCCCTCACCTACACATTCTATTATGTATTCAACCCTGGCTGGGCTCTCAGCTGGGATTGAAAGATAATAAAATCCCTCTCTTTCCATCATTTTTGTTCTTTCTCTTTTTACAGCTCTTTTTGTAAGAGGATCATAATATTGCAATATAACAAAGCAAGAAACATTTGCCATTCTTCCTAATTTGTCTCTTACACTTATTTCAAAGTCTATCCTGTTCCCTATTTTATATTCTTTAGCTATTTTTGATCTTTCTCTTATTAAGAGCTCTACTTTGTTGACAAAAATTTTAAAAACCTTTCTGGAGCTTTTATACCCATATTTTTGGCAACTTACCTCCATGGGATACTCTCTTCCTCCAGCAGGAAAGTTTAGCTCTAAAGTTCCACCGCTAGTCAACGTGTAGCTTTTATCCAACCATTTTACTTGGCATTCTCCTTCTATTTCTTGACCAGTTATGGTGTCTAGATACCTTATTTCCACTTCCTTCTTTTCAAAGGAATAAATAATGCGGGAAGGGATTTCAATATCTATTCTAGTTGGTCTCTCTATTATTTCTATCCTTAAGTCTTTAAACTTGGGCTCATAGAAAGGCGCTGAACATTCTATCTCTATCCTATGCTTTCCTATTTCTAGATTCCTTATTTTTAGTCTATCATATATTGATGAAACTTTCCTTCCATCAATTTTTGCTTCACATGTTTTTCCAGTTATCTCCTCCCCACTATCTTTTCTTACATATCTAAATTTGATCCACTCTCTTTCTCTGTAGTAAAATCTGGTTTTTGATGGGAATATTTCTATTTCAGTAGGAATTTTACTAATTGGCTCTATTACCTCTACTGTCGCTTTTTCATACTTAGGAGAGTAACAGACACTGTGTACTTTCAAATCCCCTAAAGCTAGAGGTAACTGCATTTTTACTCTTTCATTTGGATTTACTTTTCCGGAGAATACCTTTAAACTGTTAACCTCAGCATTTAGCTCACATTCCCCAGTCCATATCTTTTCGCCAGTTTCCTGAGAAATATATTCTGGAATTACTACTATCTCCTCCCCAGGATACTTTTTTCCCAGAATTTTAATATTAAGAAGAGTCCTCTCCTTTCTAACAAAGAGAAATGCCTCCGCGCTTGCTTCATCATATCCAGGTTTAAAGCAAGTTACTGAAACAATATAATCTCCTTCCTCCTCAGGAGCTGTAAGCAATATTTTCCCACTTCCCATTACTCTCTTTTTCAGTATTGTGCTCCCATCTTTTTTTATTGACAGGTTGCAATCAGCTCCATAGATAATTTGAGGAGAAATATGAGCAGTGACTCTCTCTTGATATTTGATGTCAAGAACAAATTCATCTTTTGGCCTGAGATAGAAAATAGAAGGAGAGAGGACTAGAGATGTTTCGGTTCCCTTTACCTCAACATAAAAAGAGATCGTTTCATCATAACATGAAATTATGACCTCCCTTGTTCCATGTGTTCTGAATACTTTTTCAAAATAAGCGTATTCTGAATAAGGATACATTGAGGTTGTTTCCCCATCAATTGTAATTAAACAGCTTGGATGATCCACCAGATCACTCCCATTATAGACATACGCCCTTACAAACCATGTATATCCTGTGTAGACTTCGGGAGCATAGGAGGGATTAATACTTATTTGAGAGAATGTGAAGTGAAAGGATAAAAAGAAAATGGTTAAAAAAAGGGCTATTTTAAATCTCTTTTCCATAGAAATATTACTGAGGGGAACTTAAGTAGCCTAAAAGTGCTTTATTAATAAGAGTGCTGGAGATAATCTAAAAGATAAATTATGTTGTCAAACGAAAGGACAGGTATTTTTACTTTATTCCAAATTTCCTCTTTCATATTTACTTTAATAGGATGGCATTCCCTGTACACCCAGGTAATTCCTGGCAATTCTTTCTTCTCTTCTTTACATTGCATTTTCCAACCAACTTCATTTTCCTTCGGCATAATGAATATTGTTTTGTTCCCTTTCTTGCAAGCCTCTGCCTTCTCCATTATCCCTCCGACTTTTCTAAGCTTCCCTAGATTATCTATTGCTCCAGTTATGCAAACATTATTTGGGAATTCCTTTCCTGTTAGGGTAAAATACAGGGCTGAGGTTAGGGCTGCTCCAATGCTTGGGCCATCTATTGTAACATTTTTCCCACTAAAACTTATATAAATATCATACTTTGAAGTATCTATTCCTAGAATGCCCTTAACAATATTCATCGACTCACTTATTGTCTCTTGAAGTTCTACCCCATATAATGGGCCAAGATTTACATAAAGCCTTCCCGCTCCAGGGCAAGCTCTAATGGAAACATTAACTAAGACTCCCTTTCCATCCGAGACTGCTGGAGCTTGAAACTCATTTGAATAGCAAGCCTCTATTGTTTTATTTTTAATTATTCTTCCTACTCTCTGTATTTCTCTTTCGCAAATAACTATTTTTGACTTGCTATCATATACTAGCTTTAGTGCTCCAGCTTCCCTAATCCTACATGCCTCTTCTGAATTCTTATCTAGAAATCTTGAACAAATTAGTGCTCCAGTATCTACATCATACACATTAACTTTCCCACTATAGCCCCTAGAAGAAATTATAAGGTAATTATGCTTGCAATAAGCAAAAATTGCCTCCCTTTCTCCGCTTCCATATTTTGACATTCTTAGATTTTGATGGCCAAGAAAGAGCATTTCAAGCAAGGCTAAAATTCCTAAGCAGATTACTCCTATTCTTACTAAATCCATAAAAAAAGATTAGGTATTATATTAAAGATAACCTAACTAGAAATAATAGGGTTTAACATAATAAACCAGGGTATTTTTATATCTCTCCATTTTGACTTCTCTTAAATTAATGACAAAGGCAGCCTTTGGTGAATATTCTTTTATAAAAAGCTTTAGTCCGGGGGTTATCTTGCTTTTCAGTGTCTTGACCTCTATTGGAATTAGTTCCCCTCCCTTCTCCAGAACAAAATCCACTTCTGTTTTTTCTTTTGTCCTCCAATATTTTATTTCAAAGTCTTTTAAATTTCTTCTTAACTCATTAAAGATAAAATTCTCAATTATTTCCCCTTTATTATATCTATCCTCAAAATCTCTAAAATCATTTAAAATAGAATTAGCTAACCCCTGATCCAGAAAATATATTTTTCTCGCTTTTTTTATCTCCTTAATTGGATTTCTAAAAAACGGCTTTACATTAAAGAAAAAATAAGTATACTTTAGAATTGAAAAGTAATTGGAAAGAGTCTTATAGGAAATTCCTAAATCTGAGGATGCAGAAGAAAGATTTAATACTTTTCCTATTTTATAAACTAAGTATTTAGCAAAGCTCATAAACTTGTCAGTATCTCTTATATCAAAGAAAAAAGAAACATCCCTCTCTAAATAGGTCAATATAATGTTTTTAAGGATTTCTTTTTTTATCTTTTCATCCTCTTCTTTTGCAACAGCAGGCATTCCCCCAAATTTTAGATATTCACTAAATAGAGAGTAAAACTCCCTTTCGAAAGGAATTTCATATATATCTTTAGCTTCTCCAGAGATTGCTTCAATTAGAAACCTTTTTGCCTCCCTAATAAAGGGCAATAAATCCTTTGATTTCCAACTTATAAATTCCTCAAAATCTAGTGGAAATAACTCAAAATAAACGCATCTACCTACCAAATAGGCCCCTACTGGAACTTTAATATCAAAAGAGCCGGAGCCTGTAACCACAAGCTTTATTTTTTCTGAATAGAGATCATAAATTAGCTTCAATATTTTTCCTGCCTTCTTTGAATACTGGATTTCATCTATATACAAAATCTTGTTCTTTTGATACCTTCTTATAAATTCCTTTGGGTTTCTTTCGAATTCTCTTTTTACGTCCATATCTTCAAGCGTAATATATTTTCCTCCATATTTTTCTTCGAAATGTCTAAGTAAGGTTGTTTTTCCTGCCTGTCTTGGCCCTTTTATTACAATTATTTCTTTTCTCTTCATAAACTTATCTATTTCTTCCTCGAGCTTCCTTGGATAGTACTCCATAAAAAGTATAGAATTTTTTGGTATATATATCCAAATTTAGTTCAGACTTGCTTGGTGGGTTAGGAGCTTTGAATGATAAGAACTCTTTTCTGAAGCGACTCTAGAAATATTCTGTTGTTGCTTCAACTTAGAGCATAATAGTTTTTATATTTCTCAATGTGTTTAAATATGCAACTAGTAATTAAAGCGGTACTTTATCGAATCTCTTCATGGCTAATTACTTTCATTGTTATTTTTGTATTTACCCATAACTTCCCAGCAACAACATTTTTAACCCTATTTATCGAAGGTCTGAAGACTTTTTGGTATTATACCTATGATAAGCTGTGGTTGTGGATGAAAAGCAAGACTTCAGGTACAAACGAAACCAAAAATTTTATAAGAAAAAATCACTGAATAAACTGTTTTACTCGTAGTATTTTTAGTAGGGAATAAACAAGAGATTTAATGTAATAAAATAACCATCTATAGATCTCCTTAATACTTGCTTTCTCCTTAATTCTTTCTTTTTTAATTTTCGTCCTTCCCATTTATTAAGGACTAATATCCCTTCTCCCCGCGTCCCAATATACTAGCCGACCAACTTCTGGTTCGGTTATTATCCATTGATTACCAGCCATACCCCGTAACTTATATTAGCTATTTCCCCTATCTCTGATTGGGAAAGATTAATAGCTCCAATATCTTTTAACTCTTTGAGTATATGCCTTACGACATGCTTTGCAGCAATATTTTCTGGATTTTTCCAGAACTCACAGCTTTCCTTTTCTATTTCTCCTGAGGCTATAAAATTTTTAATAGTTACTTGGATTCTTATGCCTTCCTCTTCATAATAAAGCAAAATAAGATAAATATCTGCATAATATGCTTTAACTTATTCTATCCTATCTATAAATGGGGACCTAACCAAAGCAACATTGGCTTTTTGAAAGTGTTCATCAATTTTGCTCTTTATTTCTAACCAGAAATAGCTCTCCTATACAAAAACAAACATCGCACCGACAAACATCAGAATTGACCCAAATATTTTTTGTTTTATCCTCTTTGTTTCACCGAGAAAAGTTATGCCTGCAAAGGTCGTAACAAGAACTGATACTCTCATTAAAGGAAATGCTAAGCTTAGTTCTAAGTATTTATAGGCAGTTAGTTGAAAATAAAATCTCCATGCTGACATAAAGGAGGTTAAGGCTATAAAGCCAGCAGCCTCTCTAATAAAATTAAGCATTCTCTCCTTTCTCTTGACAATTAAAGGGAGGAAGTAGACTGCAGGTAAAATAAACTGAAGAAATCCATAAAAATTTTGGGAGAAGCATTGAATTGCAATTTTGTCGAGTAGTGCTGATAAGGAAATAAAAAATGCGGTTATGATTGCCAATTGAACCCCTCTTTCTGAGATCCTTCTAAAGGGTTTCTTTTCAAATGTTAGAACAAATAATCCTAAAAAGATAAAAACAGATGATATTACCCTAAAGATTGTTATTTCTTCTTTAAGGAAAAGAAAGGACAATAGTAAAACAAAGAATATTCTTAAATTCATTAAAGGTGACCTTATAGATACCTCCAGAAGCTGGTGGGACTTAAAACCAGTAAAGGCTGCAAGAAACCAGAATAGGGAAGAAGCAAAGCAAAGAATCCAAGGATACAGATGGTTTGGGTAGGTTATTCCTTGTAAAAGAGAAGGTACAAAATACAAAGAGGAGTACAGATTGAAAAGAAATCCATATAAAATAAAATCTATTTTTCTTCTCAAAACAAATCGATGGATTACTCCATTAATTCCCTGGAAAAGAATAGTAAAAAAGAGCGCTACATAGCCTATCATATTTTATATGATATTTACTATTCAAGAATCCGCCGCGGGGAGGACTCGAACCTCCGACCTCCCGGTTAACAGCCGGGCGCTCTGCCTGCTGAGCTACCGCGGCATATTATAATATTAACAAATGCTTTATATATTCATTTGTAAAAATTACAATATGGAGGTGATGTAAATTCAACGAAAAGGTGGTCGAAAAAATAATTGAGGGTAAGCCTGTTAAAGCTATAAGTAAAGAACTGAAAATTCCATTATCAACTGTATATTACAAAGTGAAAAAACTAAAAGAAAAAGGGATTTTGAAAAGAGTTTTTAAAATTGACTGGAAAAAGCTTGGCTTTGAGATAGAAGCTTACATATTAATAACTACGGAAGGAGCAACACTGAAGCGGCAAAGGGAAATACTGAAAAGCATAGAAGGGATGCTTGGATTTAGATATTTG
>CAYYFB010000003.1:64747-164180 GCA_964471255.1 Candidatus Woesearchaeota archaeon
TATTTGGATGGAAAAACAGTTACTGGAGAAGCAGACATTATAATTCATGTTGTTTCAAAGAATATGAAAGAATTGAGGGAAATCCTTGAAAAAATTAAAAAAATAGAGAAAGTTAAGAAAACTGAGACACTTCTAGTAATATGAAAGAAGAAATTGAATACTTTGAAAGACTATCAGCCCTATTTCTTAGCAAAAATGAAAAGGAGATTATAAAAAGAGATATAGAGGAAATATTTAGAGCATTTGAATTCCTTTCCTCATTAAAAATTGAAAAACCAGTTAGCTTGCATGCAGTAGAGATAAAGAATGTTCTAAGAGAAGATAAAGTAAAGAAAAATAAGGATGCGGTAGATTTTCTAAAAAAGTCAAGACTTTATAAAGATAGATATATCCTAGGGCCAAAAACTGTTCTGGAGGAATAAAATGAAAGATATAATTGAATTTGCAAAAGCTAAAAATAGGAAATACAATCACTTTATAACTATAAAAGAAATTAGAGGAAAGAAGGGCTCTCTTTCTGGATACTATTTTTCCCTTAAGGATTCTCTATGCGTAAAGGGGGTAAGAACTACCGCCGGCTCCAGAATTCTGGAGAATTATGTCCCACCTTTTTCTTCTACAGTTTTTGAGAAATTAATCAATTCTGGAGCGGCGTTTATAGGAAAAACAAATATGGATGAATTTGGATTTGGAAGTTTCGGTATTAATTCTGCATTTGGCCCCTCCAGAAATCCAATTGATCCAGAGAGAGTAACTGGCGGCTCCAGTTCTGGAGCGGGCGGATCAACAAAACTTCTTGAGAAATATCCCTATTTCTCGATAGGTGAAAGTACTGGAGGATCCATAGCAAATCCAGCTGCTTTTTGCTCTGTTTATAGCATAACCCCTACCTATGGGCTAGTCTCTAGGTGGGGGCTTATTTCTTATGCTGACTCTTTAGATAAGATAGGAGTTTTAGCAAATGATCCATTGCTTGTGTTCAAAGTTCTTGAAATAATTTCTGGAGCGGATGGAAAAGATCCAACCTGTATTAGAAAATTTAGGATTAGAAAGGAGAAAGTAAGCAAGGTTGGGGTTCTTACTAATACATTTGAGTTTTGTACTGAAAAAATAAAGAATTATTTAGAAAGAAAAATTGAAGAAATATCCGAATCATTTAAAGTTGATTTTATTGAATTTAAATTTCTGGAGCACGCGCTTTGGTCATATTACATTATTGCAACAAGCGAGGCTAGTACAAATCTTGCGAGATATTGCGGTCTAATTTTTGGAAAAACTGAAAACCCAAAGGCTAAATCTTTTCTTGAATATTTTTCAGAAATAAGAGGAAAATACTTTGGATTGGAAACAAAACGGAGAATAATTATTGGAACTATAGTAAGATCAAAAGGCTTTAGGAACAAATACTACCTAAAAGCTCAAATGGTAAGGAGGCTAGTAATAGAGGAATATAAGAAATTATTTAAAAGATATGATGTTTTGCTTTCTCCAGTAATGCCAATTATTCCTCCAAAAATAAAGGATGCATCAAAAATAAGGCCAATAGATACATATAGGATGGATATTTTAACTGTTCCTCCTAATCTTGCATGCATCCCCCACTTTACTTTGCCTGTTAGGAAATACTCTAGCCTGCTAGTAATGGCTGATCATTTCCAGGAGAATAAAATACTTGGCTTTCTGGAGCGGCTGGGTGAGATAGATGATAGTTGGTCTTGAAATTCATCTTCAGCTTAATACAAAGACAAAGCTTTTTTGTTCATGTCCAAATGATCCAACAGCTCCTCCTAATACTAATATATGTCCTATTTGCCTAGGATTGCCAGGAAGTAGACCCTCCCTCAATAGAAAGGCATTAATATACGGAATTGCATGCGCTCTGTTATTAAAATGTAAACTCAATAGGAAAATATTCTTTTCGAGGAAGGCATATTTTTATCCTGATCTCCCAAAGAATTTCCAAATAACTCAATATGAGGTTCCTTTGGGATACGAAGGCATTTTTAAGGGAATAAGGATTAAAAGGGTCCATCTGGAGGAGGATCCAGCAAAGCTTGTTTATCCAAAAAGCATGAAAGAAAGTGAGTATTGTTTAATTGATTATAATAGGAGCGGGATTCCTCTTGTTGAGATTGTTACTTACCCAGATTTTAAAAATGCTGAAGAAATTAAGAAATTTTTAAAATCTCTTCTTAGAGATCTTTCCTTTATTGGAATCTTTGATCCAACTAAAAATAGCTGGAGGGCTGATGCAAACGTTTCGCTTGAGAAAGGATATAGGGTAGAAATAAAGAATTTGGGTAGCATTCCGTCCCTAATTAAAGCCATAACGTTTGAAATAGCAAGACAAAAGATGCTAAAAAGGAGGGGAATAAAAATTCATAGAGAAACAAGAATTTGGGATGAAAAGGAAGGGAAAACAATAGCGGTAAGGAGGAAGGAAATGGAAGAGGAATATGGATACATACTGGAGCCAGATCTTCCGTTTTTTGAAATAAAGGACGAACTAATAAGAAAGGCCAAAATATTATTGAAAGCCCTGCCAGAAAACCGGATAAAAAGGATTCTAGAGAATTATGGAATAAAGGAAAAACTAGCGGAAAGCATAGTTTATAATAAACTTGAAAGCGCTTTCCAGCTAACCCAAAGAATATTGAAAGATCCAAATTTGTCAGCAATTATAGTAGGAAATTATCTAGCAAAATCTTTGAATTATTTGAAGAAAGATTGGAAGGAGATAGATAAAAATGAGTATATTAAAGCCATAAAGGCTCTAAAAGAGAAGAAAATAACCTTTAGGCTATTTAAAGAGGTAATTAAGGATATTTGTTCTGGAAAGGGATTTACTCTTAAAGAAAAGAAGATTGATGTTGATAGCTTGATAGATAACTTTATCAAAAGCCATCCAGAATTAATTGAAAAAATGAGGAAGGATAGGAAAGTTATAAATTATATAGTAGGAGAAATCCTAAAGCTTTGTGATTATAGGGTGGATCCTAAGCTGATTATAAAAAAGATAGAGGAAAGAATTCGGACCCATAATTAGCCTTTTTGTAAATTTAATGCGCTCCAGGAACTTGGATTAGATATATTAGGAATTTCCTAGTAACAATGCCTTTTCATTTTTCTTTAAGCCTGGACCTTATTAACTCTAGGATCAAATACTTGTTTAATAGTTCCCAGTTGTCGCTCCCGAGGCATTTGTGACATTTTCTTAAACATCTCAGCTATTTCCTTTGGAGGAGCAACGCGCTCCAGAAATTCATATACCTCTCCTGGAGGATACCAATCAATTCCTAATTTCTCTGTAAGCGGTTTTCTTATAAAATAGTGCACCTCAACATATTTTCTTATCATACCTTTTTTATCTAGGCTTTTAAGTGATTCTTGTCCAAGTTTAAGCACTTCTAGCAACTCATTAAGTATGCTTTTAATATCTTCTGGAGAATTTAAGGTGGGTGCGTTTATATTACCTTGTTTCACGCATACACCTACCAAAGCGTGTGGAAGGGATTGGGATGAGCGCATTCTATTAAAAAAATCTATGCGTATATCTACTCCTTTGTATATCTCAATTGTTGTGAGTTCATTGAACGATAATTTCTTTGTGAAATCCCAACATTCTGTATTTTTTAGATCATAGTACTCTCTTATCAGTATGATCTTACCATTATTAAGGTAATAAGGCCCATGAAATTCATGTCCTATTGAATGATGAAGAAAATACATCGTTTCGCATAAAAGGAACAAAGCAGCATTTAGTCTACCTACCAATTGAGGTAAATTTACATGATCCCTAACAAAAAGAAATCTATTTGTGCTTATTAGGTTATTAACTTCCTCGTTAGATAATAATATGTTTCTCTTTGTTGTACAGAAAGGATCTTCTTTTTTGAGACATTTAATATATCTCAGAAGCTTTATAGCTAACTCAACTCGTTGCTCTGGCGATAATTTGGAATGTCTAAACCATTCAAAAAGAAATGTTAAAGTAGCTATTCGAGAAGGTTTCTTAAAAAGTTTAGCTATATCTTTATCGGATAGACCTTCCTCTTCAAGGCATTTGATGTGCTCATAAAGTTCAACAATAAATGATCTCTCAGGAACGGCTAGGTAAAAGTTTCCCTCACTTGGATGAAAGAAAGGCATAGGCCAAACGCGCCATCCAGGCTCCTCTGATACATCTAATAACGTATGCGAAATAACATCCAGGAAGGTATCTAGCATCTTGTTATTCGGGTACATATACGACCCCTTCATCCCCATCTACCATGACTTTTTGTCCGTTCTTAAGTAATTTTGTGGCTTTATGTGTACCTACAACACAAGGAATTCCCATCTCTCTAGCTATTATAGCAGCATGACACATAAGGCCTCCCTCGTCAGTAACTATGGCTCGTGCTTTGAGTATTGCTGTAGTTAACAAAGGTGTAGTGTAGCAAGTAACCAGAATATCCCCTTCCCTCATATTTTGGACATCTTCTGCCTGAAGTATCACTTTAACTCTGCCTTCAGCTCGGCCAGGGCTTGCTCCTGTCCCTTTCAGTAATATTTTCATAGTCATTTAATGTTATTTCTGTAAATAACACTTCACTTTAATGCCAGATAACTTAAATCGGATTTTACTCAGCATTACAAGTTTAAGAGAGATATCAAAAAAGAAAATGATGTAACCTTCAGACCTAAGTGAGTTATAGAGTTTATTTAGAATATCAAGATAAACAGGTCACTAAATAATTCAAAACAGGCAAGAAGTTACCATCTGTCTTTTTATCTTATATATTCCTCTTTACTCAGAACAAATTTTATTAGAGGGACTAAACTCATACCATTTCTCTCTTCCTCTATATTTTTAGTAATCATTATTCCTTTCTTTATTTTGTATATATTCATAAAGCTAAGAATACCACTAAGGTCTCTTCTGTTTATTTTATCTTTATACTTAACTTCTATAGGGATTACTTCCTTATTCTTTATTACAAAATCAACTTCTTTTCCCCCTTTTCTCCAGTAATACTCAGCATTTATCTCTGAAGCTATGAGGCATTCAATAATTTTTGACTCATCCTTAGTAAAGCAAAAACATGGATGGATGGGATATACTTTTTTTAATTTCCTGCTAGCTGATAGAAAAGAACCCCTCAGGTTCTTTATAGACCTAATTAAAAAAGTAATTTCCATGTAGTTCAGTATATTGGATATTGTAACTCTTGACCTACCAAGATCTCTGGAAAGTGAATTAATATTTAGAATAATTCCAGGATTTGAAAACAAATATTCTGAAATTACCTTTAAAGCCTCAATGTCCCTTACTTTGAAGTACTCTGGTATATCTCTGAATATTATTCTGTTCAGTACCAATTCTTTGGCATATTCCTCTGCCTCTTTGTCTGTAGCATCTATAATTTCTGGAAAACCTCTTTTCAAGAACAAATTAAGCAATGTTTTTATTTTTCTCTCATAAATTTCAACTCTATCTATAATTTTCTCCTCCCCTTTAAGATAAAGAAATTCCAAAAACGAAAGAGGACCCAAATAAAAGAACTTAGCCCTGCCAGCTAGGCTTTCTCTCCCTTTTCCTAATATAGTAAGGCTTGCCGATCCAGAAATGAATATCTTTGCTTTTGGATACAAATCATAAAGTATCTTTATTTTATTTGGCCAATCTTCCAACTTTTGAATTTCATCAAAAAACAGAAAGGCTTTTTTACTTCTAATAGTATCCTTTATAATCTTTACTTCATACTCATGTATAACATTTCTTAAGTCCATCATCCTTTCATCAAAGCTAAAATATAGGATATATCTTGGATCTACACCAGTCTTTATTAGGTAATCAATTAATTGATACATTAAGGTTGTCTTTCCTGTCCTTCTTAGCCCAATTATGGCTGAAATATATCTTTTGCTTAATGATTCTCTTAATTCTTTGAAAAGAAATCTTTTCTTTTCTGGAAGATACTCCTTAGGAACCTCTCCTACTTCCCACCAAGGATTAAATTCTATGAGCATATTTGTATACTATAATTGACAAATAATTAACATATTTGTATACTATAATTGACAAATAAAAAGGACAGAAAAGAGATATTAACCTGAGAATATGAAAGCCAGAAGGGCTTCAGGACCTCATATTAAAAAACATATGTATAATTCTATCAGAGAGCAAATTCAAACTTTTAATCTTCTCTATATTGAAAATAGGAAGAAAAAGCTTCTGAAAGGTATATAGAGATTACCTGCATTATAAGGCATGTTCGCTTTTGGGCATTATTTCTCTACCTATTTCCTAATAAAATGCCTTGGATCTGAGGAAGAAAAAAGGCTAATACTTTTGCTTTCCCTAACAGGAATTCTTCCGGATATAGATATCCTACTCCCAATTCCTCACAGAACCCTTACACATCATTTGTATTTCTTTTTTCCAGAAATCTTCTTTTATAATCTAATTCTATACGCCCTTTCCAGAAAAACAAATCTAGTCTTGCCAATTCTTATACATTTTATGCATATTTTTTCAGATGCATTATTCGGCCCAGTAGAAATACTTCCTGGGATTAAAATAGCTATTTTAAACTTTGCCTCTCCAGCCTGGGATTTAATCTATGGGGTATTCTTCCTCCTGCTTTCCTATAAAATAAAAAGCAGATATCAGGCTCTCCAAGTATGACAAAAATTGTTTTCTAGTATACCAAAAGAACTCTCCAAATGCAGCAGGCGCTTTAGCCATCTTTCTTAACTTTCCTGTGTGCAAGATACCAAAAGCTATTATTACAGCATATATAGAACTGTGATTAATAACGGAGCCAAACCCCAAGTGGTTGTAAACGACATTATAATCTTGGATTTTTTAGATTCAGATATTCTCATATAACCCTTACAACTCGCTTCAGCCTTTCCCTCTCCTGGATACCCTTTTAAATGAGCAATAATACGCATTTACACTTCTCATTCCTCTATAAAAACTATAGCGCTCGCTTCATTTCTTTTTAAATGTTAAAAAGATTATGGCCTGGGTACATTACTCCTTGCTTGCAGCTTTCTGCTTTAGCATATTTTCTCTTCTATCAAAAACCCTCTTAAGTAAATTAACACCAATTCAGTTACTTTGGATCATTTCACTAATGTATTTTGTACTTCTAACTCCTTTCATAAAGAACTTGAATTTCCTAAAGAAGAAAGAAAATATCTTGCTTTCTTTTGGACTAGGAGTCATTGGGGTGATTAGCAATTTATTAAGCTTAAGGGGATTAGAGCTAGTGAATAATCCAGGTTACCATAGGGCGGTACTTTCAACGAGTATCCTTATAACAACATTTCTTTCCATTCTTCTCCTAAAATCCACTGTAGAACTAGCTAAAATTTTGGGTGCTATCCTTATAATGCTAGGGATAATCCTAATTTCAATTCCATAATAGGCTCAATAGCAAGCAGAAATTGAACTATTCTATTAGCTATAATTTTATAATGAGTATTCCTTAGCATTTTTGCTCTCTAAAAGTCTCTAAAACATTAGAAAGAAACTGTGATTCATATGAGAAAATTACTTGCTTGGTATTTACTATTTTTCCTTTATTCTTTAGACATACTTAACTCTAAAACAACTAAATGGATAGAAAAATGTAAAGGAAAAAAGATTCTGGAGCACATGGGATGAGAATTTCCTTGAGAAGACAATAATTAGTGAATTAGTAAGGAATACTAACAATATTAGGAAATTTTAACCAGTTTATCAATAAACTTCCTATATATCTCAAACTCTTCCTTGGTCATTAAATGTAATTCAAAAAATTGAAAATCCCTCAATCGCTTTCTCAATTTTTAATTTAATTTCAGATCTTTTGCTTACTTTTTCTGGAACTTTATCCGAAACAATTAGAACATCTATATCGCTTAAAAATGGCTTAAAATTTCCTTTAACATAACTTCCAAACAAATATACTTCAGTATCTCCAAGTATTTCTTTAGCTTTTTTCACTATAATGTTTAAATTCCTCTTTACATTTCTTAATACCTTTGGCCTTTCCCTGTAATATTTATTTGCTATTTCAAAAGCTTCCATAGTTTTTTCGAAAATTTACATAGACAAATAATTCTTTCTATTTTTATCCCAATTTGATACTATTCTTCCCTAAGCCATTCCAGGTGATAAAAAAATGCTATGACTTTCAATCTTCTTTACATTGAAAGGAAAAGGAAGATTTCCCATTTACTGAGGATACTGACGATATCTTTCAATCTTCTTTACATTGAAAGACTCTAGCAAACTTTATAAATAAAATTTTGTTTGTATACTTTCAATCTTCTTTACATTGAAAGATAGGAAAACAAAGAGTTAATAGATTAGGGATAGGGATAAGTGCTTTCAATCTTCTTTACATTGAAAGTTTTATGAGATGGGAAAGAGGCTTTGAAAAGAAAATCCACTTTCAATCTTCTTTACATTGAAAGGAGAATCAATTCCATTTTCAGCAATTCAGGAAATTAAGCCATTCTTTCAATCTTCTTTACATTGAAAGGTTGTGATGAGAACTATTGTTATGTGGTTGGAAGGACTTACTTTCAATCTTCTTTACATTGAAAGAAAAATAAACGTAAACTAAACTGATTTACACTTAGGCATTTTGCTTTCAATCTTCTTTACATTGAAAGATATAATTTTTATGAAGACGGAAACTGGAGCTGAATTTGCCTTTCAATCTTCTTTACATTGAAAGTTCGTAGTAATGGATCTTTTCAAAGAGTGAAAAAGCAAAAAGCTTTCAATCTTCTTTACATTGAAAGACAATTGTTTTTCTGTTAAGAGCAAGAAATGCTATTTCAACTTTCAATCTTCTTTACATTGAAAGAAGAAAAAAACATTGCGTGTGAATGCATATGCGATTTATTACTTTCAATCTTCTTTACATTGAAAGTATGTGAATTTTAAGCATGTGGGGAAAGTCAAAGCATTTGCTACTTTCAATCTTCTTTACATTGAAAGACTTGTTTGTGAATCCAGGCAAATCTCCAAAGGAATATTACTTTCAATCTTCTTTACATTGAAAGAGAATAAATTCTAAAATGAGTGAATCAGAATTCGAAAGATCTTTCAATCTTCTTTACATTGAAAGAGAAGACAACTTCACCCAATATTCTTCAGAAACTTTTAGACTTTCAATCTTCTTTACATTGAAAGCCAGAGGCTATTGCTGTTCCCCATCCTAAGTATCTTTCTACTACTTTCAATCTTCTTTACATTGAAAGCTAATTTGACAAGCAATAAAGGACATATTTTGTATATTGTCTTTCAATCTTCTTTACATTGAAAGATTATGCCAGAAACTCCAGCTGAAGAAGAGAAACCTAAAACTTTCAATCTTCTTTACATTGAAAGAGCAAAAGACCGAACTTTCCCTTATAGCTGTCACTTTAAGCTTTCAATCTTCTTTACATTGAAAGACCCCCTATATAGGTTTTTCCGAATTTTTGGACCAAAATTTCCTTTCAATCTTCTTTACATTGAAAGGTTGTAACTCCGTTTGGGATAATAAGAAGAAGGAAGATGATTGTCTTTCAATCTTCTTTACATTGAAAGCAAGGAAACTAATATTCGGATATGTCTCAAAGCAATTCTGGAGCTTTCAATCTTCTTTACATTGAAAGATTAATTTTGACAGTGATTGTGATGGATATGATACTTGTTGCTTTCAATCTTCTTTACATTGAAAGACATTGTTGTTTCTGGCAGATTAGATCATTTTGATAGCTTAGACTTTCAATCTTCTTTACATTGAAAGAATATCTTTTTCTGTGTTCGCTTCAGCACTGCTTTCTATACTTTCAATCTTCTTTACATTGAAAGGCATATTAGGACAGGATCATTTTTCCTTTTAATAAATTACGCACCTTGCTTTAAAGCTAACTTTCCTAACACTTTAAAAATCTCTTAGCAAATATCTCTTTTTTCTTTCCCTTAAAAATGAGGTTCGAAGGGATGCTTAAAAAGAGAAAACTTTTCTAAATATTTTTGCTGGAGTTTAAAAATATGTTCGAATTAAAGACAACACCAATACTTAGTGTAAGGGATATAGAAGAATATATTTTTTGTCCAAGGCTCTTTTACTATCGCGTTTTCCTGTCTAGAGAATCCTTTCAGAAATTTTGGAAGGAGGCTGGAAGAAAATTTGAGGCCGAGCAGATTTTGATCATAAAAAACAAGTTTACGGATGAATTTACTTTTATAGAACCACAAGTTTATGAGTCAAGAAAGTACAGAATAAGAGGAAAGCCGGATTTTATACTAAAACATAAGAAATTCAAGTATTATGTTGTTGGTGACGTAAAAAATTCAAATAGGGTAAAAAACGAGTTCGTAACCACTTTAGCAGTGTATGCATTGTTACTTGAAGATTGCGGAGTTACACCCGTAAAAAGAGCCTTGCTCGTTCTCCAGAGAAGAATTGAATGGATTAATATTACGGATTCTCTAAGAGAAAAAGCAAAGTACTATATTAAGGCCGCTCATAAAGTGGTAAAGTCAGGAAAAATACCGAAAGGAAATTGGAAAAACTGTAGACTTTGCGATTTTAGGGAGTATTGCCATGAAAAGAGTTAGGAATATTTTAATCTTAGATGACTTTGGTTCCCTGATAAAGAAAAAAAGAAAAAGATTGTTAATAATAAATAAAAAGAAGAGAATAAAGGAGGAAATTCCGGTAAAACATATTAAAGAGCTTATCATATTGACAAAGACTAGCATTTCAACTGAGATAATAAAAACTCTTATTGAAAATGGAGTAGAAATAACTATTTGCTCATATTTTGGGAAACCTATTGCCAGGATCGTCAGTCCAAAAATAGGTGGGTCTGCTATAAATAGATGGATCCAATATAGAGCAAGAATCGCAAGAAAGGGGCTTGAACTTGTGAGAATTTTATTAAAGGAGAAACTGATAGGACAGGCTGTAAATCTTAGATATTACTCAAAATCAAAAAGAAAAAAGGAAATATCAGAGAAGTTATTTGAAGCAAGTTTAGAACTGAAATCTTTTTGCAAAGAACTTGATAAAATAAAGGCAAATAACATTGATGAAGCAAGGGAAAGATTTCTTAATGTAGAAGGTAAGGCTGCAGAGGTCTATTGGAATTCCCTAACTTTTGCATATGGAGATAAATTTAACTTCAAAGGAAGGAATCAAAAAAGCAATGATCCTCTGAATACTTTCTTAAATATAGCCTACAACATCCTTTCCATTTGGGTATGGAAATATTCCCTCTACTTTTCCTTAGATCCTTTTTTAGGTTTTCTACATGTAGAAAGACCCGGGAAGTTATCTTTGGTCTATGACCTTATGGAACCGGTAAGGCCTATTTATGATAGACTTACATTAAGTTATCTTTTCTCAAAAAAGACAAGATTTTATGAAAGAAAATGGGAGGAATGCAAAAATTTTAAGCTTTGGATACTGGAGAGAAGTTCTAATTATAAGGTAAACATTGGAAGAAGAAAAGGGACTCTAAGATACGCAATATTTTCGTATATACAGTCAGTAGTGTCTTTTCTAAGAGAGGAAAAGCCAATTGTCATACCAAGGATTTACTGGTAAGATATTACTTAAGATAAACTATTCTTAGCATGATTTTGGTTGTTTATGACATAACCGACGATAGAGTTAGGTATAGAGTGGCTGAAATCTTAAAGGACTTTGGATTGAAAAGAATTCAAAAGAGCGCATTCATTGGAGAACTAGATATTCAAGAGAGGAAAGACTTGGTGGATATACTTAGCAGACTAATTAAAGATGACTCAGATAGAATAGACGTATTCTTTATTTGTCAGAAAGATTTGAGATTACACAAAAAAATAATTAGAAAGGGTATTTTTGCAGAATTGCTCTAAATGCTAGAGAAACAGAAGCAATAATTTTGAAAAAGTAGATTAGTTCATCTATCAGTCTCTATAACTTTTATTGTACTTTTTTCGCTTTGTTATCAGGCAAACTAAAAGCAAACGATTTTTGTAAATGTATACTTTACCTGGAACTCTTTGCTAATACTATTCCACAATAGATACCCCCATCACATCTTTAGAAAGAAGCATCACGTCAATGTAAGGCTTCAAACATAGAATCGAGGTGTATTTCTGTAGCAGTTTTCTGGTTATCTACTACCATAATATTCCAAAAATTCTTCTAGAATCCTTCCAAAACTCGTGGGCTTTCCTCGACTTTTAGATCCTTCATAGTCACATGTCATCGTAATAAGCAGAAGTCGCAAGCAGTTTCTTGCAAATCTGCCGTGAAATTCTCTCCAAATATCATTAATTTTGCTTTCTATCTTGTTCTTGACTTCTAGGATTTCTAGATGGATTAAAGCTTTAACCGTTTTTTTCACATACTCATAGCTTATATATTTCATCAGAATCTTCTTAAGTTCAAACAAGACCTCCTCAGTTGGTGAAGTTATAGATATGCTTTCAAGCGCTTCTAATCTCCCTTTTCTACTGCCTCCCCCTTTAATTCTCATTGTGTGGTGATGGAATATTATAGGAAACAAATATAGTAATTCTAGTTTCTTTTCATCTCCAATAAAACAATCCCCAAAAACTTTCCAAAAGACATACGCTGAAATGAACTCGTGTCCAACAAAGCTTAAATTTTTTTTATTCTTTTGGTAGAAGACTTTGCCAATGTCATGAAATACTATGGTCCTTTTAACGAATTCATAGTTAAAAACAGAACTCCAAAGCTTCGAATTTCTGATTTTGTCTAATACGTTCAGACACTTTTCAATGTGCTCATCTAAAGTCTGGACTTTATTGCCTTTCTTAAAAGCATAAATCATCTTCTCACTATCAATCCAAGATCTTTATCATAATCTGCTTTTACAACAAATGCTACTGGATAGATGAGTTTGTCCTGTTTATTTTCTATCCATATTCCTCTCAGAATTCTCTTTGGAGGCTGCAGTACCTCTCTTTGCTTCAACCTTGTAAAATTTATAACACCCTCGTCATCCACAAAAAGCACTCCACTAATATTCAGTGATTTAAGTATTCTTACGGGAACAGGTATACAGAATGTTGAGATAAGAGTATTGATTTCTCTCTCATTTTTCCCAATGAACTTACTTAAATGTTTTTCGGGGACAACATTAACCTGATAATCATTTCTTACAAAGCTACCTTCACATTTTAAGAAAACTTCAATAGCTTTTTCTGGTCTTTCTAAATGGTCATGTATTCTTAGGAGCTCATTTACAGCTTGCTGGTCAAATTTGAAAGTGTTTTCTGCGTAAACACCATCTAAAAGCTCTTTATAACCTTTAATGTTTTTATTGATACTTTCAGGGACATGTACGTTTAATTTGTTCTCTTTCAGCCAATTGAGTGTTTTTAATGTCAACTCATAATTATAGACCTTATATAGAGGAGTGGCTATCGCAAGTTTGTTCCTCTTTCCTTTCCACTCGCTGAGCCTCTTTATGTTCACATTTTTAAATTTCCCTCTGAGGATAGTAACGGCCTTCTTAAATACAACCTCATCTTCGGCGTCTACACACAGCCAATTTCTTGGAGTTTTATTGAATGAAAGGTCTAACTTCAAGTCACCATCTTCATCTATCTCATACCATACAATTACCTTCCCTACTTTTTCCTTATACCTCAAAAATCTCCCTAAACGCTGTATGAGAGAGTTTGCAGGGGCTATCTCTGTTATAAATAGATCAGAGCTAACATCAACCCCAGCCTCGATTACTTGAGTTGTTATCAAAAGATACTCACCTTCTAACTCCCTCAGTCTGTTAATTTTCTTTGCTCTATCTTTTTCTGTGAATCTTGAATGGATCAGTAATATTTTTCTCCCGAAAGTTTCAGCAATTTCATCATTCTTTTTTGCAAGCAAGTAAAACTCTATAGCATCGTTTACCGTATTAAAAACCACCAAAGCTCTTTTAAATTGTTGCGTGTTGACTTTTACCAGCTCCAAGAGCCTTCCAAACTTCTCTTGCTTCCGTAGTCCCAAAATTTCGAAGTCATATTCTTTGCTAAGTCTTTCTTCTATGAAATCTTTATCAAAATACACATGTAAATCTATATTTTCTAGCTCTTTCTCTTTAGAGAATACTAAAAAAACGAGTTTGTCTAAATCTGGCTGTAGTGAATCTACTATAATCCTCTTCAATGCCTTGGGTAAGGTTGCGGACATCAAGATAAGCTTTTGGTCGAATCTTACTGCGAGCTTGAGGAGGGCTATCAGGAAATTTAAGGACTTTGTGGAGTCAGCAAGCAGATGGACCTCATCAAGGACGACATTGGAAAGAATGGCTGATGCCCATGAAAACATATAATGCCCGAAGCTAAATGAAATCCCTTCATAGGCTTTCAGAGCTTTTTCGAGATCTTCTGGAGCAATTCCAAAGAGCGTTAAAGCAAACGTATCAATGGTTGTTAAAGTTATTGGTTTTATAAGGTAACGAGAATCTGGACGATGCATGTATCGTATTCCAATTAATTTCTCATTGCAAATTGCTTTTTTCCCCTTCTTTTTTCCAACAAACGCATTATATTGATCTTCAACTAGCGTTCTGAGGGGATAACAAACTATGGCCTTCAGTTCCTTTTCTGCAGAGTAAAGAGAAATTGCAGCAGAAATAGTAGACTTCCCATACCCCGTTGGAGCCTCTATGATGAAGATATTCTTTTCATTCCAGAGCTCGGAAATTTTTTCTATAGCAAATCTTATGAAAGGTCTTGGATCTTTTAAATTCCAAGCCCTAACAACTTTAGATAGAAAATCTACTAAAGAGCATTTCATTTATAAGCAAATGTTTCGAGAATTCTTTTATATCTTAAACTTCTTTTCTGTTCTTGTGGTTGTGTACTATTTTCAAGCTTTCTATACGCGTTAGCGATTTCTCTCAAAAACGCATACCAGCCTTCTACATGTCCTAACACTACAAACCGGTAAAGTTCATGAACAGCTCTTAATATATTGCTCCCTTCACTAAATCTATCTATGTTACGTAGGGCATTAAAAATAGTCCCCTCTGGTTTTAATTTTTCAGATAACTTCTCTAAGAAGGTTTCTGGATCTTTAATGTATCTTCCAATAGTTTTATGAAACTCCACCCCCCTATAAATTGTTACTGGGATTAGTTCATAGACTTTGTAGCTCCTAGGCAGAGGTTGACCTCCCTCTGGAGCGATTTTAAACAATATCATAGAAATTTTCTCAAGATTTTCTTTTTCTATCAATTTTTTTAGTTCAACATTTAAATAAACTTCCAGGAGGATCGCCTCTTTAACAGCTGTTTTATTGAGGGCTGCACTTAGAAATTCAATAACCTTCTCTTTGGTTCTAAAAAGTCTTCTAATGAACTCTTTATCCTCCAATCTATTGAGCATACTCTCAATCTCCTCTGGAGAAAACATTAGAAAGAAATAATACTGTCGATCTCGCTGCCTTAAGGAAGTTACAAAGGATGAATATAAACCAAATAAAAATAGCAACAGAATTTCCTTGGAAGTGTATATCGTTATCTGTTTGGATGTATAGCCACTTTCCAAAGAGGAAATACCTGTATATCGATCAACCTTAAAGAGTTGAGGAGCTGCAAGAGCACGTTTTTTTCCATTTACATTAATCATTTCTTTTTCATCAATTATCATGTTCTTATTTTCGAGCTTGATGCCCAGCCATATTACCCTTTTCGTAATTCTTAAGCGATTAGCATAGCTCTTAAGCTTAAAAATAAGATCATAATAACTTTTCCTACTTTGATCTTCAATGCCATAGGCCCTAAAGATTATAGTATTCATTGTATCATTCCCTGCCATCATGATTTTCAGTCTACTAACTCTTTCATCCTGAAGATAATTCTTTAGGATAACAGCAGGAAAATTGTCTGGCAATTCTATAGAGGTGCCATCAAATTTAACTGGTAAAAATTGAGCTGTAAAAAGCACTCCTTCATAAAGGACGCTACTTAAAAGGGTTACATCTCTTGGCAGAGTTGGAATTATTCTGACCACCCAACGACCACCTCATCCTGGAATTTATATGCCGTTCTAGCTTCAACTAAACAATAATATTCTTCATGGGGTCTGTTAATGATTGGAATTTTGAAAGGTAAAATATTTCGCCCTCCTATATAGTCCTTTACTGGGTCTTCGAAGCTAAAGGGATTTATATATGCTTCATAAGCCCAGTTCCTTGAAGTTTCCTCTTTTAGAATTTTTACATCCTTGAAAGGTATGCTATAAAGAGTCTTCACTTTTCCGCTAACTCTTTCTGGATTAAATGATTCAACATTAGTAACCGATACAATGCTTTCTTTTGAACCTATTCTATGAATTTTCCAAAAGGTGTGCTCACAAATATCTAGCCACTCTCCATTTAATTCAAAACTATCGTTTCTAAAAACTAAGAACCATCTAAGCTTTGGTGAATCTTCAAAGCTCACAAGTATGGTTTTTCCCCTCGCTGGCGAATCAAAGGATTTTGCAAGATCGGAAAGGCTCGGGTAGAGAACGCCTGATGTTATTTTTACAGCTATGATTCTGTTTAAGTCTTCATACTTTATCGGTTTGCAGTTTATTGGTCTAACACCAACAGCGAGTAAATTCTCGCTGAACTTTGAGAGTATTTTTCTACCTCCACTTTCACCAATTTTGTTTTCCTTAGCCATAACTTCCGCTAAAGCTCCTAAAAAAGTAGTTGGTGGAGGATAATAAAAGGATGGAGAAGTTTTTGAGAGGCCTACTATTCTAGATTGAAATCCCCAAACAAACTCTGTGTCTACTATGAACCCGATCAACATGTCTATCCTTATCTGTTACTTGCTCACCACGTCTAATCCATCCTCTTTTTGGCTTCTTCAATCGCCTCGATTACACATTTTTCGAAGCTATCATAAATCTTTATGTCGTCTGTCTTTTTCTCCTCAAGCAGCTCCTTCATCTTAGCGTATTTTTCTTGTATTTTTCCCTGATAGTTCAAATCAGCTGAAGATATTAGTTCTTCTACTCTTCTATTAAGGAACTCCTCAAGCTTTTTCTTTTTGAAGTTTTCCCAATCAATTATATCTTTATCTCCTTTTTCTTCAAGTCTTTTCTTAAAGTCTTCAAGCGCCTCATAGAAGCTATTTAGGAGCTCCTCCGTTCTTTTTCTTACTAGAACACTAGTATTTTCAAAGATTGTAGGATTTATATACACGAACAACTTTGTATTATAGTTAACTTTTTCTAACTTTTTCCAACATCTTTCAATATAATTTACTGAATTAGGATTTGGGACAGTCCAAACATCGTCACTAACAGCTATTACAAGTGATTCCCAATCAACCACTGGTAAAAATCTTGTTCTCTTTGCACCAAACATAAACTCTAGTAGAAATTTTTGTATAGAGTCTAATGTAACTTCAATCCTTTTCTTTCTATCATCCACAACCTCCTGGCCTGCTTTTTCATAAACAAAAGTCGATCTACCTATGTATTTTGAGTCTAAGTCAAAACTAAATGTATAAACTGCTGAGGATAGTTCGACATAGTAAATCATCTGTCCGCGAGCCTCCTCCTCTCTCCTAACGAAAGGAGTACCAAGCGCGTACCTTGAATGTAATTGTGGTTCGATGACTACATTTTCAATCACTTCCCCCACGGGAATCATATAACCAGCATAGAAGTTTGAGGTCCTTTTTATGCCGCCGATATTGAACCCGCTAAAAGAGTCCTCAGCATATAAAAATCCACCGACATCCTCTACTATGCAATCTCGGACAATCGCAGATTCTAGTGCAAAGGGCAATTCTTGGGATTCAAATTTCGCGATTAATTGCCTTTCTTCCTTGTCTTTTTTCTTCTTTTCTTTTATTTGAAGCATTTTATTCCATGTTTCATTGTCAATGTTTAGCCAATCCAATAACTGTCGATCCTTGAGAAAAGATGCTGAGATAACATCATACGTGGTACTTTTCAAGAATATTCCCCTTTTGCATAGATCACAAACTCGTAGATCCCTTCTTTCAGCTTCTTCCGCCAAAACCTCCTGAAAACCGTGGGCTATTGACTCACCACTTATTGCTGGAACAAAATATACGCTGTATGTTTTTGGAGAGATCATTGGGACCCTTCTATGCTTCACATAATTTCCAACACTTTCTGTCATGTTTAGGGCTTCTACATTTACCAGAACTCTCCCTCTAATAGAAACAAATACCCTATCGCTCTTCCCCTCCATAGTCCTCACCGCCTTCAGCATGTCCTTCTTCCCTTAAGACAGAAGCCAAGAGAATAGCTTTAGCCCCAATTAAAGATGATACTTCCCTAAGTTTTTTTCTGTCTCCTTTAATAAGGTGTTGATAAAGAGAATTTAGGTAATTCTCTATTAGTTCTATGTAGTTCTTATTTTTCATCTTTTCCTCCATTCTCTTTATTAGCTCTTTAGTTTTAGGTTTGAATTCTCTTCCCCTTTTCAAACTAAAAAAGTCTCTACATGCTTCGTTTAGATGGAAAAGGAGTAACTCTCTAGAAGGCGCTTTGCTTACCTTATCTACATACCCTACCATCTCTTTTTCTGCTAGCAACACTGCAAGAATCTCTGCAAAGAAGTCAGTAATTCTCCTTAATTCTTCCTCCTCAAGCATGAGAAAAGTTCACTTCATGATTTAAAAACTTTCACCTTATGGCACAAAGGGCTTTTAATTACGCTTTTCCTTAATATAGAGCATGAGAAAGCTCTTTGTTATAACCTTTGGATGGGATGAAAGATTTGCCTTAAGATTCTTATTTAGGAGGGAAGTTGAAAAAGATGATAAAATACTTATTATAACAGGAAAAATTGATGAAAAAGTTAAAAAAGGGTTGGATAACTTGCTAAGGGCTATTGAGAGTTTAGGCAAGCCAGAAATAAAGGTTATAGAGGCGGAAAAACTTTCGTTCTTTGAAACCATCAAGAAAGTAAAAGAAGAAATGAACAACGTAAGCAAAGTACAGGCCTCTCTAAGTGGAGGAATGAGATGGATAGTTGTTGCTACTTTTTTGGCCCTTTTGCTCGTAAGAGAGAAAGTAAAAGAAATAGAAATCCAAAAAGAGAACTTAGAAGGAGGATATATACTACGAGGAAAATTCATTAGAGCCCTAGCTCAGTTCTTTTCACTTTCTTCGCTGGAGAAAGAAATATTGTATAAGATTTACGAAGGAAAAACGGATATAAAATTATTGTCAGAAGCTCTTAAGAAGGATAAGACAACAATAAGGAGACATATCCAAAAATTAAAAGATTTTCTAATCATCAAAAAAAGAAAACCACTAATCATTCAGCCAGAGGAATATTTAAAGGTCTTTCTGTGATCCCTATGACAACCTCTCTTCAAAAAATTATGAATAGTTGTATTACAAAGAAGAAGCCAACAGAAATAGCAAGATGGATAACTTTTGAATTAGAATTTTTAAATAATGCCGTCTTTCCTGCATGGAAAGGGAGAGTAATAAGAGGAGCCGTTGGAAACATTCTAAAGAAGCTATTTTGTGATGTCCGGATCCAAGAGTGTGAAAATTGCCCCAAAAATAGGCTTTGTCCATATGGATTTCTATTTAGACCCAGCAGCCAGTATCTTTTCTTAAAGAATCTTAAATATTTTCCAAAACCTTTTTCTCTAAAACCTCCCCTGGAGAAAGAGAGAGTATATAAAAAAGGATCAACATTAAAATTCTCAATAGTCTTATTCGGCCAAGCTATAAGCTATATTGGTGTTTTAATAAGTGCCATCCAATCCCTCTGCCTAATAGGAATAGGGAAAAAAGAAAAGAGGGGAAAATTTAGAATAAGAGCTGTCTACTTGGAGAACCCTTTTAGAAATAAAAAAGAGGTCTTATTTGAAAATGGGACATACTACAAGACGAAAACCTCTATAACTGATAGTGATATAGAAAGGAAAATAAGAAAAGATTTTAAGATAACGTTTTTGACCCCTTTTAGGCTTATAAGGGAAAATTCTCTAGTAGCAGATCCTGATTTTCAGGATTTGTTTTCTTTTATGTCCAGAAAGTATTCAAATATATTACAAGCTTATTGTGGTTTAGTTGTAAAAGAAGATTTTAGTAAGTTAAAAGAGTTTGCGCAAGGGATTCAGAAAATATCCTCAAACTTAAGAAAAATGCTATTTATATATACAAAAAATGGAAAGAAGTATCAAGAATATTATCTTATTGGAGATATCCATTTCTATTCTCCAAGCAAACTTAAAAAAAGAATAAGAAGAATAATAAACTTTGGGATACTGTCTAATATTGGAAAAAGAACAACCTTTGGGCATGGCTGGTACAGGGTGGAGTAATGGTTTACTATCTTACTCAAGAAGAAATTGAATATGTAAGAGAGCTTAGTACCCAGAATCTTGTAGAAGAGAGCCTTAGGGGGTGGAATTATAAAGAAGAACCTGTAAGGCCATACTCAAAGAAACATTTGCTTTCAGCTTGGGAGTTTTCATCTCCATGTCCTAGTTATAGAGATATTTATCTTAGAAAGAAGTTTAAAATAAAACATCCAGTATCTAAATACCAGATATTTGGTTTTTACCTGCATAAATGCGTAAGAAAGGTTTTTGAAAGTGCAAGAAAGATGATTTATGCTGGAAAGAAAAAAATAAAAGAAAAAATTATAGATATTACTATAAAAGAGATATCCAAAAACCTAAATGAAGAAAAGTCTTTGAATAAAGAGGATAAGGAGAAATTGCTTGAATATTGCAGAATTCTTTCAGAATTCGAATCCGAGAGAGTACAGGTAAAATTCAATGAAATACTAGCTTTTTCAAAGTTTCCTAGTATAGATACGCTAGCTTTTAGAGCAATCCCTTTCGTTGTGGAACTTTCTCTAACTGGCAAGATTTTGGGCTTTTCTCAGGAAATTAAAGTAGATGCATTTGGATTATCTTCGCTTGTTTTTGATTTAAAATTTGGGAAAGAGATGTTCCGCCACAAGCTCCAACTAACTGCCTATGCTCTTACTTTAGAGGCTAACTATTTTATTCCTATAAATGTTGGCTGTATTGTATATGTTAGATTTAGAACTAAAAATAAGCTAGAAATAGAAAGAGAGATTTTCTCTATAAACGACAATCTAAGAGCAAAATTACTTGAAATAAGGGACAATCTGCAGTATTCGTTAGAAAAAGGTGAGCCTCCTAATATCCCTAAGAAATGTTATAGAAACTGTCTACTTTTTGACATTTGCCATTCTATCTAAACATAATGAATTGAGTTTATTACCAATATCCAACCTAAACACCGTATACTCCCTAATATACTCTTTAAGCATTTCCAATATTTCTTTCTTCAGTTTCTTTCCTCTCAAATACTCCTCAATAATTTCCTTAGAATCAGAAAGCGAATAATATTTGTATCCAAGCTCCTCAATTATTTCCCTAACTGTCTTCCCATCATCCCTTAATTCCAATCTATCCGTTAATACCAATACAGCACATATTTCTATCCCAAATTTCCCAAGCTTTTCAATTTCACTTAATAAGGAGCCTCCAGTTGTTACTACATCCTCTATTATTGCAGTTTTCCCTTTTGGAATTCCTAAAAAGAACCTATCCTTTTCTATTCCATGTTCTTTAATTTTTCCTCTTCCCATTGGCAATGGATATTTTCCCTTGGCCAAATTTGGATCCCTTTTCGCATATTTATATTGAGTTATAATCCCAATCTTTGTTGCTCCTTCTGGAACCCCATAAAAGCAATCTGGCTTAATATTGTTATCCCTGCAAAATTCTAGGATAAAGTCTGAAAGCCTATCAATTAAATAAACATCCTCAGCGACATTCCTCCAATTTATATAATAAGGGCTTAATCTTCCAGATTTTAATCTAACTGGCTCTTCATAGAAGCCTATTACTCCGTTTTCTATTATAAAATCAATAAATTCTTTCTTATTAAATGCCATGTTTCTCTATCCTAAAACTTTAAGAATACTTTCCCTCATTTCTTTAACAGCTTCTTTTGCCGCTCCAGTAAACTCCCTTTCCGGATATCCTTTATACCTATAGGCAAAAATTATTCTCCTGGAGGAGCTTATTATTGCGCCTATTCCCTCCTCGTTAAAAGCATAGATTATATCCTCTGGCTTTCCTCCTTGGGCACCAAACCCTGGAACTAGGAAGAAAAGGCTTGGAAATTTTTCCCTTAATTTCTTTAACTGCTCTGGAAATGTCGCTCCAGCAATTATTCCTATAGAAGAGAATCCATATTTTCCAATAAGATCTTTCCCAAGTCTTTCTGCTATTTCAGCAACTATTTCATATATTAGCTTCCCATTGGCTTTTCTATCCTGGATTTGGATTGAGGAAGGATTAGTTGTCTTACAAAGTATAAATAATCCTTTATTATTTTTCTTGCATAACTTTACAAAAGGAATTAGCCCATCCTCACCAAAATACGGATTTACAGTAATAAAATCTATATGGGGATTTTCAAGATAAGCTTTCGCATAAAGCTCGGATGAATATCCTATATCTCCACGTTTAACATCTGCTATAGTAATAAAGCCCACTTCCTTAGCAAGCTTTAGGATGTAGAAAAATGCATCTATTCCTTCAGGACCAAAAGGCTCAAAGAATGCAATATTTACTTTAACGGCTGGAGCGCTTCCTTCTAATGCTTTTAAAATTTTCTCTGAAAATGAAAGAATTCTTTCAATAGGGTTTCCTTTAATAATGCTTGGAATGTATTCTAGCCTTGGATCAATTCCTATGCAAATGGGGCCAAGCTTTTTACACTTCTCAATTAACTCATCAATAATCCTTTTCATTTTATTCTTTTAAATCCAAGGATATAAGAAATGTTCCTATATTTTGCTTATCAAGTATTAAGACTTTATCCAAATGTCTTGGCTTTCTCCAAGGCCCTGCTCTTGTCTTTACCTCAATCCCAATTTGTTTTCTATTTTCCAAAACAACTAAATCAACTTCGGAACCATTTCTCCAGTAGTAAGTGGGAAATTTCCTTGAAAGATGAGCTGCTACTACTGATTCTAGGATTTGAGACTCCTCTATATTTTCTCTCGTATACTCTGCCAGGCATTTGTAAATAAATGGATCTATAATATGTATTTTTTTGTTTTTTCTATAAAGAATTCTTCCCTTTGGAGACAGAAAATAAAGAATTTTTATGATAAATAATCTCTCAAGCATTTCTACATATGATTGGGCTGTATGAGGAGAAGCTATTGAAGTTTCTTTAGAAATGCTAAGCCAGCTTACTGGAGCGCATCTTGCCCTTAAAATAAATGCTAAAACTTCCTTGGCATATCTCTCGCTTTTTCCAACTTTAGCCAGATCACTTTTTATCCAATCAATATAGGCTTTCTTTGTTAAATTGGATATCCTTCCTTTAGAAAAATAGTCTATTATTGGCAGTGGAAAACCTCCTGTTTTTAAATAAATTGAGAAAGCTTCAGATACACTTTCGGAAAAAATAGAGTTAACCCTCATTCTCTTATCTATTTCCAATAAACTCTCGCATCTAACAACTTCCCTGCTCCAAAAAATATCAAAAAATTCTTGAAAACTCAATGGATAGAAAAATATATCTTTTCCATAGCCTCTCCTTCCTGGAAACGTTTCTCTTTGTTGGAGCAGCTCCAGACTTGCTGATCCTGTAATTATTAAAACATCCCTCTCAAATTTTCCCCTATCTATCCTATACTTAATAGCTCTATACCATTCGTTAACAAAAGTTATTTCATCAAGAATTATGAATGAGCTCTTAATTTTAAATCTTTCCCTATAGGATAAATAATTGTCCAATACTTCACTAAGCTCTCTAAAATCTGTCAATTCATCACATGAATAATAAAAAACTGCCTTTGGATTTATTTTTTTAAGTAAATATTCATTGATAAATATTTTCAGTGCTGTTGTTTTTCCAACTTGTCTGGGGCCTACAAGGAAATTTAGGGAAAAAGGTTTAAAATCAAATTTTTCTAGAATTGGAGGGATCCATCTTATTTCTGAATTTTTCCATTTCAAATACTCATCATCAGCCTCTCCAGACCACCATGGATTTTGTTCTTCCATGTAATTATATTGCAAATCTTTTATATAATATTTTGCATTTGTAATGCAAATTATCTTATATAATTATTTGCAGTAAGATGGTTAGTTAGGATAAACTTTCTGTGCTCACTCCTGTTAGAGTCCTTATCATGTTAGCACCATTTACTGAAATCGCAATTCTTTTATTCCTTAAAGCCTTTCGCAATCTTCGATGCCAGATTAATTATGGAATTGTCCTTTGCATTTTCGGCTAGAAACTCCCATATGGTTTTGTCAAAATTATATTCCCAAATGGGACCAAGGAGTTTTAATTCCTCTCTAAACTTGTCCAAATACTTTTTAAGACTTTCTTTGTACTCAAAGTAATCCACAAGCCCCATTTTATAAAGAAGTTTCTTCCATATGATGTGAACTAAAGCCTCTTCTATTGAACTTTTTCCAAATATTTTCAATTTTCCTATTCTTTTGGCTATTCTTGCTAAAGCAAGATGAAAACATTCGTGGGGCATGTAAAACCAGGCAAATAATTTTTCTCTGTCTTTCTCATAATGGAGAAGAAGCTCGTTAGGACTACAGTAAACAGATGATGTATAGAAAATATCGAAAAGTGTGTGTCCGCTTAAAAAATAGTCTTTTATGGGACAAGGAAATATTGCAAATGAGATTGTAAAATCATCAAAATGTATTCCGAATATCCTCGAATACCAAGGCTTAAATTTCTCATGAATCTGATTTATGCTCTTTTGAAAATCTGAGACAATTGCTATAACAGGATCCAATTCTGTTAGGACATCAAAGGGTGTATCTACTGAATCAAGATCCTTATCCTCTACTTTCCCTTTTATATACTTAAATAGATACTCATAAAACTCATAGCCTGTCCTTATCTTTCCATACTTGCTAAGAGCTACATCATCCCAGCTATAGGGATTATTTAGCCCAAATTTTAACCAAACTTTCTGAAGCTTCTTGTAATCTTTGGTTTGTAAAATTGAATACTCTTTCCTGTTTTTGTTAAGAGAGAAATCTAGTAATAGATTAACTCTGAATGTCCTTTCGGAGAATAGTACCTCAACCATAAGAAGTTTTATCAAAGAAGAAACAAGTCATTCACATCAAACAATAAGACATTCTCTTGCTTTACTTTTTTCCCGAACTCCCTAGCAATAATTATATACATTTTTTCTTTTAAGTCAAAAACTCTAGAATTTTCATCTAACCGTCTTATAATGGACTTAATGTCTTTTTCGGTTATTTTCCCCCATTTTACTTCACAAAATATTCCAATATCCTCTCCCAATCCGACCAAATCAATTTCTTTTCCTTTATGTAAAAATTTTCCTAAAACATTAACCTCCGGCAATTCATTCCTCTTTATTTTCTCTGCTATAAATTCAAATGCTATTTTTTCGCAAGTTTCACCTAAGTACCTATCATAATCCTTCCTTATCTTTTCAGCAGAAAATATTCCAAGTTCTATCCTAGAAAGATTTGGATAAATGTATCTAAACCAAAACCTTAGGAAGTTATCCCTTATCCTATAAAATCCTCTTTTACTTCCTATTGGAACAACTCTTTCTATAAATTCCAATTCTATTAAATTTTTTAGATATTCTGTTATAGACTCTTTACCAACAAAACTTTTTATTTCTCCAAATTTTGTATGACCTTTAGCTATTGCCTCAAGAATTTTTTTGTAGGTAGTTAGTTCCTCAAACTCATATTTCAAAATAAAATCTCCTTCTTCTCTGATAAAGGATTTTGGATCTTTTAGTTCTTTATCTAACCATTCCCAAAAAGGAGTCTCAACTTTTTCCAAATAATAGGGGACACCTCCTGCAAATCCATATATCTCTACCAATTCCCTAAAACTGGCATTTGGAAAGAACTCTCTCAAATAATAGTATCTTAAAGGTCTCAATTTTATTTGGCCTGTTCTTCTTCCGTATAATGGGGAACTATAGCTTAAAACTTTACTTTTCATCATTGATATTGAAGATCCTATAAGAATCAGCTTTGTCTTTGTATTTATTAACTCTGTATCAATTATTTTTTGAAAAGTAGAAATAACTCCCTTATCTTCTTTTATTAGATTTGGAAACTCATCTATTACGATTATCTTATCTTTTAGAAAGTGAAAAAAGGATTCCCAGCTTGGCTTTGCATGTTTAATTTCTTCTACAGTTCTAGATACCTCTTCCCTAAATTTTTCAATATTTCCGCTTTCTGTTGCAAAATAGTAAATATATTCAAGACCTTTGAGAGATTCAATAATTAGTCTTGTCTTTCCGACTCTTCTCCTTCCATATATTATTAATAAGCCAAAATTAGGCCTAGAAACAAACTCCTTTATTGCTTTTATCTCCTCTTCTCTGTCTACAAATTTGGCAATCATAATTATGATAATTGTAATTGCCTAAATAAAAAACTGAAGATTGGCTAGTATAATATCAAAGACTTTTCTATTAGCTTTCCAGTAACAGGATCAACCGATAATCCAAATACCTCCAGAGTTACAGATCCAATTAATACTCTATCTATAATATCGGAGATCCAAATTGGCACTATTTCCTCTTTATTCCCAATTTTTATCCTTGCATTTCCCCTCTTAATTTTTATTCTTCCTGCAGCAGTTTCTATTTCTTCTTCTCTTATTTCTTTTATTTCCAATTCATCAGCAAGTGATTTTGGAATAGTGGTTAAGGTTGCTCCAGTATCAACTAATCCTTTTACTTTCTTCCATTTCTTACCCTCAAGATTTGAGATCTCTATCTCAAGCTCAGTATGCTTCATATTCTGGAGTGGCAATTTTACATTATAAATTAAAGAGAAGACTCAATAACCTCTAAAGTTCTTTTTACTAGGAGTTTAAATAATTTCTCTCCAATTTCCTTGCTTGCTAACCTTGGATTTCCTTTATAATATTTTTCCCTTTTGTATGGATAAACCCTATATCCTTTTAGGATTTCCTTTAGCCCTTCTTCCTTAACCCGCTCCAGCTTTACCAATTCAGGCCTTAAATATAATATTAAGCTTGTCTCAGCGCATGCTCCATGAATAAATTTGTCCTGGGTTAATTCAACTAATTCTTCTTTAGTAATTAGCTCCCAAACATGAACATAAAGTATTTTTACTTCAAATTTTCTAGCAATTTCCTTACAGGCTTCCTTAACGAATTGATGAAAGCCTGGACCATGAGCAGAAATTATTATAATTCTTTTGAATTTGAGCCGGCAAATCTTTTCTAGAATTGAATAGAAGACTTTGTAGCATAAATCCAAAGGCAAAGATAAATTTGGCCTAAATGCTGGAGCGAAAAGAAAGGTTGGAAAAACTATTCCATTTATTTTCTTAGCAATTTCTTTAGCTATTGATTCAGCAATAATTGTACCTATTCCAAGGGGTAGATACGGTCCACGATTTTTAGACCAAAAAAGAAAATCGCTATTTTACATTTCTGTAAATCTCCAGAAGATGTTTTCAGGAAATTCATACCCCAATAACTTCAAAGAATACGTTTGGATCTTTTCATCTAGTTCTTTAATACACTAATGTCCTTCTTCTTTTAGTAATTTTCATCCTTTTAACTGTATATTAGTGCTTCACACTATGTAATATCAAAGGGGGTGTATTCTCATTACTTTTGATGGAGGCCTTCTAAGGAATTAGTAAGTAAAGATGTTATTATATTGGAATAGATTAGTTTCAAATAAGATTAACTTTACATTTCTATTCAGAAGAATTTGTAAATTTTCCTTAAATGGTTCAGATCCACAAATCCAGCGGGAATTTAGCACCTGCTACTGGCCCAAAATTTATGGTTATGCCTCTCCTAGAAACATAGGTATAAACCCTAGAAGTGGCTCCTATATCTCATTAACTTTCAATATTTCTAATTCCATATCCAAAAATGCGATTGTAATTATGTCTTATCCCTTCTGATATCTTTAGTTTAGTTGAAATAAAAAATCCGGCTTGAATTGTTTGTCTTCCTTTGATAAAAGGGTTATGTGTTTTTAAACATTTTATGCCATAATATATGCTATAATATTCCTTCTCTCTCAGAGAAAAGTGTGGAGAGAATAATAATAGCCTTCCCTTCTACAGTCACCTCAAACCTCAGGTTTAGGCCAATTAGAGCTTATGCTCTAGGTCAATTAGCGAGATGGTTGGGATTATTTAGAGTTACTCAGATCATTGTCTTTTATGACCCAGATCCTCTATTTGATTCACATGGCCTTGGAAGATATATCGTTAAAGTACTGAAGTACTGTGTTACTCCCCCTTGGTTTAAAAAAATGGTTTTTCCAAAGCCCCTTTACGATAAAAATTTTAATTATGTTCCACCTCTTACAATTCAATCCCATCAGAAAGCTTGGATTAAAAATAGAAGTTGGGGGGTATTAAAGAAAGAGAAAGGAAAAGTGGTTCTTATTTACAGAAGTAACTCCAAACTAGTGAAAAAAGAGATCAAAGACCAGAAAATAAAATATCCAAGTTTGGTTCCAATAGAAAAGAGGGAAAATAAACTATACACTCTCGATCCCTTCGACCTCACTGTAGAAAATTACATAGGATATTACCCTATCTATTTTAATAAGCAAATTAACAAATTAATAGCGGATCTTAGAAAAAGATTCGGAAATAGTCTTACTGTGATAGGAACTTCCAGGAAGGGAAAGCCAATAAATAAAGTAAGAAATAAGCTTAAAAGACTTTTAAGCAGAAAGAACATCTTAATATTGTTTGGAGGCCCCAATAGGGGGCTTTATGAGATAGAACCTTCCATAAAGAACAAGCTAGATATTACAGTTAACGCATTCCCAAATCAACAATTGAAAACAATACATACTTTAGAAGCAATTCCCCTTTGTGTTTTAGAAATGGTATACTTCTTTTCTTTTCAGTAAAGGTTTACTCAGAAAACTTTGAGATAATATCTGCGTCTTGTGTAATATCACCAGGTATTATATAATCTTCAATATTTTTTCTGTACACAATTATTAGGATCCTTAATTTAACTAGCCAAGTTAATAGATTTACTGCTTCTTTTTTACTCCTTGTTATCCCTTTATTGCATAATATCTTTATTATTTCATCTTTTTCCCGCGGTTCCCGTAAATAATCCAAAAGAAAACATAGATCTGGATGAAACAGTACGGAAAGAGAATAAGGTTGTGAAACAGCAATACTATTATCTATTTTGCGCTTCTTAAGTAGAGGGTGCAAAGTCAAATAAACAGTCATTTTTTCTTTACTAATAGGATCAACACCATATCCTCCCTGTGGTAACAGTTTACATCCACAAAAGCAATCTTCAAAATATTTACAATTAAGACATCTACTATCCGCCCAGTTAAATGTTCTAAAATACAAAGCTTTATCAGAGTTCCATATTTCAGACATGCTTTTCTCGAAAATATTTCCAAGGTAAGTTTCTTTCCTAAATGTTCCGCATATATAAACGTTACCTTCACCATCTACATCTGCAAACTCTATACCAGCAGAACAAAAACTTGCTAAAGACCTCAATTCATTAGGCAAAATACAAGGAGGTATCGGGACTCCTAATCGGACCGGTATTCCCTCATCCTTTAATTCTTTTACTTTTGTCACAAGTTCTACTATTTCCCCTCTATTTAAGCAAAAACGTTTGTTTTTGCCTGTAAATGTCCCTCTGTTAATAACAAAAACAGCAATGGAAGGGAACTTATAAAACATCCATCTTATAAACTTAGGGAAAGAAAACAGGTTTAAAGTTGTTATAGTAGTTTGGAGAGCAATTTTAAACCCCTCTCTATCTAACAACTCAATAGCTCTAATAGTTTCTACAAAAGATCCTGGGGTTCTTGTTATGAGATCATGTTCTTTTCTAAATCCATGAATAGATATTCCACCATGATCAAAGTAATCCAGTATTTTATCTACTGTTTCTTCTTTTATTCCAAATCCATTCGATATAAATCCTGAGCAAACACCATGCTCCTTTATTTCTTTTCCAAATTCTAAAAAATTAGGATGCAAGGATGGCTCTCCTCCATAAAGTGATATTTCATTCACACCAGACTCAGCAAGTATTTTTATAATCCTCACAATTTTTTCTTTTGGATAAAACTTTGGTGATTTCTCCTCATGAGCTGTACAAAAAATGCAGTTCCAGTTACATGCCGTCGTTATGGTAAGATGTACTGTTTTCGGTGAAGAAACCCAAGTAACAAGCATTTTCTTTCTTTTTGATATTTTATGGAAAATACAAGAAATTATTGTTGTCTCTGGTGTTTAACAACTACCCTTGCATGGGCATGGTGATCCGCCAAATTTGGACGAATCCAGAATTAACTCTAGTTTCTTTTTAATGTCTTTCAACTCACTACAAACAGGCACCTTATGTCCTCCCCAGATGACTAACAAATAGTTCCTAACTTTTTTTCTCATAATCTGTCTTTTGTTTAATTTTTAAATATTTTCGATTACACAACTAATCTCAGGTTACATTTCTTTACATAATGATAAAAGATTATTGCTGATTTACCCAAGTATCTAACAATTCTTTAATCCTTTTTACAAAAATAATATAAAGAAAACAACAAGGAAAATAGCAAAAAGACAATATGAGAAGTAAGATAGAAATAGATCAAAATTAACAGAAAAGATAAAAAACAAGAAGGTTTAAGCGTTATTTTCACAGTCAGTAGTTATAAAAGAGCACTAATAAAAGAAAGAGACATTTGTCTCTTCTCCGGAATATTCTGACTCTTACAGGAGAATAATCCTAGAGATGGAAAAATATAAGGAAAAGTCTGGGAAAACTTGGGCGCATTTCCATAAATTGCTATGTAACAAAAGAAAAGAAAGAAGAAAAAAGAACAATAAGTCAATAATTCACAAAATATCCAGAGGATAAAGTAAAGAAATAAGAAAGATTACTTCTAAAATTTTAAGACTCCTCGAGGTAATATAGAACACTGAAATAAAAACTTTGGTACTTTTTCTTATTTCTGGTCCTTAGCAAGTCACAAAATTTGATTCTTTAAATATTCTTTAAATAAAATCAAAATAATATAAAGATACTTATTAATCAATCAATAACAAGGACGAGAAATATAATAGGTCTCCCGCTGTTCACTGGATTATACTCAAGCATTAGGGATTCCAAAGCGTGCACTCCTAATACCTCACTATCCCCCTCCTCAGCAAATACAATCACAGTATAGCCTGTTCTATCTTTAATGCAAATCTTTGCTTCCCCTACCCATCTCTCAATTATCTTTCTATCTATTGTCTTAAATTTCATTTTTCTAATTTTTCTTATACCAATTCTTTCTAACTCTTCTTTCTTTATCCAAGTATAAGTACTTCCTGTATTAACAATTAACTCTTTTGTTAATTCGCCTTTTTCTCCTATAATTTTGACTTCTACTCTTTTATGTGCCGTGCAAAAATTGAGAAGGTCACTAAAAAGAAAACTTTAGAAAAAACAAACTAATACTACTTGTAGATTCTGGAGCGGTGAAGTAATACTTCCTAACAGCCTTGGAAAATACTTAAACCGTCTTTAAAAAATCTAAAATTATTTCATCAACCTTTCTCAAAGACTCTAGGTCAACAAATTCGTTAGGAATATGTGCTTTTCCGTCCGGCCCAAAGTTTACAGTAGGAATCCCCCTAGAAACATAGGCATAGGCCTCGGATGCTGGACCAACTCCATTTATAGAAGGAATAAATCCTAAGCGTTCAGAGGCAACTTTCTGGAGCAGCCTAACATATTTATTATTTGGATCTATCTTCCATCCAGGCAAATATCTTATTTCTGTAAGCTTGTAATCAATCCCTTCTAACCTTTTCTCTATTTCTTTTATTACATCCTCTTTTGTATGAATTGGCAACAATCTTGCATCTCCAAATGCTACACACTTATCCGGAACTATATTTATTGCTGATCCTCCCTGAATTAAAGTAGGAAAGGTTATACAGGATCTTCTATGCTCGAATAATGGATCCTCTCCAGGCAGGATAATTCTTCCAAGCCTTTTTGCTATCTCTGCCATCTTTACTATTGCATTTTCACCCTTTCCATGTTTTATCCAGGCACTAAATCCTGTATGAACGGCTTTTCCCTTAGTTTCAATCATAAATCTGAAAAACCCCATATTACCAACCCTTATTCCTTTAGTACCTGGCTCAAAGCAAATGCAGAAATCTGCTTTGGTATTCAATCTTTGGGTTAGGTACAAAGAGCCAAATATGTGAGAGCCTGCAACTTCTTCTCCTACTGTAAAATGCAATTCTAATCCAGCATTGGTTTCTATTTTATCCCAAAGTTTTGCTATTAGAAGCATTATAGATATTGCAGATTTATTATCTACAGCACCAAGACCATAAAGTTTATTGTTCCTAATTACTGGAGTAAAGGGATCCTGGGCCCATCCTTTGGCTGGAGTAACTGTGTCCATATGGGCATTAAATATAAGCTTTGGATCCCCTTCCGCTATTTTGCAATAAACATTTGGCCTAAATTCACTAATCCCAATTAATTTTGGAGAATATCCTAAATCTGAAAGCAAATCTCTTATGTAATTAGCAACATCCCTCTCTATTGGTGTATAGGGAGAATCTTCCAATAATCTTTCTGTAAATATGTTAGCAGAATTTATTTTAACAAGATTTTTTAATATCTTTATTTGCCATTGGAAAATATTTTCTTCTAACATTTTCTAATATATCATCTAAACTTAAATTTCCTTCTACGTAATCCTCTATTCTCATATTAACCACCCTCTCTTCTTCCTCGCTCCAGACTCTTACTCCAAATTCTGAATTATCTATAAGAGAAGCTAGCTTTATCTTTATTCTGCGAAATCTGGAGTATTTTGCAGGAGCTAATGTACATTCTATAATTTTCTGGTCCTTCAGGCTTCTTAAAACGGTATAAGGATAACTATGTATATAACTTTGTGTATAGCCTCGGAACGCTCTCTCGAGAATGTAAATTATACGAAAGCAAAGAGTAAAAGGCCTAGAGTAGCACTCTTCACACTCACATTGCCCTTTACATAACTTTCCCTTTATTCTTTCAGCGTTTTTCAGGAAATATACAATAATTGCTTGATTTGTGGATAATAATATCATATTTTTCCTATACTTCCCTTTACTGAAAATGGTTCTCCATGCCCAGGAATAATAAAATCTGCAATATTTAAAATGGCCTGTCTTGACTTTCTTAACTCACTAAAATCTATAGCAACCGGATCAGGCTTATTAATTAAAAAATTTCTCTTTAGTATTTGATCTTCATCCTCTCTCCAGTAAAAGAGGTCACCCACTATTGCAATTCTTTTTCCTCCAGAATTAAGGATAAAAGAACAATGATCCCTAGTATGGCCTGGAGTGGGGATTATTTTAATCCCTAGTTCAGATATTTCCCCGCCATGTCTAATTATCTCCCCTCCAGGAAGCACAAAATATTTATAGGTAACTATAACTGCTTTTGGAAATAGAGAGGCTAAAAAAGAATGATCCGGATGCCAATGAGTAATCCCAACATAATTAATGCTTCTTCTTTTTAATCTTTCTTTTTTAAGACAACTTAGCAAAATTTTTCTATCCATTCCTGGATCTATTATCATTTTTTTATTCTTATTTCTAATAAGTACAACAGTAGAATTTATTCTCCTATAATTTCCCTCTTTCCTTATTATTCCTTTAAAAAGAATTTTAAACTTGGTCATAAATTTTGCGTCGCATTTATATTTAAATAAGTTGCAAGATTCGTTGCAAATACGTTGCACTTATTTTGCCACATATCGAGTTGCCTTACCTCTTCCAATCTTTTTAACTAGTCCTAATTTCTCCAATCTTTTAAGTGCCCTAAGTACAGCATACTTGCTTTTCCCAACTTCTATAGCTATCTCGCTTGAACTTTTTGCTCTATCGAGAATCGATAGGTAAACTTTCCTATCAATATTTTTTAATTTATATTTCCTTAAGTAAACAGGCAAAAATTCTAAAGTAAGTATTGTGAAGTTTCTTATTTCTTCATATTTTGGAGGAGGAAAACCTTTTTCTTTGCATATCCTCTTCATCATTTCTATTCCCACCCCATATTTCTCAACCAAGCCTACATCAAAGAAATACCGAGAAATTAAAGGATTTCTTGGCTTATGAATCGGATTTTCTGGAGTAACTCCTGGAGGGAACCCGCCTGGATTTATTATTCTTATTTTTGATGGAAAAATTTCTACCAGTATTTCAGAAGGTATGTAATAATTCCTATGAATTATTGCATTCAAAATTGCCTCCCTTAACACTCTAATGCTTATAGGATATTCCTCCCTCCGCTCCAGTTCCTCTACAATGAATCCTTTTGGTAGTCTCTTTTTTATCTCTTGGATCGACTGGAGCGCCTGATTCCAAAGATTTCCCGAAATAAACAAATCTTCTTTTACACTAGATCTATCCTCTCCAGCATAAACAATTATCCTTAGCTTAGCATGGGGACAATACTTCTGCGGATTTTTTCCAAAGAATAATAAACCCGCATTGGTAAGCTCACCATTAGTTGTTATCTTAAGTAATCTTAACAATTTCTCTTTATCTTCTATTTCAGTTTTTATCTTCCTTATTTCTTCTCTTTTTCTTAAATAGGAGTGAAAGGTCTCCATATCAAGCTCATTGACTGGAGCGCCTGAAGGTAATTCATCAAATCTTGCTATGGTTAATTCGAATAGTTTCTCAGTAATTTCTTCAATACTAAGCGGAATATCCGATGTTCCAACTCTCACATATGCAATATTCCTAAAAGTATGGAGCTTACCTGTAGGTTCAACAGATAAAACGACAACCCATCTATCATCTATCCTAATTTTTTCTATCTTTATTTTTGGTTTTGGGCTTACAGCCTGAATAATACTTTCTATCATTTCTAGATCCTTCTTTATTAGCCCAATTACTTCTCCTCTATCAGAAACACCAATAACTATTCTTCCTCCTTCTGTATTAGAAAAAGAACATATTGTTTTAGCAATTTCTTTGCTTATTTTTCCTTTAAATTCTAAGTTAGGACCCTCACCTTTCTTAATTAGCCCTATCACATCCTTTAACTCCATGATAATTTTGCGTCGCATTTATATTTAAATAAGTTGCAAGATTTGTTGCAAATACGTTGCATCAAACCTGCTCCACAATAGGCTTCTTTCCTAGCTGAAATTCGGATGCAGTTAATACTTTCTTATTTAGTTTCTTCGCTAATTCCCAAACCTCTTTTGTCCTTTCCCTAAATCTTTTCTCTCTTGGCAAATGATGGTCCCAAATTAAAATCTCAAAATCGCATTCTTCAATAATTCTCTTCACATTCTGGAGCACGCGATTGAAATTTATTAAATTGAGCGTATAGCCGAGCATATAAGTCATTGGGCCATCCAGAATTATAAAATCTGGATTTTCGTCTATAATCCAATCCGCATAGTCCTCAATTATCGGTCCATTCACATCAGAAGAATGAAGAACCTTGTAACCCTTATATTCAATTAGGGTCCAGAATACCCAGCCTGTTCTTGAATATTCAATCCCATGAAATAATGGGTTTGAGAATTTCAATTTTACTCCTTTTATCTTGAATGTTTTTCCCTCAGGATAAACAATTTCCAATCTTTTGTATTTTCCATCCTTAATTTTTTCATAGCCGCTCCAGTTCTCAGCCCTTTTTTCAAACCATTTCCTACCTTTCTCTAATAGCTCCTTCCTTCTTGGGTTATAGTCACCAAAGTCTAAGTTTATAGAATTAAGCTCCTCAGCCAAATCTTTATATTTCTTTTTTCTTCCCTTTCTAATTCTCAATTCCTCTCCTAGAAGGCCTTTAAAGAATTCAAAAGCTCTTTCTCTTTGGGAGTCATTTATATATTCATTAGGATTTTTTATGAAAAGAGTTTTGTTATAATAAAGATCAAATCTATCTGGAATAAAATGATCCCAATGATAATGAGAAACTATAACTATATCGGCCTTCTGGAGCGCGCTGATTATCTTATTTCTTCCTTCTATTGTCCATCTTTCTTTATCCTCCCAACTAGCAGGAAAACTTGGATGCATAATTGCTACTCCAGGATCAATCAAAATCTTTAAATTGGGAGTAGTAACTAGGGTACAGGAGCTTTTAGCCCCAAATGAATCAAACCATATTAGTTTTGCTTCCACAATTATCTTGATTTCGAAGCAGAAATTTGGAATTCTATGTTATCTCAATCTCGATATCTCTAATATCTCCAGGCGGAGGGTACCCCTTTCTAGCAACATAATCCACTTTAAGTTTGAAATATCCTAATTCTGCTAGAATACCGAGATTTATGAGAAGATACTCAACAATTTCTTCTGGAACACTTTCTTGGATTACCTTTCTCTCCCAACTCTCTATTTTTTCTTCCTCCAAAATATTGAAGATTCCTTCACAAATCATTTCGAGTGTAAGCTTTTGTCCAGAAGCATATTTAGTTATAAGCCTCAAAATTAGATCTTTAATGGCATTTAAAAGGAGATGTCGACTCGTAAAGAAATTGTAAAAATGTTTTAGGGCTATGGTGTTATATTTTTTCCCAGTAATTAGGAACACTTCTCGGCTAAATTCAGGAAAACTGTAAAGCTCCCATACAAATCTTCGTAATCTCTTATATTTTTCATTTGGGAGAAGACTTTCCAAATTACATTTCTCTATTAGCTCTCTAGTTAAAAGCCTAACTTCTTGGAAAAGAGCCGGTAGAGAAAGTTTCTCATATTCATTTAGATACCAACTTATAAGCAAGTCCTCCTCTCTCATACGTTTGTATATTGTTTCTAAGTTATACTACCAACCATCATTCCAAATTAGCTATTTTCTTCCTAGCCTCTTTTGGATCTCTAGTTATGCAAAAAACGCATGCAAGCTTCTTTAGTTTTAAATATGTTGTTGTCCTTCCACAGAATCTGCATTTAAATCTTTTCGCATATTTAATAAAGTAACTTACTTGTTTTTTCCCGCATTTAGGACATTTCCATGCTATATAGTAAATCATTTTTCCTTAGAGCAAATGAGAGCTTTGTCCGCCCGCTCCAGTTCTGGAGCAGGTAGCACAATTATTTTTTATAGAGAACAAAAGAATTAAGTGCAGGATAAAAACAAATAAAGGCTTTGTATCCGCTCCAGGTATAGATATCTTATTTCCTCGCGCTCCAGTCAAGTAGCGAGAAGGTACTAAGAAATGAACTGGAGTGGCCATACTTTTTGTATTATACATGAAAAAGTAAGCAAAGGTTTTGAATTAAGAATAGGTTTACATAATTAAAAAATTTGAGCGTTTAATTCTTCACTCCAGCTCTGGAGCGCGGGGGACGATATAGTTGAGATTCCTATTTAGAAACTAAAATTCAAATAAACTCCTTTGTTTTCTCTCATATTTCGGAATCTCTAGCTTCCCCTCCAGAATTATCTCACCATAAACTCCATCATACCCTGGCCTTATTGGAAGAGTATTATTTCTAATCTTCTCTATTACGTTCCCTAGCCATTCGCTTTCACTTTTAATCTCCTTTATATCCCTAAATAATAATATTTCAACTTCACTTCCAAATTTGTTTATCAATTTCATATACAAGTTCCACACAGTCTGCGAGAGAGGTTCTTTTCCAGTTTTTATGGAAAGAATTTCTTGTAAAGGAAGATTATAATAGAATTTTTGGGAATTTTCAGGAACATATCCTTCTTCCCTATCAGCTAGATCATATACTCTGTGCAATACTCCTAAGGTCAATGGTTTTCCACATTTTGGACATAAATTTCCAAATTTTTCAATACTTTCTTTTGGATGAATAAAAACTCCACAATTTCTATGTCCATCCCAATGATATTTCCCATAAGCAGGGTTTACTTCTATGGTTGCTATTTTATCTCTTTTTTTATGTTTTATTATTTTAAATATCTCAGAATAGGAGAGAGAATCCAAGTAAAAAATATTTGCCTCCCTTCCTATCCTATAGGGCCAATAGGAATGGGAATCTGAATTTGAGACTAAAATATAATCATCCAATTCAGAGACCATCCAATTCATTATTGGATCACTACTAAGACCCGTCTCTAGGGCCGGAACTATTTTATAATTCCTTTCAAGGCATTCTTTTATTGAATTGAATCCAGACTTCGATCCAAAAATTCCAAACCAAGGGGTCCAAGCATGGGCTGGTATAGGCAATATCTTCTCATCAATATCCAAACACAGATCTACCAATTCATCGGCTGTGAGCCTAAGAGTTGGTCTTCCATCCTTGGAAAGATCTCCATATTTTCCGGCCTCTATATTAAATTCTGCTGCCCGCTCCAGAGATGGAAAGAGGAGAAGAAAATGAATCTTTCTTATTTTTTCATTCTTTTTAAAAATCAGATTCACTTCTGTAGTAACAAGAAAATATACATCATATTTTCCTTCTTTTCTTTTATAAATTCCATCATATTCTTCTTCAAGCTCTTTACAAAGTTCTGAAAACCAATCTGGATGCGTAGAATCCCCTGTTCCCATTAGGTTTAATCCCTTTATATAAGCAAACTTTTCAATATTCTTTAAGCTCATTTGCTTAGATGTTCCTCCAGAGTACTTGCTATGTAAATGTAAATCTGCTATAACCCTCATTTTCGCTTACAAACTTTCAAAAATCTTTTTATTACTTTAGGTATTTTGACCAAATTTCTAATTTTTCTTACAATTTTAGAAACAGGAAGGCTGCTCCAGATTACTAGAGGAACTCTAATTAGTTCTGGAGCGTGGAAACAGGGATAATGCTGAAATATTTTGTATTTAGGATATTCTCTTATTATTTCCCCATGATCAGAAGTTACAATGAATAAGAGATCCTCAGAGTTTTCTAAGGCTTTTGTAAATATCCTATAGACTTCTCTATCAACTATCCTAATGTTATTACAATATGCCTTTTCTATTCTGTTCAATATCTTACTCAAGATCTTTTTTTCACTATTTATCCTAAACTTCATTTCCCAATAGCTTAGCTTATGCGGCTTTATTAATTTTCCATCTCTCTCAAGATAGGGGGCGTGGGGTTGAAGAAAGTGAATATAAAGAAAGTAATTCCTTCGGGTTCTCTCTATAAAATCTATAGCTTTCTCAGTTACAATCTTTGGATGCAAAAAATCCTTTAATCTAAAGTCCATCAACCCTTCTTCCATTTTTACGCTTATAAGGTTATAAAATTCATCAAATCCCTTCTTAAATCCAAAGTCCAAATAAGGATTTGCCCCTACACAACAGGTAATTAATTCTTTTCTTATATTTTCTACAAAACTTTTTTTCAAAAAACTAATTTTTGTATCAAAAAACCTCATTCTTAGTTTTAAAAAGAATTTTCCCAATAAGATTGCTGGAAGTTTTAGGCAAAAGGCAGGTACTTCCCACAAAGACTTAACAGCTAATATAGACCTCTTTACCCATTTTTTCTTAGAAGGGAATGTAAAGCCAACTAAAGGGTGATATCTATTCCCAGAAAAGATTCTAGGTAAGCTTTCTGAAGTTGCAGATCCAGGGCTTTTTACTTTTTTGAAAACTTTTCCCTCCAGAGCAATTTGATCAATGTGCTTGCTATTATTCGAGAAGTTAGGATTATAACAACCTAAATAATCAGGTCTGCAGGCATCAAGAATAATCATAACAACTTCCGGCATAATTTAAAGTAAATTAGATTACTAAAATTATGCAAACAATTTCGGTTCCAGAGAAAGAAAAAAGGAGTTGGGGTGAATTTGAGGTCCTAGACATTGGAAAAAATTATGTGGTCAAAAAGATAATTGTTTACCCAAAGAAAATGAACAGCCTTCAGTATCACAATCATAGGGAGGAGCATTGGATTATAGTTTCTGGAGAGGGAAAAGTAGTAATTGGAAACAAAACTCTAGAATGCAAAGCTGGGGACTACTTTCACATAAGAAAAAAAGAATTGCATAGAATAATTAACGACAAAGATAATCCTTTGGTAATTATAGAAGTTTGGAGAGGAGAATTATTAAGAGAAGATGATATAGAGAGAATTGAACCTTCTGGTGATGTAAAATGAAAAAAAGTTTGCTTTGGAAAGTTGAGAAATCTAAATCCGTAATCAAGAGCGCTTTGGAAAGATTTAGAAACCCATGCGTAGTTTGGTCTGGAGGAAAAGACTCAACTCTAATGCTTTACCTAGTAATTGATGTTGTAAAAGAAAATGGATTCGAAATGCCTTGGGTATCAACTTGTATCGAGCCATTACCTTTCGAAGAAAATATGGAATTCCAAAGAAAAATTGTAGAAAAATTAGGATTGAAGAAAGTAATTTGGTACAAAGATGTGGTAAAAGACGAATTTTATAAAAAGGCTGGAGAAATTGGAAAAGATAAAAAGAAATGCTGTTTTTGGTTAAAAGTAATGCCACTTAATAACCTAATAGAAAAATATAAAATTGATGCTCTGTTTGTAGGAATAAGATGGGATGAGCATCCGGAAAGAGCAAAAGAAGTCTATTTTTCTCCTAGGGAAAATCCAAAACACATAAGAGTTCATCCGATATTACACTGGTCTTGGCTAGACGTTTGGGAATATACAAAAGAGAGGAATTTGCCAGTGAATCCTCTATATTTCAAAGGGTATACATCGTTAGGATGCAAGTGTTGCACTACAATTGCAAAAAAAGGAGGATTCAAGGATTTGGATGAAATAATAGCTTTTATTAGAAGCAAAAGGGTCCAGGAGAGAGCGGGAAGGGATATTGATAAGGAAAGAGTAATGGAAGCTTTAAGAAGATTAGGGTATTTCTAGTCTGGGAATAGTCCTGGTGAAAATTCTTCTGGATTTTCTAAATATTCCTTTACTTTTTTTAGACACTCTTCCCATTTCCCATATTTTTCTTCTACTTTTTCATCATCAACATTATAAATAACTTTTCCTTCGTTTGTTTTACAAGCTACCCTGTATTTATACACCCCATACTTAGAAAGAAACTCAGGACAAGATTCAGGAGGACGAGTCGCTGTTCCAAAACATTCAGAAAAACAAAAATCAGAAAACAGATACTTCCAAGGATTTTTTTCACCATCTATATAACTTCTAATAAAAGGACCAATATTACAAAGAGAAATATACCTTTTCTCCCTTTTTACGAAACTGGGGATATCATTGGCTTTTATCCAAAAAGGAACATCAATTAATTGGTCAAATAAGCCCCATTCATGTCCAAATACTCCTTTTTCTCCTAACATCTGGCCATGATCTGAGGTAAAAATTATTAAGTATTTTCCTCCATCTTTTTCTTTTAATTTTTTTAGCAAGAGGCGAGTAAAAATTTCAAGTTTTTTTCTTAAATAGCTCAAAGAGAGAAAATAACCCATCTTCCATCTTCTTTCTAAGGAATTAAACCTCGAAATAAGGCCAGATCTAAAAGGCGATATTTTTTTCCTTATTTCAGAGAGAAATAACCTAGGATATGGTTCATGAGCTTCCATTAAATTAAAGAATTGAAAAGAGAATGGCTGTGCAGTTATTTCATCTCTCAGGGTTTTGATAGCATTAGTTACCCCTTTTTCTAAAGCTAAGTATGGAATTAAAAGACACATATAATCTATCGCTTTCTTATATGCTAGTTTAAAAAGAAGCCTTATTTTCTTGCTTTTAAGAAGAGAAAAAAATCTTTGAAATCCTAAGAGCCCCTCTTTTTGAAGAGTAGATATCTTTTTTAATTCTTCTGTTGAAAAGAGAAAGAAGTTTCTGGCTAAAATGTTTATTACCTCATAATAATCATTAAAAAAGGCATCAATATACCCAAAATGTTTTGAAATAAAAGGATTCGCTGTGAAGAAATTTATTTTAAAATCTAACGCCCTCAAATATCGAAAAATGTTTTCGGAAGAAAAGATGTCTGTATAAGAAGTATTTTTTCCTACTTTGCTTTTTCCTATTCCATGAATTGATGGTAAATCTCCTGAAAAAATTGAAAAATGAGATGGAGCTGTCCAACAAGCAGTAGAAATAGCATCTTTCCTTACGAAACCGTATTTTTGAAAAAGTTTATCCAAATGAGTTCTGCCATAATCATGTCTTAGTGTGTCAAGCACTATGAGAAAAATGATCGGCCCACTCTCCATAGGGAATTATAAAAGACTCATGATCAAATTGATAAAAATTTAGTTCAGAAGTGAGGGCTTCACTACATTCCTAGTTAACAGAACTAAACACATGGGAGATAATCTGGCTAATGTAATTTTTAGGAATTTTGAATATTAAAGAAAGGCTTGTTAGCCATATGCTGCCTAAAAAGGAGCAACAATTTTTTTTCTCGCGATTAGGTAGCTCTCTATGGATGTTTTCTGTAAAATAAATGCTCTTTTATAAATAACTTTAGGTTCAGAAAAAATGAGAGTAACTCATATTTCCTCACAACAGGGACTATTTCCTTGAATGTTATCTCAGAATGAGAAAAATAGCCCTCTAAAATATTGAAATTTTTAAATTTCAAACTTCTCATCAGAGCAAATAGAGGAGTGTACCCCAAATTTTTCATAGCTTTGCCCCAGTAAGCTAGTTTCTTCGTATTTAGCTTTGTTTTTCTAAGAGAGTAAAGTTTAAGGTCTTTATAGATCCTAATCTTTCTTCCCATCTGGAGGCACTTAAATACAACATAGGATTCCCATCCCCACCCTACTGGGAAAAAATTGATCTCTTTGAGAAATTTATATTCATATACTCTTCCGCTTCCTCTAGGAAATACAGAAAACATTTCTTCTCCCTTTAAGATGCCTGAAGCTATTGTAACATGATCTTTTTTCATTCTTTTAACAATAGTAGAAAAATATTTTTTAGAAGGAAGCGTATCTGCTCCAAGAATCATTACGTAGGTAATAGAATTAGGTAAAATAGAGAGTGCTGTATTATATCTAATTGCTAACTCTGGTCTGCCTGCAAAACTTTCTTTATGAAAAGGGAACTTAATTATAACATCAGAGTACTTCTTTGCAATTTCCTGGGTTTTATCAATTGAACCATCATCTATTAGAACAAGAAGAACTTCCTTATTCTCATCCCTTATTTTTGGAAGGGTTTTAGAAAGTATTTTCTCTTCATTTCTGGCACATATAACGATCGCTCTATCGCTTTTTCTTCTTAGATTGAAAGAAGGGTTATACAAAATCTTAGACGATCCCATATTTTGCCTTATATTCATATGATTTTAGTAAGAGAATGTTCTAATCATGATATCATGATTAGAGTGTTAAAACATGGAGACTGCGGGCTGGTTTCATCTACTTTGCTTCCTTGGATGGAAAAGAAATATGACGATTTTCAGTATAAAATTATTCTATCCTTCTGGGAGAAAAAGATAATTTCCCTCTATTCGCAAGGCGTAAAGTACAACCTTTTGAATAGATTTCAAGAGTATGTATTCCTCCCTAACTTCTCAAAATTCGATATTTTCCATGTTGATGCTCCTAGATACTCTTGCGTTTGGACCTATTTGCTAAAAAAGAAGAATAGAAAAATAAAGACTATCTCCCATTTCCATGGAAGTCAACTAAGAAGCCCTTCTATCTTCTCCTTTTTTATAATTAAGCATATCCTTCCTAAAATGTCTGATGTTTTTCTCTATTCCACCCCCGATCTCTTTATATTTCTCTCAGGGCTTTCAGAAAGGTCAAGAAGAATTGAAAACATACCAAAAATATGGCTCCCTAACCCCATAGATACTTCAAAGTTTAGACCTATGCCAGAAATAGAAAAAACCGAAGATGAAATATTAGTCTTTACCAGAATAAGTCCTGAAAAGGGCGTCAACAAAATACTTAAATTTATAGAAAATCATAAAGACAAAACTTTTATTCTAATAGAGCTCGGAGACAAAAATTATATAGAAAAGGTAAGAAAGGAGATAAAAAAGAGGAATCTTACCAATATAAGATGGGAAAAACCTGTAAGAAAAAGTGAATTGCCATATTTCCTAAACAAATTTAAATACGTCCTTCCTCAATTCCATGCCGCTGTGGAGATGCTTGGATGTTATGGTATTTCTGAGTTAGAGGCCGCTTCATGCGGTTGTAAAATCATTGGGATGGATTGGCTTAACAGGGAATTTGTCGAAAGATATCACTCTATAGAAAAAGTGGCAAGGAGGCTATACCAAATATACTATAGCTTACTTTCTGAAGATATAGACTCTCTTCTAAAACTACAGGAGGAAAGTAGGCCCTATTGGAGAAAATGGCGTTTGAAAAATTCTAATCTTCATTCATAATACCACTGGGGTGTGTATTTCTTCCATATTTCCTTTTTTATTTCCTCTACTTCTTTCATCAATCTTTCATTTTTTAATTCCTCAGCCCTTTTCTCATTTGAGGTTAAGATAAACTTCAAGAAATTATTCTCTTTTAGAGCATTCAAAAGTAGTCTGGTGTTAGGAATTAAGCAATGGCCTCTTATGACAGCAGGATAATATACTGGTCTATCTTTCAGAACTTCATGAACTTCTAGTACAAATTTACATATCTCCATTATATTGCTCCCAAAAATCTTGCTCATTCGGTGAACCTCTTGCCACCAGGCAATTAGAAGAGCTCTATACACGGTTTCTATTAGCTTTGCAAGCTCTGTGGTTTCTGAATTTTCAGCTACTATGACCTTAAGGCCTATTTTCTCATAGTATTCCTTAGCCTTTAATGCTGCCTCTTTTGTTGGGGAGCCTATCCACTTGGTCCAGAATTTGATATGTCTTTGCAAATTTGGATGTTTTCCTCTTATTGGAGAATGTACTATTTGTTTTTTTGTTTTTTCATAAATTTCTCTGGTGGTTCCGGGAATAACTGTAGATTCTATAACTGTGAGTTCTGGATTAAAACGGTTCATATATTTTATGCACTCCTTTATAAAAGTCTCCTTATCAAACATTGGAAAACATATATGCATTACTTTAACCTTTTTTGGAACACTCTCTAGCGCATGTATCGATTTCTTTTCGTCTAGATCATACCCAAATACGTTAAATCCCCTCTCTTTTATTATATCGTAAATAGCCCTACCAACCTCTCCAAGTCCTACTACCAAGATTGGTTCTTTTTCCATATCTCTTCTTAAAGAGCTAAAAGAATTAACAGGATTAGCATTTGGATCAGAAAGACCCCAAAAGCAAGCTCATCCTCTCTACATGCCTTTCTTCTTTTTGAGATAAGAAATGCTATAAATTCAAGAAGTTTTTCCTTTTTAGTAGGACAAATTACTCCATTACCTTTTATAATCCAATCATGTTTTTCTAGTTTTACTTTTTTCCCTAAAAAACTATAGAAAAGGAAAAACAGGATGGGATATCCATTTAGGAGGTAAGGAAGCAGGAATGCTATCCCACCCCTAAAATCCAAATAAGTAACGAAATAAGCTGAAATTAACGCTCCAGCTCCATAGGTAAATGAATCTCCAGGGAATATCTTAGCAGGACACCAGTTCTCAAAAAGGAAAGGAATTAGTATTATTATTAGTTTCGCTAAAATTTGTTTTTCTTCATAGGAATTTGCACAAAAGGCAAGATAGATAAGAATAGGAAGTATTGAACATATTTCAACCCCATTAAATCCAGCAAGTGTATTTACAGCATTTGTCCACCCTACCCCCAAAACAAGTAAGATTAGGAAAAAAAGGATGCTTAAAAAAGAAAAACCAAAATTGGCTAAAAAAGTAGGAATTAAGACAACAATTACTGGAATAAAGGATAGCAAAAATTTTGCTTTCCAAGGGAGGCCTCTTGGTCTGAGGAGATCGTCCGTTAAGCCTATCAGAAATCCCAAAAAGGAAGAAAGGAGATATGGGTATTTTAGAATGTAAGGATAATTTATTAGGAAAAAAAGCAAAAAAATTGGTATGCCTCCTGCTTCTGGGATTTCTGGTTTGGATATTTTATGAAGATCTTTTCCGACTATTCCTATTTTTCTTGCCAAATATTCCCAGACTTTAAGAGAAAAATAGCTAGCGAGAAATAGAAAAATAAATATTATCATTTTCTTATTTTTTTCTCAATTTCCTCCAATTTCTTTTCAATTCGCTCAATTTTTCTAAATAGCTCTCTTACCATTGGATTTCTTGACCAAAGAATTCTTGCTTCTTCAGGAAAAACTCCTTTCTTAGTATCCCACCAACCAACAAAGATAGTTATTGGAACATAAACAGCTATAAAGGTTAAAAGGAAAATAAAAAGCCTTGGAAATATCTGCTTGAGAAGAGGAATGTGCTCGATAAGAAGCCTGTACTGAATTACAATGAAATTCAGGAAACTAACAAGTAGTGCGAAGTAAATATTATGTCCTCTTCGAAAGTATACATTAAGCCTAAGGAAAAACTTCCTTATTTTTTCCCTATTCATACATTCTTCTTTCCTAAAAGAATAATTTTTATAATCAAGGGCCCGCTCCGGTTTCCTACCTAGTTTCCTTTACCCCTTCTTAGAAGTTACTAGGCACCCTAATGAGTAAAATTATGCAGTAATTTTTATGTGGCATGCTTTGCCTCTCCAGGAAATCCAGAAAAGATTAAATACAGATTTTGAAGCTGGACTTTCTGGAGCGGAGGCAGAAAGTAGATTAAAAGTTTATGGGTATAATTTGTTAAAAAGAAAAAAGAAAGTTTCTCCTCTTCTTATTTTCCTTTCCCAATTCTGGAGCCCGCTTGTGTTTTTACTTGTTTTTGCAAGCATACTTTCCCTTATAATGCATGAAATTGTAGATTTTATTTTTATTTTCCTTGTAATGATTACAAACGCAATTTTAGGGTTTTATCAAGAATATAAGGCGGAGAAAACCATAGAAGAATTAGCAAAGATAGCAGCACCAAAAGTTATTGTGATAAGGGATGGAAAGAAAAAAGAAATAGATTCAATGTACCTGGTGCCTGGAGATATTGTTGTTCTAAGACAAGGGGATATCGTACCTGCAGATTTAAGGATAATAGAGGCAGAGGGGATTAAAGCCAATGAGGCAATCCTTACTGGGGAGGCTTATCCAGTTATAAAAGAAGATTGCATTTTACCTGAGGATACTCCAGTTTATAAAAGAAGAAATATGCTTTTCTGCGGAACACATGTTGAATCTGGAAGATGCAAGGCTGTTGTGGTAGAAACTGGGAGAAGAACATATTTAGGAAAAATAGCGAAAAAATTGGAAGAAATAAAGGAAAGAAAATTACCTTTCTTTGAAGAAGTAGAAAAACTATCAAAAAACCTAACTCTCGTTACTGTTGGGCTAATAATTCTTTCCTTCTTGTTTCTAACTTCTTTAAGGATATTGGATATAAGGGAAGCTTTTCTTCTTTCCATAGCTTTAGGGGTAGCCGCAATACCCGAGGGCCTTCTAATCGCTTCGCTTGTTTCCCTCTCCCTAGGGGCTAGAAGAATGTTAAAAAGGAATGTTTTAGTAAGAAAATTAGCTGCTGTACATGGTCTGGGAAGTTTGGATGTTATATGCACAGATAAAACAGGGACTATTACTAAGGGGATCCTCGTTCCAGAGAAACTTTTTATTGATTTAAAAGAGATAAATGCCGAAGAAATAAATCCAGATATTTTATCTCATAAAATTTTTCTAAAAGTTTGCTATCTTTGCAATGAGCTTGTAGAAGTAAAAGGAGAACTCATAGGGAGCAATCTGGAGCTAAGCCTATTTAATTATTCTAAGAAATATATTAGTTTTAAAGAGAAAGTTAAGAAAAGAGTTCCTTTTGATCCAAGGAAAAAATATATGTATGTAGAAACAGAAAATGAGGAGCTAATTAAGGGCGCTCCAGAAAGAGTGATAGAAATGTGCAATAAAATCCTAATTGAAAACGAAGAAAAAGAAATGGATGAAAAAACAAAAGAAGTTCTGGAGCGGGCCTTTAAAAAATTTTCTCAAGAAGGATATTATACCCTGGGATTTGCTTATAGGAGAAAAGGGGAAAAGGATGGGGTCTTTTTGGGATTAATTGGATTGATGGACGAAATAAGGGAAGAGGTTCCGGAGGCTATAAAAACTTGCGAAAAGGCTGGGGTTGAAGTTATAATAGTAACGGGGGACAACAAATATACTGCCACAGCTATTGCCAAGAAAATAGGATTCAAAATAAAGGGGGTCTATGAGGGAAGTTTAGAGGGAAAGAGTAATGAAGAAATAATAGAACTGCTTAAGAAAGTAAATATTTTCTCTAGAGTAACACCTGATGACAAATATAGAATTTTAACTTGCCTTCAATCTCTAGGGAAAAGAGTTGGAATGACTGGAGATGGTGTTAACGACTGTATAGCACTAAAGCAAGCTGATGTAGGAATTGCGATGGGTTCTGGAGCGGCCGTTGCTAAAGAAGCTTCTGATATCGTTATCCTTGATAATAATTTTGCAAGCATAGTAGAGGGAATAAAGGAAGGGAGAACAATTAGCTGGAACATGTGGAAATTTTTGAACTACATGCTAGGCTGCAATCTTGCCGAAGTTATTTTCCTTACTTTCTCTTCATTTTTCAAAAAAGTAATTCTAGGCCCTGTCCAGCTGCTTTGGATAAATCTTGTTACAGATGGGCCAGCCTCTATTTGTTTAGGTGGAGACCCACCAACACCTGCCCTGCTCCAGAAGAAACCAAAGGAAAAAATAGTAGATCAAGAATTAAAGACATCTATTGCAATTATTGGTTTAGAATTAGCCTCCCTCACCCTCCTTTTCTACTTCCTTTCCTCGCTTTTCTTTTCTCCTGGAGAGGCAAAAACTCTTGTTTTCTTATTATTTGTTCTTTCTGAAATAGGAAGATTATTTACTGTAAAGAAAGCCTTGGGAGAAAGCCTCTGGAACAATCCTTATTTATTGTTAGCAGTCCTAATTTCTCTTCTAGCTACCTTCTTACTCCTTATACCTCCGCTTTCTGCTAAACTTGGTTTATCTCCTCCCTCTTTTTTAGGATATCAATTCCTAGTAGGGATGTTTCTTTTTCTTTTTGTAACTTTTTACCTTACTGCAGATTTCATTAAAAGAAGATTTAGGAGTAGTTAGAATTTATCAATTTAAGTTTCTTAAGGAAATAACTTATGGAATACATCCATCCTAAACGTAGGGAGATAAGAAGCTTTGATGACCTCTTACTAAAAATTCTAGATATTTTCTATTTCTACAAAAAAGGCGAAGAGTTGGGGAAAACTAAGAAAAGGCTTAATCTGCTGAAATTGGTTGGAAAAAGAAAATTTGGGGATAGAGCTGAAGAGGTAGAGAAAGAAATAAACAAAGCAAAAGATATCCTCAAAAACCATGATAAAAATGCTTATGAGGAATATATTTCATATCTTGAGAAAGAGCACAAGAGCGCAATAGAAAAATTAAACAAAGAGAAAAAATCCTCCTTACTTTCTTTCTTTAAATAATTTTACTATCCTACAGAAAGAGCATACATCTTTGGTAGTCGGAAATCCACATATTTTACATTTCTTAACCTTCTCTTTTTCAACAAAAGGCTTCAGCTTATCTCCATATTCTTTTAATAGCCTATAGAAATTTACAAGAAATTGATATCTACATGCTGGATCTTTCAGAAAATTCAGTATCTTTGCCTTCCATTTTCTTTGAGTATTCCCCCCAACAAGCGGACAGGCCTCCCTTACAAATTCTATCCCTTTTAAGTTTAGAAATAAGTAATTTGCCTCTTCTGGTATAAAAACCATTGGTTTAAATTTAGCACAAAGATTTAACTCTTTCCGCTCCAGAAGGGCTGGCTTATTTCGAATGAGGGAGCCAATATTTCCAATTATAAAATCTTTAATGATAAAAGTAACAACATCATCAAGATTGTGGGCCGTTGTGAGTATTTTGAAGCCTTGCTCAACGCAGAATTTATTTGAAAGGTATCTTTTAACAATGCCGCAGATTGAACAAGGACTTCTCCTTCCAATTTGCTTAATTACTATTCCATATTTCTTGATATCATCTACAAATAGATCCAGCTTCAGATCGGCAGCAATCCTCTTTACTATGGAAAGACTCTTTTTAGAAAAATCACCTATGCCTAGATTGATATGATAAAGGGAAAATCTATATCCAAGTTCTGACAGCGCATAACAAAGAGAAGTAGAATCCTTCCCTCCAGAAATTGCTAAAACAAATTCTCTACGTTTTAAAAGTGGGTAATACTTGTCTATGGCCTTTTCAATATATTCATAGTAAAATTGGAAGAAATGGTCTCTACATAGTCTCCCGTTAACAAAAGTTATTTCGGCTGGCTTGCTACAGTATCTACATTTACCAGGCATAAGATATTTTATGATAGAAACTTGGTTGTTATTTTCAAGCTCTATTATTCTTTCACTTCTCTTTTTCTTCCTCCTAAAAAGGGTAACTAAAAGCACTAAGAATGCTCAAGCCGGTATTTTGCTAGGTATCCTAGCCACTTCTTTTTTATTTTATCCAGGACAATTAACCTCTTTGGATGCTAGAATTCTATTAGCGTTTATTGCAGGATATCTCATAACAAATTATCTTTATAGGAAAGATAGGCAAAATCTTATTTTGATCTCTCTTCTCTCATTGCTTTTTCTACCTTCTGTTTACGAAAAACCCTCATTCCAAACAATCCCCATTATCATTTTTTCCCTCATCCTTATCCCATCCCTTATTGTTTTTGAGTTGCCTTACTCAATAGAAATACTTTTGTTAATTCTATGTACATTATTTCTTGAAACCTTAACCTTTACCAAATCTTCTCTCCTAATAACTGGGGCAGTGCTCCCAATTTTTCTTTATATGCTTTTCCAGGATCTGGAGCCGGGACCGGAAATAAGGACTGGTATTGCCTTTTCCCTTCTACAGATTTTAACTCCTCAAAATCTAAAAGTATATTCTACCATTTTCCTTCCCTATCTTTTATTTTTCATAGTATGGCTAATAAAAAAGGAAATACAAAAAATTTTCCTAGAAAGGATTAAAAAAGTTGATTATCCTAACATAAGAATTTGTTTTTTCTTCGTCCTTTTACAACTTCTTCTTTTCCTACTCTGTTTTGTATATTAGATTGCACCTTCCAGGAAGTATTTCTATGATCATATTGTAATCAACTCTAACTCCTCTGGCTCTATAGAATTCTAATATTTTCTTTGCAGCTTCGCCTTTCTTTAACTCTCCAGGAAAAATTAATATATCCCAATCTTTTCTTGAAAGAATAGGCCCATATACTATCCTATTGGCTTCTAACTTCAAACCTATTCCGAAATCTACGTTTTCTATGTAGTTTTTCTTTCCTTCGATAATAAAACTTCCTTTTGGGAGATAGTGGCCAGGAGGAGGTGTTTTCTTTAATTGATTTGGATACACCCAATATACTGGAACTTTTAGTCCGTATTCCCATGCTTTAGAATATGAAAGGGTAAATTGAGCCGCCTCCAGTAGAGTTCTTTCGCAGGTTCTTTCTCCTCCTCTTTTTATTACTGTAAAAGGGCTTCCTCTTATCTCAGCATGTAATACAATATCCTTTTTCTCCAAGTATTTCCTAATTAGAATTTCGTTTGTTATTGCATCCTTACCTGCTACTACGAGCAATCCTTCTGAAGAAACAAACCATCTAAATTTCTCATACCACTCCTTAGGCTCTTTTTTTATTACGATGATTTTTCTTTTTTCTTCTTTTATTTTTTTCTCAATATTCTTTAGTATTTCTTTAGCTCTTTCAATTTTCTTCCTTAACTTCTTAGCCTTTTCATAATATTCACCGACATTTCTTAAGAAGCCTTTCTTTGGGTCAATTTTTATTGAATATCCTAAAATTTTTATAATTCTTTTTCCATCCTGGAGGGCTTTCTCTAATATTTCCGGATGATTCATTAAGTAATCTGCAATTTTTCTAAACTTCTCTTCCTGAGCTTCCATTTCCCTAATCCTTGCCATTATTCTTTCTTTTTCTTTTTCTGCCTTTTTTTCTTCTTCTGGATAAAAAAAGTTATCAAACCCCTCCCAAAAACCGAATTTCTTGGAAGGAAGCCAAGTTATTCTGGCAAGGGAAACAAACTTTTCTGTAACCCAAGAATTTTTGCTTTCCTTTATCTCATTAATTATCCCTAAATACTCAGAAAACAATTTTTTGGCAGTTTCTTCATTAATTCTCGGTGGTTTTATATTTTTATCTACTTTTGCCCTAAAAATTATTTCCTCGGCATGTTTTCCCATTAATTTAAAATCAATAGCAAGAGCTCTTACTAAATCTTTCTTATCAGAATTTATCAACCTTTTATAAAAAGCATCAAAATTCTCCATTATTCCTCCGGTCTCTTCAAATTCCAATTTTTCCTTTCTAATTTTTCCCGCTCTGAGACAGTATTCCTTAAAGAAAAACCTGCCTGGAGGTTTTATCTCAAATATAATTCTCTCTCCACTTTTTAAAATAAACTCCACCACCCTCTCATTCCCAATTTGGTTTATTTCCTCTATCTTTTCTCTCTTTAATTCCCTCCTCAAAAGGGTAGTAATCCTATCAGGTTTCTCCTTTCTTATTCTGTAACTTGATAAAAAAATAGCTTTTTTTGGAAAGAACTTCAAAATATTCTTCCCATCTTTATAAATAAGAATAGTCAAATGATCGGGAAAGAACCAAATATTTTCTATTATCCCATTTTCAAGTTTTTTCAATTCCTCAACAACCCTCTTTAACTCGATAAAGTTAAGCATAAGTTATGCTATGGGCTTCCCCAATAAAGAAAAAAATAAAAAAAGCAAAAGAGGAGATGAAGAAAGTCCTGGATTTTATTGAAGATAATAAAGATGAGTTTATAACAACTGTTTTTCACAAAGATGGTGATGGTTTATTCTCATTTGCAATTTTCTCAAACTATCTGGAGGAAAAAGGAATAAGTCTCGATGACTATATCCCAATAACTAATAAAGAGATTATCGAGGGAAAATACCCAGACTCTGGACTTCTGATCTTTTTGGACTGCGCTCCCTTAAAAAGAAAAGGGGATGAAAAAATAGCGATTATTGAGCATCATGAAGAAAAAAGCAAGTGGGCGGGTGATAGTAGTGTTTGGTTTAACAAAATATTTGGAATTCCTGGATCATGTTCATTTTTTCTAAGTCTCTCCCTTCCAAAGAAGTTTAGGCCTGAAGTATATGTGGTTGCTGCTTTATGCGATGGGGCCTATGTTGAATTACTTGGGTATCTAAAAGAGGTGCTTAAGGAAGATTACGAAAGGTTATGCAGAAGAGGACTACCAAATACCTATCTTTCGCTTTTTGGAGATTATGTAGCAAGGTTTACTTATAAGGAAGATAAGAAAAGAATTGAAATTTGTAGAGAGTTCGTAAAGGAAGGTTCTACAGTAATAGAAAAATACTGGAATGATATCAGTACAGACTCAATAGATGATCTAAAGACCCTTGGTGAGATCATTCAATCTTTCAAGAATGTTAAGGTCTATGGCAATAAGCTCGCAATTGCTCAGATTCCAAAAGGGACCCATAGACTAGGTCATAGTTGGTTTGCCTTAGCTTATGATGTAGACATTCATCTTATTGCCATTGACTATGGTAAGGACTTTAAGGTATCTTTAAGAAGCAAAAGAATCAATCTGATTGGCTTGCTTGATAAAATATCCAAGAGAATTGGATTTGAATGGGGAGGATTTCCAAAAGCTGCAGGAGCGATTATAGACAAAGATAAATTTAAATTATTCTTGAATAGTTTGCTTGCTGAGCTAGGATGGAAAAAGTAAAGAAAGGATCAAGAAAAGAGCTGGAGAGGTTTTTAAAGGAGAAATATGGAGGTACCATCAAAGATTGGTATGAATTTTATAAAAAAGGTAATAAAATATATCTTACAAACAAAAAAGCCTCTCAATTTTTTGAGATTTTGAGGAAAATTAGAGGAATTAGGATAGAAAGAGTTGGAATAAAGTTCGCAACAAAGAATAAAAGCCTAAGGCTATCTATGGATGCACCTTGGTTCATCTCTCCTAATAAGGGGATTATAGAATTACCAAAGGAAAAAGTAAGGAAGTTTATGCAAGGTAAGGCTGTTGATATAAAGAAAGATGGTTTTCCAGATGGTTATTACATTATAAAGTCTGGGAAAGATTTTTTGGGAATTGGACTTAAGAAAGGAAACAAGCTGAAGTCCTATATTCCAAAAGAAAGGAGAATAGCTTGAATACCTTCATTCTTTCTTAGATGTATGGAAGAGAAGTTTTTCCTTCAACTAGACCTTCCTCCCTCTAGATATACTAAGCTATTTCATAAATTAAAAAAGGAAAAAGGGAAAGATATCGAAGAAATATTCCCATCCCGCTCCAGAAGGAGCCTAAAAATTGTTTTTAAGAAGAGCCCATATAGTTTTTGGATAATATTGAGATTATTATCTAAGAATATTGGGAAATTGTTTATAATGAGAGAAATAAATCCCTTAGATATCCCAAGTGGCTTACTGAAACTTTCGGAGTGTGAATGGAATGAGGAGGTAGAAAGAAAAATTTCTAGAGCTATGAGCAAATGGAAAATATGAAGAAAGCAGACATAATTGCAAGCTTAGTCAAGGAAGGAATAGATCCAATTTCATTAGAGAGGGAAATTATCGAAAAATTAAGAGGTAGAATAGAAGAGTCTCAGATAAAAAACATCCTTAAGAAATATATAGAGGTGAAGAAATGAAAAAACTAGAAATAGAAATTCAAAATATTGGAGGGCTTAGAGGGAATCACAAATTCAGACTTTCTTCAGGTCTTAATCTCATTTATTCTCCAAACGCTAGTGGAAAAACGAGCCTTGTTAATGCAATAAAGTCCTTAATGGCAGAAATGTCAGAAAAAGAGCTTGAGAACCTCATTAACGACTACGAAAGAGCAGCTAAGATTAAAATAGAGCTTAATGGGAAAAAAGGGAGTCTGGAAATAGGGAAAAAGAAGGAAGGAGTTAAAATAAGTCAGACCCCTATTTTTAGAGAAAGGTTGCCAAAGATTCTTTGTTTTGTTGACCTGGAAAATGAAATTGTAAATGCGATTTTTGAGGGGAATGAGAAAAAGCTTAAAGAACTTTTAAAAGAAATAACAGGAGTAGAAATTCTGGAGCGGGTCAAAGAGATCCTTAATGGCATGATAAGCTCTTATGAAGAGGCATCAAAAATTAAAAAAGAAGAATATGAGATAAGAAAGGGGGAAATTGAAGGAGAAAGAAGGGAGATTGAAAGAAGACTAAGAGAAGTAAGAAGGGAAATACTAGAGATAGAAAGAGACCCATTACTGAAACCTTATGAAGAGAGAATAAATGAAATTAGGAGAGAGATGGAAAGCTTAATAAAGGAAATAGAAAAGTTAAGGGTTGAAATAGAAGGTAGAGAAAGAAGTCTGAGCATAAAGAAGGCAGAACTTGAAAAATTAAAGACAGACAAAGAGGCGCTGGAAAAAAGTTATGCTAAATATCAAAAGGAGTTAGAAAAACTAAGAAAGGAGCAGGTTTCTTATAGGAAAAAAATAGAGCTTTTAGAGAAAAAAAGAAAGGAAATACTAGAAAAAAGGAATAAGGCGAGTGAATTGCTGAAGGAAAAAGAGATAATATTGGAAAAGAGGAAAGAAGTTGCAGAATGTGTTGTATGTCCATATTGTGGATCAAATATAAACAGGAAAAAAATCCAAAGCGAAATAGAAAGATTAAGAAAGGAGATGAATAAGCTTAAAAAGGAAATATTGGCTTACGAAAGCGAAAATATGAAAATAACAATGCAGATAAATGAGCTTAAGGAAAAATTTGAAAGAAGGATGAAGGCTGTCGAGGAAACAATGAAAAAGATTACAAAAGAATTAACGGACATTGAGAAACAAATAAGAAGAACCGAAGAAGATATAAAGAGAATAGGGGCCGGGATAGAAAGTTTTCATGAAAGAAAATTGGAGATTGAGAAACAAATAGAAAAACTGAATGTAGAGTACGAAAGAGTTATCCCTTACAAAGATATAATAGAAAGATTAAGGAGATTAAAAGAGGAAGAAAAATATCTTACTGAAAGAGAAAGAAACCTTGAGAAAAAGATAAAGGAGCTTACTCCTTTATTAGAAGAGATTAAACTTCTAAATAAGTTTAAGGAAAGGGCTGCTTTGCTAGAGAAGTACTTCGAGCTAAGGACAAAAGAGCTTAGGGAAGACGTTGTAAATGAGATAAACAGAGAACTAAAGAAAAACTTCCATCTTTTGAAATTGGCAGAATTTGATCATATTGGTATAAGAAAGGAGGACTTTGGAATTTCACTAGTTAGAAAGGGAAAAATTCCAACAACACTGTCTGAGCTCTCAGATGCTGAAAAGACACTTCTCTCGATTATTTTGACATTAATTCTCAAGAATTACCTCCTCCCAGATTTCCCTGTATATGCAATAGATTCTTTGTTAGAACTGGTGGATGAAGGTAGATTAAAGAAGGTTTTGGAATATCTTATCCAATGCTCAAAGAAACAAGATATTATAATCTTGGCTACAAAGGTCAAACCATTTAAAGGAAAACCAGAATTGCTATCACAAAGGGATATATTCCTTAACAAAATACCTTTTTAATTTTTAATTTGTTTTAAATTAAGCAACAAGAGAGGAAAATATCCCAGTAACTAATGTTATTCCTAATATTAGCATGATAACTCCAGTTATTATCTTCATATCCCCTCTGTGTTTTTCCCACCATTCCTTCCATTTTTTAGTCTCAGCTATTCCATAAGCGAAGGCTAGGACAAGAATTAAGCATGGAAGAATAAAAAAGAGCATATACCAACCAATATAGAAAATTATTTTTAACGGAGAAAGAAAAGCCAGCGTTACTATTTTTGCATAGGCAACAGGATATATCCCAGCACAGGGGATTTCAGCCCCTCCAGTAAAGAAACCCAATGCAAAGGAGGCGAGTATTGTTCCTGCGCTTGCTATTTTATGTATCCTTTTAAAATCTTTTTCAGTTATTTTAAGAACAACTCCTTTCTTACCTTTCTTCCATAAATAAGCATCTCTAAATTGGAGAATAGATAGCCCTATTAGTATTCCACCCAAAGAATAGGTTATTAGATCACTGTAAGTTTGTGGTATTTTGAAAAAAGCATACACCAGTCCGAGAAGGAATAGAAAATATATTAGGAACAGTCCAGCAATAAAAGAGATACCACAACATATTGTCCTTTTCCTGCTTACACCTCGAGAGATTAGGTAGGAAAGAAGGATGAAAATAACCGCCCAAGTGCAAGGGTTTAAAACACCATCACTAAGACCCAAGAGGGCACCTGAGGTTAGAAGAGTTATGACCTTACTCATAATAATAGGTATTTAAATTATTGTTAACTCTTTTCCTCAAACTTCTTGGTAACAAACGAGAAAACATCCTCTCCCTTTTCCTTTATTATGAAATATAAGAACATGTCCAAAAATACTATCTTTTTATTATCTTTTTCACAATAAAGCAGGGGCATAAGTCCAAGTCGGATAGATTTACAATTCTCACCATAGGTACTTCTAACCTCTCTTAGAAAAGACATCCAATCAAGAACCGAAGCGTTGATGTATTCTGGCTTTTTATTGGAAATTAAATTTAGAAAGAGCTTTTTTCCAGAAGGACACAAATACCAATCTTTTCCATTGTAAACATACCTAACACATCTAGTAAGGTTGGAATAAAATTCTCCAATCATTATATATTTCCCATTTATTAGTAGAGTTGGAGTTCCAATCCCAGTTCCTAAATAAATGTTGTCTATTCTTAGGACAAGATTCTCATTTAACCCACTTTCCTCCAGAAAATCATTAAATGCCTTTCTATTTCTCTCAATTTTGATATCAACTAACGTAAAATTATGTTGCTTCTTAAGGTCATAAAGAACTGGTTTTAACCTTGCACAATGGGGGCAGGTTAAAGATTCAAAGAATAGTACTGTAGATGATGTTAAGTTTTTCTTTTGCGTAACAGGTTCATTTATTTTTTCCTTTTTCCATCCAAAAGAAAGAATGAGTAAGGGAACAATTATTCCAAGTGCTAAAATAAGAAATATTGCTCCCTTGCTTCCCATACTTAATATCTCTAGACCTTAAACGAATTAATTCAAAAAATCTTCTATTTTCCCAATCTCTTGGTAAAGCTTGCTACTTTTAATCGAACTAACATTTCCAATTTTTCTGTCAAATTCAGGGTCAAAATGGATTATTATGCTATTGATATTTATCTTTTTCCTGTAACAGGCTATTTCTTCATCTTTTCTTACCATATTCCAAATTATTCCAATAATTTTTGCTTCTCTTTTCTGGAGCAGCTCTATCTGTCTTAATAAAGAGGAAAATGAAAGCAAAGAAGGGGTGGAAACTAAAAGAAAAGAAATATTTAATCTTAGTCTTAATAAATCTAGAAAAACATTCGATAGCCCTGGAGGGCAATCTATTATAAGATAATCTAAATGCCCCCATCTTATAGTTTTGAATAGCTCAAATAGCGCTCTAGTCAGGTCCTCTCCACGCAGAGCTAGTGGTTTTTGAGTGAGACTAACTATAGAAAAAAATTTAATACCAAAATATTTACTAGGAACTATTCCTTTCTCTTCCTTAAAAGTTGGCTTTATTCCGAGGATAACATGACAAGATGGATTGAAGAAATCAAGATCAAATAGTCCAACTACATTCTTTTCTGATAATTTTAGAGAAAGAAGGGATGAGACAGTACTTTTACCTACTCCTCCTTTCGCTCCAGAAACTGCTATTATCTTTTTTACATTCTTAAATCTCTTTCTAATTAATTCAAGCTCTGGACTTTTTAACTTCAATTCTTATCCCTCTTCCTTTTATTATCCTAAAATCGGAACTCCCACAATTTGGGCAAGAGAGAAAGGCATGACAGGTTTCTGGAAGGAAATGAATTACCTCCTTCTCTTTTTCGGAAAGGTTTTCTAAATTAGGACTCCATCTCTTTCCACAAGTTAAGCATTCTAGCTCTACATTCTCTGTTTTTATTTCGTAATCTATTTTTATTTTTTTAACCTTCGCTATTTCTTTTATCGCAATCTGGAGCAGGCCAACATCTATTTGCTGCAGTTCTCCAATCCAAACTATTATTTTCTTTCCTGGATTTTGATAGGAATATTCAATTATTTCCTCAGCCAAGCTCCACTCGTGCACACTTTACAATAGAGTATAATTAAAAATTGATTGCTTTAAAATAAACAGATAAAAAGAGAAGATTATGAGCTACTTGTTAGAGAGAACTCTTTTTCTTTTTCCCAGCTAAAGTACTCCCATTTCTTGATTAGAAATGGGTGTCTTGAATAGGTGTAGAGATTTAGCCCAATATAGAAAGATCTTTCTACAGAGTCATGTAACAATTTTGCTTCTAGCAATAAATCCCCTCCTTCATAAGAAACTACTGCCAAATAATCTTCTGGAGTAATTTCTTCCTCTGTATAAGCTCTCCATATGTAGTAGGTTTTCTTAATTGGAAGAAATATCATTTTGTTGTCCTCATCTATCAAAAACTCCTTATAAGTGTCTGATCTAAATCTATGTGAGAACCTGGAGAAGCCTTCCAAGGTTAGCTTGCTTATTTCTATAGGATTGGAAAAATTGCTTATATCATATAAGCTCACCTTTACTTTTCCCTCTTCCCACCCTATGCCTAAAATCCATGTCTCATTGATTGGATGTAAGTAAGTACTGTAGCCAGGTATTTTTAATCTGCCTAACACTTTTGGCTCTTCTGGATTACTTACATCTATTACAAAGAAGGGATCAATTCTTCTGTAGGTTACTAGTAGCACTTTGTCCCCTAGAAATCTTACAGCATAAATTTCCTCATCCTTCTCAAGGCCCTCCAGAGATCCAACAACTTCCAAATTGCTTGAATCAAGCACATAGATATTATTTCCTCTTATTAATTCTCTCAATTCCCTACTTGGAACAAATCCTCTGATCGTTGTTGCAACCCTTACCCATCCATTATATTCATCAATAGAGAAAGTGTTGAGAAGCCTACCAGGCACTGCCCCTTCTATTACCTCTTTTGTATCAGGATTAATCTTTACTATAATAGAAGAATAAGTCAGTTTTAATGCATTAAAATAACATTCTTTGATTTTCTCTAGAGTCTCAATGCTAATTTCAGCTACTCCTTCACCCCTTAATAAAGCCAGCAAGGAATTTATCTCTTCTTCAGTCAAAATCTTGCATTCTTTTACAATTTCTTCAATATCTGGCCATCTCCTATAATTCCAAAATACTAAGTAGATATTATCCTTAAAGGTCCAGGTTTCAAAATCTGTGGCTTCAAATGAATAGGTATCAACCTTCCCGCTTTTTGGATTAAATACATAAACATTTACAAAGCTTAAAGATTTAGGTCCATCCCTTTCGATGAAAAATCTTTGCCTCCCTTCTTTAAAGATTGGTATTCTATTCCATGTCCTAGTAATAATCACTACATACTTCCCATTGTATCTAGCATCAATAAAGCTACCATTTGCTCTCAGGATTCTGAATTTCTCTTTTCCTTCTACTAGCTCTTCTCTATTCGTTTCATAAAGGAAAGTATTCTCCCAATCTCCAGATATTATAAAGAGTTTTCCTTTATAGTCTGTTAGTATTCCCTTTATATCTCCAAAAAGTAAAGGTATCTCAGTCTCTTTAATTAGGCTTAGATTTTTATCTAATACAAGAAGCTTTCCATCAGAGAAAGCGTAAATGTAAATGCCATCTGTCTTAATGATATCGTATTCTTCAACTCCTTTATACACTGTAGTTGTCCTGGCAAACCTTTCTGGAGCGGGAGGGGGAGCAGGAACAGGAGCAGGGGCTGCACCCTCAGCAGCTGCTATTGCCTTGCGTATTCCGTACTCAAATATGGGTCTCCTTCTCAATTCCTTGCTTATTTCTTCTAACTCTTCCAATGATACCTCTCTAAAAAACTTTCCTCCAACTCTGGAAGGTAATCTTGGAATCTCTAGCTTTTCCTGGAAAATAACTATCGCAGTTCCAATCAAAAGGATTAGAACAAAAAGTGCAGGAACAAATCGATAGATTCCCATAACTAATAAATACCTTTCATTAAAAGAAAAATATGATCTCCCTCCTACTCCTATTGTCTTGTTTCTTAATAGGGATAGCCGTAAATGCTTATGTAACAAAAGTATTTAGAGAATACTCATCTATAAGATCGAGTCTGGGTTTAAAGGGAAGGGATATTGCTGATTCTTTTCTGAAGGAAATAAATGCAAAGGATGTAAAAATAAATGCCATTGGAGGTTGGCTAACTGACCATTATAATCCGAAGAATAAGACAGTAAACCTTTCTTACTTCACTTATTTCTCAGATAGTATTACAGCAATTAGTGCAGCTGCTCATGAGGTTGGTCATGTAGAGCAGGATAAGGAAGGGAATTTCTTTTTCAGAACCAGAAGCTTTATATTCCCATTTGCAAGCTTTGGGAGCAAATTAGCATTCCCACTAATCTTTCTCGGTTTCATCTTGGGATACTTTAGACTAATAGAAATAGGAGCATATCTTTATAGCTTTGTTGTCTTATTTCATCTAGTAACCCTACCTGTTGAATTTGATGCATCAAGGAGGGCAGAGAGGTTCTTGGGAAGGTTAGTAAGTAAAAATGAATTGAAAATGATAAGAAAGGTATTAAATGCTGCTGCATTAACCTATGTCGCAACCACTGTAATAGCCTTGCTCCAACTTCTAAGATTTTTACTTTTGGCAAGGAGGAAATAATAATGCACACTAAAAAACTAGGATCTGCAGCAAGATTTGGACCAAGATATGGAGCTAAATTAAAGAAGAAGGTTTGGGAAATAGAGAAACTTTACAGAAATAGGAGACTTTTATGCCCTTATTGCCTTAATAAATCGGTAAAAAGAGTAGCTTCTGGTATCTTTGAGTGTAAAAAGTGTGGTAAGAAATTTACTGGGAATGCTTATACAATAAAATAAAAAAGAAAGTTACTCCTTTTTGATTAGTTCTATTAATGGTTTCAGTGTTTCAAACGGAACAAAGATTAGGATTTTATTTGAAGGATCTGAAGAAATATCTACTAAAGTCTGAAGGGTTCTTAGATGTAAAGCAGCTGGATTTTTTGCTATAATCTCAGATGCTTTGGCAAAGTTTTCTGCTGCTTTTACTTCCCCCTCAGATTTTATTATTACTGCCCTTCTTTCTCTTTCTGCCTCTGCTTGTCTTGCCATTGCTCTTTTCATAGACTCTGGGATAGCAACATCTTGAAGTTTTACCATTGGAACATCTACTCCCCACTCATCAGCCAATTTATCAACCATTTGCCTTATATCTTCCGCAATTTTCTCTCTTTCTGACAAAAGCTCATCTAACTCGACCTTTCCTACTATGTCTCTTAAAACTGTCTGAGCATATCTTGCTATTGCGTATTCTACATCCTTTACATTCAAAATTGCCTTTGCTGGATCTATAACTTTGTAGTAGACAACGCCATCAATTCTTACTGAAACATTATCCTTGGTAATTGCCTGTTGCCCTGGAATATCTATAGTCTTTACTCTAATGTCCACCTTACGGACCCACTCTAGAAATGGAATTACAAAGTTAACACCTGGATTAAGTGTCCCTACAAATTTCCCTAGTCTAAATTTCACACCTCTCTCATACTGGTTTATTATTACAATGCTGGCTGCTATTATTGCTAAGATTAAGAAGAAAAATGGAATTATTAGTCCTATTGGGCCTAATGGAACACTAAGAGGAAGTGAAATAATAAAGCAGAAAAGTAAAAAGCCAGCTAATGCTGACTTCCCATCCATACAATCTCAAGCTATTTGGATTTTAAACTCTCATGTTTAATCTTTTTAGGTAGTATGCAGGAAATAATCAAATGGTAAGATATGCATGCTTATTTTGTAAAAGAGAAATAAAACCCGAGGAGATAAAGAAAAGAGTAAGATGCCCTTATTGCGGTGGGAGGATTATATACAAAAAAAGACCCCCAATTCTGAAACATGTCAAGGCAAGATAAAAAATATAAGGCTATTTTGTTTTGTAATAAATTCCAAAGCAAAATTTTAAGCATAGATGCCGAAAAGAACGTCAAAATTAATGAGAATAAAATATCAGTTAATGCGGATACCTTAGGAAAACTAAGAGGCATCCTAAATAGTTACCTTAGACTTATGAGAGTTATAGAGGAGGTGAGGAAAATTGGCAGAAGAAAAAAAGAAGTTGATTGAAGAGCTGCAATTGACTCAATATAGAATTCATACTTTGTTGCTTCAAAAGCAGAATTTTGAGCTAAAATTAAGAGAAATAGAAAAAGCTATGGAAGAACTGAAAAAATCCCAAGGAAAAACTTACAAAATAATTGGGCCAGTGATGGTAGAGAGGGAAAAAGAAAAACTGTTAAAGGATTTGGAAGAAACGAAGGAGATAATAGAAATAAGAATAAAGGCGTTTGAGAAAGAAATAGGATCTTTACAAAAGCGAATGGAAAACTTACAAAAAAGAATAATGAGAAGTGGTTGATATGGCTGAGGAAAAAATAGATCAAATATGCGAGCTTCTTGATAGGATCTTAGAAGATAGGACAGTACCAAGGAATATAAAAGAAAAAGTAAGACAAGCAAAGGAAGAATTGAATAAAAAAGAGAAGGATCTAATGGCAAGAATAAACCTTGCAGTTCACCTACTGGAGGATGCTTGCAATGAACCTAATATACCAGTTTACACAAGAACTCAAGTATGGAATATTATAGCCCTGCTGGAGAGGGTGGCTGAGGAGATATGATAGATGCTCTGAAAAGGTTCTTCTCTAGGCTTGGAGGCGAAAGTAGAGGGGTTTATATCGAAGTAAAAGCTCCTACAGAAAAAAGAGAAAAAGCCTTAACATTTTACATTACAGAACTAAGGAAATTTGGAGATACAAGATTTATAATCCAAAAAATAAGACAAGATAATATTATCCTAATAAATTACAACCCAATAGCTTCAAGAAACAAAGCTGAACTCAAAAGGGCTATCGATAAGATAAAGAGCGTAGTAGAGGTAAGGGGAGGGAGGATATTAGGAATCGTAGACGGATTTTTATTAGTAGTTCCAAGCTTTGTTGAAGTTCTTAAAGAATCTCCACCCTAGATGGAAAAGAAAATCTTTCTAATTATATTAGCATCAATTTTCACTTCCATCTTCCTTACTGGGTGTGTTGAAAAAACAAAACCAAAACCAAGAATCATTTACCTTTCCCCCCAGATAAACGTCTCCTATATAGGGCCAAAGAGTGTATACCCGAGATATCCTTTTGATTTAGGAATAAGAATTACAACAAATTTCGATAATCCATTAAATATTTGTAAAATTGACTTAAGAGGGAGTTTTCTATACATAGGAGGAGAGTTAGAAAAGGAGTTCCCAGGATGCTCATTAGTAATTACAAAAAGAGGACAAGAGAGTATAGTATTTCCTGAGTTAAGGCCCCTCCAGATTTCAAGTGGGATGAATCTTAAGTTATATCCAGAAATTTGTTTTAAATACAGTCAGAAAAGATCTATAACAATATATTTGACCCCTGATGAGGAAATTTATCAAACCTATGAGAAACCCGAAATCTCCCCTCCAGGATCCCATCCGCTCCTTATTGAGATAAATGCCTCTCCAGCATATTTGCTTGAGTTTAAAGAAAAAGGATACTATTTTAAAAACTTAACAGTCACAGTTAACATTTTAAAAGCCACTCCAGCATTTTCTTACCCAGTAATAGATTGCGAGAACACTACTTTACCAGTAATTTCTAATATTTCGGTTAGACTATACTATCCCTCAAACATAAATGCTAGCATAGTTGGTGAACTTTTCTCTTTTATCCCACCTCGAGAAGAGGCTCCAAAAGAGGAGAAACCTCCCACTCCACCCCCACCCCCAGAAATACCTCCAATACGCCGAGAGGGACCAAGCCCCTACGCTCCCGCTAACCCTACAAAGAAAGATTTTCTAAAAGAAATCTCCCTTGAATTTGCAGAGCCACAGGGATTTTTCATTGAAAAGAAATATTTCTATGCACCTGGAGCGGAGCTTGGCAGAGTTTATAGAAGGTTTGATACTGGAGCAGGGCGTTTAAAAAGACCTATTGTAATCCCTATAAGAGTAAAAGTCCCAGAAAACGTTACAACAACCTATCTTACCATTGAGATAGAGATATCTTATTACTATGTATATTCATTCTCTAATATTCCTTTCCTTTTCTCAGTCAAATAATTCAATCCTTTTTATAATCAAATAAGCATAATACTCCGATTCTTTCTCTATAGAGAAGTCTCTTAAAACTATTTTTTTCTTATGAACTGGGGATGATAAGACCAAAGTCTCCGCCTCTCCTCCTTCAAAGGCCGGATTAAATCCATATATCTTAGATCTCCTTATCAAATCCTCTACATCCTCCCCAGTTATAATTTTTCCTAACAAATTATGTGGAATTCCTTCTGAAGATATCTTTATAATTGTAAATTTAAAGATTTTGACGATTTCTCTCATATAATTTTCTGGATCTTCCCCCCAAGCTGGAGCAAGGGTGTTTATTCCATATTTCCTTGCTGCTCCAGAAAAAATCTTTTTTTGGAAATTAGATGCAAGACCTCCTGTTATTAATAACTCTATGCCTTCTCTGCTTAATTTTTTTATTCCTAACTCTAATGCTTCCCTATCCTTTCCTTTTGTCTCTATTTCAATCGTAGGTATTCCAATAGCTTTTTCAAATATTTTTCCTATTCCTTTTGGAATTTCATGAAAAATCATCGAATCTCTCTTAGGAATAAAAACAAGCAATCTTTTTACATCATAACCGTTCTGGAGCGCCCAGTAAAGGGCATAAGTACTATCCTTGCCTCCGCTATATAACACAGCTGCTTTCATACTAGGCAAAATGATAAAGTCTTTCTATAGAAAGCTCTAGAGCTGAAGCTGGTCTGTCTAATCCAAAATTAAGAATGACTTCTGGATGAATTTCCCCCATGAATCCTACTTCCTCTCCATGGAAAAGTATTGATGCTGATCTTCCCTCTATAAACCAAGGATAGTCCTTTTCTTTAATTATAACCCTCTTTCTCAGTTTCTGGAGCAGGTACTCCAATACTTGCCTTATTTTTGTATAATCCTGCCCTTCTCCATAAAGCAAGACCCCTAAAGTAAGCTCACTATTATTTGGAGGAATTACAACATAATCTATATCAAAAATTCTAATAGGAAGCTTTTCCCCCTTATTTGCTTTGACATAATTAAGTAAGGAAGGAAGCATCCACCTTCTCATTGAATCTATATATCTCTCTTTGCTCTCCAGAACTTTTACTACTGGAGCGCTGAATTTCATCAGATCTATTTGAACTGGAGAGGGAAGCAAGGCTGGTGTCATTACTTCTACAAGTCCATAAGAGGCTAAAAGGATTCTTATTTCCTCTATTACTCTGGTCCTAAAGCTAAGCTTTGCTAATGAATACCTCTTTGGAAGCTTTGGAATGAGATTTCTATATCCAAATACCCTGGCGCAGTCTTCAGCCAAATCTCTGTAATCCCTAATATCATTCCTATAGGAAGGAACATAGACTTTATTTTCCCTGACCAAGTGTCCACTTTTCTGGAGCAGCATCTTTATTTCTTCCCTGCTCCAGTCTTTCCCAATTATTTTGTTTATTTTTTCATATTCTATTTCCATTTCTTTGTATTCAAGAATTGGAGAATTAAACTCCCGCTCCAGCTCCTTAACTCTAACTAGCTCAACCTTTGCTCCAAAATCTAAAAAATCGCACGCCAGAATTGAACCTACAGTATTTATTAATTCAAAATCCGTTCCAGTAACATCAATATATAAATTCTTTGTCCCTTCACTCACTTCCCCACATTCCCTTGAATTTACTATTGGAATTAGAGCCAAAACTTTCCCTTCAGCATCCCTTAAAACTGGCCATTTCTCATACTTTCTTATTATTTCTCCATATTTCTTCCCAGTTTCATGATTAGCAATTATTTCTGGAGCGGGGGCTTTTTTATCCCATCCCAAAGGAGTATAAACTATCTGGTTTGGATCCTCAAGCGAATACTGGAGCGGGAACCTAATTTTATCCAAATCATAATATCCCATTGATAATTTCCTTCTTTTCCTCCCAAAAGTATCATGAACTTTTTCCTGGAACTGAATTAGATAGTTAAGGATCTCCTCATCCAAGCTAACATCCTTTACTATTAATCCAATAGCGTAGGGCCTATAGGGAACTTCTTTTACTATTAGCTCCCCACCTACTTCTTCTATCTTATATTCCTTGGGTTCTCCAGAAAAGTAGCACTGGAGCGCTCTTGCTATACTAAAAAAACTCAATTGATCTATTCTATCTGGATCGCGCTCCAGAACTGCTCTTCCTAAATTATCAATTTCCCTTATCTCCCAAGCAAGATCTTCTAGTGCATTAAGAATATCTTCCCTACTTTTCCCTACCAAGCCTTCCAGTCTTTTTAGGTTAATTTCAATTGTTACCATAGGACCTTCCCATAACTTTGAATGAAGCTAATTCTTGTCCTATACCAGACATCCCTTACATCTTTTAAATTGTAATATATCATTGCTAGCCGCTCCAGTCCTAAACCCCAGGCTGCGACTGGATATTTTATATCAAATATCTCATTAATCTCTTCCCTAAATATTCCAGCTCCTCCTAATTCTACCCATTTGTTTCCTATCTTAACCATTACCTGGAGCGAGGGCTCAGTATATGGGAAATAGGCAGGCATAAACTTAACTTCCTTAAATCCAAGCTTTGAATAAAATTCTTTTAGAACTCCTATTAACACAGATAAAGAAACATCTTCTTCTATTATTATTCCCTCAACTTGATAAAATTCCTGTAAATGTTTCCAATCAATTCTCTCATTTCTAAATACTCTCCCAACAATAAACCACTTCCCTTCTTTAAATCTATGCATTGTTCGAGCTGATACTGCAGTAGTATGAGTTCTTAATATCAATTTTCCTGCCAATTTTTCATCATATTCATATTTCCAGAGTTTTTTATGAACTTCCTTTACTTTTTCTATTAATTTCCTATCTTTTTCCTCTACAAATCCTTCAGCATAAAAACTATCATGCATATCTCTTGCTGGATGGTCTTGAGGAGTTACTAGAGTATCAAATACCCAAAGGCATGTTTCCAGCCATCCATATTCTCTCATTTCTCTAAAGCCCAGCTCCAGAAAGGCATTTCTTACTAACCTTAAGACTTCTCTAAAGGGATGTAGAGCTCCGAAATATATTTTTGGAACAGGAGATTCCACATCATATCTTCTAAATTTCCTCTCTTTCCAAGCTCCAGATATAATAATTTCTCTGGTTAGTTTATCTAGGAGATTTAATTTCTTTGCCTTTTCTAAAACAGACTTACCAAGATCAGTTATGTTGTAAATTCTTATAATTTTTTTCTCTTTTCTAAGCAACCCCCTTTTTATAAATTCATCAATTTCTTCTGGAGCAAGTTTTAGGCTTCTAAATCTTGGGGTCCTATTTAATAACTCTTTCTTTTTAAGGAAAATTTTTCCTTCTCTTATTTCAATTATTCCAAATCTCTTAAGAACTCCTATGGCTGCTATTTTTTCTTCTTCGCTTAATTCAATTTCTTTTATATCAATTGGGCTTTTTTGTGTAAGAAGGTCTAACAAACAATCTTCGGGAAGCAGTTTCTCAAGATATATGCTTCCCTTTTCTGTAACTATAATTTCCTCTTTTTCCTCCTCCCTATGAACTACAAGCCCTTTGTTCTCCAAGAACATTAACCCTCTAGAAACTCTTGCATAATCTTCGTTTAATTCTTCTGATATTTCCTCAACTTTTCTCTCTTTTCCATCACTTAGCAAATCAAGTATCCTTACCTCAATCTGGGTTAATTTCTCTGCCAGCTTCCAAACAATCCTAACCACCTACTATATCTACTTCAATAATTGCTAAACTTAAAAAGGTTCTAAAAGACAATTATCAATTTCAAATTTCTCCCCTAGACTTTAATTCATCAAACTTCTTCTTTAGCTCCTCTGCAGCTTCCCATATTTTCTCCTTCATATCAGGCCTCCAAAGGGCGACTGCAGGATGATAAATTACCATTATATATTTTTTCCCAAAAAGCGTATTTTTCTCAAAAGTTTTTCCAGCTACTTTGCTTATTGATGTTTTCCCAAGTCCATATCTTTCAAAAACCCAATTCATAGCATGCCTACCTACACAAACTATAACTTTTGGGTTAATTATTTCTAATTGCTTCACCAAGAAAGGTGTACAGGCCTCTACCTCTTCTGGTCTTGGATCCCTATTTCCTGGAGGCCTACATTTTAGAATATTCGTAATATAAACTTCTTCTCTTTTAAATCCCCAAAATTCAATTATTTGGTCCAGTATTTTACCTGCTTTCCCAACGAATGGCCTCCCCTGTAAATCTTCTTCCCTTCCTGGAGCTTCCCCTATGAGCATAACTTTAGATTTTGGATTTCCCTCTCCAGGAACAGGATTTTTCCTTTCTTTCCATAAGGGGCATTTCTTGCATTTCTTAATTTCTTCATGAATTATTTCCAGATCCATAGAAAATTATGGCGCCCAGATATAGAAGACGTGGCGGTAGGTATAATAGGGAATACTTGTTTCCTAGAATCCAAGAAACCGTAGATAGTCTGGGAATTTGTGCTCTACAAGAACTGCGAGATATCTTGCGTGAGGATGGATTTCCTTCCATTACAACTTATACTTTGAGGGAGATAATTTTGAAGGGAATAGAAAAGGGAGAATTAAGAATGCAGCTTTTTAGATATATTAAGGGGGACCCTATCTCAAGAAGGCTAGCTAGACTTCTTGAGGACCTTTGCGGTGTGCCTACTTTATCATTTGGTGGAAGAGCAAGAGGAGGAAAAGTTGCTATGAGAGACATTCTGGCTTCTGAAAATTGTGCAGCAACTTTGGACAGACTGATAAGAGATTTAAAGAGCAATCCATCTAGTCCTCCTTGCCTAGAAAGTCCTCTTTTTTTAAGAAAACTTATGGCTATTAAAAATAGAAGAGAAAATTATTATAGAAAAAGAAATTTGGAAAATTAAAGAGAAACTTCAACTCTCTCTTTTATTTCTTTGGTTGGTGTATATATCTTTATATTCTCTGCATACATTCTTGCTGGCTTATTATCCTCTAATATTAGACCTATATCTCCCTCTATTACCCCTCCTTCTGAAAGCTCATCAAGTTTGAATCCCAGTTTCTGAATTAGCCTGCTAATTTCCCTTCTGTTTTTTCTCATGTATTCTTCTCCTAGCTGGCCTATCAATGCTCCCCAACAATACTTAACAAAACTGATTCCATCTGGATTTACTGGTCTTAGTATTCTAAACTTAACAGTTTTTGTCCTTTCCCCTTCAGCCATAATTTATAATAATTATTATTGTCTATTGCTATAATAGGCACATTTTAAACACCAAATATTTCTATCCTTCTTTCTCCCTTTTTCCAAATAATAAAAGAAAGAATTCCAAAAAAGGAGATCCAGAAAAGGTATAAAAGAAAAGCTTTAAGAATGTTCTTTCCTAAATAAACATCCCAAACTAGGCCACATCTGCATTGAAATGGAAGGAAATTCAATATCCAATGGACTTTTCTAAGAATAGGGATTGGAATTATACTGCCTGCTAAAATATCTTCTATGAGATAAAATGACCTATAAAGTGCCTCAGAATGCTCTGTATAAAAGGTTAGAGATGCAAAAAATAAATTTACAAAAAAGCCGTAGGTATAGGAGAGAAAAAAGAATGGTAACGATCTTAAGATCCCTATAAGGCTTGGTTTGATAATGAATCCAATCAAAATATAAGGAATTAGGTCCCAAACCCAAATTACACTCCAAATTAAGAATCCAATGTAAAAATATAGGAAAATATTTAGCGGTCTAAGCTGTTCTGGTAATGCTCCTTTATGTCTGAACTGGTAGTAAACCCTATCAAAGAGCGCATAAGGATAAAAGAGAAGGCTTATGAAATGAACAACAAAAAAATACTCTAAAGATCTGGAAAAACCTAGCCAATACCATATTAGGGCTGGAACAAAGAAGTAAAGGAAGGGAGTTACTAATCTCAGTATCCTATCTACCTTAAACTCATTTTCCTCCCTTATCCAACAAATGCCATATCTTATCCCTGCCTTTATGGAATTAAAGGCCATATCCTTCATACTTTTTTAAAGTTCTTTTCCATGCTTGCAGGAAAAAGAGAAGAACAAGAGGAAAAGTAAGAAGCGTAAATATTGTCCAATATCTTATTATCTTCCCATATCCAAATGGGAATAAAAACTGGAAAGATCCCAGTAAGAAGGCTGGGAAAACAATGTTTGCAAGGACAAACAAAATTCCTTTATAAATTGTGGTTGGCATCTGACCAAGCAAAGAGAGAAAGCTTCTAAAATCGTGCCCTATTTCCGTTGAGTTAAAAAGTAAAGATAAAGAAACTATTAAAAGGGAGAGATAGAGGGAAAAGAAAAAAGATAGAAGAATGCCAATTATTAATGAAGAGTCAAAGTTTCCTAAGAGAATATTAAGAAAAAACAAAATAAGGATTGAAGCTGCTTCTCCCAACCTAATTGGGTAATGTGAAGCCTCAAAGAGGAAAGGGGAAGTAGGATAGGTTAAATTAAGGGAAAATGTTCCAGATCTTAGTGAATGAATGAGGCCTGAAGAGAAGCTGGAAGCTTTTATTGTAAGTCTTGAGACTATATAGAAAAAAAGAAGGAATCTCATTATTTGAGAGAAAGATAAACCAAAAAAATCTTTTGAAAAGAGAAAAATTCCATACCAAAAAGCAATAAGCGAAATTACGCCTAAAATATCCTCGATTATACTTGCTAAGAAATTCAAAAATAGAATCATCTCATCCTTATAGACAAGCTTTATTACATGAAAGTAAACCCTAACCCCCATATGCTCTATATTTTCTTAAGCAATTATTCCAAACTATCTTGGCTAGTATAAAAAAGAAAAAAATCCAGAAAGAATACAAGAAAACCAAAGAGAGAAAGTCTTCCTTACCGGTATAAATATTAAAGATAGAGGAGTAGAGAAGGCGAAAAGGAAGGTACCTTAAGATAGGTAAAAATTTTTCTAAGATAGGAAAAGGAAGTACTCTGCCACCCAATAAGCTAGTAATCATTCGGGTTACCCATCTCACTCCCCAGCTAGACTCAGTGTAAAATACTACAAAGGAAAGAAAGAAGTAATAGAAGAAGCTTAAAGTGAAGATAAAAGGCAGGAAAGGCAAGATAAGTAAAGTACCTTTAGCATTTTTTAGAAATAAGAAGAAAAATATGAAAAATAACATTGGAATATGCAAAATTTTTCCTCCCAATAATGAAAAATACGCCCTTAAACAAAGATCTGAAGGCTCATTTAGAATTTTTGTAAATTCTCCTGTCCTTAATAAGATTTCAAAGCGAGCAGGAAGTCTTGCACAACTTAACATTCCAGCAAGGTAGACAAGTAAAAAGTACTCATAGCTTTCAATAAAACCTGCCTTATACCATAAAAAGGAAAGAACTAGGACTGGTATTATAAAATCTAGGAAAAATTCGATTATTCTATCATAATAAAAAACCAAACCATGTTTTATCCATATTTTTGTGTAAGAAAAATATTTTCTAAGCACCATAAGCCTCATATTTCATCAGCAACTTCTTTGAAAATATTTTGTTTAGGAGGATAAGTGCTGGAAACAAAATTGCGGAAATAATGGAATAGATAAATACAAACTCTTTTATTTTAATAACGGAAAGAATTAGTTGAAATGTCCCTAAGAGAAAAGCTGGAACAAGCAAGTTTGAGAGAAAAAATAGCACTCCCCTATATATGTGAGTAGGATATCTTGAAAACTTATACAGTAACTCTCCAAAATAATGCAAATCAATATCTATGACTGCTGAAAGGATACCAATAAAAGAAAAGGCTAATGCTAGGAGCAGGCCAGAAAATATTGAAAGAATAATGCCAAACAGTAGCTTCTTTGGATCTAATCCAAAAATTAAGGCAGCAATTAGCGAGTATATAACTCTAAAGACCCTTCCTACGGGAAAGAAGGAGTGACGGATAAAGAAATAAAGAAAGGGATTTAGAGGTTTTAGAAGAGCATCAGTAAATCCCCCTCCCCTAACATACTCAAGCAAGATACCTGAGCTTCGGATAACAAGTATAACAAAGACTTCGGTTATTTCTTTAAAAACAAGGAAATATAGGAAAGTTTTGAAAGATAGGCCAAGAAAGCTTTTATTTAAAGAAAAGAATGCAGTCCAAATAGTAAGCAAAAGGAGAAATTCTACAGTATCTCCAAGAAGCGGATTTATCAGATCCCATTTGAATTCCTTATATCCTTTCAAAATGTTTCTATAAACAAAGAGATAGGGCTTTATCCGCATATTTCTTTTATTACCTCTTCCAGACTTGGATATCTAACATTCAAATCTTTAATATTATACTTTTCGAACAAATCTTTCAAAACAGGATTAACAGCCTCGAGTGGTACTTTGAGAACAAGCTTACTCCCTTTCTTTTCAACCTGATATTCCTTAACTATTTCCTTTAAGCTAATTTCTTCCTCTATCTCTATTTCTATTATTTTTACTTGCAAGTATTTCTTAAGGTCATCTAAAGTCCCTCTAAATATTATTTCTCCTTTGTTCAGGATAAGTATCCTATCACAAAGTTTCTCAATATCCCCGAGGATGTGCGTGGTTAGCATTACAGTAACCTTCTCTTTCCTAACGATTTCTCTAATAAAATCATGTATTTTCTCTTTAGCAAAGACATCAAGGAATACGGTCGGCTCATCCAGAAATACAACTTTTGGCTTATGCAGAAAAGTAAGCGCAATTTCACATCTTTTTCTTTGTCCAGCGCTCATTTTCCTTGGAGGTATTTTTAAAAGTTCTTTTATCCCAAGCAATTCATCAAATAATTCAATTCTTTCTTTATATTCATCCTTGCTCAATCCGTATATTTCTTTATGAAGTAAAAAGGTATCTTCTGCAGGAATATACCACCAAAGAGGGCTTATTCCAACAAAACAAACCCCAATATTCTTTACATATTCCTTCCTTTGTTTCCAAGGACAGTATCCTAGTATTTCGACCTCTCCAGAATCTGGGTAAAGTATCCCTGAAAGTATTTTTATTGTAGTTGTTTTTCCAGCTCCATTAGGCCCTATGTACCCAAGAATTTCCCCTTCTCTTAATTCAAAGCTAACTCCTTTCAAAGCCTCAATATATTCATACTGTGGATTAACTAAGTCTCTAAAAAATCCAAAGAAGCCTGGGCTTCTTTTTAGTCTTCTATAGGTTTTTTTGAGCTGTAATATTTTTCCTATTACTTTCCCCATAGAAATGAAAATTTAGTTCAGATAATTACCTTAAAACTCTTCAGCAAAGGTTGAAGTGACCGAAGGTGTTCAGCATGTCTTTTCCCTATGACACATACTATGGAAGTGTTTTTCTTCTTTGTTCTTATTCCGAGGATATTGAAAAGATAAGAAAGAGATCTCACATAGGAGATTACTCTACTAAGAAATCCATGCCCATACCTCTCATTTACTATAGTATGGAGATAATAAAGATATCCTGATAGGCCCTTTTCATCTAAATATACAACTTCAACCGCGTTGTTAAGTAATTCACTATAAATCTCAACTATTTCGGAGAAAATTTGAGATAATTTATATTGATCTGGAATTGCATTTTCTATTCTTTTTTCTATGTCCCTGATAACTTTATATAGTATCTCCCAAGGTGACTCAAGGAGCTCAACGAAAGTCTTTTGTTGGGATGTGTTTATTCTCTTTTCTGCATCTTTTAAAAATTCTAAAAGATCTTGGACACAATCTTTACATCTCTCAAGTAAACCCAGAATATCCTGAATTACCCCTGGCAATGCTTTTCTAAACAATCTCTTACCCTTAGATTTCTCCTTTGCAATTTCCCAAGCCCCTCTTACCCCTTCTAGAACAAGCAAATACCTATGATTTTTCAATTCTTCTTTAAGTTCTCTTAATTTCTCCAGAGTCCTTTCATACTCTGAGATAAGATTTTCTAAAGTCTTCAGAGATTTTTCTGTATATCCTAGTAAATAAGAAAATCCGGCAAGTAAGGGCAATACTTTTCTGTAGTATTCTCTTAAAATACCTTCTAAATTCCAAGAAGAAAGATCATTTTCATCAATTTTTATGAGAGACGCCAAATCTAAAGTTTTCCTTAGGATATTTACAATTTTGCTTTCAAACTCCAAATATATTGCCAAATAATTGGAAACGTGTGCCTCTCCTATTACTATAGTGGACTCTCTTTTCATAACTTATTAGTAGTACTATATTTTAATAAACCATAATCCGAAGTTAACCTATTATTCCATATCCTGCTAACCTCCACTTTCCAGCTATTCTCCGGCTTATAGCAACTCGCTCTCCTTCCTCTATACAAATTGGATATTTAAGTGATACTTCAACTCCGTCCCCTATTCTCTCTATAACCCCAATTGATTTTGCTGTCCACGCGTTTATTAATAGCTTCTCCTTCTTCTGGAGCGGCGCCATTTCTAGTTCTTTTTCTGTTCCAACTACCCGCTCCAGCAAGGTTATATCAAGCTCCAAGTGATTAAAAACTGGAGGAAGTCTATCAGGCTTTCCAGCAACATTCCCAACTAGCCTATCTTCCTTAGTAAGATATGGATCCAGTTGGGTTGCTATTCCTATTGAACCACCTGGAGCGGCCTCATCTATTAGCTCATCTCCAGCAGATATGCTTTCTATTTTTGTAAAAATAGGCTCCCAATTTCCTTTTTCATCTATAAATCCAGGCCTTATTTCTATTTCATCACCAACCTTTAGTTTTCCTCTTTTAAGAACCCCTCCAATTACCCCACCTATCAGTTTCTCAGGATCTTTCCCTGTCAAATTAACGTCAAAACTTCTAGCTATGAGGAAGAGTGGATCGGACTCTAAATCCCTTTCTGGAGTGGGGATAAATCTCTCTATGGCTTCTAGCAATACATCAATATTAACTGAAAACTGAGCTGAAACAGGTATTATTGGAGCATCTTCTGCGATTGTCCCCTGAATAAAATTCTTTATTTCTTCATAATTCTCCTTTGCCCTTTCTCTATCTACAGTATCTATCTTGTTTTGAGCTATGACAATATTTCTAATTCCACATATTTCCAAAACTTTTAGATGTTCTTTAGTTTGGGGTCTTGGGCATGGCTCATTGGCTGCTATTACAAAAAGGCATCCATCTACTAACTCCGCTCCAGAAATCATAACAGTCATTAGCATTTCATGACCAGGGACATCAACAAAGGATATTTTTCTTAATGGATCTGCATCTTCCTCGGTTTCCAATGCAGAAAAATAGCAAGAGGGAGGGTCTACATTTTTCCTTTTCCAAATTGTTGTTAGAGCATATCCAAGCTTTATTGTTATGCCCCTTCTAAGCTCCTCAGTATATTTAGATGTCCAAACTCCAGTAATGGCCTGGACAAGAGTTGTTTTACCATGATCAATATGTCCGGCAGTAGCAATAGAGATGTCTGCTTGCCCTCCCTTCCTTTTCTTCATTCTTTAAATTAGAAAAATAAGTCTAAAGAAATTTGGAGTAATACTCTAATCGCTATATATTGAAATATTCCATGGAATTGGTCTCTGACCTAGAACTGGAGATAAGTAAAATCTTAAGTAATTTTGGAGTTAAAGAGCCAGTAAGGCTGAGCGTGCCAAAAAAAGAGGAGTTTGGTGATCTAACTCTCTACGGTTTTGATTTTTTGATTAAAAAACATAATTTAGAAGAGAAAAGGGATGAAATAATAGAAAAAATAAAAGAGGAGCCCTATATAATGAAAGTAGAGATAAAGAAGGGAAATTTAAATATTTTCTTAAACTATAAAGAGATCTGGAAGAAACTTATAGGGGGCATTCTGGAGCGGGGCATTGATTATTTTATTTATAAGCTTAAGAAGGAAAAAGATTCTAAAATAATAGTTCTTGACTATTTTTCTCCAAACATAGGAAAAATTCCTCATTATGGAAACTTCAGAAGTGCTATAATTGGATCTTGCCTAAGAAATATATTTGAGCTTTTTGGAGATAGGGTTATTGGAGTAAATTGGGTTGGGGACCTAGGGACTGGATTTGGATCCTTGCTTTATGCTTATAAAAAATGGGGGGATTTAGAGCGGGTTAAAAAAGAGGGTGTGAAGTACTTAATGGAACTTTATAGGAAATTCCATAAAGAAAAAGAGAAAAATCCAAAGCTCTGGGAGGAAGCAAAGAAGGAGCATATGAAACTGGAGCTGGCCGATCCAGAAACCCTAAAAATTCACTCTCTTTTCTGCAAGCTAATGATGGATCGTTTGAGAAAAACCTGGTATAGATGGTTTAACTTAAGATATGAAGACGAAAATGGAGAAAGTTATTATTTAGAAAGGGCTAAGAAACTTATTGAAGAATGTCTCCAGAAAGGGATAGCTTTAAAAGAAAACGGGACTATAAGAGTTGATTTAACTAAATTTGGATTGGATAGGCCTGTACTCCAGAAATCGGATGGAACAACTCTTTATTTGACAAGAGATACTGCAGCTGCAATAGTCCTTTACGAGAAATATAAATACGACTTAAGAATTTGTGTAGTGGCTCGAGAGCAAGAAACACATTTTAAACAACAAAAGGCCATTCTTAGGCTACTAGGCTATCCTTTTTGGGATAAGGTCTATCATCTCAAATTTGGCTTAGTCTTAGCAAAGACCAAAGAAGGTATTAAAAAATTCTCAACAAGAAAGGGGATTGGTGTTACAACCGAGGATGCGATAAAAAAATGTAAATTAAGAGTAAAAAGAAAAATGCTAAAGGAAAAGAAAGTTGAACGTGAGAAGATAGACGAAACCTCATGGAAAATTGCTATTGGAGCAATAATCTTCTTTATTCTAAAATATGATCCATCAAAAGACATAGTATTTGAATGGAAAAAAATATTGGATACAAAGGGATTTTCTCATATTCCGGTTGCCTATTCTGTTGTTAGGGCAAATGGGATATTAAGAAGGCTTCCAGAGATTCCAAAGATTGATGAAATTGATAAGATAGATTATTCCCCCGCTCCAGAAGAGAGTTCTATTCTAAGGAAGTTTTTAGAAATTAGAGAGCTTCTAGAAAATTGTTATAAAAAATATTCGATTCATCTAATTCCTAGGTATTTATACGAACTTTCAATGCTTTTTAATAAATTTTATGAAAAATGGCAAGTCTTGCTTGAAAAAAATAAAAATGCTAGATTATTTAGAATATTTCTAGTTATGGCTTTTTACAGGATAATGAAGGAAATCTATTCCTTGCTAAATATTTCTTTGCCTGAAAAAATGTAATTACTAGATAGGGATAAAATATTATGGAAACCTCAATACCCATGCCTACTTTATGTGGGCTTCTAATTTCAAGATTTAAGGCATTTCTGGGAAGGCTTGCTTGGTCTTTGTCTTTAGGTACATTTTTCACTTCCTTAAGGTATGGAAAACCTATTAATAAAATGGCCGTTGTCGTAATCCCTGTAATTTTTGATGAAAACTATGGAAAAGATCCCAATGTTTTATGTATTATTAGAGGAAGGGAGGACTACGCTGCGGGTTATACTTCTTTTTATACCGAAAAGTTCTGGGAATATGAAAGGTACCTTTCATCTTTCTCAATTCCTAAAGCTTCTGTAATGGTCGGAGTGAGATGTATAAAAGAAGAAGATGGATGGACGCTTCCGCATGTCTCTAATATTTCCCCTTTGGGATGGTTTTATGATAGAAAAACAGGCTTTCTTGTATTGGTATTAGAACTTTTACTGTTTGGAGAAAAAGAAAGATTTCTAGAAACAGAAGAGGCAACAAACCCAAAATGGATAAAGCTTTCTTCTTTGATGGAGGGAATTCTTGAAGAAAAGATAAGATTTTTTGGAGTTCCTGCTATTACCTTATACCTTCTTGCTAACGGATTAGTACAAAACCCAAAAATGGGAAGACTTTATAGAAGGTTAGAAGGCTTCATAAAAACAAAATATAGAGGAAGATATACAAAAGTGGTGCCTATCTGGGCAGATCCTTGGAGAGAGGTCCGTAATTTCATGTATGGAATAATTTATTCTTTAAAATACAAATTCTCTAAAGGTAATGATATTCAGCATGGAAATCTTACTAGCTTCAGACTTCCATTTAGAGTTATTCAAAAGGAAAGAAAGAATTAAACTCCTAAACAGATGGTTACTATTCCTAAAGAAAAAGGAGTTTAATATTTTAATAATAAACGGTGATTTCTGGGCTGGAGGAAAGAAAAATTCTAAAAAAGTAAAGAATTTGCTATGGAAAATTGAAAAGAAAATCGGAAGGAAAATAATTCACTTCCCAGGGAGTCATGAAGATTTCTCGCATGCCTATAAACACACTTTTTATCTTCCAGAAGTGCTCCTAATTCCAGGATCCCAGACCTATGCCTCCCATGGTCAGAAACCAGTTAGGCTAAACATCCGGGAATATAAGGACTTCTTAGAATTTAAACCAAAGCTGGTAGTAACTCACGATCCTTTTCCAGAGACTGTAGATAAAACAGTCTATGGGGTATCAATCTCTTGTGGAGGTATGGGGATTTTTCCTTTCTTTCCCCTATTAAGAGAGATAATGGAAATGCAAGAGAAAAAAATAAAAGAGGTTTGCGCTCCAGGAAAAAAGGTTAAACTTAATGAAAAGGTAAAGGAGCTCACTCTTATTGGCTTGGAATATCTAAAGAAAGAAGCTGAATATATTGGGAGAATGGTTGGGAAAAAATGGAAATTAAATCTTAAAATAGAGAAGGTTCTTAAGTTACTTCCTAGTATTCTTGGGTCTCTTGGATGGGTTGAGATAATGTATGGAAGTTGTCTTTCCTCTCCAGAAATGTATAAATTTAGAGATGAGCTAATTAAAAAGAAGGTAAAATTTGTAATTAGCGGACATATACATGAAAATTTCTTCCTTGGAGAGCAAATTGTTAAAAAAAGGGATACGGTTTTTGTTAATCCTGGACCTGCGTATCTTGGATTTTATTCCCTAATAGATCTAGATAATAATAGAATTGAGGTTGGTAATATTACTGAGGATGAATCTTCGTGAAGCTGATAAATGATGAGTTACAGGAAAGCTGATTAATTTCTTTTTGTCTAATTTCTATGTGATGAGGCTCGAAAGGTCTGAAATCTGATGAGGGCTGCTGTCACTGATTTGGGTGGAAATAATGGTTTTTGATAAATATGAACCAATTTTTGACTATAGTCTAAAAGAGAGTTGGGATTTCTACATTTTTGAATATCTTGCCCCCCTTTGCAAGGACTTTTATACTTTATATAATTGCCTAATAAAGCTAAGGCAGAGGTTGATAGGAAAAAAGATTGACGAATTATCTTATAAAGAAAAGCTTTTTGTCCTTGGAATTTCCAATAAGACTTTACTAGAACCCGAAGTTTTGAAGTTCTTAAGGGAAATAATGGGTATTTCAACAAAAGAAGGTATTGTAATTCCTATAAAAACAAAAAGTTTTTTATTTTTTAAAAAATTAAGTTTAGTTCTGTCAAAAATTTCTTTTATCCTTCAGAAAACAAAATTAAAAATAAATGAGAACCCTGAATCATTACTTTCTGCAGTTTCTTCTTTATTAATAAAATTATACCGAATAAGTATTGCTCAAAATTGTTTAAGTTTTTTCCTTTGGTCATTAAACAACCTACCAATTTGCTATGCAAAAAAGATATATCCATTACTTGATGAAATCTTTCCCTTGCTTGAGAGAAGATTTGGACTAAGTAAGATAGATGTTTTTGGAACCAAAGATCCCGATTACTACTTATTAACTTATAAAAACCAAGAAGAAGCTAGCTTAGGATACTCTATTTTTGGGATAAACTTGCTTCTCATTTCTGATGAAGCTTTTGATCACTTTTTCCAAAATGTTTCAGCAATAATCGAGATACCAAATCCTCGTGAGGAGTATATTAAAAAGGTAAAAGAATGGGATAGAAAGTTAGTAACTGAAAGTATAAAAGTGTTGGGAAAGGAGCTTCCAGTGAAAAGGAGAGGAATGATTGCTAGGATGGATATCCCTGAGGTGGACCCCAGGTTTTTGCTAAGCGATATTTGGAAATATTTATTTGTAAAGAGATTAATAATTGAAAAAATAACAAAAAAAGAGATTTATTTTAGAATACTCTGGTAGTATCACCAAAAACTGATAAATTATCTTTTTATTTGGAAATTCTAAAAAGAGGATATGGCATATATTAACTGGTTTTCTGAGGTAAAAAAAGAGGATACAAAGAAAGTTGGAGGTAAAGCTGCAAGCCTTGGAGAAATGTATAATGCTGGGTTTCCAGTGCCGCCAGGCTTTGTTATAAATGCCAATGCTTACTTTGACTTCATTGAAAAAACAGGATTAAAAGAAGAAATAAAGAAGGTACTAGAAGAAACCGACAAAACAAATCCTGAAAGTTTGAGACAAGCATCAAAAAGAATAGAAGAGTTATTTTTATCCAAAGAGATGCCTGAGGAAATAAAGAACGAAATAAAAGAGGCTTATAGTCTCATAGAACCCTATCCTGCAAGAGTTGCAGTAAGAAGCTCTGCTACAGCAGAGGATTTGCTAACAGCATCTTTTGCAGGACAGATGTCAACATTTTTAAATGTTCAGGGAGAGGAGGATGTAATAAAGGCTGTTAAGAAGTGCTGGGCTAGCTTATTTACGGCAAGGGCTATTTTTTATAGAGAACAACATGGATTTGATCACCTGCAGATAGGTATGGGTGTAATAGTTCAGAAAATGGTAGATTCTGAAGTTTCTGGAGTGGCTTTTACTAAACACCCAACTGGAGCTAATGATCACATAATAATAGAAGCTGTTTATGGTTTGGGAGAAGGAATCGTAGGAGGGAAATACACTCCGGATTATTATGAGATTGATCCAGATAATTGGGAAATAATAGAGAAAAAAATATCTGAACAACAAAAAATGATTGTTTATGATTATGAACAAAAGAAAAATGTAGAGATAGAGGTTCCTCCAGGAAGAAGGAGATTGCAAAAGCTTTCAGATGAAAAAATAATAGAATTGGCAAAAATATGTCAAAAAATAGAAGAACATTACAAATGGCCCCAAGACATAGAATGGGCTTTTGAAAAAGGGAAAATTTACATTGTACAGTCAAGACCGATTACCACATTAAAGCCCGAGGTGATTGAAAAGACAAAAGAAATAAAGCTGACACCTCTTTTGAAAGGATTAGCAGCCTCTCCAGGCGTTGCTGTTGGAAAAGTAAAAATAATCCTTGACCCATCTGAGCTTGGAAAAATGGAAAAAGGAGACATTTTAGTAACAAAAATGACAAATCCAGATTTTGTCCCAGCTATGCGCATCGCTGCTGCTATTGTTACAGATGAGGGCGGAATTACCAGCCATGCAGCAATAGTATCAAGAGAATTGGGGATCCCTTGTATAGTAGGAACTGGAAATGCTACAAAAGTCCTAAAAGATAATCAAATAATTACAGTGGATGCTACCAGAGGTGTTGTTTATGAAGGAGATGTGAAATCCTTGCTCGTGGAGGAAAGGAAAATTGAAATACCAACAAAAGAAATTCTAGTCTCTTACTTACCTACGGCTACAAAGATTTATGTTAATATTTCAGATCCTGAAACTGCAGAGAAAATAGCTAAACTTCCCGTAGATGGAGTAGGGCTTTTAAGAGCGGAATTTATGGTAGCGCAGATAGGTATCCATCCCAAATATGCTATCGAGACTGGGAAAAGAGAAGAGTTTGTAAACAAGCTTGCAGAGGGGATAGCCAGAATTGCAAGAGCTTTCTATCCAAGGCCTGTTGTCTATAGATTCTTTGATTTCAAAACCAACGAGTATAGGGACCTAGAAGGAGGGGAGAAATATGAACCAGAAGAGGCTAATCCAATGCTTGGGTATAGAGGGGCGTCCAGGTATATTCGTGATATAGATGTTTTTGAAATAGAGCTTGACGCTATAAAGAAAGTCAGGGAAGACTTCGGATTAAAAAATCTATGGGTAATGGTCCCCTTTGTTAGAACCGTAGAGGAATTAATAAGTATTAGGAAAATTCTAGAAAGAAAGGGATTCTTTAAAGACAGGGACTTCAAATTTTGGATGATGGTAGAAGTACCATCTAACGTGTTCCTAATAGAGGAATTTCTAAAGTACGTGGATGGTGTCTCTATTGGATCAAATGATCTTACTCAACTAGTTCTTGGAGTGGATAGGGACAATGAGCTTTTGGCCCATCTTTTTGATGAAAGAAACCCAGCAGTACTAAAAGCTATTGAAAAAGTGATAAAGGCTTGTAGAAAAATGGGAAAAACAAGTTCTATTTGCGGACAGGCCCCCTCCCTGTATCCTGAGTTCGTAGAATTCCTAGTAAGATGTGGGATAACTAGCATATCAGTAAACCCGGATGTAATTGAAAGGACAAGAAGAATTGTTGCCAGTGCCGAAAGGAGAATTCTTTTGGATAAGGCAATAGAAGTATGATAAAGGAAAAAGTTGTAAGGATTACAAAGCCTGAGAAGAAGGTATTTTTAATAGTCATAGACGGAATGGGAGAAAGGATCTATAAAGACGAACCCACAGCTCTGGAGCAAGCGTCTACACCAAATATGGATGAACTTGCAAGAATGGGGAGGTGCGGTTTACATCACTTCCCCTTTTTTATATCTCCAGGATCCGCTATCGCTCATTGGATATTGCTTGGTCAATCATTAGACAACTTCCCTGGAAGGGGTGTTTTGGAGGCTGTGGGATATGAAGCAAGAACTGGAGAGAGTATATTAAAGATCGGGGATCTAGTCTTTAGGGCCAATCTCGCTACTGTGGACAAGGATCTGATTATCTTAGACAGACGAGCTGGGGACACAGAATATGGTTTTGATGTATTGGAGGAGGAAATAAACAAAATAGGAGAAAAATATGGAATAATTTACAGAAGAACGATAGGGCATAGAGGCGTGCTCATTTCAAGAATAGAGAAAACTTTAGTAGATGATGTTGATACATATAAGGTCGGAGAGAAGCCAAATCTTGATATTAGTCCAAAGGTACGTGAATTCTTGCTAGAGGTCTTTAGTAAATTAAATAATCACCCAGTTAATCTAGAAAGAGAAAAAAGAGGTGAAAAAAAGGCAAACTTCCTGCTTTTACGAGGTGCTGGAATTTATCATGGAAAATCATTTTTCTTTACCAATCATGGAATATCCGCCTTAGGAATATCAGACAAAGATCTCTATCTAGGGGTAGCTGCTTACCTTGGGATGGATACCCTATTTATAGAAGATGATAAAAAAATCAAAGAAGCCCTTAATAGATTTGACAAATACGACTTTTTCTTTGTACATTTTAAGCTTTCAGATACTTTTGGAGAAAGGGGTCTTAAAGAGGAAAAAGTAAAATACTTGGAGAAAATTGATGGTTTCCTTGGCGAACTAATTGGAAAGGAAATTGTGGTTTGTGTAACTGCCGACCACTCAACTCCTTATAGACTTAAACGTCACACATCCGACCCTGTGCCTTTCCTCATTTATAATCCAACCATGGAAGCTGATTCGGTAAATAAATTCACAGAAAAGGAATGCAGAAAAGGGTGGTACGGAATAACCACCACCGAAGAGCTATTTTATCTGATTATGAATGAGGCTGGAGCGTTATACCCCTGTAGGGAAATAGGAGAGAAAAAATAGAAATAGAAAGGGGCAATGTAAGATTGTCATATGCACCAGAAGCAAACTCTACTAAGGGAAGCAATAGAAAAAGCGGATTAAATTTCTTTGTTAAGATAAAGGGAACAAAAAGGAAAACATAGGATATTAACAATCCTTCTACGCTTTTTCTTTTCTTTCCAGCAATTCTTCCCATTGAGGCCCCAAAGTCTACCCAGAAAGAGTAAAAAAGAACTTCCTCCATATATGCTAAGGAAAGAAAGGAGGCAAGGAACACGCCTAAAGAAAGGAGAAAAGCTGCTAGCCCTTTTCTTCCCGGGTCATAAAATTCAACAAAATCCCTTATAATTGGTATTTTTCTCCAAGTAACTAGAAGAAACACTCCAAGGAATGTTGTTAAAGTCATCAATTTTGGAAAAAGATTGGTAAAATTAATATAGATAAGAAAAAGAATTACTATAATGAAAAAATGGAAACATTTTCTCTGAAATAGCCTTCCTATCCTTTTTCTTGCTTTGTCGAATATTGCCTTTCCGATCAATGCTAAGGCCACTCCAGCTAGAATGTCTATTAATTTGTGAGCTTTTAACAAGAGTTTTATTGAAACAACGTAGAAAAAAAGAGGTAAGTACCAAAATCTCCATTTATTTGGTAAAAGGAGAAATATTAAAAAAGAAACGGCTGAATGGGAGCTGGGAAACCTATAAGGTGAAAAGAAACCTTCTCTTGGGATCTTAAATCCTAATTTAAGAGACTCGGAGAGGGCGTAAATAAACATCATGAGTGAAAGGCATTTAAAGAAATTTTCTTTCCTTTTTTTGTACTCTACAATTAAGAATATCACTAAAAAAGAATAAAAAGGTAATAAAAACAGGATATCTAATGAAAAATATTTAAAAATCATATTTTCACATCTATTATAAATTCCTTTAAAATAATGCTTATTTTACTCCCCGAAAAAATTGATGGTATGATTCTTTCAGATAAACACATAAAAAGACTTATGGAACTAGGAAAAATAAAAATAATTGGAATGGAAAACCCTGAAATTCAAATCCAACCAAGTAGTGTTGATTTGAGATTGGGAAATGAATTTAGAATTTTTAAAACAGTAAGCATCCCCTACCTAGATCCTTTAGATTGTTCACTAGAGAAGTATACAGAATTAATTCATGTTGAGGATGGAAAACCCTTCCTTATACATCCTGGAGACTTTGTTCTAGGCACTACTAAGGAAAGAATAGAGATAGGAAATGGGATAGTAGCAAGAATTGAGGGAAGAAGCAGCTTGGGAAGACTTGGAATAATAGTCCATGCAACAGCCGGATATATTGACCCTGGCTTTAGAGGGCAAATAACTCTAGAAATTTCAAACATATCAAAGGTCCCTGTAGCATTATATCCAGGAATGAGGATTTGTCAGGTAGTTTTTGAGGTTACTAGTAGCGAGTCTGAGTTTATCTATGGAGAGAAAAGCAACAAATACCAGGATCAGGAAGGGCCTACAGCTTCAAGAATATATTTGGATGAGGATTTAAAATTTCTAAAGAAGTTTATAGAAAAGAAATAAAAACTTTTTGGTTAAATCTTTTCCATGGAAGCCTACCGGACATGCCGGAAGATTGCCTGGAGCAATTGTTGTTTTAGCTAGATTAGCAAGCAAAGCATTAACCCAAAACCAAATATTAATTCTTAGAATTCTTCTTTCCGAATCTTTCCCTTCAGCAACATCTTTTGTGGAGGAAATAAGCAAAAGATTTGAAATACCAAAATCAACAGTTTGGTTTTCATTGAGAAAATTAAGGAAACTCCAATTAATTGAATATGGCAATCCAGAAATCTATCTAACTCCTCAAGGTGAAATTATAACAAGACTAATATTATATGCAGAGAAAGCAGCTTTCCAGAAAGAAGGCTAGGGAAATACTCAGCCTGTTAAAACTGGAGCGGGCAAATGTTGAAGAAATAATTTATCCTTCTTTTTCAATATTTTTAGTAAACAAAAAACCTTTGGCCATTAAGAGGAAAGACTATCTTGTACCAAGCCTAATATATGCACTGGAGCAGGGAGCTGATAAATATGTCATTGTAGATGCTGGAGCTAAGGAAAAAATTCTTAAAGGGGCTGATGTTCTAAGACCCGGCATTGTAGAGTTTTCAGACTTTAAAAAAGGGGACTGCGTTTTTATACTAGATGAGGAAAATAAGGTTTTAGCTGTAGGAATAGCTCTTTGGGATTCTGGAGAGGCTATTTCTTTGAAGAAGGGAAAAATAATAAAGAACATTCATTATTTTGGAGATAAAATCTGGAAAGAAATAAAAAATTTCTTATAAAACTCTCGCTCCAGTATGAATATCTCTATCTGGAACTATAAGGATTGGCTTCCCTCCCTTATCAATAGCTGCTAGGACCATTACCTCTGAAAGTTCTCCTAAAATCTTCTTAGGTTTTAAATTTGCAACAACGACAACTTTCTTCCCAATAAGCTCTTCTTTGGAATAGGTCTCCCCTAAACCTGCTATGCTTTGTTTTTCTTCCTTCCCTAACAAAATTTTAAGCAAATAGAGAGGTTTTTTCGCTCCAGATATTTCTTTTACTTCTACTATTTCTCCTATCCTTAAATCAATCTTTTTGAATTCCTCTATATCTATCATGCTCAATAAAAAGAGACTGCAGATAAAATTATCAAAATTAGAGCAAATTAATTTTAAAGTCGAGCTTGAGCAGTATCCAACACCTCCTAATATAGCAGCTGAGATTCTCTGGAGGGCCTATCTCAATAATGATATTTTAGATAGAATCTGTGCCGATTTTGGAACAGGGAATGGAATATTTGCAATAGGGATGAAGCTTTTAGGAGCTAGAGAAGTTTATGGTATAGATATAGATCCTGAAGCCTTAGAGATCGCTAAAAGAAATGCAGAAAAAATGGAAACAAAAATAATGTTTCTTTGTCAAGATATAGAGGAATTCAACAAAAAAGTTGATACAGTAATTATGAATCCACCTTTTGGCCTAAAAATTCCTGGAGCGGACAGAAAATTTCTGAGAAAAGCATTTAAAATTTCAGATACTGTTTACTGTATTCATAAAATTGAGTCTGATGCTTTTTTCGCTAAATTTGCAAATAAGTATGGCTTTAATTCCGAACTGATTTTCTCTTTTGACTACGCTATCCCCTTTTTATTCCCATTCCATGAAAAGGAAAAACATATTTTCAGAGCAGGAGTGTGGCGGTTTTACAAAGCTAGGAAAACTCCTCAAAAATAAATATTGTTTTTGTCTTTTCTACTTCCTCTATATCCCTGAGTTTTTTCAAAACAAAATCGCTAAGAGTTGCCATATCACTCTCAACTAATAATGCAATATCCCATTCTCCAGCAACAACCCACGCTTTCTTAACGAATGGTATTTTGCTTATTTCTTTAGCTATTTCAAGTTCTTTTTTCTTTTCTTTCCCTTTTAATCTCATTGATATTAAAATTATTGCCCTCACACTCCCCGAACCTATTTTAACCCCGGCATAGGCTTCTCTCATTTTCCTAACTTTTTCTAGGACAGACATAATAGAAAATAGGAAAGATGGTAAAAATACCTCTATGCTTCAGAGACTTTAGTAAGATATTCTGATACTATACCATCAATCTGCTTAATTACTTTTCTGATATCATGCAGAATAGGATAATAGAGTTCTTGAATTACTTGAACAATTTTCTTATCCGAATTTTCTATAAATAAACATTCAACTCCAATTTTATTTTCTAGGACTATACTATAAAACTTGGCTGGTAGGTTCTCCGAGAGTAGCCCGACATGATAATCTTGATGGACTAAGAGATCAATGAGAGACATCCCTGTCCTCTCTTATTAATTTGACAAGAGCAGCTTTTTCCCTTTTGCCTTTCCAAGGATTAAGTTTAAACAACTCCTCTATCAACCTTTTTCTTTGCCTATCTTTTTTAGAATTATTTCTTAATGACCCCATAATTTTTTTCCTTTCTTGATTCTAAGGTATTATCCTTAGCCAACCTTACCTGAACCAGCATGCTCTCCTTACCGCATACATGTGGGTATAATTAAGGTTTGTTAATGGCTCATATCTTTAGAAGTGCTTCTTAGAAGGAACTTGCCAGTATTATTGATAGGGTTGAAAAAAGAATAGCGATTAGGGGTTTCTGCTGATTATTCTTTCATACCATGTAAGCTTTTATAGGCAGGAGTTTTCTCTTTAAAGGATCAAGTATTAATCCAAATATTTCCAAGGTGATAATTCCTAACAAATTAACATCTCCCCTTTCTCCTAAGATAACTGGAGTGGCGAATTCTCCATATGGACTAATTTCTATTCTACACTCTGAAATATTTCTCTTTATTTTCCTTCCATCGGCTAGTATTAATCCTATTTCCTTTTTGGGTCTTAGCCCTAGTTTTTTCCAGACTTTTTCGCTAAGCGCAGTATAAGTTGCTCCAGAGTCTATCAGAAACTCTGTTTCTATTTCTTTCTCCCCATGCTTTACTTTGGCTTTAATGGTCGTCATTCTCATAATAAAATAAGGAGAAAAGAGAGAATTAGCAAGATCTGGAGCGCTGTAAAAATTAATTTTGTAGAAGGCTACTAGAGGAGTTTTATCTCAAAGAAGCCAAAGTGGGGCCGCGGGGATTCGAACCCCGGACCTTCCGGTCTTCAGCCGGACGCGCTCCCGCTGCGCTACGGCCCCTACTTCCCCATTATTCCATAACCATACAAATTTACTCTTGTCTTTTTATCTATTTCTGGTAGAATAAACTTTAGTACTATTTCTTTATGTGGGGGAATAAGTATATCTTTAAAAGGATAGCCTTTGGCTATTGTTTTTCCTTCTTTATCGAGTATTTCTATTTCTATCTCTTCAATTGACTCTCTATCTAGAAAGACGTAAATCCTCCTTACAGGCTTTTGAAATTCTATTGGCCTAGTAATAACCTCTTTTCTTTCTGAGCATAAAGCTTCCCTACCAAATACACAGATCTTATTCTTTTTTAGAGAAAATCCAAAGCCTAAATCTGCAATTCTAAACTCCGGTACATAGAAAGGTTCATACCCTCTACTTCTTATCAAACCATCCGTTGTCATAAGCTCTTTTTTCTCCAAGGGCAACCCTTCTATTCTTACTGCGTATTTTTTCTCCCCTACAGAATAAAAGACATAGGTCTTCTCTGAACATTCATTAACTATAACCCTCTCTACCCCATCTTCTTCCTCAGTTAAATGTCTAGGCCCTCTCTTTGGAGTCCAATGGATCGTATCTATTTCTGCAAAGCAGGCCTGATATTTCTCTGCATATCTCCCCCATCCTTTCCCTCTCCATCCTATTATTACATTATCTCGGGAATTGGTCATACAAAGTGGATCTATTTGATCAAAAGGCTTATCAGTTAATTGTCTTATGTCCCAACCTCCAACCTCTTCCTTATGAGCGTATATAATTTGGAATTTATCTCTATTTATTCCCCAATCTTTTCCAGACCAGACAATTACTATGTGCCTTCTTCTGGTCATGGTTATGCTAGGTTTTTGCTGCTCCAGGATTCTGTCAGTAATTATTTCAAATTTCTTTACTCTTCCTAAAGGATCAACAGATGTATATACAATTTGAGGAACATGAACTGCGGTTCCCCATCCTTCCCCGCTCCAGGCTATATGACTTACTCCTCCCCTATCAACTACTATGCTTGGCCATCTTTGATTAAATTCTTTATCTGTAATATTCTTCACTAACCAAGTCCCATCAAGTCTTCTTTTTGCCCATACAATTTGAGTTACTCCTTGATTAGTTCCCCATCCCTTTCCACACCAAGTAAGGAAAAGGTTCCCCCCAGGATCACAGGCTGCACATACATACCATTGGTCTCCCCTAGGCTGGTTTGGAACTAGCTCGACTTGCCACTCTTTGTAAGGAAAGTCCGAAAAGGCAACGTAGGTCCTTCTAAACCCTGTCTCATCCTCCATATGAAATGGAATATAAATTCTTCCTTCTTTTGTGACAGGAATATGACTCAATCCTCTTTCTTTTGGGGTTGATTTTACCTCAAATTCCCTTTTAAGAACTAAATTCGTATAGCAATCCCCTAAGAAGGAAGCTGTAGTCTTCTCAACATTAATTGTTTTTAACATCCCTCTCTCTTCTGAAAAAACATCGATGAAAATATTTCCTTTTGTTGCAACAGTCTTCCCTTTAACTTTAGAGAGAACTTTTGCTATTTCTATCCTCGTTGCTAAAATAAGATCTTTTACCTCTTTTGGGAGCTCATACTCTAATTTAAATGGCATGCTCTCACGATGCTATAATCACCAAAGTAAATGTGTCCTTTTCACCTCTTTTGCTTACCCTGATCCTTACAAAATTCCAAGCATTAAAGAACCCTTCTTTTAACTCAGAGACATTTCTCCAAACATAATAATCATTAATCCAAAAATTTCCATCTGCAGATACATCCATTGAAAGATCTGTGTCAACATTAGATTTAAAATAGATCTCAAGTATGGTAGAGCCTTTGGTTTCTAGAACATATTCCTTATCGGAATTCATTAATTCATTAACAACTTGGACGTAGTTCTGGTAGCTTTCTTTCTCCTTCTTTCCCCCAATTATCATGAATTTTATAAAGAAAGGAGAAATAAAAATTTAGAACTAATATTCAGCCTCCTGAAAGGTCTTTTCTAGGAACTCCTGAATCCTCTCTATTTCCTCAATTTTGCTCTTAAGCTCTAATATTTTGTCCCCTTCTTCCTTCATTCTCTCTTCAATTTTTCCTATTGTTTCTTTAACCTTTTCAATTTCCTTTTTCATGGCTTCAATATTATCCATTATTTCCCTATATTTCTCCATTTTTACGTAAACATGGGGCTTTTCTGGAGCGGGAGCTTCCTCCTTTTTTTCTACTTCTATTACTTCTTCTTTTTCCTCTTCACCTTCTTTTAATTCCTCTTCAATTTTCTCAAGAACCTCTCCAAACTCTTCTTTCTTTTTCCTTCTACCAAATAACCTTACCATAACAAAATCTCCCTTTCAGTTTTAATATCTATGAAAGAAGCAAGATGGTGGGAAAGAATTGATGAGAAAAGAATTAGATGCAATCTTTGCCCAAGGCATTGTGTTATTGAAGATGGAAAAATAGGATTTTGTGGGGCTAGAAAAAATATTAATGGTAAATTGTATGCTATTACTTACGGGAAGCTATCTTCAGTTGGTATAGATCCTATTGAGAAAAAACCCTTTTTCCATTTTTGGCCAAATTCAAAAGCGCTTTCTTTTGGATCTGTGGGCTGTAATTTGGCCTGTCCCTGGTGTCAAAATTGGAGTATTAGTAAAGCAAGATTAATAAACGAAAATACTGCCTGGGTTGAGGGATATACTTACGAAGTTCCTAGTTATGAACCTGAGGATCTTTTTATCGATGGAGACTATCAAGGAGTATCTTGCACTTATAATGAGCCAATAACCTTCGCAGAATTTTGTATTGATGTAATGAAAATTGCGAAGAAAAAAGGCCTTTATACATGCTTTGTAACTAATGGATGCGCCACTCCAGAAGCTTGGGAAGATATAGCTAAATACTTGGATGCTGCAAACGTTGATCTTAAGATCTTCAATGAAGAAAAATATTTAAGATATTGTGGAGTTAAATTAAGCTGGATACTGGATTCTATCCTTTTGCTTAAGGAAAAAAAGGTTTGGGTTGAGATAACACATCTAGTTGTTACTGGGGTTAATGATAATGAAGAGGAATTCAGAAAATTGGTTAATTGGATTTATGAAAATTGTGGACCGGATCAGGTATTGCATATAACTCGATATTATCCAGCCTATAGGTTCGCTAATCCTCCTACCCCAATAGAAACCCTATATAAGTTCTATAAAATAGCTAAGGAAAAGTTAAGATACGTTTATTTGGGAAACATAGGAGAAGGGGAAGATACTTACTGTCCCGGATGTGGAAAGGTATTAATTAGAAGAAGAATTTTTGGAGTTCTGGAGTGGCGATTAAAAGATTCTAAGTGTCCTTTTTGTGGATATAAAATCCCTTTGATTGGGAAGTATATTCCCTAATTCTGCTTTTTTACAATTTTTGGAATTTTTTCTAGAAGCAATGTAAGAATCAATGTACTTAAAAAGGATATAATTGCAATTTGAAGCTTTGGAAGTTCATAAAGGAAACTAGAAAGCAATTTTCCATAAACAGCGCAAATTCCTATCATTATTACTTTTCCAAAAAACATTAAAGCAAAAAATCTTTCTATAGGATATTCAGTCAAAGCCAATGGGAATAATGCGAGCTCTTCTGGAAGGGGTGTTAAAGCAACTGTGAATAAAAAAAGATCAGGGTATATTATTTTCTTTATCTTTATCTCTTTAACTTTCATTAAAATAACTCCCGACCTAATAAGGAGGAATAACAAAGACTTACCTACAGCAGCTGCTATCCCAGAAAGCAAGGAAATTAAAAGAAATTTCTCAGGATAAACAGCAACATAAGCAACTATGGCAGGGATATAGGGAACCGGCCAAAAAGGTATGAGATGGGCTATAAAAGTTAGTAAGAGAACGACCGTCATTGAACTCATTTCCCCCATGTTTTGCTAGCCTTTAAAAATTTCTATACCTATCCTATTCCTTTTTATGGAGAAGGAAGAAATCCTTATACTTTGTTTTAATGGATCTCCCCGGAAAGAAGGCCACACCGCTCAGCTTCTAAAGAAAGTAATGGAAGGGGTAGAGGCTGAGGGAGGGAAAGCAAAGCTTATTCATCTTATTGACAAGAATATTAAACCTTGTCTAGGTTGCTATAGCAGTGATTGGAAAAATTGTACCTACCCTTGTAAGCAAAAAGATGATATGCATGAGTTGTGCGAAGAGATAATAAAAGCTGATGGAATTGTACTGGGGTCTCCTTCCTATTGGGGAAATGTCTCTGGAATAATGAAAATATTCTTGGATAGGATGTTATGTCTCGAAAATAATGATCTTATAGAAAATAAGGTAGGTGGAGCCGTAGCAGTAGCAGAGGAGACTGGAGGAGAGGAAGTAGTATATTACCTCGTAGCAACCTTATCTGAATTTGGATTCTGTATTCCTCCATCTACGGCCTGCGTATATGCTAATCATACTATTGAAGAAGACTGGGAACAGGCATTGAAGAATGCATACATCTTAGGAAGAAACTTGGTGAGGTTAGCAAGGGCTATAAAGAAAACAAAGACAGAATTTCTCTCAATAGTTGATTACTGATCTTAAGAGTTAAATAAAGTAATGAGGAACAAAGCCGACAACCGTTTCCCCTATTTTAACACCAAATTTTTCTAAAGTAAATACAAGCGCTCTTTCAGGTTTGTAAGTTCTCAAGAAATTCAAAAACCCCCTTCCAGGTCTTCCTTTTATCTTTACTTCTATTGGTATTACCCTCTCATTTATCCTAAGGACAAAATCAACCTCAGCCTTCCCAATTGTTCTCCAGTATCTTAATTCTTTTTCATTTTTTAATCTAGAGAAATTTTAAAAAGTTCTCCATTATTATCTTTTTAGCTAAACATAGGTTTAAGGCAATCTTATTAATTTCATTGTTGTTGATTTTGCTCCAAAATAGCATTCCAAAAATAATAGAATTATTTTTGGAGTATAGTTTAAATTTTCTAGCCAAAAGATAGGGACAGATACCCTATATTTATAAATGTTCATCAAGGGCTCCAGAGATTAGAGAAGAATTAGAAAGGATTAAAAGCAAAATTAAGCAGAAGCCCTAATCCAACATCTATTTGGACATCTAACACAAAACCCCTTCTCCCAGCATCTGTTCCAGCAAATTACTTTGTGTTTATATGCATTTGAGCAGCATGCAGATCTAAAAACAATTACATCAAACTCCCTTCTTATGTATTCCTCTATTATTCTCTTCCTTTTGTAATACTTCTTTGAAAGATTCTTTATTCCTAATTTCTTAGGAACATCTCCTATCAATCTCAAATTTCCTAAAATTATCCTATCTGTATATTCTACAACCTTCTCTATTCCTTTCAAATATTTCTCTAGCGGAACCATAGGAAGGATTGGCCTAATAAAAACCCCTCCCTTAACAGCTTCACAAAATTCAAGCCTTTGGGATAGAGATGGTCTTCTTGGTTCAAATTTTTTGCATATTTCCTCATCTGGAGCGCACATTGAAATTAAAGTATCAATTTTCCTTAGCAAATTGGCCAAATCATAATTAATTTCCTTGGTTGATAATTGGATTGGATTACCTAGCTGGAGCAGCTCCAGAATTAATTCTTTAGTATAATCGGGGAAATCCAATGGCTCACACACTGCCCCTATTGCAATAAAGCTTTTCCTAGGGACAAATCTTGGGTTAAGCAAGAGTGAATAAACCAAAGCCTTTGGGGATAACTTATTCCTGACTGGAGGGGGCTTTACATAACAATAAAGGCATCCTCCAGAACATCCTTTAGCTACATGTAAGGTAAACCCACATGGCCTTGGCCTTCTTCTGGAGTGGGGATCCTTCTTTGCTAACTCAATTTCTTCTGGAGCGAGGGTTTCTTCAAACTTTTTTATCAGTTTATTTTTTAGAGAAAGAAAACCTTGCTCTCTTCCCCCTCCAACCATAGAAAGACTCACCGCTGGAAGAGAAAATCCTTAGAGAGGGGAAACTCATCGGAACCCCATGTTTATCGTAAACCTATCGTAAACCCAAACTTTTTACGATATCGTAAACCTATCGTAAACATTTTTAAAGCCCAGCTGGAAAAACCCCTATGGACATTAACCAAGTACTTGAGCTTATTAGAAAGGGCGAATCCTTAACCATTGAATTTAAAGAAAAACCATCTGGCTTGGGAGAAGAAATATCGGCCCTTGCTAATGCAGAGGGAGGGTTTATACTTATAGGTGTAGATGATAAAGGAAATATTATCGGATGCGATCCGGAAAAGGCGTTGAACGCTCTTAATTCTACAATTCAAAACCTTTTTCCAACTCCAGAAGTAAAATTCCACAAAATTAGGATAAATCAGAAATGGGTTTGTATTTTAGAAGTCAAAAAGTCCGATAAGCTTATTGCTTATTCCAATATTGCTTACATAAGAATTGGAACCTCAAAAAAGCCTTTGTCAATCCAGGAAATATACTGGCTTGGAGCTGAGCTAGGCCAATATGAATGGGACAAAAAAGTAACAAATATTGAATTTGAATTTAACAGGATTGTAGATTGGTATAAAAAGAAAATTGAGGAAAAAAGGGAAAAAAGGATTGATATTGTTAAATATTTGAAAAGTATTGAAGCTATAAAAGAAAAGGATGGAAAGCTATTTCTAACTAATGGGGGTATTTTATTTTTCTATGAAAATCCTCAAGAAATATTTCCAAACTCTGGATTGAGAATTATAAAGGTAAATGAGGCTGGAGAGCCAATATTTCACCAAGAATTCTTTGGGCCTATATGGAAGATTGCTAACGATGCAATAAGCTGGTTAGAGAAAAATCTGAAAATAAGAGAAATTGTTGTTGGGGCTGAAAGGAAGAGATTTTATGAATATCCGATAAGAGCATTAAGAGAGGCAATAATAAATGCTTTAATTCATAGGAATTATACTTTAGGAGCTGATGTGAGAATTTTTATTTATCCAGATAAGCTAATTGTAAGATCTCCTGGAGGATTGCTCCCAGGGGTTAATTTGGAGGATCCTGAGCATGTTCCTAGGAATAGGGTCCTATGTCAGCTAATGTATGACATTGGATACATCGAGAAATATGGCTATGGGATAAGAATGATGAGGAATGTCGTAAAGGACCATCCCTTGATCTCTCTTGAATTTAAGACTGGTTTGTACATCTTTGATGTTGTTTTTAAGAAAGAGGAGAAGCTAGATATATTGGATGATTTGGATAGAAAAATTATTTCATTATTAAGAGAAAAGCCCGCTCCAGCTAGTGAAATAGCAAAAAATATAGGAATATCTAAGCAAGCGGTCTTAAGAAGGATAAAGAAGATGATAAGCATCGGCTTAATAAGGCGGATTGGAAGGGGGCCCAAGACTAGATATTCAATATCGTAAACCTATCATAAACCTAAATTTTTTACGATATCAGAAACTTATCGTAAACCAGGATTAGGGATAATTCTGGAGCGCAAGTTTTATTATATCTTCTGAATCTAATACCTTTATCCCTTCTGGCATTGCTTCTAACCCTTTCTTATCAGGAACTATAATATATTTATCTTTTGCCTCTACTTTCTCTAATTTCCTTCTTATTTCTTTTATTTCACTATGATCTACCTTCCTTTTCCATTTTACTTTGAATATTTTCTCAATTCTTCTGAAGCTCGATAATGCAATATCTATTTCAAAATCTTTTTCTATAATCTTTCCTTTCCTCATCCCGAATATTTTTGAGAAAAGGTTTGAAAGGAAAGCTTCAACATGTTTAGGGAGCTGCTCCAGAAAAACCCTCTTTACCTCCTCCTTGGGAATCTCAATCTCTGAGAATCCATATTTACCTTCTAAATAGAAATAAAGATCAAGGATTGGGGATTTCTGAATATAATAGTAATATTTTTTATTAAAGACAGGTATTTTCTCAATAAGCCCTATGTTTGTTAAAACTTTTAGATAGGTCTGTATAAGGCTTGGATCTTGCCTCTTAATTATTTTTCTTGAAAATAAAAATGCTGTTATTTCCCCAGACTTATTTTTCCCAGAAGAAATTGCAGTTAATATTGAGAAGTAGACCTTACTAAATTCTCTCTCCTCTTCTCTAAAAGTTTCCCCTATAAGCCTTTCTATTGTATTCTTCTCCTCTATTAAGATACTAGGTATGTCCTCCTTAATGTTATAGGAAAAAAGAGGAATAATCCAAGGCTCCCTTAGATAAATTGCAGTCTCTATTAAATCCTTTCCATTAAGCTTCTCCTTCAAAAAATTTATTACATCCCTTTCATCAACTAAATCCATCTTAAATTCGGAAAAAAGCCCAAGGATTGGTGACCCTTCCCCAAGTATCCTCCTAGATATCCAGAGAACAGAAGTAATTAAGACAAGATTTAGATCACTCCCATAGGCTTGAAGCCAGTCAAGGAAATCTTCAGGCAATCTTTGAAACTCATCCAATACTATTCTTTTTTCTTTATTTTCCAATATGTATGACTTAAGGGAAGAATAATCCAGTGTATTTCCAGTATTTAAATCCAAAGCGCTCCCGTCTCTCTTTATTAGAAAAAATTTGTCCCATTTTGTAAAGTTTTTTATGAAAAATGTCTTTCCAACCTTCCTTCTTCCATAAACCAAGACCCTTTTCCCTACTCTCTTCCACCTTTTAATATCTATGTTTCTGATTAGTATATTCATAATTAGTATAATTGAAATTATACTTCATTATAATTATGCATAGGGATGAGGGCAAGCGGAAAGTGTTATTTATAGCTCCATGCATTCTTAATCCAAGCCTCGTAGCCTGTGGATTTTTTACTAAAAAAGGCTTTGAATTAAGAGAAAATTTTCTAAAAAAGCTTATTGCTATTTGTTCAGAAAGAATGATAGGAATAGAGGCCTATCCCTGTCCAGAATTCCTAATTCAGGGGTTCCCTAGGCCTGCGGCCTCAAAGCTATTTTATGAAAAGTATAGAAGAAGGATAAGGAGAATTGCAAGGGCGTTTGCTAGGAAAATAAGGAAATATAGGGAAATGGGAATTGAAGTGTTAGGAATAATTTGTGTTGATGGCTCTCCAGTCTGTGGAAAGGATTTTACTAAGCTTGGAAAGGCCTGGAGCAGGGAGGAAATAGAAAAATTTAAAAAGAGCTATAAGGCAGGCTTAGATTTATCTGAGGAATATTATCAGAAGCTGGAGCATAAGAAAAGAGGGTCTGGAGTATTTATTGAGGAATTGCTAAAATTAATACCTAAGGAACTACACAATCGGATTATTGGTGTTAATTATGGAGATATGGATGGGACTATTAGGAAAGTAAAGGAAATTATTAAAAGCTAGTTTCTGGAGCGGCCCAGATAGATATTTATTATTAATTTGTTACTTAATTGTGGAGGTAGTAACCCAAGAAAGACTGCAGGAAATAGAAAATAGGCTAGAACAAATTCTGGAGCGGGTTTTTGATTTATCAAAAAAAGCACAAATGGCTGATAATTTGGTAAGGGATTTCCATAATCCCGAAGTTACTGATGAGGAAATAGAGGAAAAGTTAGCTGAACTATACTTGCTTGCTGGAGTGGAGGAGGATAAGATGGATAGAAGATTGAGAAAGATAAGGTATCTTGAGTTAAAATACCTTAGAAGAATCCTAGGCCGGGATAAGGCTATTAGCATTTGGCTAGAATATGTTCATAGGTTTATATCAAAAAGAAGGGTTGGAACTTATGAATCCTTGCTTAATTTTCTTAAGGAGAAAGGATTAAAAGAGAAGGATGCAATACTGGTGGCTGGGCTTCTAAAGAAAATCCTTTATGAAAAAATAAGGCTTTCCCTAAAAGAAGCTGCGGCTTTATCAAGAAAATTATTTGGTAGAGGAGTTCCTTACCTTATCCATCCAACCATAATTGCCATAATAGCAGG
>CAYYFB010000004.1:0-96732 GCA_964471255.1 Candidatus Woesearchaeota archaeon
TTGGTAGAGGAGTTCCTTACCTTATCCATCCAACCATAATTGCCATAATAGCAGGTTTTCTATTCCCAAAAGAAGAAAAAACGATAGAGAATATATTACTTAATAGGGCTGAATTAAGGGAAGAATATAGGCAGGCATTAATAAGGAACTCAGCCTCTAATATCCATCCAGATGATCTAAAGAACATTCTATATTTAAGATCTGGAGTTCGCGCTCCAGAATTTGAAAAAGAAAAAGAAAGAATGGCTTTTTTGCTTGGATTGCTATTAAGAGCCTCAATATCTCCTCATATTTCTGGGCGTGGAATTCATGGAATTGCTTTATACAAAGGGAAGGCTCGCAAGGTATGGGAGTTTGCTACTGCTATGCTTTACTTGCTATTTAATGCATTTCCAAAAATAAGAAAGAGAAGATATATTTTTGAAGGGAAAACTAGGATAGGCCTCTCCTATGTTTATCCTTATAGAATAATTTATGAAAAACTGGAAGAATGGGGGCTTTGGGAAATGAAAAATAATGGATTTAATAAAATTCCTGAATGGATAGAACAGGGAGACTTAAGAGTAAAACAAGGATTTTGCTATGGAATTATCTTTTCCTTACTATACTCTAGAACTGTAGTATTCAAGTCAACTCCTGAAGGAAATTTGATAATTAGGAAATTGATGAAGGATGCTGGATTAAAGAAACATCTAAGCATTACCTATAGCAGAAGGGATTCATCCCTTATTATAAAGCCTAGAATTGGGAAATCCGAAATTGTTAAAGATATGATTTCAGAATACATCCTAAGAGTTCTTGGATAAATTAGGATGTCTTATGGAACGAGGGCTTGAGCTTACAGATATTTTGAATGAAAAGGTACCTGTTACTGTTGCTTTTAGGATAATAAAGGAAGAGAATGCTTCTGTTCCTGTATGCTTACTTTCTTTTTCCTATAAAGGGGAAAGGTATCTTGCTACTAAGGCACCACAAATTTACTTGCCAACTGGAGCGGGCTGGTACAAATTGGGATATGCTTTTCTCTTTTTGGCAAAAGTAAGGAAGGGATTTCTATCTTTTCCTAAATGGGCATGTATAGAAGTTAGAAAGGATAAAGAAGGAGTTATAGGGAAGTTATATTATTTGGGAAGGGATAAAAGAAGAGCGATGGAAGTGTTTAGAAAAATGCTTAGGACCCCAAGATTTACAAAAAGAACGGAATATGTAATAGGAATCTATCTTTATTATAAGATATTCAATACTGAAAGCCTAAGAATTCTGTTTACAATTTTAAAGAAACTCCTTTAACGTGACTTTATTAGAAGTATGGAATAATTCTTCTCATCCTAAGTCCTTCATCCCCTATTTCGTACTCCACAACTCCTCCTTGCTTGCTAAGATTTACTACATACCCAGCAAGTCTAACGGTTTTACTAGGATTAGCAAGACAATTTGCTATTTCTTTTACATGGGCCGCTCCAGTCACCACCAAAACCTTTCTAAAGCTATAGCGCTCCAGAACTCTTAATATCCCCAAAGCCATTAAAATATCTCTTGCGTGGGTTTTTGCATAAAATTTTTCCTCAGATATTTTGATTGCTTTCATAAGATATTTCAAAATAAAGTCAGATAGTTTTATAATAGAAGTCCCAACTACTTTCTCTAGACCTTTAAAGGGTAAAGCTACAAGAAGCGACCCTCCTACTAGGGCAAGACAACCAAAGAGAAATGCCTTGAGAAAATCCCCAAAAATAAGCAATGCTGGGAGATATCCAGAAAGGAAAATAAGGCCTACAACCATTGCATCTGATAAAAGAGAGAGGGCAGAATACAGATTTATCCTTGGATATTCTAAACTTGGATCTATCTTGAAAATCTTTCCCCTATAATACCCCTCCAGCATTCCAGCAGGCATTCCTAGGAAGGAATGTAGGGCAAGGCCAGGGCTGTTTGCATATCCCTCGACAAATATAGCATCTATATTCTCCTTTCCTAGTATTTCACGAATTTTTGCCCAATTATGCCACCAGTTAGATTCAGTATGAGCTACTCCCGCTAAAATAACTTCAAGCTCATTTATTTTGATATTTTTTACAATAAACATAGGGAGATTCACCATTGGTGTCTAAAGAAGAAAGCTTACGCTCTATTTTCCCAATGATTATCATTTCTCTAGCCCACCTAATAAGTGCCCCTGCCAGATAACCCACCCCATAAAAAAAGGCATAAAACGGTAAGAAAATAAGCGGATTTACCATTAGGGCTGAAAGGCTAGATAAGTTCATCAAATACTCTATTGCTCTAGAAAGATATCTAATTACCATTACTGCAACGTATCCCTTGACAATATTCTTTACTGAAAAACCACCCCTCTTATAACCATCAAAAATTCCTATTAGAAGCCCTGCTCCGCTAACTCCGGCAGTATCTACCGCAATCTCTTCTAATACTTCTTTTGGAATTATTGGAGGAGTATAAGGAGGAACTAATGTATTTTCAATGACTTTTTTAACTACCCCTTGCTCCAATATTTTAGATAAACAAATTTTTGTTGCCTCCTTGAATCTTACCACATTATTTTAAGACGATGAAGTCTTATTAAAATACTACTACCCAATAGGTGTAGTTAATTTTCTCTTATAAAATAGGGGACTATTACTCCAATATTCAATAAAGGAGTATATACAAAAGAGAGATAAACCCCTCTCTGTACACTAAAATCGCTTGCTATTCTTGCATAATCCACTAATTCCTCATCATTCAGCCATTCAATTATAGGCAATAAATGAGCCTCTCCTACCATTACTAATATCCTCCTTGACTCCCCTCTTTTTATTGCTTCCTCAATTATCCTTTTTATTCCAAAAGACATTCCAACTTCTCTGTAATTATGATATGCTTTAGGAACTCTTTTCCTCATCCCTCTTTTAGCTAGGCATCTATAAATTCTCCTTTCTAATTCCCTAATAGACTTAGGTCTCTTTCTCTCCCAAAGAAGGACAGCTAGAGTGGCTGTTCCAATGCGTAATAAGAAATCTAGAGGAAGTAAACCAGTTAGTGGAATAAGATAAAAAGCTCCAGCAAGAGCAGGAACTAATAAGGCATATTCTACTAAAAATTCAGAAACAATTCTCCTTCTTAAATTCCAACCAAGGCTTTTATCTATAATAGAAACATCAAGTGCAAGATAGGGAACACCATTTACCCCTATTATTGGATCAAGCTTTCCTACTTTAATATCCCCTATTATCCTAAGAAAATCTGGAATATTTTCATCTCCAATAAACATTTCTGGTTTTGGATCTGGAAAACATGGACTTCCCTCAAAAAGTAAATAGGATGGTTTAATATATTCAATCAATGCTCTCAATATTGCAAAATTAGGATTATAAAAAGCTGGTACACCATGGCATGCACCCACTATTGTAACTAGGGCATCAAACCCATCTACATTCAAGATAATATGCTTAATCTCTAAATGACCTGGAATAACTTCCCAATCTCCATTTATAATTGGAATTTTAATTCCAAGCTTTTTGGCTAAAGCAGGAGTTAGGGAAGGAAATACTTCACTAATCCTATTCTGGGTTATAGTATTAAGGAGTGTATAGCCTTTATCCGTAAATACTAGAACTAGATAATGGGAAAGATATTCTGGAAGGGATTTTGTCTTAACCTGAACTGGAAGCGCAAGATATCCTTTTTCTAATAAAATTTTGCAAATATAATTAGCAAAATCATAACAGATTCCATTAAATTCCCCATTTCTATTCTTTTCTCCAATCTTAGAAATTACATATGCCCTTATACCCTTAATTATATTTGAAAGATATCTCCTAGCCCCTTTTCCTTCCCTAAGGAATCTAGAGGTTTCCTGGAGCGCTCCAGTTAATAAGAATTTTCTGAATTTTATATCATCATATCCCCATTTCCTCATTTCATCCCTAACAAACCTGGCTAATTCCCTATCAACATAGAATTTTGAAGGATCCAAAAGAAGCAAAACCTTAAGCTCACCAGATCCATATTTAAGGAAGGATTCAAGATGAACAAAAGGAACTTCATCCTCATATTGAATATAAAAAGAACCATTTTGTTTCCCAATTTCTAATGAGGCATTATTTCTTTCAGCAAATTCCTTTATCCTATTTACTATCTCTTCTAAGCCCAAGTAACTCTTTCCCACAATAGAAATTACTTATTATACATATATAAATTTACTTACTAATCAGGAATAGTGGTTTATTAGCCAAATTGGAAAAATCCTATTGAAATTAGGGACTCCCAGAGGAGGCAGGCTATGGGTATTCCTAAGGCCCTATCCTATAAATTTAAGCTAAAGCTAGGTATATCCCCTTCCATAAAAAATACCTTTTCATTAATAACTAGCCAGTGGATATCAAGTTAGCAAGGTTAGGTTAACTCCTAAGCCTTACTTCTAAAAACCTTTTAAATCTTCTCCAGAGATTCTTTTTATAGTAGCAGAGAGTGAGTGTGTATGGGTATGAGACAGGTATTGAGATCCCTCCTAGCTTTGGCTGGAGTGGCACTATTTATACCACCTGTACCAGCATGGACCTTTAGCGAAATAAAGGACAAGTTTGTAGTAGATGGAGCAGTAGATGCTACTATTATAGTGGGTAAGTATGACCCAGCTTCTGTAGGAGCAGAGGCTGTAAAGCTAGCTTTAGCATTTAAGGACTTAGTAAAGGTACCAACTACTGCTGAAGCTGGAAAAGTAGTAATTGAGAAGGGAGTTGAAGTTGTAGGGGCTGCAAAATTATGGACAGACACCGATAAGATATATTTGGGCGAAGCAATAAATCAAGGAGGAGTTGATGCATTAAAAGAAGGAGATCTAGCTATCCTAGAAACAAAAACTGTCACAGATAAAGATGCTAAAGATCACAAGCTGAAATTCTTCATAAAACCGCTTAGTGGAGGAACTACTACCTTTGCATTCAATGACGAAACAAAATATTATGGAGTCGTGCTAGAAGTAAGCGATGATGTGCTTCAACTAGAGGTAGTATTCGAGCCAGCACTTAATTTCACAAAGATGACAGGTAAAGAAATAACATTATTTGGTAAAAAGTTTGTCGTAACTGCAAATGAGGACGAAATAGATTCTGATACTTTAGTTCTATTTGAAAAAGGAAAACCTATTGAAGTTTATAAGGATGAACCAAAGGAGATAGAAATAGAAGGAAAAACCTATAAAGCAGAGATAACAGGTTGGTCTGAAACAGGTGATACTGTTTACCTAAAATTAACAGACCTTGAGACGGGTGTCTCTCAGACAAAAGGTGTCAAAACCGATCAAAGCGCGGAATATAATTATGATGATTTAGGAATAAAGGTGTTTGTTAAAGATGCAAAGGTAATGAAAACCGGAGCAGAGGAATATAGTGTATACGTCGTAATCTGGCAAGGCACAAACAAATACATCTTTGATGGGGCTTATGTATATAAGGGAGAGGTAGAAAGTGCAAATAAAATAAAAGGATTAAGCATAGACACAACAAACCTAAATTATAAGAGTTGTGCATCATTAATAATAAAGTTTGACCCAAGAGAAGTAAGAGAAGATCTTCCAGATTGGGAGGAAAGCAGGATAAAACCTGGAGAGGAAGTAGAGGTTCCATTATTTGGAATTAAGCTAGTATATGAAGGCCCAAGTGAAGACTTAAAAGCAGATACAAAAGATAAAGTAGCTGTTAAATCTGATGGAAAGACAAAGTTATATATAGAATACGGCGGCAAGAGACTATACTTCGCTAAATGGGAAGATGACGGAACTACTGGTGAGATAGATAGCGGCGAAATAAAAGCAAAAGACGATGAAGGAAATGACTGGGTATTTATAGAAGGGAGCAAAGTCACAGTAAGCGATGAAGAAGAAGTCACATTCTACACGGTTGCAAACCCAGGAAAAATAGATGATGCAAGAATAATAAAAGTTAAATTCAAGGACTTAAGCACTGATGGCACTACAGATAACGAGATTAAGATATACGATGCTCTAACGGGAGAGTTACTTGCAGAAGCGGAAGATATTGGTACGGGAACAAACGCTAAGTCTGTGTACATAGGAACAAAAGCGTACAAGGTAGATTTTGATGATAAAGATACGAGCGATGGCGAACTAAAAATTTTATATGATGCAGATTCTGCAACAGCAGTATTCCCAGTTGTAAAATTAGATAATGGAGAATTGCTGGCAATTTCAAAGAGTGTAACGATAACAGATTCAGACACAGGAGCAGGTAGTGGACATATGGTCAAAGTGTTACTACCTACGGGAACAATATATCTAGACTATGATGGTACTAACAATCACTATGAAGTATATGCAAGTGACGGCACTACTCTATTAGCCAATGTAACAACAGCGGCAGATGTAATAGATGTTGGAGGAGTAAAATACTACGTAAATAAAGGAGCAAGCGCTGGAGATTTCGAAGTTGCAATAGAAGAAGATCAGGATGATAGCTCTGCGAATGGACAAAAAACAGTAGCTGTTACAGTCATAGAACCAGAGAGCGATGGTACATATGCTGGAGCATTTGTGATAAGACCAATAGCTTCTGGAGAAGTAAATGGAGCTAATCCAAAAGAATTAGAAGCAACAATCAAATATCCAGACGCGAGAGCAACAGATTCTGATGCACACAAATCATACTACTACACAACATGGGGTACATTTGGAGAGTTGTATACTCCTGAAGAAGGAACAAACACTGTAACATTGTACGTACCTGAAGAGAAGGTATACTATAAAGCACTTATATCTCCAACCGAAGCTGCAGCAGAAGCTGTAACAGTTGAATATGGAGTAGGAGAAGAAATTCCAGGAGTAGGAACTGTTAAAGGATTTACAGGAGTAGAAGCTTATACTGTAGGACCAGTTACTCTAGAAGTAAAGACTGAGGAAATTGCAACCAAGCCAATGATAGTACTAGGAACCTACCTAGGAAACTCAATTGCACTCCAGTTCCTAGGAAACGATACTGTGGCTCCTGGAGAGCCATTAGTAAAACTGACTGATCATGAAGGAACTCCAGTAGTATTAATAACTGGAGTAACCTCAGAGGATGTAATCAAAGCAATTGACTGGTTTGCTGGAGTAATAACTGCAGTTCCAGAGGAGTTTGGCAACGTAACAAAGGCAAAGTTCACTGCAGGAGCTTGGGCTCCTGTTGCTGAATAATTTTTTCTTCTTATTTAGTTATTCTAAATTTTAATTTTCGATAAATTGTACTTCATACTTATTAATTACTGTTAAGTAGGAATAGTGTGAAGGAGGGAAAGGAAGAATTCATTAAATTTGTAGAGGAGCGGGTAATACCTAATTTAGATCTTGGAGAAATATTAGAAAGGTTTTCACTCGTTTGTCCGGAAACTCCAAGATTGGAAAAGTTTTTTCCAGAATATGTAGTAAATTGGCTTTTTCCTATTTTCCTTCCTTTTGTTGCATTTACTTCAACAAGATCGGTCTTTTTTCATGCTTTAATAGGAATTATTGTAGGCCTGGAATCAAAGGAAAATTTGGAAGAAATTCATATTTCTCCTACCCTCTTACCATTTTTTTATAAGATTTCACCCTATGGTCCCTCTCCCGACATAAGGATAAGGCTTAGGAGGTCTGAGTATGTTTGTATTCTGGGAGCTGCTAAGGTTAGAGGGGTATCTTACTATATTGGAGTCTTACTAAAAAAGGAGGGAAATAATTGGTATTTGGTTGATAAGCCTGAAATAATAAGAAGAATACCATTGAAGGATGATAAGATAAGGAAAGAATTGGAAGAAGAGTATAGGAAAATAATGGAAAATTTCTTGCCAAGCAAAGATGAGCTGGTAGAAAGGAAAATGCATGTAAAAATGATGAGTTTTGATGAATTGAGAGAAAAATACTCAAAAACTCTCTTTGTTAAGTTAATGGAAGAGCTATTATCAGAAGAAGAGAGGGAAAGATTGTTGAAATTTGGATATAGAATTGGGTTACCTGCTCCAGTTTATACGGATTTGCTAACACTCCTAATTAAATGGAGTGATGCTGAATATGGGATAATGTCAATGTCGGTTAACTGGAATACTGTAGAAATCCTCAGCAGGGGTTTTTCTTACCTGCTAGGAGGATTATATGATAGGGATTCAACAAAGGGGAGGGGCAAGGGATATTATGAGCATGGTATCTATTACTCTACTGAAAATAGAGATTTCTTTATTCTGCATTTAAAAGACCTTTTGAAAGGATATAAAATGGGGCTATTTATAAAAGAAGGGGACAGATATAGGATTCTAAGCGCCCAGGAAATTCTGGAGCGGATTAGGGAAGAATCTGGGATAAGTAAAGATAGATTTGATGAATTCCTAAATAAATGTAGGATAATAATGGGAGATATAGAATGGGAGGAATTCCAGGAGGCTATTATGGAGAAACCCTCCTCCTTGCTTGAGGCGCTTTCCTCACTCTCTACACAAAAGGAGCCTCCCTTAGATAGCTCCTACTACATTTTCTAAGTCAGTAAATATATGGTTCCCTTATAGGTCTAAACTTCTTCCCATTAAGCAAATAATTAGAAAATTCCTCCATAAGCTTTAGTAACTCAGAATTAAGAATGGATATTTGGATAATAGGCATTCCAGCCACATCTTCCAAAGGCCTATAAAATATTCTTATTTTATCTTTACCTCTGAATACCCTATATTTTAGGCTAGAAAATGCCACTAACACTATTTTTCCTATAGGAGCTGAGAGAAGGTATCTTTTGAATTCTAGCCAAATTCTTTTAGGTTTAGAATCTTCAGGTCTTTCTATTCTAAGTAAAGCCTCAATTATTGATCCATCCGGACAATAAATAAGGAAGTCAATTCTTTGATACTCCCTAATTAGGTCTTCCTCCCTTGCTCTTGCTAATTTTATCCCTCCCTTAACCCCCTCGCTATCCCTTGGCCAAAGAATAAGGGATACATTTTCCCAATTTGAATAGAAATAATTAAAGAAGTCCACTATATCACAAACCAAGCCATCCCTATATGGAAATCTAAGAATTAGGGACTTCTCAGATATTTCAGAGCTATCTATTACCCCTTTCTTCTCCATTTCTTTTAAAATTCCTTCTAATTTAGGACTAAGTATTCCAAAACCATGTTTTATATCCAAAGAGGTAGCTTTCTCCACAACAAGGTATAATAAGGTTAGCTTAATTAGCTCTATGAATTTATTTTCAGGATGTATCTGTATCTTATGGATAGTGGTGAAGAAGCTATAGGGATATTAGAAGAGTTTTGGAACTCTATTGAGCCTAGGGAATTAAAAGAGAAATTTGGTGAAATCCTTTACTTCCCTCCAGAAGAAATTAGGATTGAAGATCTTAAAGATATTCTAGAAGTTCTTATAAAGCCAAAATCTTCCCCTCCTTTATCCCTATTTGTAACTAATACACCAGACCTACCTCCTGGCTATGTTAGGCTAGTAGCAAGGATTGGAACTCAAAGGGACTTAATTACTTGCCCAATTCGTAGAAATAATCAATGCTTTGAGTTTAGAGGTACTGATCCAAAAGGAAATGAATTAATATTTTATGCATGCACTAGTAGGATTCCTGGAAAGGCGAATAAATTCTGTTTTATTTCATTTGTAAAAATAGGGAAGGATTTCTATTTACTTGATAAAACCCTTTTCTTTAGGAATTTGTTTTCAATTTTTGGAAGAAAGGATTTAGCTAAGAAGTACCTATCTCTTTATAATTCTAGCCTAGAAGAATTGATAGGAAGATACGGTTACTTAGCATCCATTTCAAGAGAGATAAGTGAAGGTTCATTAACAGAGATTTGGGAAAAATATCAGAAAATTTCTATTTCCCCTTCTTATGGAAATCTTGTAAGGAAAGTAGAGGAATTATTAGGGAAGGAGGGAAGTAGAAATTTGGTAAGAATTATGGAAGAGAGTGGGATAAGGGATGGAATGATAATAAATGTCTTGCTTAATGTTCCTAATTTCCTTATTCAAAGCGAGGAAGGATTCCTATCTTTTATTCCAAGGAATATTCCAGATCATTTTGTACAAACATTTTTCAGAACTATGATTGAGATTGGAGCCCTTGTTTTAAGGCTCAAAAGCAAGAAACCATTAGAAGAGGTCTACATATGCAACTTACCAACCGGGAGCTATCTAGCCACTCCAGATAGAAATTCTGAAATATTTGTCCTTTGCATGGAAACTCCTTATTATTACATAACAGCTTTGCTTGAAAGGGATGAGATTGGATGGAGGGCAATTACTTCTTTTGATATTGTAGGATGGGTCTTGGATGAGATAGGTTCCAAAGTCGATCCAAGAAGATTCCTAGAAGATATAGCACACCCGCTCCAGAAAATGGCTTATAGATTGCCTAGGAAAGAAAGAAAAATAAATTATTTGGCTTAGCTAGCTGGAGCGAAATCCATTTAAAAGATATTAGGTTAATGGGAGAAGATGAAAAATGGAAAGTATTAGGAAATTAGTTAAGGAATTGGGTGGAGAAATAATAGAAGTAGGGAAGCCAGTTAAGACTGTAGAGCAAGCTGTTAGAGCAACTAATTCAGAGCCAAGAAAAATAATAAAATCCTTGCTCTTTATTTCTGAAAAAGAGCCAATATTAGTAATAGTGGATGGTGAATCAAGAGTTGACCTTAATAAGCTCCAGAAATTGTTTGGAAAGGTTAGGCTTGCGAGACCTGAAGAGGTTAAGCAGATAACCGGATTTGAAGTAGGGGCGGTCCCTCCGGTTGGAATAAAAGTTAAGACTATAGTTGATCCAAGAGTTCTTCAGAATGAATTTGTAATTGGTGGGGGAGGAAGGATAGATAGGTTATCAAAAATTAGTCCAAAGAAGATAGTTGAGTATCAGAAGGCAATAGTAGTCAATATTAGGACAAAATAAGAGCAAAGAGTTTTAATTTTAAAATTTGCTTACTTTATCCTTCGTTTGATTAATCAAACGAAAGTTCTATATATCAAACTATCGTATGAGAAAATAATTCAAATGTCAAGAGGCTGCATTGTTGTTAAATGGGATATGGTGCTCTTTCTAAAACGATATAGGTTTAAATTGAGCACACTTTTCTATTAACCATCTCCAGAGAGGCATTATGCTTATCTTCTTTCCATCCTTTCTTAAGAGCTCACTTTGGTTCCAGGTTAAAATTTTAAGATTCTCACAACCTAGCTCTTTACTAGCTCTTATCAAACTATTTACCTCTCTTTTCTCATTTTCTGGTGTTAACTCATAAGTTACTTGAATTAGTTCTTTTATTTTTTCCCCTTCTTTTAAGACAAAGTCTACCTCTCTTTGTTGATAGTCTTTCCAGTAAAAAACTTCAATTAAGGGATTCTCATTCCTTAATCTTAAAAGTTCAAGAAAAACAACATTTTCCATTAGCTTTCCAATATCCTCAGAATATTTTACGACTTTTGTTAGACCTGTATCGCAGAGATAAATCTTCTTTGGATATAATTCTCTTAAATGAGGCTTTATGGAATATTTTCTGAGAAAGAAAAAGAATGAAGTATCCTCTAGCTTTGAGATATAACTATAAAGTGTATTTTTTGAGACCTTAAGTCCAGTGCTTCTAAGCTTTTTAAAAAGGGAATTTACAGAGATTTCCTTTGAAAAGTTTTGGATTATAAATGAATGTAAAAATCTTGCAAGCCCTATATTTTTTATTTTGTGTCTTTCTATAAAATCTCTAAACAAAATTAGATCAGCATACTCTTTCAGAATTTTTATTTTTTGCTCATTTAGTACAACATCAGGAAATCCTCCAAATTCTAAGTACTCTTTTAAATAATGCCTTATCTTTGCTACCTCATCTTTGCTTAGATGCTCTTCAATTTTTATTTTCTTAGCTTTTAAGAACTCTCTAAAACTAAATGGTAAAAGAAGGTAGGACAAAGTCCTTCCTCTTAACTGTGTAGCAATTTCTTTGCTTAGGAGCTTAGATGAGGATCCAGTTAGGAATATTTTGTACTTTTCCAAATCATGGAGTTCCCTAACTATTATTTCCCATCCTTTCAAGTTTTGTACTTCATCTAGGAATAGGTAATCTGGTTCTTTCCCATATATCTCAATGGAGATTCTTATCACTTCCCTCAAATCTTTAGGTTTTAAATCGTACAACCTTGAATCTTCAAAATTTAGATAAAGATAATTCTTAACCTTTCTTGAAAGTTGAAAAAGATAATAAGTTTTCCCAGCCCTTCTTGGACCTATTATTGATATAATAAATTTAGAATCTAAGGGTACTTTTAATTCCCTCTCTATGAGTTCAGGTTGAAACTTTTCATATTCTTTTAAATAGTCTATTATGTCCCCCCTTCTCATGTCTTAATAAGAGGGAAAAATTTTATAAAAAGTTTCCCTCTAATAGGGAAAGTTTTTAAATAATTTATCTCTCTTTATTTGGAATTTTTTCTAGATTGAAAGTTAAGAGGCAGAAAAACATTAAGAACTTTCCGAAATCTGCAAAGGATCAAGTTAGAATATATAATTCATTGATATGTTTGGGGCGCTCCAGAAGGATAGGGCTTAACCAATATCTCTTTTAAATAGGGAAGCAATGAGTATTCTTCTAGATTTGCTTCTCCCGCCTCCACATATCCAAGCGGATATATGTAAATACAGATTTCCATCTTTTCCTTTAAAGAAACCTCCCACTCTCCATTGACCTTTCTCAATCTAATTTCTATAGTGTTAACTATCCCCCAACCTAAAAATTCTCTGGTAGCGGTTAGCTCAAATACCCTTTCCCTAAGATCAAAAGAGACATCCTCTAATTTATACCTCCGCCTTGGACCTAATTCTACCCAATCATTCATTGCAATCCTTAGTTCCCTAATAGCTGACCTTGGATCCCTGGTTTTTAAAATTCCTTCTAGACTCATAATTTTTCTTAGTTTTTCCACCTAATAACTATGAAAGAAAAAATAATTCTTGGAATCCTAATTCTTGTTTGTATATTGGCAATATGCTCTTCTATTTTATCAAGAAAAAGATCAGAGCTAAGAAATTATTGTAGATCACTAACTTTGGAGCTTCTGAAAAGGGGAGAATCATGCACATGTGTGCCTGGAATTAGAAACCAAACCTATGGATGCTACTGTTATTGTTCTGTAAATAATACCCCATATGTGATCTTTCTTGGGAGAATTTAACCACTCTTAATTAGTAGTGGCTATATAATTCTGAACTTAAAAAACTTTTCTGTTTTTGAAAAGATTGATTTAAATCACCTTTTTAAGAGCTTAAATATATCTATCTTTAAAAAGAAAGAAAGGAAAAAAGAATAATGCAAGTTCAAGTTCTGGCAGAACAAAGATTAGAGCAAATACTAGAAAAAGACTTAAAATTTCACCAAATAGGGGAGGTTGATCCAAGAGAGTTTTTTGCTGATGAATTCACTAGATATGTTATCCTTTTACAAAGAGCATGCTATGTTTATAGGAAACATTTTACCATCCTAGCTCGACTGGAAGATCTTAAGAGGCTTCTATGGCTGCTCCAGAGAGCTGGGGCTTTTTTACGTTCTGGAGCGGGAGATGGATATCCAATTCTAAAAATAAATAATAAGGGCTTCAGTAATCATCCTTTTTGTGAAACATATGTTGTTCTCCCTGTTGTAAGAAAAGATGCTATAGAAAGAAGGGTAGAGCTGATAAAATCTTTGATTTCTGAGGAGTTTCCATCTGAAATTCCAGAAAGGATCTGCCTATTAAAAGGCGCTTTAATCCTTTGTGTTAGAAAATACGAACTGAAAGAACATGGCTATATCTGCCCCTTTAATGGGTTCCCAAGGGATTATAGATATTTATGCAAAGAATTGGCTGTGGTGGAATTTTACAGTCCAAGGGAAACACAGGAGCCAAGATGGTATTCTAATTTTATTTGCCCTTTTCCTCCCAGCTACGATGTTATAACAGGTCAATGTCTAATAAATAGATTTGGTATCCTTTCAAGCACATATCCATGGCTCACTCTTCGCCAATTAGGGCCTATGGGTCTTCTGTGGCATCTTTTAAGAGTATTCATTAGAATGCCCTTCAAAAAAGCAAGGGAAATAGTAAGGGGGGTTAATTGGATAAGTTATAATGAATTACCTACCTATGGAGATCTTTTCCAAATTGCAAAAGAACTTGGAATTTTCATTGATATGAGAGGAAGATTCCCATCTAAGCCAATTCCCCTAAAAATAGAAGAAATAAAATAAAAAATTACCTAGCCTCTTCCTCTATTGTCTTTAGAGTATTATCTATTTCATAAGTAATCCTTCTTACATTTTCTGACAATTCCTTTAATTTTTCAACCAATTTCTTTAATAATTCATTCTTCTCCTCAACTTCTTGAAGTATTGAGCTAAGCTTACTTCCTACAGCCTCGCTTTCCTTATAGATATCTATATCCAAAGTATCATATTTCCATTCAATTCTTCCATCCCTAATTTCATATTCAACCCTTACTCTTATCACATCCCTTTTTTCGGCCCCTTTATTTTGTAGTTCTTCGAATATTTTTTGATTTAGTTCTGCAGCTGCTCTTAATATTTCATCATTTGATACTAAAGCTTTTGCCTGTGCAAATAGTACTTTTCTAACCTTTATATCGTAGGCATTGGCTCTAACAAAGCCAGTGGAAAGTACTCTTGCCATAATTGGTAAGAATATTTCTTATCTATTTAGACTTCTTCTTAGCCTCATTTTCCATTATGTTCTTAATTAGGGCAACAGCGGTTGGAAGTGAATATCCCAAATTAGCAAGAGTTTTATTCAGACCTTTTGGTATTCCAAGGCCTCCAATTATATCAACATCACTAACCTTTCTAGAAAGTTCCTGGAGCGCGAGCATATAGAGATAAAGTAGTGCCTTATCATCCAAAAATCTTGCTCCTTCTCCTAAAGCTTTTATTGCAATTCTTCTAGCATCTGCTAGCATCTTTCTTATTGCATATTCTTCCTCCATTGCCCTTCTTCTTACTAGCATCTTTGCAATTTCTGGGGCGGGCAATACCCTTCTTATTTGGACCGAAACTATATCTATTCCCCAATTAGAAAGTAATGGAGAAATTCTTCGCATAATTAGGTCATTTATTAGCTCAACATTTGCAAAAACTTCTTTCAAAGTCATTGTAGCTACCAGGTCTCTGATATCAGATTCTATCATCCTTTCTATTTGTTCTCTAAAATTCTCAACATTTAGTATTGCCTTTCTTGGATTAACAACTTTATAATAAAGCAATCCTTGGATATCAATCTTTGCCCCATCGCTTGTAAATGCATCCTTAACTTTTATTCCTAAACATTTTGTCCTAATATCAACTATTTTGTATATCTTATCAATTTTAGGTAAAAGGAAAACAAGCCCAGGTCCTCCTACCTTATGGAATCTTCCAAACCTAAATATGATTGCTCTTTCATATTCTTTGAGTATAATACAGCAAGATCCGAAAAGAAATGCTATTAGAAAGATAAAGAAGCTTATTCCTGAATAAACTAGCTCTCCAGTCAACAGAAAATAGAAGGAAATGGCAAGCAGGATTAGATAGATTGGTAGGAGGAGTATCCTCATAATTAGGGTTGGGAAGGAAAAAATAAAAGGCATTCTAGAATTTAAATTTTGTCACTTGTCTAGCGAAGAGATCGCATAGAATCATAGGCCACTCCAGAAGGAGAGGATACTGTTTATTAAGGTATAGATACAAGAATTCTTATATCCATGCTAACACTGGGAGAATAGGATGGGAAGAGTAGCAACAAAGCGAATAAGGAATATTGCAAAGAGAATCATCCTAAAATACTTTCCTATTTTAACTAAAGATTTTGAGAAAAATAAGAGAATTTTGAACGAAATTGCTGATTTCCCTTCTAAAAGACTTAGAAATAGAGTTGCTGGCTATATTACGAGACTCATGCGCACAGGGAGGGCTGAGGAGCTATGGCACCTGAGGAAGAGGGAACAGTCTTTGTAGGGAACAAGCCAAGAATGAATTACGTGAGTGCAGTAATAACCCAGTTTCTAGGAGGAACAAAAAAAGTTAGAATAAAGGCAAGAGGAAGATTTATTTCTAAAGCAGTCGATGTCGTTGAAGCTATAAGGAACAAATTTATGCCAACAGTAAAAGTAGAGTCAATAAACATTGATACGGAGGAACTGGAGCGGGAAGGGAAAAAAGTAAGAGTATCAACAATAGATATACTTTTAACTCAGGAATAGCTTTCTTCTTTTTTCTTTTTTCTAACAAATTTTGGTAAGTTAAAAGGCAAAGGTAGGGCTGCCCATCTAGAAAGATTAAGAGCAACAATTTGGCAATCTGAGAAAAAGCTATTTACAATATATTCCATTTTTTCTGGAGGGAGGGTATTTTTCTTGTTCCAGTATTCCAAGATTTCTTTATCATCAGTAACTAATTCGCCCTCAAGCCATATCTTTCCATATTCCTTTTCTCCCTCCTCAACGTATCTAATAGAAAAAATATACTCAATAACAACCCTATTAGCAACTTCCCTTACTCTATCTACCCTTAGACTTAAGTCCCTTCTAATAATCCTTGCAGGCTCTTCTTTAAGCTCTCTTCTGCTTACTTCTATTTTCCTTAGAAGATTTCCAATTATCATAAAAATGAATAAAATCGATTGCATTAAAGAAAAGCATATCCTCAAACTCATCCTTTAGCCTTGGGCATGCTGTATTAATCCAGACCTCAATGAAAGGAAAGTTCTCTAAATCCTTTATTTCATCCCCTAAGAAAATATATGCTTTTTTACCCATCCGCTCCAGAATTTTTTTAATCTTTTTTGCAAGCTTTAGATTAAACTGACCAGGTTTTATGGATACTAGAATTCCAAAATTATTAAATGCATTAAATGGAAATATCTTCTTTACTTCCTTTTGATTTATGATTTTTACTTCGTTCTGGAGCGGATCTACATGAATAAATCTCCCTGTAAAGCATTTTAGGTGAAACTTCCCGTCACAAATCACTATATCATCTTTTACTTCAAAATGTTCACATCCAACAAAAACTCTCTCCCTAACTTTTACTCCTTTCTTTTTAAGAGCCTTGCATATTTCTTTTGCTAATTTTTCCCAATTACAAACATAGAAGACTCTTATTTCTTTCTTTTTACATCTCTTAATAACTTCTCTGACTATCTCTGAAAAATCCCCATCGTAGGTTACATTAACAAAAATTACTTCCATCTAAAGAGAGACTTAAGGAATGAGATTAGCCTCTCCAGAAGCCCCTTTCTTTCTGGAGCGGCAGGATAGAACATTTTATAATAGGAGGCTGGGAATGCCTTATTAATTACTTTCTCATAATCAGAAATGCTTACTTCAAAGCTAACCTTGCTTGTATTCTCTTCATAAACGAATTTTTTTCCATCTATCTCAACTACTTTCCCCCTAAGAACTACTACATCTGCTGGTATTCTAATAAGGATTTTATCAAATCTCCTTCCCGCCTTTTCATAAAAGACAAAGGTTACTGATTTATTAGCGTAGTTAAATTTATATCTCATTCTAAAGATCCCTGGAGCGAAGTAATAGCCAGAAAGATTGACTAGCTGGGCAGAATGCATATCTATGTTAATTTCAGCCTCCTCTCCTTTCTCCATAAGCTTAGTTATTTTTTCTCCAAGCTCCAGTAATTTGGCGTAATTCTTTGAGGATAGAATATCTAAGAATTCTTCAAAGCATTTTCTCATTTCCTTCCCTTCAAGCATTCCAGGAGTTTTAAATATTTCAGAAAATGAATTAACTAAATCTCTATATTTTGGAGGTATTTCCTCTATTCTTATTTTTTCCTCTATAAATTCTGGAGCAGTCTTCCTTTCAGGAAAACTAAAGCTATATATGGTCTCCTTTTCGGACACAAGCAAGTTATATGGAGAATAAATTTCTATTCTTTTTGGGATTATTGAAAGCAAATAGCTTCCAGGAGCGTAAATTGCACAAATCGCTCTGGAGCCGCTCCAGATACAAGCTATATCTCTGTAATTCTCTTCTATTCTGAAAATTTCAGAATTAGCGAATATATAGATTGGTAAATAGGTCTGCAAATATCTTGAAGTGGTCTCATTATGATATTTGAATTTATACTCAAAGATCCCAAAAAGAGAGGGAGCAGTTAGGTTTATTTTTCCTGTAGGGAATCTTTGATAATCGGCCGCTCCAGGCTCTAATATATCTATCCATCCTTCAGGAGTTTCTACTTCTATAGTGAAATTGGTACCTAGAGGTGCCTCGCTTGGGAAGGATAGGATTTTTATTTTGGTAAGGAAGGAAAATTTAAGTTCCCTATCTCCTATTCTTGCGCAAACTACCAAAGGCTCTATTCCCTCTTCTTTTGAAGGAACTAGGAAGCATGAATCCTTATAAAGATAAGCTTTAAAGCTTGTTGGATCTATTTGCTCTATATCAGCATCACCAGTTTGTATTTCTATTCCAGAATAATTTATCTCCTTATCAAACTCTATCTTCACTGGCCAATAGACATTTATCTTCCTTATGCACTTTATACCTGGATTTTCCTTTAGCCTAATCTTCAATTCTCCATTCCTTCCTATTTCCTCCTCTGAAAACGTTAAGGAGAAATAAACCCTTTTCGTAGAAGTATCTACATCTATTTCTCTCTTTAAAACATCATTAAATAGCACTTCCAAAGTATTGTTTTCCTCAGTAATTTTTACATTGACTCTAACAGAGACATTTAAGATATCCCCGACTCCTATTCTATTTTTTGAATCTAAACCAATAAGAAAGGCCTCAATTGGAGGGAGCCATTCAAAGCTGTAGTTAATTACTACTCCCTCTATTATGTTATTACCTACTACAGGATAGGCTTTTAGTTCATATTCATCTTTTGGAAATTCGCTCAAATCTATCCCAAACTCCCCATTCTCGCTAGTAGTCTTATAGAAGCTTTTCTTTCCTATTTCAATGTATAGCTTCTTTCCTCCGAAAACAACCCCAGGATTGTCCTCATCAATTATCTTGCAAATAAGCTTCTGCTCCAGTTCTTTTATATTGCAGTTAAGCCCTAATTTTTTGACCCAAGATTTATCAATAGTAAGGCTTTCTGGAGGAATTTTTTTTGTTTGAAAAGTAAAATTCTTATTTAGGAATTTGTCTTTAATAAACCAGAGCTTATTTTTATTTGATATTTTAACCGGGTCATTAGAAAATAAGGTTAAATAATTTCCATAATATTCCAGTTTCCTTCCAGATTGGGAGAATTGGATGAAATTCTTATCGTCAAGTCTGTTTTCAATTTTTACCCATCCAATTACTAAATTGGAATTAACCTCTTGGGATTTTTCTCCCTTAAATCCATCTTTATTATAAAGATAAATATCGCTTTTATCCAAATCAACTATAGCTATTGGTTTACCACAGATTTCTTTAACTCCATAGCATCCATTATTAATTTCTACCAAAGTAACTGTTTTTCCTTCCAAAACAAAGTTAAAATTAGCTTTACTTCCTGTTATAGGATTACAAGTACCAAGAGCATTTTCATCTGGAGCAGGTTTTCCTTCAGCATAAATAACCGTAGCTCCTTTAAGATAATCTACTTCTTCAGATAATCCAATTTTCTTATCCTCATAAGGGCATTCCAATGGTGTCCGGAATTCTAAATTAACTTTCAGATTAAAGAAAGGATAGTGGAATATGAGGGTTTGATAACACCCTCCCTTTAGGTGCCCCTTACTTTCCGTATTTATTGGAACTGCAAAGTATTTCCCATTATATTTCAAAACGAAGTAAAGAGCTCTACCAAGATCACCTGCACCTTGGATAGAAGGATAAGATTCTGCATGTTTCCCACCGCAATACTTCCCCTCGTAAGTATCAGAGGTATGATAATAGTTGTCAAAAGCAATAATTGGAACAATTACAAAAAGAAATAAAGGAAAAATAAGTACTAACCTAGCCTTAGCCTTCATGATATATTTTATTTCTAGGCATTGTTAATTGAATTTAGACAGTAGGATATTCTCCTACTACCAATCTCCAGAGCTTTTTTAACCCTCTTTTTATATATCCACCTACTTTCTTACCAATGTAGTAAGCTAGTGCTATGCCTACGGCTGCAGGTAGTCCTATTCCAAACCCTAGGGCCGCTGTATATCCAAATCCTGTAGCAAATGCTGTTAGTAGTGTCTTGGCTCCTAGAAGACTATAAGGCACGACTGGGAGTGACTGGTAAGCAGCAACAGCGCTTGCAATCCCGCCTCCTATTCCCATCCCGGTTCCAAAGGCTGCTGAGCCTGTTAAAATCCTAGCCCCCCACACTTTAGCTCTGTCCCTTCTGGTATATACCTGTAGTGCTTCTCTAACTTCTGGGGATAGCCTCCCTCTGTCTATTCCATCTAGATTAAGAATGTTTTTTAGTACTTGATTTAGTTCATTTTCTAATCTCCTATACTTTACCCCGATGTATCTCTCTATCATCTCTCTCTCTGGTCTACCAACACTTGCTGGGATGCTTCCAACTAAATTAAGCTTTGTCTGCTCCAGTTCCCGTCTTAATTGTAGGCCTCTGTTTCTCAAATCCTGGTAAGTAGCTATAATATCTCTATCTGCTAGAGTTCCGCCTCCTACTTGGGTAACAAAGTTAGCATAATCATTTCTTAAATTTTCTATTTCTCCTCTTATGCTGTCAAATTGAGTATCTATATTTCCAAGAATGCTTGCTAAATTGACTGGAGGTGCAGTAGGTGGGGTTGGAGATGGGGGAGTAGGTGGAGCAGAACCTGTTGTAGGGCTTACCCTTGCAGCTACGACAGCATAATTATCACCTACCCTAACTATATGAGCCTCTCCTTCAGGGTTCAAAGAATGCCTAGAGAGAAATCTTCTTATATCAGCTCTAAGTCTATATCCCCCTCTGTGCCTCTCAGCGTCTATTCTCTGCCTAACCGCCCCATCAAGCTCAATACTATCTAAAGTTTGAATTGGATCTCCAGATAATATGGCTACTATATATTCTGGATTCCCTCCTTGGCCGTACAGTCCAATGTAGGTATTCTTTCCTGCCCTAAAACCTCTGTCAAGTAAAGCTGGGTAAGGTCTTCTGCCCTCTAAGAATTCAGAGGCATCAATTGGCAACTCGTCTATAGGCTGAGGTGTATCAGTAGCTGCTTCAGCTGCGGTAGGTACAGCTCCGTCCAGGACATTTAATAGCTCATCTAGGGTTACCATGTTATCACTCTATGGTGAACATATTTAAATGTTTCGTCACCTCTATGTTACTATACCTCTTATCCCCTTCTATTTATAAAATAAGTTACTGCAAATATAGCTGCAATTATTCCAGCAATATAACCCATCTTGAACCAGCCTATAATGTAAAAGCAAAACTTTGAAATTGTAAAGACATATGAAATAACCACCATCTTTCTTACTCTCTTCTTCCTAATCTTTTCTCTAAAATATTTTATGTTTTCAATATAACCATGGCATTTTCTATAAAATTTTTCCCAATCTTTCTCATCAATCCCAATTTTCTTGCAATATTTAAAGAAAGCTTTCTTACTTGCTTTTCTTATTCTAATACATTCAAAGCCCTCTATCGGATTTTTAGAGAATATAATAATTCTCTTATTCGGTATTCTTTTCCATTTATCAGTAAAACAAACAATTTTCCCGCTTATATCTGGGTATATTGAAACCTTTGTCTTAAAAAACTTCTTTATTTGCTTTATAATTTCAATTTTATAGAATAAATCCATCAAAAATAAAACAAATATCTTTTCCTTCCATTATTTTCTTTATAGCCTCCTTCACAGCCTTATTCATAAATAATACCAAGCTTTTGATTTTATGATCCTAAGTCCTTGCTTTGGTAATCTGATTACCAAATATTTAAATATAGCTTGGTAATGACATTACCAAGATGCCCCCGCCGGGATTTGAACCCGGGACCTTCAGGTCCGCAACCTGACGCTCTTCCAGGCTGAGCTACGGGGGCATATATTCTTAAAAAGAAATGTCTTTATCTTCTGTTAAGCATACTGTCCTCCTGCTCGTAAGGTCGTAATTTCATTAATAATTTCTTATTCTTTTGATAGCCTTTAAAAATTCATCCTTACTTATTTTGGCAAGTTTTAAAACTCCGAGCAAGGTTCCTCTTTTAACCTCTTTGTGAAGAGGGACAACCGTAACTATCTTTCTATCTTTCTCATGCTTCACAAGAACCACATGACTTCCTTTTTGTCTGGAAACTTTGAACCCAAAGTACTTTACCAGAATCCTTACTATTTCTCTACCCGAAAGTAGTGGCAACTTCGACATTTAATATTCCCTCAAGTTTTGCATTTTTGACAATCTCTAAGTCTTCTGGCTTTTCTTCAAAATAGAGTTCTAGAGCTTCTTTTAGATTTTCAATTGCTTCTTCAATTGTTTTTCCTTGAGTAGTCACTCCAATTATGGCGTCTTTTATAATATACATATCCTCCTCCTTCCAGATGATAACGGGGATTCTCATAAATGTTTAAACGTTTTTAAGGTTAAAGATTGAAACTTCTGAGATGCGGGTTTATTCCTAAATTTTAGAAATCCAGAAATATGACAAGGATTTTACAAGGAATAAAAGGAAAAGGAAACTTAAGTATGTCTTCCTTAATATGCCATGCATAGAAGAAAATTGCACTTATATTTTCTTTGCTGATAGATCGTCATTCAGATTTTAAGCAATCTTTTGCATATTAAAGAGCCTTTAGAAAATTTAGGAAAAACTAGCTCTTTCGTAAAAGATGGAATGAGATTTCACTTAAATGAGAATTTCTCCAAACAAAGGAAAGCTTTTGCCAGCTAAAAAATATTTAAAAGATAGACAGCAAAGAAATGCGTCTTTCTCATCCTTATTTCTAAACTTTCCTTTATCAATTCTTATTTTATGCCATTTTTCAAAAGAAGTAGGATGAGTTTCCAAAACAGGCTTATTTTTAAAATAGGTCTCAATCCTCTTAGCTTTTTCCCCAAGCTTCTGGAGCAGGCTAATGGGTAACAATCTGTATCCCTTTCTTTGAAGGTATTTCTCAGAAATTCTAAAACTAATTTTAAAACTAGATATTCCCTTAAATGGAGCATCTATTACAATTACATCAGAATTTTCTAATTCTGAAACTAGTTCTTTAAAGCTTTTTGTTTTTGAAAAATAAATTCTTCCTTTCTTTAATTCCAGAAAGCAAATAACATCCTCCTTCTTTATTGCTAAATCAACTCCAGCAACTAGGTTTGCTTTCTTAAGCCGCTCCAAACAATAGAACCAAAATGGGCATTCATCACATTTAGGTTTTGGTTTACAAATCTTCCTTCCAAAAGTTAATAGTTTAAGATGTATTTCCCTCAATTCTTGATTATTGTATATTTTCAATAGCTCGAATTTTATATTTTTTCCGAAATATCTAAAAAAGAATCTCCTTATATTTGAATCTACTGGAAAATCTTTTTTATCCAGGTAAAATAACTTAAGGACTGCAAGACTCTTCTCTCCTATCCCTGGGAGTTTCTGGAGCAGCCCTTCATCTATTTTCCTATTAGCTATTTTATCCAATATGTTCTTTATCCTTAATGCCTTTGTTTTATAGTAATTAATTGGTTTTATTAGCTCCTCTATTTCCCTAAGGCTCATTTTCCTTAGTTTATTAATTCCCATCTCTTTTATCTTTCTCATTTTTTCTACTACAAGCTTCTCTCTAGCCCTTTGGGAAAGTATGGTAGCAATTACTCCTAGCCTTATATCCTTAGGGTACTGGGAAGTAAGCGGATCTACAGGATATTTTTTCCTTATAGTTTCAATGGTATAATAAACAAAGGTCTGGAGCGGGGAAAAGGAAAATATTTCCTTCATTTTTCTGGAGCGGCCCTCAAATCAAATACCCAATGATATATTTTCTTCCCATAGGATTTTACTTTTCTTTTCCTAATCAAATTAACTTTCATCCCATACGTTTCACCTATTTTTTTAGCCCGCTCCAGTTCCCTATCTAACTCCTCTTTTTTGGCTAGAAAATGATAATGAATAACCGCTCCAGCTGGAGCAACTACCTCAAAAGCTGAGGGAAGATATTTATAGGTATCAAATATCCAACCCATGATAATCCTATTGGCTACCCTTCCCAGAGATTTACATACTTCCCTGCAATCTCCAAGAATTGGGACTATCTTCCCCTCTACCTTATTGAGTTTTATATTTTCTTTTAGGTAATTAATTGCCAATGGGTTTATATCTATTGCGTAAATTATTTTCGGATTTGAATGAACGGCTATTGGAATTGAGAAATAGCCAATCCCTGCAAACATGTCCACAATTACTTCTCCTTCCCTAACCAATTTTGCTATCCTTATTCGCTCATATAGATTTCCTTTTGAAAACATTATCTTCCTAACATCCAACTTGAATATGCATTTATGCTCCTTATGAATGGTCTCAAATTCTGGAGCGCCAGAAAGAAAAATAATTCTTGGTTTTCTCTCCCTGCTCCAGATTGGTCCTTCTCTTAAGCAAACGGTCCTTACATAAGGGAAGAGTTCAAGGAACGTGTCAGCAATTAGCTTAGCATAGGGTCTTAATTCTTTCTTAACCTGAAAAATAAGAACATGACCTATAATTTGATAGGTCGAAGGGAGCAAAGAAAGAAGTTCATGGGGTATCTTATCCTTTAATTTTTCCTTGAGCATTTCCTTTATCCCCACAATATTTCTGGAGCGCCCAAGTAAGAGGTAACTTAATAAGATGCTAGTGAAGCGTATGAATCTCTTTTCTCCTCAATTTCTGGCTCAATTATTAAGGTTGGTAACATAAGAGCTGCAGCTGAGTGGGTTGGAGATATAACAATAACTTTCTCTCCTTTTTTAATTTTGCTTCTCACTTCTTCTTTGATATTAAGAATTTCTTCTAGTGAAGAAAAACTTTCCAATACTACTATATCCGCTCTCAAATTTGTCTGTTGTACCGCTCCAGAAACAAGGTCAGTCCAAAGTTTGTCTCTTCTCCTCCATCTCTCAACAAAAGGGTAATTTTCCATATCCCTATAACTCGATTTGAAGAACATGGCCGGGACTAAGATAACTGTTGCGCTCTTTCCTCCTACTTGTTTTCTGTAAAGCTCAATAAACCAGTTCATAATTACGAGAAAGGAAAGCACCAACACACTATCTCCAAGTATTCCTACATTTTTCAAAATAGAATAATTAAGTCCTTCAAAAATTCCAAGATTTTTTGCCTTAAGTATTCTGAATGCTTCTTCTATTTCTTCCTTGCTTGTCATACCGAAAGCTCCGTCGAAAAATGGCGATCTTCTTTTCTCTTTAAATCCTTTTAAAATTTTGGAAAGAGAAGATCCCAAATATTCCTCTCCAGCTTCTTTAAGTATTCCTAAAATAGCATTAAAGGACAAACAATCCCCATCTATATGTAGCTGCCTTATGGGATATGGACTTATTTTTTCAATTATCCCTTCTAAGCTATCAATACAATGACAATTAAGGCTTGAGGTTCGTAAATCTGATAAATAATTTGGCGGTACTTTCCAGTATATTTCAGGGACGTTCAGAAAAGAAGCTTTTATGGAGTTTTCCACCCCTTTTCCAATGTTTATCGGCAAAAAATGAGAAGGACAAAGACAGAAATAAATAAAACCATTGCTTCCTCTAATTGCTGGTGGATCTACTTTTATGATTGTTTTTCCATTGGCGGTTGATATTCTAAAAAGAGGTTGAGGCCAATAATCAAAACCAGAATAAGTGTCGCTATGTGCATCAAAGTAAATGATACAATCCCCACTTTTTCCCCATTGAGATATCTCTACTGTAACCACAGTGATGTGGTAAATAACCAAAAATCATTATTAGCCTTATGGGTAAGAAAGGAAGAGTTATGTGTCTCCTGCTCTTCATTTAAGACTGTGCCGGGGTGGCCGAGCGGTCCAAGGCGCCGGCCTGGAGAGCCGGTGGGGTATCCCGCAGGGGTTCGAATCCCCTCCCCGGCGTAGAGTTTTTATGAAATTCTAAGTAGGGCTGCTAATAAGCAAATAATCCCATGAGCAAACGCGCACCCTAAGAAGAGAGAATTAAAACCAACTTTTGGGAGAATAATTCCACAAATATAGCTCCCAATTATCCATCCTAGATTTCTAAAGAGGGTTGAAGTTCCAAATTCCATCCTATGTTCACTGATAATAAGCGAGTCTAACAACACAATAAATAACCCATAAGCCAGGCCATCTAGAATGATCCCTAAAATCACCCACGTAAGTTTTCCTAGCAAATATAAAACTGGAGGGAAAACGTATAGAAACGATATGAAAACTAGGTACTTTTCTTTTACCATTCTAGCAATTTTATAGCCTATAGCTGTCATTAGGGAATTTAGAAAGTAAGATAAAAATATTAAGGAATTATTTAGTAAAAGGATATCCTTCAGAAAAAGCTGAAATTGAGAAGACCTTATTGCAATAGATAGGAAAACTAAAAAAGTGAACAGATGCAAGGGTATTGTTTTTTTAGAAATTTTAAATAATTTAGCCAGATTAAGGCTTTCTATGACATATTTTGATGTTTCTTCTGAAAGGGATTCTAGGACTTCAAGAAAAGTCTTCTTAATTCCTTTAATAAAAATAAACCCTAGGAGGAACCATATTCCAGAAAAGATTATCAAATTACTCGCGCTCCAGAATTTAGATAGGAATATTCCTAGTAAGAGACCGGAAAGGTAAAACAAACCTCCAAGAAATTCAAACTTGCTCTGAATTTCTTTTATGTCTCTCTTTTCCTTTGAATAGCTTATTTTCAATGTATAAAGATATCCATTATAATAGAAATTTAGAAGAAAAATGGAAAGCATTATGTCTTTAAAGGTTGGCAAATATACTAAAGAGAGCGTAGAAATAAAAAGAGCTAGTATCGAAGAAAGCAATACGTTCTCTATTCTTTTCTCAACTGCCGCTCTATAGCTAAAATAGAAAGAACCCAGCATTGAAGCTAAGGAGGCAATTGCATTAATAATTCCTATCTGTTGGTTTGTAAAATGTATCTCAGATAAATAGATGACTAAGATTGTAGAGATTAATGCGGAAGGTACCTTAATTGCTATTAATTCCTTCATTCTTTCTCCTTTTTTAATCTTTCAGCAAGATTGAGTCCAAAACCTATTCCTGCTGCTAAGCTTCCTGCAAGCAAGATTGAGACTATAATTGCTTTAATAGTAAAAGAAATTATCTCAATTTTTATTCCTATTATTTCCAAGCCTATATAAAAGATTACTAAGAAAGAAACATATCTTGCCGCTCCAGCTACTTCCTTTTTTAAGATTGGGGTGCTTTTCTCTATCCATTTTTTAAGCAAATCGGATACTATTGCAGATATTACGAAAATTATGAATAGATATATGAGATAGGGATAATAATTAACAACTAAATCAATGTATTCTAGAAACATTCCCAATTCTCGAAGAGAGGTGGAGAAAAAGAAAATCAGAAAATAAAGACTGACTAAAAATGCTATTATTGAAGATATATCTAAGTAAAATACTGCCTCTTTCAAATTCTTTTCCTCAATAAATTTCCTAACTCCTATGATTTTATCTAAAAAAAGCCTAAGTAGGTCATAGGATACTCTAGCAACAATCCCTCCCAAGAACATTAATAATAGGGGCTTTAAGAGTAGCTCTATCATATTCTATTTTTCCTTATATGTTTTATACCAGACCAAAGGTAGAGCCTAGCTTATCTTTACAGCACTCTAATGACTTCACCTTTTGGCTCTTTTTCTTTCCAAACCTCTGCTTGGAATGTGTAGACCTTTACTCTCCTATCTAACCAACTGCGTGGAGGCAATCCAGCTTTAAGGCAACAATAATCTAAGAACCTCTCAACATTCCAACCTTCTTCCAAAGGAACTTGAGGAAGCAATAATCCGCTAAAAGGCCCAAATTCAACAATTAGCCCATCCCTTCCTATCTTTATAGCTTCCAAATATTCTCTAGGATCTTTAACTTCGAGAAGTTTTGGCTGAGTAAGAATTGATATTTCTACGATAATGTTCTTATATTCTTCTCTAGAAAGAGGGGAGAATCTCGGATCTGTAAATGCAGCCTCCCTAGCTGCTACAATAACTGCCCTCCAGAGCGGATAAACCGGTCTAGGAAATCCTATGCATCCCCTAAGCCTTTCTTCTGGATAAGTAAGAAGAGTTATAAATACCCCTTTTTCTTCAGAATATTTTCTCTTTATTTCTTCTTTAACTTCTACCTTTTTTCCTTCAAGCCTTTTTTCTATGCTTAATCTGGCTAAGTTTATTAGTTCTTTTATTTCGGCCTTTTCCATATTTAAAGAAAGAAATTATTATAGCTAATTTCCATGAGAAGTTGTGGAAATAGAATTTTGGTTATTGGGAATAGAAGGAGAAAGAATAGGAGATAGGGATGTAGTCAAGCTAATTGGCAAAACTTCGGATGGAAAAAGAATTGTAATATATGACAAAAGCTATTATGACTATTTTTACGTTAGGCCAAAAGGAGCTGTTGATATTGAAAAATTTGCTGAAAAGATAAAGAAAATGAAAATTGAAAGAGAAAATAGAATTATAGCTCCTGTTAATGTAGAAATTTTAGAAATGCCTTTGCTTAGGAAAAAAGAAAAGGTTGTAAAGGTAACTATTAAAGCAAGTGCCGATTTTTCATATATAAAAGAAGAAATAAAGAAAGAGTACGAAAGAGAAGAGTTTGAATCAGATATAAGTATTGAAAGGCATTATTTCCTAGATAAACGAATTCCCCCCTTTTCAAAATTAAGATGTGAAGTTAAGGAAATAGGGAAAAATATTTACGAACTTATAGAGATAAAAGAGGTTGATGAAAATGATATATTAAGGGATTTGAAAATCTTGGGGTTTGATATTGAAACCTATAATCCGCATGGAATAGCTAACCCAAAAAGAGATCCGATAATTATGATTTCAGTTTATTCTAAAGATTTCGTCAAAACAATTCTTTGGAAGGAAACAACAGAGGAGAATACAGAAGTCGTAAGAAGCGAAAAAGAGCTATTTTATAGATTTATGAGGATTCTAAAAGAATATGATCCAGATATAATTGTTGGATATAATTCTGATTCATTTGATTTTTGGTATCTAAGAGAAAGGGCAAAGGAATTAGGAATTGATCTAGAAATTTGTGGAGAAAAACCAAAATTGGTAAGAAGGGGAAGAAATTGGGTCCCAAAAATAGAAAAAAGGATAATAATAGACTTTTATACCTTCGTCAACAACATTCTCTCTCCAACTTTAAGGACAGAGGTTCTAAATTTAAATGCTGTAGCAAAGGAGATTTTGGGAGAGGAGAAAACCCTTGAAAAAAAGGAAGTTATGTCAATGGGTGAAATTTGGGACAGAGGAAATATTGAGGAAATAAATAAATTAGTAAGATATAACCAAAAGGATGCCGAACTTGTTTATAGGCTTTTTATGGAATATAAAGACTTTATATTTGAGCTCTCAAGGCTTGTTTGTCAGAATATCTATGATGTTTCAAGAATGACTTACGGACAAATCGTAGAATGGTTTTTGATGAAGGAATTAAAGAAAAAGGGAGAGATGCTCCTTAACAGACCAAAAGATGAAGAAATAAACTTAAGAAGAAGAATTACCTATACTGGAGCGCTTGTTCTTGAACCAAAACCAGGAGTTTATGAAAAAATAACATGCATTGATTTTAGGTCCCTTTATCCAACAATTATAATAACTTACAACATATCTCCAGACAGTAAGTTCTGCTCACATCCAGAATGCCAATCTAATGGAATAGACGCTGAAATAATGGGAAAGAAACAATATGTGTGGTTCTGTAAGAAGGTAAGAGGATACGTTCCAGAATTCCTTGAAAGAATATTTAAAGAGAGAATAAAACTGAAAAAGAAACTTAAAGAGCTAAAGAAGGGGACTGAAGAATATAAGCTAGTATATTCAAGACAATATGCTCTAAAGACTGTAATGAATGCTACTTATGGGTACTTTGGATTTCCGAATGCAAGATATTATGATGTAGAAATATCCGCATCTATTACGGCTTTTGGGAGATATTGGATATCAAAAGTTATAGAAAAGGCTAAAAAAGAGGGCTTTTCAGTAATATACTCAGATACCGACTCCATCTTTATTGCTGGAAAAGAAAAAGAGACTGCACTAAAATTCCTAGAAAGGCTTAATGAAGAGTTTCCAGGAGTAATTCAAATGGATTTTGAAGATTTCTACTTAAGAGGGCTCTGGATAGGAAAAAAGGGAAAGGAAGCTGGAGCGAAGAAGAAATATGCACTAATAAATGAGGAGGGAAAAATAACTGTCAAGGGTTTAGAAATAGTAAGGAGAGATTGGGCAAAGATTGCAAGAGAGACACAAAAGAAGGTTATTAAGGATATTCTCTTAGGAAAAAAGAGGGAAGAAATACTCAACGATGTTAAGGAAATAATTGAAAAGATAAGAAAACATGAGCTTGACATTGAGGAGTTTGTAATATATGAGCAAATAACAAGAGACTTAAGTCAATATACCTCAAAAAATATCCCACATTTGGTCGCTGCCAGACGTCTTCAGAAATTAGGATATAAAATAGTGCCCGGAGTGGTAATTGGATATATAATCACGGAGGGCGGGGGATCAATTTCAGATAAGGCATACCCACTGGAATGGGTAATTAAAAAGGGGATGACATACGATGCAAACTACTATATTAATAACCAAGTTATTCCAGCCATAGAGAGAATACTTGAGGTTATAGGTATAACTACGGGGGAAGTCCTTGGGAAGGGAAGACAGACCACGCTGTTCTCCTTTGCAAGAAGATGAATTAGAAAAATATTTATTGGCAGGTAAAATTGCAAAAAAAGTAAAAAAACATATTTTAGATGAAAAGAAAGAGCTTCTTGGAAAGAACTACTTAAGTCTTTGTGAAGAAGTGGAAAAACTAATCTTTGAGTTAGGAGGCAGGCCTGCCTTTCCAGTAAATATATGTCCTGATTTCGTAGCTGCACACGAGACAGCAAGAATAGAAGACGAAAGAAAATTAAAAGAAGAAACAAAACTTCTGAAAATAGATCTCGGGGTTCATATTGATGGATACATCGTAGATACTGCAATTACTCTTGTTTTTGATAAGAACTATGAATATCTAAGAAAAGCCGCTGAAGAGGCTCTGATGTCGGCTATAGATATCATAAAACCCAATGTTGAAGTAAGGAAAATAGGCAAGGTTATTTACGAAAAAGTGAAAGAATTTGGCTGCTCTCCCGTCGTAAATCTAGTTGGACATCAGATGAAAAGATACATACTACATACAGGACTATCAATACCTAATTACGATAATAAGGATACCAGAAGATTAAAGGAAGGAATGGTTATTGCCATAGAACCATTTACTACAAATAAAAGAGGCTATGCCATAGAAGGCTACCAATCTGAAATTTTCAGTCTAAGAAATCTTGCTTCTTTTAGCGAAAGAATGTATAGAGATATATATATTCATATTAAAAAATATTATAAATTACTTCCCTTTGCCGCTAGATGGCTCGTTAATAAGGGTTTTGAGAAAAGGATAGTTAAGAGTGCTATCCCATATTTACATACTAAGAACATCATAAAAAGTTATCCCACACTAGTAGAAATAGAAAGAGGGTTAGTTGCTCAGGCAGAGCATACTATTATTGTCCAGGATCCGCCTATTGTGTTGACTTAGCTTGACAAAAGGCTTTGTCGACGAAAGTATTAAAAAGGCTTGTTTACTTGCTTAACCATGGCAAAGAGAAGACCAATTCCTCTGGCTGCTGTGGATAAGTTAATGAGAAGGGCTGGGGCAAAGAGGGTTTCAGAATCCGCAAGAATAAGGATGGCTGAGCTTGTTGAGGAGTTAATAGCAAGGCTTGGAGAAAGAGCAGCTGAAATGGCAAAGCATGCTAAAAGAAAAACCATAAGAGAAGCTGATATTAAGGCAGCAATAAGAGAAATCTTAGGAGAGGCTTTCCTTATATAGTTCTTTTTATTTAAAATTTTTTAGGACAAATAAGATCTTTTAGATATTTCTCCTGCAAAGTTTTTCCTCATCAGTTCTTTTACTTTCTCTATTTCTCTAGTTTTCCCTAATACCCACATTAGCTTTATATAAGCAACTTCTGGGAGCATATCTCCACAAAATATTGCCCCCGCATATAAAGAAAGCTTCCTTAGGTTTGTGTAAACAAATTCGTTTGTCCTCCCAAAAATTGTTTGAGAGGTAATAACTACAGGAACCCCCTTCTCTACACTTTTCTTTATAGCCTCTATCAGACCATATTCTGGAAGTGAATTAACATGGCCAAATCCTGTCCCTTCTATAACTATACCATGGTATTTCTCAGAAGCCCATTCAATTAGCTCTGGGGGAAAACCTGGGTAAAATTTCAAGAAAATAACTTTTTCATCAATTTTAGTATCTAAGAATGTCTCGTAATCTCCTCTTTTTCTATATTCTTTATTAATAATTTCTATTCTCCCATCAAGAAATATTTTTGCTAAAGGAGGCTCATTAACAGGCCTAAATGCATCTCTTCTTTCTGTATGTAGTTTTCTAACTCGAGTGCCTCTCATCAAGAAATTATATTCATCAGAGAGATTTGCATGCATGCAAATTGCAACTTCCGCTCCATCCCAGCGAGTCGCTGCTATACAAGAAGCTATTAGGTTTGTAAATGCATCTGAAGATCCCCTGTCACTTGACCTTTGAGACCCGGTTATTATTATTGGTTTCCCCAGGTTTCTGAAGAAAAAGGAAAGCGCGGCAGAAGTATAGTGCATTGTATCTGTACCATGTAGAATTACAAATCCTTGGAATTCATTATATCTCTTGTATATGTTCCTAGCAATATCTATCCAATCTCTAGGAAGCAAATCCTCAGACATTTTCAATGGTTCCCTTTTCTCTATTGAAAATGTGCAAATATCTTTCAGCTCTGGTACTCTTTCTAAAATCTCATTAGGATCAAACAAAGCATGAACTCCTCCAGTTCTGTAATCTACCCTAGAACATATAGTCCCACCAACAGCATATATTAGAACATCACCAGTAGGTATTTCTTCCTCCTTTTTTTCCTCCCTTTCTGCTTTTTCAGAAGCCTTTTTGATTAGTTTTATCTCTAAATCCCTTGTTATTTTTAATCCAATATTATATCCGTTTTCTAGCTTTAAAATTATAATATTTTCTCTAAGCAATTCAGGCTTTGGTATATATCTCCCTCTATAAATCTTTCCTTCCTTCTTTACCTCTATTAGATCTCCTGGCTCCAGGTTTTTAGGTAGTTGCATAATTTATAAAGAGAAATTTTCCAAAAATTCTTAAGGTGAAAGAAATGGAAGGGGAAGAGATGGTAAAAACTGAAGAAATTTTGTCTTTTTATCCAAATATAAAGATTGTAGGGGTTGGAGGAGCAGGGAATAATATAGTTAGTTACATAATGGAAAAAGGAGTTTCTGGAGCGGAGATCATTGCTGTTAATACTGATGCTGCACATTTAAGGATTTCAAAAGCTCACAAAAAGATATTAATAGGAAAGAAGATCACAAAAGGATTAGGAGCTGGCGGGGATCCAAAAATTGGAGAAGCTGCAGCAAAAGAAGATATTAATGAATTAAAAAGAGCTTTAGAAGGGGTTAATCTCTTATTCTTGGTTCTTGGGCTCGGAGGGGGGACAGGAACTGGAGCGGGCCCAATAATAGCTGAAATAGCTTCGGATCAAGGAGCATTGGTATGGGCTTTTGCTGTAATGCCAACCAAAGAAGAAACTGCCAGAATAAAGAAAGCCATTGAAGGTCTTGAAAAATTAAGAATGGCCTGCAACACGGTTGTCTTACTTGATAATTCAAAGCTAGTAGAATTTGCAGGGGACAAACCTATTGAAGAAGCATTTAATATGGCAAATGAAATGATCGCTTCAGCGATTTCAGGAATAGTAGAAGAAATAATCACAAGAACCGGAATGCTTCAACTAGACTTCGCTGATGTAAAGGCGATAGTTTCTGGAGGGGATGTGGCTGCTTTAGGAGTAGGAGAAAGTGATTCGGAACAAAGGGTTTTAGATGCCATTAGAAAAGCTGTTGAGAATCCTTTCCTAGATATAAAGCTTGAAAGATGCACTGGAGCGCTAGTTCATATTACTGGGGGAGAAGATTTAGGAACCAAAGAGGTCTATGATGGATGCGCATATGTTAGGAAATTCCTTACTGAAGATGCGCCTCTGGCTCTGGGGGTGAGGATAGACAAAAATATGGGAAGGAAAGTAAAAGTGGTCTTAATAATCACGGGAGTAAAAAGCCCTTATGTTCTCCCAGGAATCAAAAAACCTCAGGAAGAAGAGTTAGGAATAGAATTTATTTAATTCAATCTATCTCTCTAAAGGAGCTTTTGGAACTTTTCTTTCAAAATTATCCCATCTTGTTACATCTTCTAGACTCTTTTTAGGAGGAGGGGTTGGCCATAATTTTGGCTTACCAATAGGCAGGACTATAAAAGGTTCAACTTCGGTAGGAATATCAAGTATTTTCCTTACTTCTTCTTTGTCAAAATTAGCAACCCAACAAGACCCATATCCAAGATCTGTTGCTGCTAAACACATGTTCTCTGTAGCAGCACTTATATCCATTATTGCCAATTCTTTTCCTCTTTTCCCAAATCTTTCCTCGTAGATTTTTAGATTAGCAGAAATAATTATTATTATTGAAGCATCCTCTATCCATCTCTGAAAATAACACGCCTCCATTATTTTTCTCTTTATTTTTTCATCCATTACAACTATAAAGAACCATCCCTGAATATTTGCTGCTGAAGGGGCAAGTCTTCCAGCATCTACTATTTTTAGAATATCCGATAGCGGGATCTTTGCTTTAGTAAAGTTCCTAACACTCCTTCTTTTTTTAATGCAAGCTAAAGTTTCCATAAAGATTATAAAGGAAATATGGAATATGAAAAATTAGCAAAATTGTATGAGAAGTTAGAAAAGGTAACTGGAAAATATGAGATCAGAAATTACATAGTAAGCTTTCTTAAGGAATGTGATCCTTCCTCCCTTAAGGACGTTGTATATCTATTGCTTGGAAGAATTTTCCCAAAATGGTGTGAAAAAGAGGTTGGAATAGGGGAAAAATTGAGCGTACGTGCTATTGCCTTATCTACTGGGATACCTAGAGAAAAAATAGAGGAGGAATGGAAAAAGTTTGGAGATTTGGGCCTAGCAGCAGAATGGGCTGTAAAAAATAGAAAACAAGTGCTTCTTTTTAGGACAAAGCTAACTGTTGAAAAAGTAATAAAGAATTTTAGGAAAATTTCTGAATTAGAAGGAGAGGGAACAATAGATAAAAAAATATCCTTATTAGCAGAATTATTGTCCTATGCATCTCCCTTAGAGGCAAGGTATATAGTAAGAACTGCAATTGGACAATTGAGGACTGGAGCGGCAGAGGGAACTATAAGAGATGCCATCGCAAAGGCGTTTTTCTCTAGAGTCATAGGAGCATACCAAATATGCCCAAGATGTTTGCTGGATTGGCCTCTAGCTATAGATAAATGCCCATTCTGCAATGGTCCACTTTTTAGAGATGATATAGCTGTTAATTTGAAGATTCTCAGCAAGAAAGAAAATATCAAAATACTGGCTGATGAGCACTGGAGTGGGGTTGTTAGGTCAGAAAACATTATCTTTGACAAAGTTAGAGATCTTAATGAACTAATTGGGAAGTATGATTTACGAGAAATTGATTTCATTGCCCCTCCAGATAGACAGACGGCTTTGGCTTTAAACGAAGAAATTATAAACTCGGTTGAGTTAGCATTCGATATTCTAAACGATATGGGAGAAGTTGCAAAAATAGCTTTAGAGCAAGGGCTTTCTGGCCTTAAGAAAGTAAAATTAGAGGTGGGAAGGCCATTAAAACCAATGCTTGCTCATAGAGCAGAGAATGTAGAAGATGCCTTTAATGCTGTAGGTCGGCCAGCAGCTATAGAATATAAGTACGATGGCTTCAGATTACAAATTCATAAAAAGGGAAAAGAAATTATTTTATACACCCGGAGGCTTGAGAATGTTACAAAACAATTTCCAGACGTGGTTGAGGCAGTTAGGGAGGGAGTATTAGCTGACACTGTAATTTTAGATTCCGAGGCAGTAGGGATAGACAAAAAGACTGGAAAATTTTTGCCCTTCCAGAAAATATCTAGAAGAATTCATAGAAAATATGATATAGAAGAGATGGCAAGGGAAATACCTGTTGTCCTTTATGTCTTTGACGTTATATATCTAAATGGCGAAAACCTTATGTTTAAACCTTATAAAGAAAGATTAGAAATCCTTAATAAAATTATCAAACCGATACCTGGAAAAATAGAAATAGCTAGGAGAATAATAACTGATAAAAAAGAAGAGGCAGAATCTTTTTATAAAGAAGCTATCAGCAAGGGCTTGGAAGGGGTTATGTTTAAGAGTCTTACTGAGGTCTATAAGCCAGGACAAAGGGTTGGGACTTGGATGAAATTAAAGCCAATAATGGAAACACTTGACTTAGTTATAATTGGAGGTGAATGGGGAGAAGGAAAAAGGGCAAAACAATTCGGGTCTTTCCTCTTGGCATGTAGAGATCCTTATACTGGAAGATATCTCACCATAGGAAAAATGGGAAGTGGAATGACAGATCAGGAACTAGCTGAACTTACAGAAAGATTAAAACCTCTTATTATAAAAGAGGAAGGAAAGAGAGTTTGGTTTAAGCCAGAACTGGTTGTTGAAGTAGCTTATGAGGAAATTCAAAAAAGCCCAAAATACGAATCTGGGTTTGCTCTTAGATTTCCACGCTTGTTTAGAGTAAGAGAAGATAGAGGCCCTGATGAAATAGATACTATTGACAGGGTTCGCTTGCTTTTTAAAGAACAAAGGGGAGGGGCTACTTAACTGCAAAGCTTAAATAGATATAAATAGGATCTACTTCATAGTAGATAAAAGGTGAGGAAATGATAGACGAAAAGTTGGTCGAAGAGGCAAGGCACGTTTTTGGTCTTAACCTATATGAGGCGAGAGTATGGATAGCTTTATTGGGAAAAGGAACAGCTACTGCTGGAGAATTGAGTGATCTAGCAAATGTTCCACGATCAAGAGTTTATGACATATTAGAGAGCTTAGAAAGAAAAGGATTTATAATTATTAAAATGGGAAAGCCTGTTTCCTACATTGCACTCCCTCCAGATCAAGTAATTGAGAATGTTAAGAGAAAAATAATGGAAGAGGCAAAATATAAGATAAACAGGTTGGAAGAATATAGGACTTCAGACTTCTTAGAAACTCTTAGGGAAATCTATGATAAAGGGATATCAGTAGTAGAATTGTCTGAAATAACTGGAGTCGTAAGAGGAAGAAGGAATCTTATTTCTCACATTAGCCATTTAATTGGAAAGGCTAAGAAAGAGGTTATTATTGCCGGAAAGGGAAAAGGGTTCCTTAAAAGGCTTGAAGCAATGATGGAAGCAATAAGAGAAGCTAGCGATAAAGGAGTTGAAGTAAAAATTATAACTCCGGTAACAACTGAAGCAAAGGGTATTGCGAGCAATCTTAAGAAAATAGCCAAATTGATAAATAAAGATGTAGAAGGAAGATTCGTAGTTGTTGATGGAAAAGATGTAGTAATGCTTACCTCAGAAGAGGAGGCTCATCCAGTTTACGAGATGGGAATTTGGGTAAAGAGTCCTTATCTTGCCGAAAGCCTAAAGAAACTAATAAAGTAGTTACCAACGGAGGAGGGCCAAACCTCCTAAATTCTCCACAATTTTTCCAATTTCTGTATTAGCATCAATTATAATGGTTTTTCCCTTACTTTTTATAACCTCCTTAGCTATGGGAAAAAGTTCTAATAGCTGTTCATTTGTAAGGACAAGAGCTTCTATTCTGTTAGGAGAAATTTCCTTTATCCCTGCTCCAGAGGCTATTCTTAAATCCTCTTTCCCTAGTCTTTTTAGGTATTCCTGATATATTTCATAGGCTTTAGCAATATTCCTTTCCTTTATTATGCTTGGGATGTCTTCTCTTCTAAGTAATTCTCTAACAGCTTGCAATCCATAGTTCGGAGTTTCCATTTTCCTTACTTTAAATTCTATTTTTTCCAGAATGCTTTTAGGGCCACATACAATCAATTCTTTTCCTTCTGAAAGTATCCTCTCTACAACTTTATTTACAAACCTAATATACTCTTCTATTGCTTTTTTCCTTTGCTCAGGATCCATTTTCCCAGGTATTCCTATATATTTCTCCCAAATTTCTTTATAAGAAACATTAGTAATCTCGAAGAGAGAAGCTTTTCCTAATTCGAGCGAAAGAAGGTATATTGGCTCAGTAATTCGGGAGTACTTCCTTAACTCTTCCAAGGTATATTCATCAATCTCTTTTCTTAGATTTAGTCTATCCCCTGGAGCAAGTATAAACGAGTGGTATCCTAATGGGATATCTTTGTCTGCTTTGGTTATTTTACCAAGTAGCTTATATTTCTTGCCTTCAATTTTCTTCTTTTCTACTTGAATCTCAACATAGGTTCTAACTTTTTTCTGGGTTCTTTCAAGCTTGATTATTCTTGAGCTCTCTTTTCCTACTATGTCCCCAAAATTAATTAAGGAATCCAAAATTAAAAAATCCTCTGGAGATTCTATATATATCTCAAACAAATCTTTTTTCTTTTTTGATATTCTCATTTTTCTTCCCTTAACTCCCCTCCAGGAATTATAATTATTGGTCTTAACTCTACTATTGCTCTAATGATTTTTTCCCTTCCAGATTTAACCAATCTCCAAATAGTCCCTCTTGAGGTTCCCATTTTCTTTGCAGCGTCCCTCTGGGTCATTCTTTCCAGATATACTAGCCTGAGTGCTTCAAGCTCAGCGAAAGTTATGCTAATTGGAACTGGATTAAGACAAGGTTCTGGAATAAATCTATTAGCCCTTGGAATAGATGGCAAAATTAGTTCTGCAGGTGGTCTTCCTCTTCTTCTCCACCGATGCCTCCATCTCCAGCCTGGCATAATATTGTGCTATGTCAACTTATATCATACCAAAATCCCATAGGAAAAAATATATATATGTGACATGTCACAAAAATATAGTGATGCCTATGCCATGGGGATGGGGAAGAGGTTGGAGATGGTGGTATAGAATAACAGGATTACCGGGTTGGGTTAGAGCAATTTATGGATATCCAGCCTGGGGATGGTTCTGGAGATGCAGATGGTTCCCATGGCTTCCAAGATGGTGGTGGACAGGGATTTATGGACCAGTAGTCTGGACAGAATTTGGGCCAACTATAGCTAACTATACCCATGCTCAGTGTGCAAACTTTGACCCAAACACACAGATATGCAGACTTTTTGGAATAAAAATTGATCCAAATGCACCGGCTTGCCCAAACTTTGCACCAAGAATCCAGCCCCCATCAAAAGAGGAAGAAATAGGATATCTGAAAGAAGAGCTTAAGGCCCTAGAAGAGGAAAAAAGGATATTAGAAAGGGAAATTGAGGATATAAAAAGAAGATTAAAAGAATTGGAGGGAAAAGAATGAAAGTAGCTATTCCTGTAGATAATCCTAATCCAGAAGCTCCAGTAAGTCCCATATTTGGTCGCTGCTCTTATTTCATTATTTTTGAGGTAGAGAACGGAAAGATAAAAAGTCATAAGATAATTGAAAATCCTGCAAAGGGCGCTGTTAGGGGTGCTGGAATACAGGCTGCACAATTAATAGCTAATGAGGGAGCAAATGTCCTAATAGTTGGAAACATTGGTCCAAATGCGATGCTTGCTCTTAATTCTGCCGGGGTTAGAGTTATTCCTGGAGTACCTGGAATCCCCGCAAAAGAGGCTGTAGAAAAATTTTTAAGAGGAGAGCTCCAGAGTGGTGCTCCAACACCTCCCTTTAGGCATAGAGGCCCCCCTACCTACTGTATTTGTCCTGCTTGTGGATACAAAATCCCACATCAACCAGGAATTCCGTGTTCTACAATGATTTGTCCAAGATGTGGAGCCAGGATGAGAAGAGAATAAAAACTTTTCTTTTTGTCTTTTATTTTAAGATTCTTTGTTCGAAAATCCTTTTAACTATGGATCTTAAAAAATAATGACGGAAAGAATAAGGGAAATATAAATGAAAATAATAGCTGTTGCTGGTGGAAAGGGGGGAACAGGAAAAACAACTTTTTCCATCTTATTGGCTTACAAACTTTGGAGGGAGGGAAAGAAGATCTTATTATGCGATTGCGATGTAGAATGTCCAAATGATCATATATTGTTGGATGTTAAGCTAAACAAACCAAAAAAGGAAGTCTTTATTGAATATCCAAAGCTTAATGAGAAAAAATGCAAAAAATGTGGACTTTGTTCAAAAGTTTGCAGGGAAAACGCTATATTTTGGGTAAAAAATAAATTCCCAATCTTTTTTTATGATCTATGCATTGGGTGTGGAGCTTGTTGGATAGCTTGTCCAAATGGTGCTATAGAAAGAATAAAAAAGCCAGCTGGATGGATATATTTAACTAAAATTAAGGACAATTTTTGGCTAGTAACCGGAAAAGTCAAGGAAGGAATCAGCGAGTCTGGTCCTATAGTAAGAGAGACAAGGAATTTTGCAATAAAATTAGCACGGGAGATAAGCGTAGATTATGTAATAATAGATTCTGCCCCTGGAATGCATTGCAATGTTATTCATGCAATTTATGGTTCTGATCTGCTTTATCTGGTGACCGAACCAACACCTCTAGGAGAATATGCTTTAGAGAATATGATAAATTTAGCAAAAGAGCTTGGATTAGAGATAAGAATTGTAATAAATAAAGCAGGAATTGGGGATGAGAGAGGAATATCCAATATTGCAAGAAAGTATAAAACTGTCATTAAATATAGAATTCCATTTTCAGAAGAAATAGCAAAATTATATTGCTCAGCAAAGCTTGAAAAAATAGATATTTCTAAATTTCTAAAAAAGTAAATGAAAATTGTAATTGCATCTGGAAAGGGAGGAACAGGAAAATCTATGATAGCAAGTTCTCTAGCTATTTTGCTTTCAAGAAAAAAGAGAATAATTTTGGTTGATTGTGATGTTGATTCTCCTTCTCTTCATATTTGGCTAGGGATAAGGAGTTGGGAAGAAAACTATCCAATTGCCTGCTCCAGGAAAGCAAGAATAATTTCCCAAAAAGAGCTAGATGAAAGAATATTAAAGGTATGTAGATTTGGAGCAATAAAAAGAGGAAATGGAGAATATGAGATTAACGAAATATTCTGTGAAGGTTGTGGAGCGTGTGAAGCCCTTTTTCCTAGCTCAATAGAAATATATGAAAAAACCAATGCTGAAATTAGGATAACGAAAACTCCTTGGGGATTTTATTTAATAAGTGCTCAACTTTATCCTGGAGAATCTGGATCGGGAAAAATAGTTGATGAAATAAAAGAAATAGCAAGGAAATTTGATTATGAAATAATGATTTTGGATTCACCAGCAGGAATTGGCTGTCCGGTTATTTCAGCATTGAAAGATTCTAATTTTGCTTTTTTAGTTACTGAGCCAACACCCACGGCTTTGGCAGATTTGGAAAGAATTACAAAGATAGTTAAACATTTTGGGATAGAGTTTGAAATAATCCTAAACAAATATGATATGAATCCAGAAATGGCAAAGAAAATAGAGAGAATTTACAGAGAAAAATTAATTTGCAAGATACCTTTTGATAGGAAAGTTTTTTCTTGCTTATCAAGGCTAAAGCCAGCAATTTTTTGTAGTAAAGAGGTAAAAGAAAGAGTTAGGGACCTAATGGAAAGGATAATTCAGAAGATTGATGAAGGTCGATAGATCCTAATTCTAGGGAATTTATATAAGCACAATCGTAGTAAGTCTTACCATGGTAAGACTTATACCAAAAAGAAAAGTAGGAGAGTTATTTAAGGTCAGGAAATGGAAGCTTGTATTTGGAAGAAGAAAAACAGGAAAAACATTTTTTGTAAAGAATTTTGTAGAATGGGATAAATATTATTTTGTTCATAGAAGTAGAGAAATAACTGAGATAAAAGAAGGATATAAAATAAGATATGAAGAGTTAAAAAGAGAAATAAAAGAAAGGAGAGACATAAGAATAGTTATTGACGAATTTCATAGATTACCTGAAGAATTTCCAGATTTTTTGCATTCCCTTGCAGGAAAGGGGGCTGATTTAATTCTGATAACCTCCTCCCTTCATTTTGCAAAAGATATTTTGGGAAAGAGATCTCCACTACTTGGGCTTGTATTTCCTATAGAATTTAGAATATTAAGTCCATTAGAGGTTTTGAATTTAATGAAGGAGCATCTAAAAGGAAGGGAGCTAATTGAAAGATCAATTTTTCTTAGGGAGGTCTCCTTATTAGATTTTGCATTGGAAGATGATTTCTGGGATATTTTAATAAGACAGATGAAATATTTTGTCCCATCTCTCATTGGGGAAATATTTAGGGAAGAAGATAGGAAAGTAACATCCCTATATGAAGGGATTCTTTACGCAATTGGATTAGGGAAATTAACCTCTCTAGAAATATCAACCTACCTATATTCGCTTGGCCTAATAAAAAGAAATGATCCAAGCATAATATCAATGCATTTAAGGAATTTAGAGACAATGGGAATAATAAGAAAAATAAGAGTATTGGGGAAAAGAAAGAAGTATCATTACTTTATTGATTCTCCCTTAATAGACATTTTTTACTATATTGATGGAAAATATGGGATTGATTTTGGTTCAAAAAAGGTATTAATGGAAAAAATTCCAATGCTAACTGAAATTTTCTTTACAGATCTTTTTTCAGAAATTTATGGAATGACCCCAGTTAAGATTTCAAGGCCTGACTTAGAAATTGATATTGCCTTACTTGAGTTCCAGAGGCTAAAGATTGTTGGTGAGGTAAAATGGGTTAAGGATCTGGATAAAAGGGATTTAATGAATATAGAGAGGAAACTAGGAAAATTTAGAGATTGCAAAAAATTTCTAATCATACCAGAAAAGGGAATTTTGCCTTATGAACCAAAAGGGATTGAAGTAATGGACATAGAGGATATTCTAAAAACTTTAGAAGGAAAGACTGTTTAGGAAACTTCAAATTGTTTACAAATTTCTTTTCCAGAAATTATTAGGCAAAGCTCATAGTATCCAGGATCTAATAATTTGCAGTTAAAACTTCTTGGAGAGAAATAGATATCAGCAATTTTATTTGCCTCTAAACTAGCTGGGCCATTATAGGTTTTATTTACTATCAATTTTCCAGAACAATGGTATTCCCTACTAAGACCTTTTATGATGACGTGGCTTCCATTTATTGGAATATTCCCTTCCGAAGTGAGAGAGACTTTAATAGTTCCAAGATATAGAAGTTTAACTTCATCATCGGTTAAGGCTCTATTGTAAATGCGAATTTCATCTATTGTGCCATTTATGGCTTCCGCAACAGTCGCACTCCAGGTTGGACCACTATATATTTGTGCGCTTATTGTCAGTGGTTTGTCTGTAATACAAGGATCCACAGAACGGGAAATATTGCACTTTAGTTTACCATTTAAATAGAATCTTAGCTGGGTTGAATCGGCTACTCCGACAAAATGATACCACACATTAGTCTCAAGTGTTGTATTGTATTTTATAATATTCCTGGCTTGACCACATCCAGTACTTATGTACCAGCTAACATTTTGGTTACTTTTGATTTCAATACCAAAAGGGTTACAGCTAGACCAAGTATTTCCAGCTCTGGCAATTATGTCTTGCCAAGGCCTAAATCCATCAAATTTTACCCAGGCTTCAACAGCGAGCTCGCCAGTAATATCTAAGCTATCATTATCCGGTACCCTCACATAGTCATCCACTCCATCAAAACTTAGTGCGTATCCGAACTTTCCATCCGCCCAAATATGTGAATCATGAGCTATATTCCCTTTTCCTTCATTAAATCTCCAGTAAGCGATTAGGCTTTTTCTGATAAATGTGTTATTCTCGTAAATGGATTTTATTTCTGATTCATTTAAAACCCTATTGTAAATACGAACCTCGTCTATAATGCCATTGAACCATCTATCTGATATTCCCCCAATCCTTGCTACACCATCACTTGGGTAAAGTTCATCGGGCAAATCAGTCAGGCAATTTATTTTTGATCCATTAAAGTAAGCGCAAAAAGTTCCATTTTCGAAAGTCAAAGCTAAATGGACCCATTTCCCAATAGGTATGACCCCTCCATAGCCTATGCAATGCCTTGTCCCATCTGAAGTTACTACGCATGCGCATTGAGACATAAGCCCAGTATCGCTTCTTAACCATACAATTCTCATCCAACCTGGGGCGTAAGGATTTCCTTTAGAGTAATCTCCCAGTCTTTTTACCCAGGCCATCATGGTTATTGCCTTGGTTATGTTAAAATCGGGATGATTGATATTGATATAATCTTCGTTTCCATCAAACTTTAAAGCTTTTCCTTTTATAGAATCTATTACCCAATTAGCGCCATAGATTGTACCATCGTGAAAATTTTCCCCGTAGAATGTCCCGTTATTTCCATTCCTGCTCCAGTCCTCAATCGTATTTCCATATCCTTCCTCAAAAGGGAAAAACAATGCTACTCCCTTCTTCTCATTCATTGCATAAACATTTAGAATAGATACCTTAGGAACAGCGCTTTCAAGCGTTTTCTCTATTATCCCTTCTCCCTTTCCGCTTACTCCTCCTACTGCTCTAGAAATAAAAAATAACGCTCCAGCAGTTGTAATTATTACAATTATTATTGTCAATATGCTAGCCACGACCGGAGATATTCCTTTCACATAAGTGAATATTATTAACTCAAAATTTGCTTTCAAAAGAATTCAAATTATCTCTAATTACTAAGTATGGAAAAGCTTCCATTTAATGCCCTAGTTATACCTTTTCTTATTCTTCTGGTTTTTTTCCTATTAACCCAAAACTTGAGAAAAGAAAAAGCTCCGAAAGAAAAACCAGGGTTAAGGCCCAGAAACCTCTCAGCTGGAGCGAGCCTAATTATAGTTTATGACAATAATGAATATAACAAGTCTTTTAAGCCAGATTGGGGATTTTCTTGTCTAATAAAAATAGGCAAGGATTTCATTTTGTTTGATACTGGAGCGGATTGGAATATTCTTAAAGAAAATTTAGAAAAAACAAACTTGGATATAAATCAAATAAAATATGTCTTTATTTCCCATATTCATGGGGACCATACTGGAGGCCTATGGGGTTTTTTGAAAGTTAATTCCAATGTTACTGTATATATACCCAAATCTTTTCCTTCGGATTTTAAGAAAAGAATAGAGCTTTCTGGAGCGGGCTATTTTGAAATAAGTTCATTTGAGGAAATATTGCCTGGAATGTACTCTACTGGAGAGCTCGGGACATGGATTAAGGAGCAATCCCTAGTTCTTGATACTTCCAAAGGCTTGGTTATAATAACTGGATGTGCACATCCAGGGGTTGTTAATATTGTAAGGAATGTAAAGCAAAATCTTAATAAAAGCATCTATCTAGTTATTGGAGGATTTCATTTAATAGGAAAGTCAGAATCTGAAATTAGATCTATAGCAAGAGATTTAAAAGAGCTTGGAGTTAGAAAAGTTGCTCCATGTCACTGTTCTGGAGCGCTTGCAAGAGAGATTTTTTATGAAGAATTTGGAGATGACTATTTGGAAGTAGGAGTTGGCTCTATAATTCAGATATGAGTGAACTTAGGGAAGAACTAAAGAAGAAAGCCAAGGAATTAATGAAGAAATATTTAAAGAAAAAACTAATATTTGAGGTTAAAGATTCCGATTTTAAGGAAAAAGTTATTGAAAGATCTAAAGCTACTCCGGTTTTAGTTGATTTTTATTCTGATTTTTGTCCTCCATGTAGGATGCTTGCTCCAGTTCTGGAGCGGGTGATTTTAGAATTAAATGGGAAGGTTTTATTGGCAAAGGCAAATGTGGATTTAAATCCCTTATGGGCAACAAAACTTGGAGTTATTTATATCCCAAATTTAAAAATTTTCTGTAAAGGAAAAATAATCTCTGAGTTAATAGGTTTTGCCGCTCCAGAAAAGCTAAAGGCATGGATTCTTAATTCATTAAAGGAATGCAAATGAATTCCCCTCGCGCTCCAGAAGCTTCAGAATTAACTTAAATTAACCTATGAAATTAACCTATATAGGTTAATTTGAATTAACCTTTTTAAGTAAGAGTTAATGAATATTTATGGAAATTGAAGAACTAATCGAGCTTATTTCTAAAGGAGAATCTGAGACCACAGAATTTAAATCAAGGCTTGAAGGGATAGCAGAGGAAATATCTGCCCTTGCTAATCATAAAGGAGGAATTATGTTGATAGGTGTTACAGATGATAAGAAAATTGTAGGAATACCAAAGGAAGATATAGAAAGAATCCCTGGATATCTCCAAATCCTAAAGCCATTGCCAAAAATTTCTATTGATAAGGTTAAAATCAATGATAAATTTGTTGTTATAATTAGAGTAGAAAAATCTAAAGAACTTGTCTTTGCTGGAAATATACCTTATATTAGGATAGGTACTGGGAAAAAGCCTCTGGATATAGATGAAATAGTTAGCAAATTAATTGAGATAAGGAGAATATCATTTGATTCTTTAGTTAGCCCCGCTCCAGAAAAGGAAATATATGATCCCTATTTCGAATTTTATTTAAGGAAAAGGGAAAAAATAAGAGGAATTAAGCCAAGAGAAAAACATTTAGAATTGAAGCGAATTGGTGCTTTAAAGGAGAAAAATGGGAAATTTTTCCTAACTAATGCGGGTGTTTTATTTTTTACTTTAAATCCTACAAAATACATACCTGGAGCGCGGATAAGGGTTGGGTTCTTTAATAAGGAAGGTGAATTAATCAATGAAAAGATATTTGACGGTCCTGCTTGGAAAATAATTGATGATTCATATTCATTTATTATTTCAAAAATTGAGAGAATAGAAACAAGAATTGGGGCAAGAAGGGAAAAAATACCTGTATATCCAGAATGGAGTTTAAGGGAAGCTATAACAAATGCAGTTGCTCATAGGAACTACTGGCTAACTTCGGACATTAGAATTATGATTTATCCGGATAGACTAATTGTAAGATCCCCTGGTGGTCCCCCTCCGGATTTGGATCTTAATAATCCTGAACATTTACCAAGAAATCCAATTCTTTGCCAGCTTCTCTATGATATAGGATTTATCGAGAAATATGGAACTGGGATAGAAAAAATGAGAAATGAGTGTGAGAAATATCCAACAGTGGCCTTATCATTTAATTTGCTTCCCTATAAGTTTGAGGTTATTTTTAAGAGAATAGAAGCTTTAGGCTTATTAGATAGAAAGGATAGAGAAATAATAGCAATGATAAAGGAGGGGATGAAAATAAAAGATATTGCAAATACAATTGGAATATCTAGCTCAGCAGTAATAAAAAGGATTGAAAAACTCATCAGCATGGGAATAATAAAGAAAATAGGAAGGGGAAAGTATATAGTAAGTTAACCAGAATTAACCTATGAAATTAACCTATATAGGTTAATTCGAATTAACCATGAAAGGAAGCTATCTTCTCCTACTCCAGGTTAAGGAAAAGAAAAAAATAAGAATTGGAGCTTTAGGTGAAATAGAATTCAAACCTGGGATTTATTGTTATGTTGGTTCTGCAATGAATAATATTGAAAAAAGAATAGAGAGATATTTAAGAATAAATAAAGAAAAAACTGGGAAATTAAGATGGCATATTGATTATCTATTAGCTGATAAGGATACTAAAATAATTGATTGGATAAAAGTTCCATCTAAGGAGAAAATTGAATGCAAGTTTGCAAATAAAATAAAAGAAATTTCTGATGGATATATTCCAAATTTTGGGAGTAGTGACTGCAAGTGCAAATCGCACCTTTTTTATTTCAAAAATAAAGAAAGGTTGAAAAAGATAAGAAATACACTCAGCTACTTATAAATTCTTTTGGCTATGTTTTGTCCGAATCACATAAAAGTTTTCTAATCAACTACCTATTATGCCCGGGGCTAAGCCCCCGGGCAAGAGAGTTATCTTCATAGCGCACTGTTTCCTTAATCAATTCATCAGAGCAAGCGGAGTGAGGAATTTGTATAAAAATAGGGAAACAGCCTTGGTAATTCCATTATTGAAATGGGCAATTAGGGAGAATATTGCACTTGAACAGCTTCCTTGTCCAGAAATTTTTTGTGAAGAAGTAAATAGAAAGGCTTCAGGAAAAGAAAGATATGAAAATCCATTTTATATTTCTGTATGTAAAAATTTGGCTAGATTTATTGTAGACAGAATAGAGAAGTATTTAAAAGCAAGAATAAAAGTTATTGGAATTATTGGGATAGAAGGATCCCCAAGTTGCGATAAGGATGGGATATTTATGAAAGAGATAAGAAAAGAGTTGAAAAGAAGGAAGATTTATATTCCATTCCTTTCAATTAGGCCAAGATCCTTAAGGGAAAGAATAAAGATAACATCATTTAATTTTTCTATTTTTAAGAATTCTGATATAGGGGATAGGGTATAGTAGATTCTGTGCCGGGGTGGCCGAGCGGTCCAAGGCGCCGGTCTGCTAAACCGGTGGGGTAATCCCGCAGGGGTTCGAATCCCCTCCCCGGCGTTGGATTCTACTAGTTTCAAATAGTTCTTAACAAAGTCTCTAAAATACGGGTTTTCCTGGAGCAGTTTCAGAAATTCGATGTATTTTTTAGAGGGGTTTTCCCCATAGCCTAACACTTGCTATGAAAGGCAAGCGGGTAATGATTTTCATCCCCTTTCTTCTTTTAGCCTCATTAAGCCCAAAAACCTCCTTAATTTGGCTAAAGGAGTTTTAGTAAGAGACAGGGGCATGGCTACATTTCAAAATCTGTCATTTTGGAGTAAACTTAGAGTCAGTAAATATTTAAAAGAAATTGAAGATCATGCAAATGCATTTAAATATGTTTTTGCACAACACTCAAATACTAGGAATAAGAGGCTTTGGAGTTCTATTTAATGTAAATTAGTTCGTTCTTTTTAGAATTACAATATTTCCTATCCTTCTTTCCTCCTTATACTCACTTAGATCTATTCCAATATCCTTAGGAATATCTTTAAGAATTAGGCAAAAATCTCCGACCAATATAACTTTGTTTTCCAATCCTTCTTTCTCAATTCTTTTAAGCAAAGCTATGCACTTGGATATTTCCAACTCTGGAGGGCACTCGGTGATATTTGTTTTTTTCAATTCTTTGTAAGCCCGCTCCAGAATCCATCTTTCAATCTCCTCATTCTTTTTCTGTAGTTCTAGCCATTCTTCATATATCTTTCTCCCTTTCTGGTAAATTTCAGAAATGCCACAGCGAAAATCTTTAGAAAGCTGCTCCAGAATTTTATCTCTATTCTGTATTTCTTCTATTGCTAAATCTCCAGCTTTGAATCTAATCCTATATACTCCATCCTTTATTTTCTCAACCTGAGTTATTTTTATTATCCCTATTTCGCTTGTGTTTTTTACGTGAGTTCCACAGCATGCCTGGACATCATATCCCTCTATTTCAACAATCCTTAGCCTTGCTTCGGGAGGGGCCCCTCCCTGATAAATATAAAATCCATATTTCTTTTCAGCCTCATTTCTATCCATTTCTCTAACAATAACTTTCCTTCCTTCCAAAACAATCCGATTAGCTTCCCTTTCTATTTTTCTTATATCCTCAGGGCTCAAATCTTTATAATGTGAAATATCTAGCCTTGCCTCATCCTCATCCTTTTCAGCACCCTGCTGCCATACATGTCTTCCCAATACTCTCCTACATGCCTGGAGAAGAATATGAGTTGAGGTATGATGTCTTTCAAGTCTTTTTCTTCTTAAAACATCCCGCTCCAGAATCGCTTCCTTCCCTTCTTCTATTTTTCCCTTAATTTCATGAATTATTGTTTTTCCAACTCTGAATACTCTTGTAATTTCCACTCCATTAACTTTTCCTCTATCACTTTTTTGCCCTCCCCCTTCTGGGTACAGAATCGTTTTATCAAATATTGCATATTTCCCATCAATAACCTTTAGAACCCTAACTTTTATTTTATCCAGATCTTTATAGAAAAGTTCCTCTGTATGGATTTGAGGAACCTGGAGCGGGATTTCTTTTGGTTTTTGAATAACTTTTTGCTTTAGAATATACTTATAGGGATCTGGAGGGAGCTTTACTCCTAATTCTCTTAGAAGATTTGGGGTTATTCCATGACTTTCATAAAGCATCCTTAAGAGCTCACCACTAACCTCTTTATACTTAGAGGCTATTTTCCTTGCACGCCTTCTACTCTCTTCCCATTTCCTTAATTCAGTATCTAAAATTTCCTTAATTATCTCTAGATATTCTTCATCCTTAATTTCTGGATATAGTTTTCCTAGATATTTAGAATGCAATTCAAATGGTTTAAATATGTCGAAATCTAGATTCTTTTTTCTAATTATTTCGAAAATATATCTTAGAATTGCCCTAAGATAGTAGCCCGCTCCAGTATTGGTTGGGATTGCTCCATCGAATAAAGCTATTAAAAGCGCTCGGGTAAAATCAGCTATTCTTGAAAATGCTTTATAATATTCAAAAATTTCCTTTGCATCATTAAAAGATGTCCCAGCTTTCAAAGATGCATCTTTTATTCTCTTTTCTATTTCTTTCTCCAAGATTTCTGGAGCGCATTCATCAAGTTTTTTTGAATAGATAGTAAACTCTTTTATAAACTCCCTGTTTAGTCTAATTCCTGTTTTTGATTCAAGGAAATCCATAACAGTTGGGAAGGTTGAAAAATAGCTTGATGGTTCATCTGAAGCAATCCATGCTATTCTTTCATATCCTTGGCCTTCGTCCAAAACCTTAATTTTCATTTCCTCTCTAACTTCATTGGTTTTATATATCATAAAGACTGTATTAACAATCTCTAATCCCCCTATCCAAGTTTCTAAGCAAGGGCCTGCATTTCCTCCTCCTTCCCAATAGCTTTCTATTAAGCAAAGATCTTCCTTTCTAATTCCAAATCTTTTAGTTACCCAATCAAAAATATGTTCATAGAGAACATTTGTATCGTACTTTGATGATTCTAGAAAGGCGTGCCTTCCTAGCATTATAAATCCAACGTAGTGTCTAGAAGTTATACCAACAGCCTCTAAATCATCAAATCTTAAGCAAAATTGAGGTACGGTTAGATGGGTGTAGGGAGGAGGTGAGATCCCCGAGGTTACATGAGGCTGGAAGTCATATATACTAGCCTGGACGAAAAAAACGTCATCCCTCCACCTAGGTATTACCGGATATCTCCTAATTGATACATAACCATATTCCTTTTCCATAAAAGAGGAAATTTCCTTCCAAACATCCAAATAGTCCATTTCTTTTCCTTTTATCCCCTTTTCCAAAAATGAATATTTATCAATGCACTCATCGCAAATTTCTCTTTCTTGAATTGTCCAAAAATATTTCCCGCACTTAATACATTTTCTTCTTGAAAATCCTTCTTCCAAAAGTAGCTGATTGGGATACATAATTCTTTGTCAAAATTCTTTTTAATTAAAAGCGTTTGAATAATTCGTGATTGAAAGCGAAATACTCATAAGAATACCACACCTAAAGGAGGCAAGTCTTAGGATTAAGGAAAAGTTTGCAAAAAGAAAGGCTCTGAGGATAATAAAAAATCTTGAGCAATTTTCAATTAGAATAAAAAGAGTTGAAGAATTAATCTATAAATTTATCAAAGAATACAGAGAATTCTTAACCGCTTTTTTTCGATTCCAAAAGTCTAGAATTATACTAATAGACAAACTTCAGACTTTCAATCTTGTATTAAGAGACTTATTATCTTTAGCTAGTGATGCTTTATCCGGAAAAGATAAAAAAGAGGAAATAGAAAGCTGTTTAGAGTGGATAAAACATTCAATTGAAGGAATCAAGTATTATCTAAAAGAGTCTGATGAAATGTACCTAATAATGAAAAAAGAGTTCTTTGAATATAGAGATGCTCTCTCAAAACTTCAAAAATTGAGTAAAGATTTACCAGACAGTTTAAAAAAGGCTGAAAGAGATTTGAAAATGATAACGGCCTACTGCAGAGAATTTAAAACAATCTATAAATGCGTCCAAGATTTTAGAAGAGTATTTTTCATGCACTTGCTTAAAGCGATTCTTTTGCTTAGAAATTCTGAATTAAAGGTTGAGGTTTTTCTAAAAAAATACCCTAGGGAAAGGAAAAAGCTTATTTCTCTTCTGAAAAACTTCCTAAAAATAAGAAATTCTATTCTAACAATTCTCAGAAAAAAGGGAAATAATCTGGAAAAATTGAATGCTGAATTAGAAACCTCCTGGAGGGATCTGATAGAAATAGAAAGAAAGCTTTTCTTGATGTTAATAGGTCTAAGCATGGATTTAAGAAAAGCAAATAGGGAGATAACTAGAGCTTTACTAAGGTCAAGGAGAAGACTTGGGATTTATATCTCAAGGAGAATTGAAACAATAGAAAAAATGGCTTTGAGGCTAAAGGAAGTTGAGAAAATGTTATTTACAATGTTAAAAGAACAGATACCCGAAGTTATCGAGGAAGAATTAAAACCGGCTTTGGAAGAGTATTATCTAAGCTATTCGGAATCTAAAAAGGTTCTAGATAAAAATCTCAAATTTCTAAGAGATGTTATAAGCCTAACCCTAAGATCAACTAAAGAAAAGGAATTTGAAAAGGTTTATCTTGGACTCTTAGATCTTATACGCTCGATAGAGGGATTTAGAATAAGCGAATCTTTCCTTGTATTTTTAAGATCTGTTATCTCCCTAGTGAACGTTTTCTCAAAGGATTTAAAAGAAATTTTGGGTTATGAGGAGTATATTTTACGTAGAAAGGTTAAAAACCTTGAAAGCAAAATTTCTGTCTTAAAGAGAGAAATGTCAAAGTTTGAGAAAGGAAAAGTTTCTGAAGATGTCCTTTATGTTTTAAAAGTTCGGCCAGAAAGAAGAGAAGAAGTAGATTTAAGAGATTTGGAGGAAAAATTGAAAGAGTTAAAAGAAGAACTTATAGAAGTGAACAAAAAGATAGTGCTTTTAAAGAAAATAAAGAATGAGAAAGAAAAAGGAATTAAGAAAAGCCTAATAAAATTTAGTTCAGAGATTAGGAAGTTTTTAAATCCTTACCATGCGTACCTTAAGGAGCTAGAAAAAAGATTTTCTAAAATATTGGGCTTTATTTACCAAAGAATCTCTGGAAAGATCTCCAAAGAAGGTTATGAGAAACAGATCTTTTCACTCTTAAAAGTAAAAATAAAATTCCCAGAGGAAATTGAGAGAATAATTCATGCATCTGTTGTAAATTTAAAAAAAGATATTATTATTGAGCTTAAATCATTCCGAATTGGAGAAGAAAAAGAACTTGCTCTTAGTTTAAAAAAGAAATTTATTGAATGGGGAAAAGATGTATTTAGTATTCTCAATAAAATGGAAAACGACCTTATAGATGTGACTAAGAAGATAAGTGATATAAAAAGGCTATCCGAAAAGAGCAGCTAACCCTTCTGCTAGCTCCTCTTCAGTTACTTCCTTCTTCTCTTCTTCTTTCTTTTCCTCCTTTTTCTCCTCCTTAGGTTGGGCAGGAGTTGGAGCAGCAGCTACAGGCTGAACTGAAGCCGATTTTATTACCTCTTCAATATTTACGCCTTTTATGGCATCTATAAATATCTTCAATTTTGCCTCATCAATTTGTGTACCAGTAGCTTCCAGAGTTCTCCTTAAATTTTCCTCATTTATTTCTTTCCCTACTTCATGAAGCAAGAGCGCAGCATATACATACTCCATCATTTTCCTCCACCTATTCTTTCATTTAAGAGTCTTGCAATATTTAAAGCTTTCTTTAAGCTCTCCTTTATAGAAATCTCTGTTGGAAGAGGGATTTCCCTGAGAAGAGCCAGAGTCTCTCTTGCAGCTCTCTCAATCATATAGCGAATAGTAACATTGGTTGGTAATTCTAAACCATAGGCCAGTTTAATCGATCTATCTACTGCCTCAGCTAGGAAAGGCGTATAATCCATCTCAATTAGCTTTAATGCATCTTCCCTATAAATTATCTTCTTATCTGTAAGGAACAAAACCTTAAGCATAGATATCCCATACTTTAACCCTAGCTTTCTAAGAAGGGAAGAAACATTTGGATTTATTTTCTCTCCTGCCTTACAAATTACTTTGCTTTGTAAGATCTTTATTTTTCCCTTATCCACTGCAACCTTTAATCCTAATGGTCTAAGCATTGCCATAGCCATAGGAAGCAGATTTGTAGGCCCCGCAGGTATTTCTATATCTACTGGAGCGGCCTCTCCAGCATCCAAAAACCGTTTTGAAATGGTCCTTCTAATTAGCTTATACAGAGAAATGGGATCTAAATCACTAAAAATTAAGGCCGGCATCAATCCCAAATCGCTTTCTTCTATCTTTATACCCGACTCTGTGAGGGCCCTTAGAATTAATTTCTTCTTACTCATTCTGATTAGCACTTTTCCTCTCAATTTTTCCCTTATTTCTCTTAAATTGGATGCCGGTAGTTTATAAAAATCAACAACCCCTACTGTCTTGTATTTTGAAATTAAACTCTTTAAAAATTGGAGTTCTTTTATTTTCCATTCAGCTACCATATTTTCACCGAAGGGCTCATTGTAAGTTTAAGATAAGCTTCTTTTATGTTTTGTCTGCCCTGAGGCAAAAGTTCACAAAGAGACTTAAAGAGAGAGGAAATATTTTCTACCAGGGCCTTTTTTTCCATTCCTTCTTCCCCTATTTTGAGATTAATAACTCTATGTTTTTTATCAAAAACTACATGCACAGTTCTCTGAACTTTCTCTTTTAATTGAAGCAAGTCTGCTCCAGGCTTAAAAATAAATCCAGATTTCATGCTAGGAAGTTTTTTCCTCGGAGCAAGATACTTACCGAGATACTTTCCTATAAGGGGCATTAGTGGTGCTTCACACACAAAGTACTTGTAATTTCTCGCTATTTTCTTACATTCTCTCTTATTTCCAGCTATTTTCTCCAAATCGCTTTTCTTAAGAACAAGATCAAAGTGTTTTTCTGCCTCTTTAGCCAAAGAATCACTTACTATTGCACATATTTTTATGTCTCCAATCTTGTGTGGAAGCACAATATATTCATCTATTTTTTCTTTAGTAGGATCAATATCTTTAAGGACAATTGAAATTTCATAGCTTTGTTTAAAATTTCTCTTCTTAGCTTTTTCCAGAAGCTCTTCTACCTTTTTCTCAATCTCCTCAGGATTCATCCCACCTACCCTCCCACTCTTTTAATTTAGAATCATAAAGCCCCTCTTCTATCTCCGATTGGAGTATTTTTGGATCCTTTCCTTCAACTTTTACTCCCATTGACCTACAAATACCCAAAACTGTTTTTACCGCTTTTTTTAGGGTTTTTGTTCTAAGTTTTTCTTTTGAAAAGATTGCTATCTTTATTAAAGTATCCAAATCAAGCTCAGCTATAAATTCTTTCCCAGGGGCTCCAGAACCCTTTTTTGTCCCGCAAATTTGCTTGATCAGAGAGGTAATCTCAGGGAGAATAAATATAACATCATTATATTTCTCATCTATCTCAACCTCAAAAGATACATTAGAAAAGAGATTTCTTTTTGTTTCTATTTTCTTCTTAATAATTTCTCTCAGTGACTCATCTTGAAGCTTACTTAACTCTTGATCGTTGTATTTCCCTCCCTCTATCCTTATTCTCATTCTTCTTTCTTCTTTACAACCTTTATATTCTCTTTCCCTACAGTTATCTGGACAGGTATAGCAGCGTCCATTAGTTCTATTACTACTTTGTCTTTTTCGGTTCTAATTACTTTTGCTCTTTCGCCAACAAATGGCCCTGCTATTAATTCTACAATATCTCCAGGATTTACTTCTATCTCCACCTCCTTTACTCCTATAATATTATCCATTTGATCCAAAGGGATCGGTTGTTTTATTAATCCTTTAAAATTTCGCTCTCCAGCACATACTCTAACAACTTCCTCATAGCTTGATCCCTCTACAAATACAAACCCCCTAATGTTAAAGGGAACAACAACAGAATATATCTCAGCATCAAGTCTTTTCGCTTTCTCGCTAATCCTTTCAGCAAAAAATAGCTCTCTTCCTGCCGTAACTTTAACTGCCCAAATAGGCATACTATTTCATTAACAATATAAAAAAAAGATGGATCAAAAACCCTAACATACCAACAAGCAATATTATTATTGAGGAAATCTTTATTCCTTCTTTTACTTCGGAAATATCTGGCTTCTTAGCTATCTTTAATATTCTTGAAGCTTCTCTTATCCCTTCTTTTATTTTATTTAACAAACTCAATTCCTAATTCCCTCTCCAGCCTTTCGCTAATTGTTTCTTTTAGTTCAGGAAGATAAGCTTCTATTTCTACTGGTTTTACCCCTACTACTATTATTAAGACTCTTAGCTTTTTCTCCATTCCTTCTTCTACTACAGCACCACAAGCCATTTTGGCTTCTGGATCCAATCTTTTTGAGATTGCCTCTAAGATTGTCTTTGTTTCTGCTACTGTCATGTCTTTTCCTCCAGTTATATTAATAAGGGCCCCTTTTGCTCCAGAGATATCTATTTTTAATAGAGGATGGGAAAGTGCCTTATTAACAGCTTCCTCAGCTCTATTTTCAGAATCGCTCTCTCCTAGACCAATAACTCCAAATCCTCCGTCCTTCATTATTGCTCTTACGTCTGCAAAATCTACATTAATTAGCCCTGATCTCGTTGTTATGTCAGAGATTCCTTTTATAGCATTAACAAGGACCTCGTCTACCATTCTGAATGCTGTAGGTAATGGGGTATCTGGCATATTTTCTACTAATTTATCATTAGGAATCGGTATAAGAGTATCTACAGATTCTGAGAAATTTCTTAGTCCTTCTAATGCCTTCTGCATTGTTTTTCTTCCTTCAACACTAAAGGGCAAGGTAACAACCCCAACAACTAATGCTCCAAGTTTTTTTGCAATATCAGCTATTACTGGGCCTGCTCCAGTTCCTGTCCCTCCTCCGAGCCCACAGGTAACAAAGACCATGTCACTTCCTTCCAAGGCCTTCTTCAAAACATGTTCACTCTCTTTTGCTGCAGCTTCTCCAATTTTTGGGTCCCTTCCAGACCCACAGCCCCTAGTTGTTTCCCATCCTATGAGAATCTTCCTATCGGCCTTAGTAGCCAATAATTGTTGTGCATCAGTATTAACAGCTATTAACTCAACATTTTGTATCCCTGCCTCTTTTAGTCTAGTTATGGTATTATTGCCTGCTCCTCCAACTCCTACAACTTTTATTTTTGCTTTTATTCCTTTAAGTAACTCCAAAAGCTCTTCATCAGAGATAAAAATTTTCTCCTCACCCGTATGCCTTCACCTTCCAATCTTTCTTAGTCTTGTTCATAAGACTATTACCTATTACTATTTTTATTCTAAGTTAGCCGGTATCCCAAATTAAACAAAAACAAAGAGAAATTACTTGGACAGCACTATGGATATAACAGACACATTTACTGGCTTGTTGTCCTTTCCTTGCATCGTTTCTGTTCCTATTTCAATGCTTTTTAACTTGACGTCTGGCATGAGTCTCTTTCTAACATATTCTGCCACATCAACAGCCTTGCTTATTGCCCTCCCTCTGGCTCTTATTTCAACCTCTTTTTCACCGCTATTGAACTGAGTGACTACAGCCACTACATAATTTACTTTTGGTTTTTTACCTACCAGTACTGTCCCCATATATGCATGCATGCTTTAAGCTTTTTAAGAGTTGGGCATTGATGAGATTATGAAATTAGGACAAAAGGAAGTAATACTTGGCGCTTTTATTTTCTTTATAGGTCTTGTAGTATGTATAAAACTTTATGCAGATGTTATTAAAGTCCTGCTATCGCTAGCCGGCCCTGTTTTGTTAGTAATAGGAGCAATAATAACTTGGATCGGTTTTGAAGATTTAAAGGAAGGAATATGAAAAGGGCCCTGTTAAGTTTGTTCTTTATATGCTTGCCACTTGTTTATTGCTGTTATACAATTGAGAACATAAAAATTACTTCCCTTACCTCACCTGAACTCGTTAATTGGGAAGGGGAAACACTATCAGTAGTAAGTGGAGATACATTAGAGGTTTCTTTCTTGCTCAACGCTACCAAATGTCCTACCTCAATCTCCACTAATTTTTCATCTTATCTTGGAAATAGGGAAATAGAGTTTAAATCTTTCACAATAGAAAGAGCAAGCCTAACAACCCTTAAGTTTACCTTTACTCTGCCTTCCCAGACGGAGGGGGTTTTTACTTTAAGAATAAGAGTTGGAGATATTGAAAAAGACGTCTCTTTATCATTAAAAAGATTTCCAGGAGACTACTATGTTTACAATTACAGCCTAAAGGACAGAAATATTGTTTCAGAAGGAGAAAATGTAACTGGGCTATTTAGGATCTACAACTTTAAGAATTCACCAAAATTATTCATTGTTAGGGTTAATGACAACATAGTTCAAAGAAAAACCACCGCACTGAGAAAAGATGATATCTTCTTCTCTTATACACCAAAGAATGGAATAAATACCATTAAATTGTGTGACGAAAATGAAATTTGCAAAGAATATTATGCTTACATCACTGTGCAGCCAAGGCCAGCAGAAACAAAAAACATTACACCAGTAACCCCAAAGGCGAAAGTACAGGAGAAAATGTGGGCTTGGCTCATCTTTGCATTTTTAGGAGTTTTAGTAGTAGGAATTCTTATAAAAATGTTATCATGAGAGGAAAGCTAATAGGAAGTTTTGTTGTAGTTAATAAGAACCCAATTTCTCTCAGGTATGTCCAAAAACTTATAGGAGAAGTTAGGGATAATAAGGTATTTTTTAATCTCTATGAAGCCAAATATTTAATAGAGAAAGGTGTGTTAAGTGTTTTTGAGAATGATAAGGAACTTACTCCTGAAGAGTTTGATGAAAAGGCTAAAAGAATCGATGAGAAATTTTTAGAGAAATACTTAGTATACAAGGATTTAAAAGAAAGGGGCTATTATGTTGGGGCTGGGCTAAAATTTGGTTCTGATTTTAGAGTATACGAAAAGGGATTTGTACCAAGGAAAAAAAGAACAGAGTGGGGAGAACCAGGACATTCAAAATGGGTTGTATGGGTCTTTAGACAGGGAGAAAGAATTACTACCGAAAAATTAGCCTCAGTAGTTAGAACTGCACATTCTACTAGAAAAAAAGTCCTTTTAGCCATTGTGGATATTGAAGGGGATGTTACTTATTATGAGCTTGACTGGAAACGTATGTGAAGATTATTCTAAAAAGATTTATGGAGAAGAGGCTTGTCCCAGTAAGCTCCCTTAAGGTAGGGAATTTTGTAGTTATAGATGGAGCACCATGTAAAATTGTAGAAATTACAACCTCCGCTCCAGGCAAACACGGAGCTGCAAAGGCGAGAATAGTTGGAATAGGATTAATTGATAAGAAGAAAAGAGAAACTATAAGAAGCACTTCAGACACTATCGAGGCTCCTGTAATAAAAAAGAAATATGGACAAATAATAATGCTAACTGAAGATAAGGCTCAAATAATGGATCTAGAGACTTATGAGACTATAGAAGCTGATATAGAAGAAAATTTGAAAGGAAAGCTTACTGAGGGAATAGAGGTTGAATATTGGGAATTAATGGGATACTACATCGTAAAAAGAATAAGAAAGGAAAGAATCTAGTCAATGGATAAAAAGGCTGAATATTTAAGGATTGGAAAATACCTAGTAATTTCTGATCTTCACATTGGAATAGAGTTGGAATATGAAAAAAGAGGTATTTTTATTCCATGGCAAGTTAACTCATTGATTGAAAAAATAAAGGGGATTCTGGAGCGGGAGAAGAAGATAAAAAGCCTTATAATAAACGGAGATATTAAGCACAATATACTAAGGCCTCCAAAGATAGAGCTAAAATTTCTTTATAGATTTCTAGAGGAGATAAAGGAATTGTTTGATGAAATTATAATTATAAAGGGAAACCATGATGGAAAGCTTGAAAGAATAATACCAGATATTCCTATTAGGCCTTGGATGATCTACAGAAAGAATCTTCTGATTCATGGACATCGAAGGGTAAGAGGTAATGAGGGGAGTTTCAAAAAGATAATAACTGGGCACTTACATCCTATTTTTGTTTCAAAAGGAAGGGCTATTAAGGTCTTTATTTTAGGAAAATATAAGGATTGGACAACAATTATCTTACCAGCTTTTTCTGATCTCTGTGGTGGAAAAGATATTAGAAAAGAAGTTTATGGTGTTATAGCCAGGCATTTGGAGGACATTAAAATAGTATCCCTAGATGGAAAGATTCTTTATCATTTGCTTTCCCCTCTGGAAAAGGAAAATATTACTCAATAGGAAATCTATAAACTCTTCCGCACTTAAGGCAATGATATATAACCTTTCCCTTATTTCCCATCCTAACTTTTAAATTAACACCCGGTATCCAAAAAGTAAAGCATTTCCTGCATATTCTTCTCTTTATTTTTAGGGGAAGCTTTATCCTTGCTTTTCTAGCTATTTTTATAATTAACTCGGCATACCTATCCCTCAGTTTTTCATCTTTCTCTTTCTCAGCCAAATTAAATAATATTTCTATTCTTTCTCTTGCTATTTTTTTGTAGAATTTTCTTCTCCCTATCTTCATAATTCCCAGTTAATCTCAAATGGGAAGTCTATTTTCCAAAGAATTAAATTCTCTGCTGGAGCCGGTGGAAATGGATTTCCAATTCCTTTGAGGGCCCGCTCCAGTATTGGGATATCTATTTCACCTTTTCCAACCATATCCAAGGCTTTTACAATCCTCCTTACCATTTGCCACAAAAAGCTTCTCCCAATAATGTCTATAATTATCCATTTTTTCCAACTTCCTATCCTAATTTTAAATATTTCTCTATAAAAATCAATGCTTTTCTTTTTCTTATCAATTTTCGAAAAAAGTTTAAAGTTTTTCTTCCCTATAAAAAGATTCGCTGCTTTTTTCATTAAATCAATATTCTGTCCCTCATCCTTAAGAAAATATTTATACCATTTTCTAGTAGCCCCTCTAGGATTAAATTTCTCTAAATTGGCTTGGGCAACGAACCATATATCTGATAGCCTTTTATTTACTGAAGGAATATCAATCTTTCCGTTGTAATCAAAAGCTATGATGTTCATTAGGGCAGATACCCCCTTATCTGTTCTACTAGAGTAATATACTTTTTTCTTCTTAAGATATCCTAAATCGCTAAGGACAGTAAGAATTTCTCCTTCTATAGTCCTCAAACTAGGCTGAACACAAAAACCATGAAATGGCTTTCCATTATAGGCTATCCAACATACCTTCATCGGATAACAATACCATAGCCTGAAACTTCTATATCCTTTTCCTCTAAAACAATAGGTCTTTCTGATTCAAAGAAAAAGAATTCAACTGGAGGGGGCATTCTCACTAATATACTTTTATTTGTAAGTATATGGCCGGTAAACTTCATTACGAATCTATCTTTGAAGAGAATTTCTCCCTCATTGACTAGGTTAAACTCTTCCGAGAAATTCAATATATATTTCCCCTTTCCTATTAATTCTGCTTTTCCTCCTCCCAAAGTAAAAAGGAGATTGTCTATTTCTCCCCTTGCTATTTTATTTCCATAAAAGAAATTCTCCAGAGTATTAGAGCCATTTACCAAAATTTCTATTCCTAAGATAGAAAAGGGGCTTTCTCTTATCTGGTATGGTGTATCTGGCTTTTTAGCTATGAGGTACAGAGAATGGGAATAAAAAGCTGGAGCTGGAGGGCAAAAGGTCAAATTTTTATCAAGAAATATTTCCAAAGACTCAACTGTACATTTTGGAGAACAGGTATAAGTGGCAGATAGGTTGTATTTTTTCTCGCTGATTATTTCACTAAATAGCCTTATTGGCCCATCAAATGCTGAAACTGTACAATAAAAACAGGATATTTTTGGATTTTCTGCCCAAAATTTCGAAATATTTTCTATTTTTCCCTCAAGCATTGAGTAGCTAGGTATTCTTACCTCTCCTATAGTTCTATTAATCCTAAATATTGCTCTTTTTAGATAAAATAGATTGCTGCCATTAATCTGAGATTTATTTGGATATTCCATGTAAATTGGGTCAGTAGTATTTATCCAGAAAGGGCCTGTAGAATTTATCCTTATCCAAAAATCTCCGCTTATATTAACCAAAGAAACATAACTATCTATTCCTCTTATAAATTCATTTAAGTACCACTCACCTTTGTAATCACAGCATTTTCCAATATACTTCTCTTCATCAAAAATCCTAATAGGCTCTTTTTCAAGAGAATAAGCTCCTAATCTTTTTGGAGAGTATTCGCTCGCTCCAGGGACTCCATAGACAGAATAGCATACTTTACTCCCATCTCCTATTTTTTCTCCCTCAAATTTAGTTATAAAATTATGGAAATTTGATTCGTTACAATTAAAGAAAAAAACTTTTCCAACTCTTTTAGGATTATCCTCTACTAGGCATCTAATTGAATTATCAGCACAAATATTTTCAACTAAAGATTCATCTGTGGTTACGTCATTTATTTCAAGACTATAGAGATAAAAATCCTGATATTTTGCCATCTTTGCCTTTGCTTTATCTCCAAAAAATATGGTCCCTCCTTTTATGCTTAGTGTTTTATTATCTATCTCTACTATTTCATCAGCTACTAAATAAAATTCTTTATCAGAGTAATTTATTCTATAAACATTTTCCTCTACCTTTTGAAATGTCAAATTCTCAAATTCTATTGTCTCTGATAAAACAAAGATTGAATTAGGGAGAAATAGATGATGGGCGGAGACTAAAAAGATATCTCCCCAATCTTTCAGCTTGAATGGAAATTTTAATTTTCCATTAAAGAATTTAACCGAATTATTACATAGCGAGTAATTTATTGTATCTACACACTGGGTAGATGGGTTATAAAAGAAATATTTTACCTCTTTCTGGCTTTCTATTTCAAAAAATGAGTTTTCTCCTTCTTTTATATTAGAAAAAAGTATTAGAAGATTTCTCCCCCCAAATGATATTATTGCTGATTTCTCGGAGTTAAACTCAATTAAATATGGAACCTCAATCAATATCGGTCCAAAATATTTTTCTTTAAAATTAAACAATTTTAATTTCAAATATCTCGATTTTAAGGCCGAAGGTATTTCGTGAAAACCAGATAGGAATATAAAATAGTCTTCTTTTAAATCGAAAGAAGGCAAAGTCCTTATTTCAAGGAAAGAGTTCACTAGAAGCAAGCAAATAAGGAGGGTTGCTATAATTATGAATTGGCCTCTCATAACTTTATGAGATGTTTTCTTGCCTATGATATTCCAGCAGAAGTAAGGGATGAAATTGTAGAGCTTCAGAAAAAGATTAGGTTTGTAAAGGGGAAGTTTGTTGAAAAAGAGAATTTACACATAACTTATGCATTTCTAACTAAAAATAAGATACCAAATATCCCTGATTCTGATTTAGAGAAAATTATAAATGTTCTTGGGGATATAAATCCAAAAAGCTTTGAAATGGAACTAAAGGGGATTGAATTAATACCCAATGAGAACTTCATAAGAGTTATCGCAATAGGGACTGGAGCGGGAGAAGAGAATTTCATATCTATTCAAAGAGAATTGGATTCAAAATTAAGAAAGGTTGGGATAGAAGCTAATTGGCATCCTCCCCATTTAACCCTAATGAGAGTAAAACAGGTTTTTGACAGAAAAGAATTACTAAAGCTTATAAAAAGGATTGAATATAGGCGAGTTGTTTTGGTTGATCATATAAAATTAAAGAAAAGCATACTTAGGCCTGAAGGCCCAATTTATGAGGATATCTATATAAAAAAATTTAGGAAATAAAGAAATCTTCGCAGATTTGTCTTCCTTTAAGTATAAAACACAAGCTATAAGTCCCAGACTGGAGCGGGGTACAATTCAGATATCCAAAAAGAATTGCAATTGTTTTTGATCCTTTTTCTGAATGAATTTCCCAAAAACTTTTATTCCTAGTTAAGTATCCATTACATCTGTATGTTCCGCCATATCTTTTGAGGTCAATATAAATTTTTTCTGGCAAGGTAAAATTGGTTTTAGAATAAAGGTCAACAATGAGAGATCCTACCCAATGGGCGTAAACATCCTCTTTTGAGAGGTTTGTATTCCAAATTCTCACCTCATCAATTCTCCCCTCGTAATTGTCATGCACCCATCCTTTATCACAACCTATAGCAAATGGGGGGTCATTAAATTCGGTCGTGCTGGGATCTCTGGTGGCGTTTCCTACTTCCTTCCCATTTACTAGAAATCGTGCCACTCCAGTTTCGTTATCATAGATCAAGGACATAAATATCCACTGACTTTCATTAAGGGACACACCAGGAAGTATTGCCCCCTGGAGAACAGCCCTTACCACGAAAGCATTTGTTATATGAAATCCTATCTCTTGCCAACTGTCCGAGAATACTATTTGTCTAACAGATTTTTTATCTGGAGCGCTCCAGATCTCGATTGTTACTTTAGTATTATTCCCTTTATTTTCTCCAAAAGGCAAAGAGCTTATTTCTATATAATCATCAAACCCATCAAATTCCATTGCTTTTCCGTCTATGCCATCAGTAATTTCTGGAGCGGCATCATAGGTTAAAAATCTGCCAGGGTCCTGAGTATACTCACAAACAAAAGCAAGTCTAGCATTACTATGATAATCATCCCATTTTCCATCCTCCTTCATTCTTGCAACATGCTGCGCTCCAGAATTGTCTGGTTGGCCACTTGCCCAGTTCGTATAACTGGATGTTTCGCCCACTGGATTATCTACCCATTTCCAGCATCCTGAAGGTTCATTTCCTGGGCACCCCTCCGGAATCCCATTGTTGTCTGTGAGGTCATCAGGATCCTGGTAATAACCAATAAAAATGCTTTCAGGACCCAAACTTCTTACAAAAGAGTTCTCCTCAGCAGATGAAATAACTACAAGATATCCTCCTCTTTTTTCACAAATTAGCTTTGCAATTTCCCAGGATGGATATTTTTCAGCATAGATAGAAATATAATCACATCCTTTTCCTATATATTCATACCAGTGGCCGCTCCAGAAGGACTTATTATAATAGCATGGAATATCGACAATTTTACCATTCCTACCATTCCCAGATTCATCAATTACATAACTACCATTTATTTTCTCAAAAGAGTAATAAAGAACAGGTTTTATCCCAAAGGCCTGGAGGGGGATTTTTTTAGTATACTCTACTCTAACAATATCAATGCTAGGAGCGATCTCTTCAAGAGTTTTCGAAAATGCCCTGTGGGAAGCAGAAGTACTGGTTATAAAAACAGACGTAAAAAACTTATGAGCTATAAGAGCCACCATAGCAACAATTAATAGAGATAAGACTGCTGTGGCTAAAGGGGAAATACCTCTCATAATTATTCTACTCAAAAGCTAGAGTATAGTACTTCAAATAATAGAAATATTTCCCTTCCAAACTCCTCCTACAAGGAAAAATATAAGAAAACAAATGAAAGTATATTGATATGCCCCCGTAGCTCAGCCTGGAAGAGCGACGGCCTTCTAATGGTGAGGGCGCTCGAGCTGAGTAATGATGAATGAACATTGTAGAAGAAAGCCGTAGGTCGCGGGTTCGAATCCCGCCGGGGGCATAATTTTGGAAGATCATAGAAAGGGTTTCGAAGTGAGATTTATTCCTTTTTTGGAATGTTATAAGGAAAAGCCTTCCAGCCTATATTCTAAAACTTAGCAAATCAAATTTCAATAAAATCCTTTCCTATAAATCTTAGGTAAAAATTCCACTGTTTCTCTATTAGGAGATGAAATTCAAGGGGAGAATCAAAGTATTTAGTAAAAAGCAAATCATAAACTTTTAGCTTTTTCTCTCTATCTTTAAACTCATCCGAAACAATTGCAACATCAATATCGCTTAGTCCTACTGAATAATCTCCACGAACCACGCTTCCAAAAATAAATACCCTCGCCTTAACATGTTTATTAACCAATTTTTTTATTTCTTTTCCAATTTGCTTGTAATTCTTAAAATATTTTATTCTTTCCATAATAAATCCCTTAGTTCCTTTACAACCCTAAAAGCCTCCTTTACCTCATCTTCAAAGAATTCTTCAGAAATATAGCGGGCTGATACATAAGCCCTCTCTAAGTCCCTTAAAACTTTCCTGTTTCGCTTAATAAAATCCATTATTTCTTTTTTCTTCCATATTTTTGCCAAATCGCTTAATAATCTTCGTAAAGAATGCGTTCTCTCAAATAGACCTTTTATATCTAAAAGTTTTGCTTTTATTAGAAGTTGAGCAGCCTGTTCTAAATGGAACATGCAGATATCAAAGTCTCCTCTTTCAAAATCATGCTTTGCATCAGTTTCAAAAACCTTCGCCCTTCTTAGAAAAATGGCTACTTCCTCTTTCATATAGATGAGATGTAGATTTAGGTACTTTTGCTAATGCAGAATTGGTAAACTTAAGCAAAAGATACTCAAGAAAGCTCTCTAGAATGCTTATCAAGCTAGAAAGTGGAGGAAATTCAATATCTAGCTAGGGCATCATCTCTTTTTCACTCGTAAACCTTTAAAGATGTCTAGAACTCCTTCATAGGATACTTCAACTTTTGCTCCAGTTCTTCTGGATAAATAAGATGAAATTATTGCAAGCAACTGATCCAAACTTCTTGTTTGGATTAAAACCTTTGCTGGCCCCTCCAGTTCAATAACTAACCCCTCTCCTCCAAATACAAAAGATTTTAATCCTCCAAAAGTTCTTATTTTGAAATCTGCATTAGCTGGAATTGCTAATAATTGGGAATTATCAATTATCATTCTTTCACCTGCAGGGACATCAAATTCTATTAAGTCTCCATAAGCATTTATCCAAACTTTGCCCGTTCCAGAAACCTTTATCCAAAACAGATTTCTCCTTGCTAATAGCCCTTTTAAACCCATAAACTTTATTCCAACTTCTATATCCCCACAATGAGCTAAATATGCAGAATCATTGAGATACCATTCTTCATTCGAGAGGTTTAGCTCTGTAATTTTCCCAGGAACTGGAGGGGCAAATCCGAGAACTGTTTTTGTTTTTGCAATAAAGGTATTAAAGAAAATTTTTTCTCCACCAAATAATGCCCTCAATACTCCTTTCAAGACTCCTTTTGTCTCTGTTTTTATTTCATATTCCCCTTTTCCAAAGATAAATGCCCCTGCTTCTGCTGTTATTTTTTCTCCAGGATCTAACTCTGCTTCAAGATAGGTAAAGGGATAGCTCTTAACAGAATATTTCATAAGAGAAAAATTAAAAACAAAAATTTAAAGTGCCAATATTCATCAATATTTGAATACGCACTATTACATCCAAAAAAGGTAGGAAAAAGACCCAATAAGAGGAAATCTTAAAAGCCATGGAGCTTTAGTCTAAAATATTAAAAATAGGCTATATCTAAAAGCGTCCTAAAAATCACTCTCCATAAAATAGTGGCAATAAAGTAATTCGAATTGTAATTATGGTAGCAAAGGTATTAACCTTTTCTTACATTTTAGGGATCATTCTCTACACAGCCGTTAACATTCGTAATTTCTTATCCACATACGATATAAGACTGCTCCTTAATGCAATTGTTGCTGCATTTTCTATTTATATCTTCTGGAGAGGCAGCAAACTTGGAGAAATTGTGCTGGAAAAAATGTTAAAACATAAATTTTACGTAGTAAAATCCCTGTTCACTTTATCCTTCCTTTTTATGGGCATTACTTTTTCCTTTTTAGGTATTCTTTTCTTTCTTTTTATAGGATGGTTTTTCCCTGCTGCTATTTTTCCAAGTCTTGAGAAATACCTCTTACTGCTAATGTTTCCTCCTCTTATAATATCTCTTCCTCTAGTTGTTTATCCAATAATGGCCTTAAGAGGAGTGCCTGTATTTCTTTTTTCTACTGAAAAGGAAATTGGAATAATAGAAGCCCTAAAACAAAGCTGGAGGGTAAAAGATAGGTTGGTTTTCTACGGAGCAATACAAGAAGCTTTTTCCTCTTTGCTTGAAAATTTAGAAGAGGAACTCAGCAAGGTGAGTGAAGCATTCTCAAAGATAGCATCATCGTTCGTTAGCGCTTTACTGGAGTGGACTTTTGTTATATATATTAGCGAGAAAGTGTGCCTTCCAAAAGCCTTTGCAAAAGCTTATGAGTTATGGAAAAGAACACCTCCTGAAAGTTTTTATGGAGAAAATATTGCTTTATTAGTATTTTTCTTATTATTTTTCCTTTCTGTGGTTATTTTTCTCCTTATCGGATACTTTGCTAATCCTTTCTCTTTATGTCCACATAGAGGCTCTGCCTTAATTGTAACAACAGCTTGCTATAAAATAGTAGAAACTACAATGGGAATTACGCTTCTTTTCTTTATGATGTTTGTACCCCTAACAGGGCTTATTCTTTTTAAACCTGCCTTCTTTACAACAATGTTTCGACTAATAAAGGAAGGAAAAATAAGGCCCGGAAAGCCAATTATTCCAGCTAAGGTTGAAGAGATAATAAAGCCTTACTTCAAGAAGCTAGCAGAAATTGAAGAAAGAGGGGAAATAAGTCTTTTATCAATCCTAGCAAAATTACTTAACTCCAAAATCTATAGAATTATATTATTCTCCTCAATCTTATTAAGCCTCTTTTCGCTTCTAATTGGTTTTATCTTCTTCTCTTAAAAATTCAAATTTTAGGCAAGGATCAGGCTAATTAAGACTTGGTTTTTAATTCAAGTTAATGCCCCCTTTCCATTTGAAGAGTACCCTTCCTATGGAAGCACTACCATCTAGGGACGATTTCCTATGGAAATACTACTGGAGAGGGACAATTTCCTATGGAACTTTTTGAAACAAATACTTAGGATCGATATATCTTCAAGCAGTATTTAGTCCCTTATCGCCGCTTTAAAACAGATCGGACTCCCTTGCTTAGTAGTTATGAAGTTCGTTTATACCAAGAACTTTGTTCTTTATCCCTAACAGAAACTTAAGGAGATCCGATTGTTTTCCAATGTTATTAAGCAAATACTTTACTATCCCTGGATTTCCATATCTCAATATAGTACCCAAGTTCTTTATTGCTTCTCTTCTTTCCTTTTCATCAAGATTCCCCAATTTTAAGTAAACATTTAGAAATAGAGAAGAAAGTTCTTTTATTTCATTTATATCCTGGCTTTCTTGGATATATTTATATACAGAGGCCAAATATTCTCTTAAATCCCTATCAGAAAGAAGAGGAAGATTTCCTTCCGCTGGCATTACTACCCTAAATATCCTTCCTACCTCTCCTTCCTCCATTCTAAACCGCTTCAATTCATCAAGTATCTTTGCTATATAGTCTAATAGCTTTATTCTATTTTCCTTTCCTCTATATCTCATAACCCCTCCAAGAAGGCGTGTCAACTCAATTAAATCACTATAGGATCCCTTTGGGTACAAAAGCTGGAAAGTTAAGAAGATGTGGATGAGATAGTTAACTTCAACTACAGAAAACTCTTTCCTTTGGATATTTCTGAAAAAGTATGCTATGGCAATGAGCTCTTTAGAAGTAATAGAGTGTCTCTCAGAGTACATTAAAAGAACACTTTTAAAGAGTTTTAGAAACTTATTTAGTTCTTTCCCCTCCAGAAGCCTTTGGATGACTGCTTTGCCTATTATTCCAAAAGCATCTGCGGTCCAAGTTATAACTTCCTCAGAGATGTCTGGCTCACGAAGCACTGTCAGCGTATTTTTTAGAACATGAAAAATTGTTGAATAGTATCTTATAGTAATTCTCTCTTTTTCTCTGTCAGAAAGAAAGCGATATTTATATTTAAGGACTCTATCAAATGCCAGTAAACATAAAATTCCGTTTATTGTTTTATCTGATACCTTAAAACTTTTGGCTAGGTCTACGAGAGTAAGCACATTTTTTGAAGCCTCATCTATTAAATCTCCAAGTATTATTCCTTCTAGTAATACTTGTTCATTCATACTTATTAATTGACCAATATATTTTATTATTTTTGATTTCTCATTGGTAATGTTCCTAGATAAACAAAAGACCAAGTGAGGATATTGGCAAGCTTTCGAATTAAAACTCCTAGTTACCTGGTGTAGATTAGTATAACTTCAAGGTGGCACTTAATTTAAGTCTTTCTCATTGGAAAAAACGCCTATAGGCAACATAGATATCGCCCCTAAACTCACTGATAACATATTGAACATTTATCCCTCCATTCTCCTTTATAAAGACCACTAATCTAGAGTAGTCCTCCGAATCTGTGGAGATTCGGATAAAGGGTTTAAAAAGGGGTTTATAAATAAAATCCGTTTTTATTAAAAATCTCGTAGAAACGGATATGCCTGGAGTGCGCGAAAAATTTCTAAAACTAGAGGACATGCCTACTTGGGAGGAGGTAAAATTGTTGTGGAGGTTTGTAGTTAAGGCATATAATGATAAGAAAATTCCCTTAAGAAAGGTTGTTTTCTTTGGTTTGCTCTTCTTCTCTGGTATGCGCTTGGGAGAGATAATAAAGTTAAAGAAGGAAGACATAAATCTAACAGAGGGCACAATAAGGTTCGAACAGCAAAAGAAAAAGAAAAAAGTTGTTAGAGAGACAATAATACATCCTGAAATAAAGAAATATTTGAGAAAATACTTAGTAGAAGTACGAACTTGGCTATTTCCATCAATAAAAGGGAAGGACAGGTATATGGATCCGAGAATTGCAAGGGAGTGGGTATACCAATTAACAAAGAAAGTATTGGGAAGAAGAATAAGGCCACACGCGTTTAGACATGCAGTTGCAACCAAACTTCTAACTGAAAAAGTTCCTTTGGAATATGTTAGGCGAGTGTTGGGCCACTCCAGCTATGATACAGTAAGAATCTATCTTAATTACACTCTAAGGGACATAAAGGAGGATATAGTAGAGGCATTGGAGGTTTAGTTCTGGAGCGGGATAAAACGCTTAGAAATTTTTGTTAACAAGAAGGAGTCAGTGTCATTTTTAAACCTTTTTTACTACAAGCAGGATGAGATTTATGGCCAGACGCGTGACAATTGTGCTTGATGATGAAGTTTATGAAGCCCTAGCAAAGAAGGCTCTTTTACGTTATGGGAGCAAAGATGCTATATCAAAAGTAATTAACGAAGAATTAAAAGCATCATTTACAACTCTTAGTAGAAAAAAGGAATTATTGAAGCAAATATTAAGTGAAAAGAAGCTTTTTGAAATAGACATAGAGGAATTCTATAAATTTAGAAGAGAGTTATCAGAAAGATTTGAAGGAAGATGATACTCGATACAACTTACTTTTTGCCAATAGTAGGGGTTGGGATTAAGCCAAATATCTTGAAAGCATGTTTGGAAGGTCGAGCCAAATTTTCCATTGGGGATATAAAATTAAGTCTTATATCTATATTTGAACTACAAGCCAAGGCTGCTAAGCTTGGAATAAAAGCTGAGCGTGTAATTAAGGGCATAAGAGCTATATTTCAGATATTTAATGTTGTTGAGTTTTATAGGCCAAGTATAGTAAGAATTAGCTCTGAGCTACGGAAAGATCTTCCCGATTATATAGACTGTGTAATTGTAGCTACTGCTGCTACTCTGGGAGAGGATCTATTAACTGAGGATGGGCTAATTCATGATTTAAAGGGTAAAATAGAGAAGAAATACAGGATTAGGATATATTCATATAAAGATGTTCTCAAGCCTTAAAATGTATTTGTTGTAGAGGGCTAAGAATAATCCAAACATCTCCACTTCTTAAAGATGGCTATCTTCTCTAAATTAAAAATGTCCTAAAAGAAATTTTTATTTGCTGAGGCCGTGGGGATTCAAATAAGGCTATCGTGAAGCAGAAATTTAAAGTTTTGGATAGTATCATTATTTGGCATAATTAACTTACTGTTAGATAAATTCCCTGACAAAGTCATACATCACCTGATATTATTAGGCTCATTCTTTCAGAATCCAGTCCATAAGATTAAAAACTGCAGAGGCAAAGTAAAAATTAAAAGATTAAAAAGGTAAAAAATCAAGAAGGTAGGCAGGCATTTATACCATTGTAGGGCCTTCTTTCGGTACTAGGAGGATATTATCCTTTGGGAAAACTATTGCCAACACTTTTCCTAAACCCGGTGTGGTTCTATAGGTCCTTTTTACAGCAATAATGTTGTCACGCTCTTTTTCATATTTTAAGTAACCCTGTGTACCAAGAACATAAAGGATACCTCTCAGTGGACTTTTAATTGGTCTTGTAATTGATTCAGGATAGTATTCCATAACAGGTCCCGGCCGAATGTAATAGAGTATTTTTCCAGTTGTCTTTTCTTTTATCGCTAGAGGGGGTACCATTTCAATGACTTCATATCCATTAGTTCGCATATTAAGCATTGATATTCTAATATCATTCCTTATTATTTCCTCGTCCTGGTAATTGGTTCTTTCTATATTGACAATAGGTATTCCATTGATTATTTTTTCTACTACTGGATTATAAACTGGGACACTGGTAAGTAGTTCCTCTAGAGTCCTAAGAGGCATCATCCCCTCCATACTACTATTGTGGTACCTATTTATATATATCTACTGTCCGGTGATACAACTTGAGCTTATAGGAATCCGAACTCCGGCCTCTAACCTAGCAGGCTGGACCTTATCACTAGACTAGGATCATCCATTGCTACAATATTAAGAGAAAACCGTGAGCAAGGTCATAAAAATTAAGAATTAGGCATCAACTGTTTATCAAATCTTTTCTCTTCCCTTTCTTCTTTACAAGTTAAACCTCCTGCTTAAGGAACATTTTTAAAAACAGCAATAAAACTGAATGGTGGGGCCTTAGATTTCAATAATAGTATTTCTATGAACAAAGGGGATAGCCAAAGTAATATATAAGCTTCCCTAAAAATTACTCAAAATTCCTGAGGTTATGATGGTTAATAACATAAACTCCTAACAAACTTTCTCTCTAAACATATAATAAAAGGAATTAAAACCGATCTCTGTCGTAAATTCTATTATCGCTTTCTAATCTAATTTTCATTGGTAAGTAAATTATGGGAGTTGTGTACTTACTTCTTTTATTTTATTTTCAATCAAACTTTCCAACTTTTTGAAGATATTCCTACAAAATCCTATCAACTCCTCAGCCTCACTAGCTTTCAATTCTATCCCATAATACTTGCTTCTATGCCTCTTTCTTCTTACTTTGTCGAGCTTAAGTATAATATCCTCAGGAAAGCTTATTTTCCTTAAGAATGCAATATCTGCCTCATGAGAATAACTTTTATACCCTTCTAATGACATTAAAGCCTCTATAAGCTCTATAATTGCTTCATAAATGAATTCTAGCTTAAAACTTCTTACTTCAATCTTCTCAGCAGTTTCCATTCTTTTTCTAGCAGTTTTTAACAAGCTTACAGCCCGTTTAACATCTTTTATGGATCTCTTAACTACACCTCTCTTGAGGTAATATTCAAACTCCGGTATCATATTTTTAGCCATCCAAAGAGTTTTATCCCATTGATAATGTTTTCTCTCAATTCTTTAGGGAAATCTTTTAGCTTTCCGGAAAAAATCTGTATTTTTCTGCAAAGCTTTTTTTCAAATTTTTTTAGCTCGCTCTCATCAATACTAATTTCCTTATTTCCTACAAAAATATCAATATCAGAACTCTCTATATCAATTCCATTTGCGAAAGAGCCAAAGCAAATGATTACATCGGGTTCAAACTTTTCCTTAATATAATCCACAAGCTCTTTTAAGGAGATCAAATTGTAGAGTTTTTTAAGTTCAATAAATTTTTCGTTTTCCAAATTTGCTCTTACTAAAAACTCTCTTCTCCTTTTTTCAATGCTTACTAAATTAGATTTTTCAAGCTTTTTTATGATCTTAATAACCGACGGATGGGAAATTTTTGACAATCTTGAAATTTCCCTTATGCTTAGGCCTTTGGTTGGAAACTTAAATAATGGTATCATAACTTTCCATGTGGTATTGAATATTTCCATATGGTATATTTTATTACCAATTTTTATTAGATTTTTGGGGTTGCGATTTGTGAATAACGTTGTAAGAGAAGTGAGGAAAATATTTATAGAGTCCTGTAAATCATCAAGATATTTCAAGGAGGATTATGAAATTCATACGGGAGTTATTGAAAGAATATCTCTTTATTTGGCTGAAAAGTTTAATGCAAATCATTTTATGACCTAAGAATAATTTTTTTCATGGAGGTCATTCAAGTATCCAAAGAAGAATTTAGCAGAATATTGGAAGAAAAACTAAAAGAGGTGTTATTGTTGGCATTTATGGAACTTATTCCCTATGTTTCAGAAGAAGAACAAGAACAAATAAAAAAAATAGCAGGAAAACCTTCAGATTATCCTAAAGAAGACTTTGAGGAATGGAATGGACCATAAAATTCCATAAAAACGCTAAGAAATTTTTAAGAAATTTGGAAGAAAGAAAAAGAAATAGGATCTTACATAGGCTGAAAGAACTAAGAGAAAGCTTAAGTAAGGGGGTTATACCATGGAAGAGACTGCACATAAGAAAGTTAAGAGGAGAGTGGGAGGGATATCTTAGGATGAGGGTAGGAGAGATAAGAATAATATTTGAAGTTGATATCAGAAACAAAGTTTTGTGGATTTATCATATTCATTATCGGGAAAAAGTATACCAGAGAAATAGAAATATCAATAACTCAAGTAAACACCCCATTATTGAGGCAAAAGAATTTTAAAATAAGGTATTGAAACTACTTCAAAATCTAGGAATTGCTGGGCCCGCGGGGATTCGAACCCCGGACCACCAGCGCCCCAGGCTGGCATTCTACCAAGCTAAACTACGGGCCCATAATAATCATCCTATTTTTCAAAACCAAAATATTCCCATTCTATAAAGCCTGGCTTTCAAATTATAATAAAACTTTCTTATTTTATCCCCAATTGCGTCTATTCCGGCCTTTGGATATATTATCTTCCAGAGCGCTTCTTTAAAATTATAGACTAACTTAGGAATGTAAAACCATCCCATTCCTTCTTTCCCCATTAATCTCCCAATTCTTACTAAGAATTCCCTAATTAGGGACATAAGCCTGAGATAGGCCCTATGAGCTGGGCAAGGATTGAGCATAAGAAGATCCTTACAGTTGAGACATCTTCTTACCCCTACATATGGAGGACATCCCGCTCCAGAAAAGACACAATTCTTATGACAGTGATTTACACCTATCGCTAACAGCTCTCCAGCTTCATGAATTAGCAAATGGGCTATTTTTATAGGATCATTAAAAAATCCACTAATGAAAACATAGTGGTTTTCAGCTACTCTTAGGTCTTTCCTTGAAAAGGAATAACCAGAAGCCAAACCGCAAACTGGTCCATAGAAGACCTCTCCCTCTAATCCTATCTTCTCTATTATAAACCTCGGGAATATGAAAACATATATTGTTAAATCCTTATCTTTCCCAATTATTTTTGGAATCACTTCCTTTATGTCTTCAACACGGGCCGTAGGTATTCCATCCTCAATTCTATAAGGAACCACATTAAGGGATAATTTTCTATAGCTTTCCCTTTCTATTCTAATTCTAAGATCTGAAAGAATGCTTTTTGCGAGTTTTATTGCTTTTTCAACAATGTCTTGAGAACAGCCTAGAAGAATTACTTCTAACTTAACCCCAAGCAATTTTATATTTTAATTATCTCTCTTTTTTCCAAATATCCATGCCCTGGGCAAAGCAATTTCCATGGTATTGCTAATATTCTCCTTATTACCCTATCTAATTCCTCCCTAACGCTATTCTTAAAATCTGTTCTTCCTACTAATCCCCCAGCAAATAATACATCTCCAGTAAACAAATATCCATTCACTTCCTCGAATATTAGCATCGAATCGTCTGTATGGGATGGAGCATATATAAATCGGAAAGAAAACCTGTTAGTTTTTATCCTTTGCCTATCTTCTACTATCCCTGTCGGAACAAACCAAGGTAATTTTATTTCTGGCTTAATACAAACTATTTCCTCATCCCGCTCCAGAATGTATCTAAAAGCTTTTTCTGAACAGTACACATTAGTAAACCTCCAGGTTTGTGCTATATGATCAAAATGTGCATGAGTTAGGAAAACATATTTTACTTTCCTCGGATCTATCTTCCTTACTTTATCTGTTAGCCCTGTATCGATTAATATATATCCATCTCCATCATTTAGAACAAAAACATGGGAATCCCCTCCAGTTCTTTTTCCAGGAAGTAAGAATAGATTCTTAGTTATTTTAATCATAAAGAAAAGGAATAGTAGTTCTGATAAAAGGATTATGATTGAGGTTGAAATAAGAAAAATAGCACTAGCAAACGCTGCAAAATATGGGGGAAAAACAAATGTGAAAAGTGTTCTCTCTAAGCTTATTTTTCAGCATCCTGAATTAAAGGGAAAAATAAAGGAGATAATTCCTATAGTTGAGAAGATTGTAAAAGAAGTAAATGAAATGGGATTAGAAAAACAGCTTGAGGAGATAAAAAAACTAGGAATAGAAATAGAGAAGAAGAAGGAAGAGAAGAAAGAATTGGAGGAATTACCAAATGCTGAAGTAGGGAAGGTTGTGACTAGATATCCTCCTGCTATGACTGGCTATCCTCATTTTGGTCATGTTTATAACTGCTTAATAAATTATTTCTACTCTCAGAAATACAAAGGGAAGTTTGTTGTAAGATATGAGGATACAGATCCAAAACTTGCAAAAGAAGAATATTACAAAGAGTTTGATTTCTTCCTTGAATTTTTAAATGTAAAATATGAGAAAAAGACAATAATATCGAGAGATTACATGAAAGATCTCTACAAATATGGGAAAAAGCTTATTGAAATAGGAAAGGCCTATGTTTGTTTAAAGCCAAAAGAAGAGATAAAAAGGGCAAGGGAATTAGGAATAGAATTAGAAGATAGGAACCGCGCTCCAGAAGATAACCTTGAACTATTTGATAAAATGCTTGAAGGCTATTTTGAAGAAGGAAAGGCTGTTGTTTTGTTTAAAGGAGATGTGAGGAGTCAAAATACAAGACTTAGGGACCCTGCAATGTTTAGGATAGTAAAACACCCTCATCCTATAGTTGGAGATAAATACGTAGTTTGGCCTACTTATGATTTTTCAAATGCTGTATGTGATGCATTGGATGGTGTTACTCACATAATTAGAAGTGCCGAATTTGCTTTCGCAGCAGAATTGCATAATCTAATAAGAAAATACTTAGGATTTGAAGAAATAACTACTATTGAGACAAGTAGAGTTGGAATAAAGAACAATATTACATCTAAAAGGAAAATTAGAAAATTAATTCAAGAGGGTAAAGTAATGGGATGGGACGATCCAAGACTTGTAACCTTGAGAGGGCTAATTAGAAGAGGAATACAAAAGGAGACCCTATATGAAATAGTGAAGGAATTAGGATTAACTACAGCTCAGCCAGTTGTTGATTTTTCAAAAATAGCTGCAATAAATAGGAAAATTTTGGATAAAAGAACAAAGAGAATGTTTTGTGTCCCTGAATGGATAATTTTAGAAGTTCAGAACATAGGGCCTGGAGCGGCCAGAGTAAGAAACCATCCAAATGTTGATCTGGGTTATAGAGAAATAGAGTTTGAAAGGGAATTCTATGTACCAAAAGAAGCTGAAAGTTTAAAGGAGTTTAGACTAATGCATTTATTCAATGTTAAAATAATTAGAAAAGAAAATGGGAGGCTAATTGGTGAAAAGACTGGAGAAGAAATAAGAAAAGATCTTAAAAAATTCCAATGGGTTCCAAAAGGATTTGAATCTTGGATAGAATTATGGATGATAGGAGACTTATTAAAAAATGGGGAATTCAATGAAAATAGTCTTATAAGAGTAAATTGCCCTGCTGAAAGAAATATCAAGGATATTAAAATAGGTGAAATTGTTCAATTTGAGAGAGTGGGATTCTGTAGGAAAGATTCAGAAAAGGTTTTCATTTTAGGCCATAGGTAATTTATCCCGTTAATTGCTAATTGATTCTTAAGACTAATATGAAACAGGTCATTGTGGTGAGAACAGATTTAAAACTAGGAAAGGGAAAACTTTGCGCTCAGGTTGCTCATGCAAGCCTTTCTTCTTTTCTAGAAACTCAGAAAACGAGACTGGAGTGGGCAGAAAAATGGCTTAAAGAGGGACAGAAAAAGGTTGTTGTAAAGGTAGAAAGCCTGAATGATCTAATGCAAATAAAGAGAAAATGCGAAGTAGAAAACCTGCCTCACGCCTTAATTCAAGATAAAGGTCTTACCCAGATCCCTCCAGGAACTATAACTTGCTTAGGTATTGGGCCCGCTCCAGAAGAATTAATAGATAAAATAACCGGAAAATTAAAGCTACTTTAAATATTTCTCAAAAGAAATTCTATCCCTTCCCTAAAGCTGAATTTTATTGTTGGAGCAGTTTTACATATTTCTTTTACAAGCTCATTGGTTTCCATCTTATATTCTCCTTTTATCCCATTCACGTCAGCAAAGAGGAGAACTTCTGCCTGAGGTATAACGGAGAGTGGGAAATAATATCTTTTTAATTCTGAGATTTTTCCTTCCTCTAATTTTCTTAAAACTAATGATAGAAAGGCCTCTAGATCATGGGAAAAACAAACCCCTTTCTCTTTTTTTCTCGTTAATATTGTTTTGCATCCAAGCCGCTCCAGAATAAAGCAAAGTACTTTTGTATTTAGATCAGAAAGATCATATATCACTAGTCTTTGCTTCAATAACTTTTTCCTTCTCAAATACTTATAGACTCGCTTTATTGTGAGGTTAACAAATTTTTTTCTAGAGAGCTTAATACCTGAGTAATCTAGGTATACGGCCATGGAAGGTTTTCTAGACCTGACATACATCCGCATTTCTTACCATTTTCATATAAACAAATTTCCTTAGGCTTTGTATCTTCCGTTTTTATCTCAAGAATAAAGTTTTTACCTTTGTATATAACCTCAAGATGGGTAAGATTTATTGGCCTCATTGTTGTTTTATTTAAAGCTATAGCTTGAAGGACCTCCATAAAGGGATATGAACAATTCTTCCCTCCTTCTATAGCAGGTACTATCCCTATTTTTTTAATAAATGGAAGCTTCAAAATTTTCTCCAAAAGGGCTGAAGAAAATCTCTCTTCAATTATCCCTCTCTGTTGGTAGCCTTTATAGGCTGTAACCAAGAGAAAGAGGAATATTCCTACTGGGACTACTAACCTAACCATTCTAAAAATCCCTTTAAAAACGGAAACTTTCTCTATACCTGCCAAGTATCCTGTTTGTTTATCTATTCTTACCAAAAAACTTCCTTCTTTTCCTCTTACTTTGTAGTATCTAAAGAACTCATCTTCTTTTACTAACTCGTAGCTCTCTCCAATTTTCTTTAACTCAGCTTCATCTCTTTCCCCTCCAGTTATTATTCCCTTTTCTTTTAGACAATTTATTACTGCTGTTATCCTTCCCTCTAATACTTCCATATACCTCCCTAATTGCTCTGGAGTGGGCGCAACTCTTCTTCCAAACTCTAATAAAAGAACTCCAATCAAAGAAAGGATTGAGTATTTTATAAGTGAAAGAAAAAAGTTTTTACCCAAAGAGTAATCATATAAGGCTGAAAAACCAACAATTATCCCAAGCATTATCCCTATTATGCTTCTCCATCTGGACTTTATGAAAAAAGATAATACAAATCCTAATAGTATGCATACAGAAAGAAAGAGCAGCTGAAAAAGAATTTCTAACATCTGAACCACCTACTTAAACTAACTTGAGCTCCTCCTCTTAACGCTCTATCCAATCTCTCCAGGGCATTATCAATTCTTTTCTCAGAAAATTCATATTCGTCTACTAGAATTTTCTTTACTTTTTCCTTATCAGGATATTTAAACTCTATCTTATAATCATCTGTAACTTTTGGACAAAGGAATAAATTCATTATTTCTTCTATTTCCATGTCAAAATCCCATTTTACTACTTTCTTAATATTATCGACATTTTTGTATATTTTTACTACTTCCAAAGCTCTTTTAGGTCCAAACCCTCTTACTCCTCCAGGATTATAATCAGTGCCTACAAGAATACCAACCAGGATTAATTGATCTCTTTTTATTCCTAGCTTTTTTAAAACAGTCTCCAACTCTATAATTTCTGGTTTTATTTCAACATAAACATCTTTTTTTGGTAATTTCCTTCTACCTGAGATAGTAATATTTCTTAAGAGCCTAGGAGTTCCAAATAGGAGGGAATCATAATCCTGGGAAACAGATGCCCATACTTCTCCCTTTCTACAAAGATAGGCGGCTTGTGCTTCCCCCTCTCCAGGAGCCTGTATCCAAGGCACTCCCATAGCATCCAATAACTTCTTTGCATCCTCAACCATTCTAGAAGTAAGTGTCATAGCTTGTTTTGCATACTTTAATACATCTTCTTCCCTCCCTTCTTCCTTTGCTTCTAAGAGCTTCTTCATAGCTTCTCTTTTTCTAAGTTCTCTTTCTTCTATTTCTTTCCTTTTTACTTCTGGAGGCTTCCCATCAAATACATATATTGGTCTTATCCCTTTTTCGATTAAATTAACAGTTCTATAAAAAAGCCCAGATAGGTGAGAAGTGACTCTTCCTTTGGAATCCATTAGCGGAGATCCATCTTGCTGTCTTATTACAGCCAAAAATTGGTAAAGAGCATTAAAAGCATCTATAGCAACTTTTTTCCCGCTTATTTCTCCCCAAGAAATTTCTCTAGCCTCTATGATATCCCTGAGATCTACTCCCACATTGTATAACCTTTTTAATGATTTATAAGAAGAAAGGCTCGTGAATGGATTCATAAGTCAGCCCAAGGCAGGGGAAACCTTTTTAAGTAATAGAAGAAGCAATGAATTATCGGTGATAAAATGGCAAATGAAATAGAGAAACCATTCGATGCATTGAACCAAGCAAAGGGAAAAAGGATAATGGTAGAGCTAAAAAACGGAAGAAAATTTGCAGGAATTCTAAAAGCTTTTGATATTCACATCAATATGGTCTTAGAAGATGTAGAAGAAATTGAGGGAGAAGGAGTAAAAAGAACTTTCAAAAGAGTTTTCATTAGAGGAGACACAGTGCTTTATGTAATGCTTACAGAATAGTTATGAAAGGTACGCCATCAAAAGGAAAAAAGGGAAGGGGAAAAGTCCATATAAGATGCAGAAGGTGTGGAAGACACTCCTTTCATCTAAGGAAGGGGTACTGTGCCGCATGTGGTTTTGGAAGAAGCTCTAAGCTTAGAAAATACTCATGGCAAAAGAAAAAGTTAAGTGGGGTTAGGATAGCAGGAAAATAGAATTTAATCAAAGAAACTACCTAATTACTTTCTTTGGTAATACTCTTATAACTGTAATTGGTAACACTCCTTTCTTGAATTCTTCTTCAGCTATTAATACTGGATCTTTCTTATCGGTCTCTATTAATATAGGGGCTCCATAAGCTATCTGTAGAGCCCTCGCTCCTATTACCCTTGCTATCTCAAATCTTGTAAACTTTTTTGGATCAGAAACTTTAATGAGTGGAATTTTCTACCACCTTCCTCAATTCCTTGTATTTTTCTATAGCAAGCTCAATTATCTTTTTTATTTCATCGTCTGTTAATCCACCTTTTCCCCTTTTTTGTAAAGAGCAGATTTTGTTATCTTTTATACCTACAGTAAGGAGACAATCTGCTGTTTCTTCCTCTATTCTTGTTGGGTCTACAAGATAGTTGCTATCCACTTTTGCAATCGTAATGTTCAATGGAATTCCTGTTATTGGTAATTTTTTATCCGTACGCTCTTCATGAATTATTTTTCCATTCTCTAACCTTGGAAATCTAGTATTCAAGAGGGCAACGACTGTTGATAGTGTTAATAAATCTATTAAGTTACCGTCATGATTTAAAATATAGTTGTCAACAATAATCTTCCAAACTTCCTCCCCCTTTTTTACACAAAGCTCCTCCAAACTAACCATCCCACTACTCCTTATGGCTCTATCTACAACTCTCGCAAGCTCAACCTCCTTTTCTCTGATATCTTCCTGATCAAAATCTTCGAAGGAAAAGGGGCAAAACTCAGCATTAATTATAATAATGCCTTTATCGGGTGTATCTGGAAATGGTCTATCAATTTCTAATTTAACTCCCGATATTACATCACTATTACCAAGCTTAACTCTCGCACTTCCTTCAGCATTCTCACTAACCCCTGTCTCGATTTCAACTTTTCTAAATTCATCAAATTTTCTTCCATCAAACCTTATCCCCTCTTTGAGGAAATCTTTAACATATAAAGGATCTTTTAATTTCATTTCCCTATTTTCCTAAGATTCTTTTTATATTTTCTTCTATCTCCCGCTCCAGATTATTGCTGATAATACCTTCATTAATTAGCATTTTGTATCTATCCTTATCGATTTCCTTGCCTGTATCCCCCATTTTGACAATATCTAATTCCAAGTCAATATAAACAAAATTTGTACCTACCCTTTCTATAGGTGTATTCAAAGAATAATACTCACCAATTTCCCTGCTGTTCTTTCTAAAATATTTGTGTTTAACGAAATAAGAGCCTTCCTCTATTTCTGTTATAATGTAATCTCCTGGCTTCTTAGAAATAAACAACCCATCATAAAACCCCTCAGATGAAACTACCTTAAAACAAATGAATTTTTCATTTTTCCTCTCCAGTAATTTCCTTTTAAGTACAACATTCCCGCCAAGAACTTTATAGTGATTTATTTGAACAATTTGGGATGTTAATTTGTTTTCTATTTCCTTAAATGCCGCGTCAGAATTAGTGCAATATTTTTCTAGAATATCTAACTCATCCGCCATCCCAAAAATTCTCAGAAGATGGTGTTTAGGGAATGTATTTAATATCTCGGATCTTATTTTGTCTAATTTTTCTCTTTCCTCTTTCTTAAAAAGGACGATTGTAGGAAGGAAAGGAGAAATAAACTTTTCTTTGTTTCTTTTTATCTCTTCATAGATAGATAAAAGATAATCAATATCCTCTTTTATTTCGCTTTTTTCCCTATTTATTGAAAATGGAAGAAAAAATATTCCAAAATTGTCAATTTTCATTTCATTACATAGTTTCCTTGTTTTTTCTCTATATCCATTGGGTATCTCCCTTGAAAAGGAATTGTAACCACCCTCTATTAAAACTACGTACTTTCCAAAGAGTCTCAAATGCTGAGTGTAAACTATAGTCCCATCTTGCTTTATCTCTTTTATTTGAAATGGTTTATCGGGTATAGGTTTCTTCTCACAAATTCCCAGCCCTAATTCTGTTTCAATAATAAAACTATCTCCTATCCTTCCTATTTCCTTTCCAGGATAAATTCTACCTATGAAATCTTTATAGATAATGGGTTCTCCGGTACATTTTTTTATCCACTCTAAAATCTTCTCGATCTCCGCTCCTCTGATCTTTATTCCTATTGGAAAGGATAAATCAGATATGCTCACATCACAAAACTCCTTATCTTCCTCTTCAAATCTTTCTCTCTGTTTAGAAGAAGGATCAAAAAGAGAAATGCCATTATCAGTTAGTATCTTTGAAATAGCTGTTGAATAAATACCTCTTACTCTTGCTCCCACGGATATCTTCCTTCTTTAAGAGATTTCTTCATTATTTCATAGATGGTTAGACATCCTTTTTTTCCTAGGGCAAGCATCTTTTCTAGATCTTCCGAACTTATCTCACCATCCATTTGAATGAGCAAAAACTCTTTCCTGAGCGGACAATAAGCTAGAGGCATGTCAGCTGCTTTTCCTTCTCCATAATATTCATTGATAGGAACTAATTCCCCATAATCTTCTTCTTTTTTGCACAAATCCAAAACAATTCTCTGGCCAACTTTCCCCACAGCAACCGCAGCAACAAGATCTATCATTGGAACTCCAGCCTGGGCTAAAGCCAAACAGGCCGCATTTATAGCTGCACATCGAGTACCTGCATCAGCATTGATGACTTTCACATAAACATCAATAACGCTTCTAGGAAACTCATTGACAAATACCACCCCTTCTAATACTTCTCTTATTATTTTAGATAACTCAATACTCCTCCTTGTTGGCCCTGGCTTTTTCCTTTCTGGGACGCTAAATGGTAACATATCATATTGAAACCTTATTATCGCTCTATCTTGTTTTTGAAGATGTTTGGGATGTAGGATTCTTGGAGCAAAAGCTCCTGCTATTACTTTTGTTTTTCCTATCTGAAAATAGGCAGAGCCATCAACATTTCTCAGTACTCCTATTTTTATTTTTATTTCTCTAAGTTCATCATCCTTCCTTCCGTCGAATCTCATATTCTCTCCTCCAAAAATGCCTTTACCCTTTCTGTTAGTCCTTTTGTATGGCTTTCTTTTTCTATCATTTCTAGAGCCCTAGCTACCAATATCTCCATTCTCGGATCCCCTTTCACCCAAATCCATCCATTTTGGCCTATTATTATCTTGCACTTAGTAAGTTGCATTATAATATTTATCATACTCCCCTTTCTACCAATTACTCTTGGAACTTTAGAAGGAGATATTTTTATTATTTTCCCACCAATAAGCTTCCTATAATTTGGTCCTTTAAGACTAAGTTGTATCATTTTGTTCTTAGGGACATTCAAGACCCTAGCATAAATAATATCACCAACATCGAAGTATTTACTTAGATCCTCACGAAGAACATCTACATATTCGCTCACAGCTTCCCCCAATGGAAGGTTAGCAAGCCAGGGGGCATTTATTTCAACAAGCCAATTGGCTGTGCCTACCTCATATATTTCCCCTATCACACTATGTCCTTTCTCTGGTATATAACAACCTGCCAAGGGTATTATGCTGATTATTTTGCCCCTTATATTTGTTAGTCCTTTTATTTTTGCATATATGTTTTCCCCAACCCTATAGGTATTTCTTCCTGCTATTATATCAAGGCCTTTTCCTAACAAATCCCCAGGACACACAATTACTCTATTATCAACCAAAATCTCTCCCAATTATTTCACCTCTACTTCTATTTTCCCATATCTTGAAATCTTTCCTATTATTTCATCTTTTATCCCCGCAGGTACCTCGATCTCAATTTCCAGAGTACCGTCCTGAAGCCACCTCTCCTTTCTTACTTTATGCTTCTTAAGCAAACCATATGCTTTTCCTGAAATCTCTGGAGGGATTCTAAAAGAAATTATGCTTTTTTGAAATTTCATTGGGAGTATTTTTTGTAAGCACTCTATTATACTATCCAATTGCTTTTCAAGGGGCCTCATTATGTCTATCTTAGGTCTAGCTTTTTCCAAAGCGATTTCTACCCTTTGAGGAGGAATTGGATTATTTGTGATAGGATCAACAGCATTAGTGCATATGTAATCTATTATCTTCCTTTTCATCTGCTCCAGAAGTTTTTTTCTGTATTCAGAAGGCAGTGGCAGATACCCCTCCTTTAGAATTTTTTCCGCTATTTTATAAACATCCGTTGTCCCAAAGGCCTGGAGAAGCTCCTCCTTTGTAGGTACTTCTGCTGTCCTTACATCTCGGAATACTTGCTCAACCCTTAGCACTTCTGATATGTCTGTTACTTTCCCTTTCCTATACTCCCACGCTTTTTCTCCATCTACTAGTATCTCAAATTTTTTTCCTTTAATATTAATTCTTGCAACTATATCTTTCATATTCCGAACTTCTCCTTTATTTTCTCCCCCCAATACCTTTCTATACCTTCCTTGGTAATTATGGCCAGTTCAAGTTTATCTATTGAAAATTTTTCTTTTTGTTTAGTAAATATTTCTTTAAAGATCTCAATTCCAAGTTTTATTGCGTCTTCAATATTAATATCCTCCTTATATCTATCTTCAAGGATCTTTCTTGCCTCTTCTTGCCCTCTCCCAATTGCAACCGCCTTATACTCCGTACAGGTTCCTGTGGGTTCCACTAGAAATATCTTTTTCCCAGTCTTATCTATCCCAGCAAAGATTATAGAGGCTCCAAAAGGTCTCGTACCGGCATAATGTGTATAAAGTTGGACTATATCAGCTATCTCTTCAGCAACACCCTTAACGTCGATATCTTCTCCGTAAGTATATCTATATCTCTGGGCTTCAACTATCGCTTGTTTGACAAGATATCTGCCATCTCCATAAAATCCAGAAAAAGCTGCACAAATCCTGTCAGTTATCCTGAATATCATATAATTACCGTCAATCACTTCTAGCTTGCTAAAGGTTCTTCTCTCTCTTAAAAGAATTATTCCATCTCTAACCCTCATACCAATAGCTAGGGGTCCCTGTTTCACAGCTCTCAATGCGTATTCTACTTGTAACAATTCGCCCTCAGGGCTGAAAATGGTTATTGCCCGATCATATCCCATATAACCAATTAAGCCCTCCATTCCCTCATCACCCTCCTAGCTTTTTTTATAGTTCCTGTTATAGCTATAGGGAATAATAAATCTAAGAAAGCTGAAGAGATTATAATCTTATCTTCCTTATCCTTCCAGCACCTAATAAGGATAAAATTATCGTCAATTAAAATTTTTTTGAATCCTGTTTCTGAAAAAGAGATTGTTCCGAATATCTTTTCCATTATCGAAACAAGATTAATAAATTTCTCTTTTGCCTTTCCCTCCGGATCAAAAAAAAGAATATATCTTCTAGACCTTCTCAGACTCTTCCGCATATATAGATACCAGGCAGTACACACTTTCTCCGCAATAGAGATCTTTCATATAAATCCATAGGATTTTTATTCAGGATGTTCTTTATTTCTTGACTTTTAAAAGAAAAAAATCTCAAAAAGGATATAAAAACATTCTTGTGGAGCATTTCTTCCTTTCTCGACGCAAAACTCGAGAGTATAATTCTTATCTTGTACCTTTTCAAGAGTCTTATAATTTCAAATGGATAACTTCTTTTTTTTAGGATATCATCTAGAAGCTTTCTGATAGAAAGGACGACATATATGTTGTTTTCCTTTATAAAATCCAAAATAACATCATCTAATGGGGGATTTATCACAAAATCTACTAAACCTTCCCTACATATTTTCACCAGCTTATTCCTATCCTTATAACTTGCCCCAAAAAACAAAATTTTTTTGTATTTTTTTCTAAAAATCCTTCTTATTTCGGTTGAGCTTTCGTTACTAAAGATAATTCCCTCTCCTTCTTTCCCAAAAAAGAAATATTTCTCTATACCTAGCATTCTAAGCAACTCTGGAGGTGGGCGGAAGAATAATATAAGATCTATCATAAAGGAATCTATGTTACCAAAAGAGATAAAACAGCGACTTTTTGAACGAGTCTTTATCTGCATGAAATGTGGGGCTAGAATTAAGGCTGACCCTGCAAAAGTCGCTGCAGGAAAAGTTAAGTGCAGAAGATGTAAAAGCAGGGAACTCCGTAGAAAGAAACTACCAAAAGGGCTCTAATACTTTCCTATTAAACTCCTCCTTAATTTTACTAAACTCCGCTTTAACTTTCCTAAGCCATTTTTCTGCTTTCCTCACGTCCGTAGAAATTTCCTTTATTATTGCAAGGTACCTTTCTATATTTTTGATTTCTCCTTCTATTTTCTTTATTTTGTTTCTAACCCGTATTACTTTCCCGTACATTGTGATTTCTGGTTGTGTTATTATCATTTTATAAGGAAAAGAAATTTCCTCTACCTCTTTTTTTAACTCTTCAATTTCCTTCTCAATTTCTTTCACTTTCACACTTAGTTTGAAAATTAAAGATATATGGGCATGGACTATATAATACTTCTAATTTATCTAGGAGGCCTTCTTGTACTCTCAATCTTAAAGAGAAAGGAACTAGAATGGATCGGCCCTATATATGGTAAAAGAATAAGAAATGTTTTGTTTTTGGAAAAAATCTATAAAAAAGTAAAAAGACCCGTTAAATTTTTTCAATATATTTCCCTCTTCCTTATGTTCTTCCTGATAGGATATTCCTATTTTAGTATTTTAGGTTATCTTGTTAAGTGCCTGAAGAAGGAAGTAAAAAGTGTAGGAGTAAGCCTGTTAATCCCTGGGATGAGAATACCGGGAACACAAATAAAGGTCCCTCTTATTGAGGGGCTAATCAGCATTTTTTTAGTCATATTAACTCATGAACTAGCACATGCTATTATAGCCCTAGAAAGAGGAGAAAGTATAAAAAGCATCGGAATCGGTGTTCTGGGATTTATACCTGTGGCCTTTGTTGAGCTTGGAAAAGAACTAAGCCCAGAAAAGAACCCAAAGGATGCGCTTTTTATACTTTCCGCCGGTCCAACAACAAATTTTCTGATAGCCCTCCTTTTTCTTTGTCTTTTACCCATTCCCTCTTACTTATTTAAAATCTCAAGCCAGGAGGGAGGGGTAAAAATAATAAAAGTTGAGGACTTTAGAAAAGGCATTTTTACTCCAGGAGAGGTCATAAAAGAAATAAATGGAACAAAAATAAAGAACACTTTCAGCCTCCTCAATTTCCTTAGAAAATATAACCACAGTGTTACCCTGGAGATTCTTACTAACAAAGGAAAAAAATATGTGAAAACAATAGTACGCGAAAATAGATCCTATATAGGAATATATGGAATAACAAATTACGTTCCTAAAAGCAAAAAGTTCCTTCCTCTCTTTTTCCTAAGCAAGTTTTTCTACAGTTTATTTTACTGGATATATTTTATAAACCTGGCAGTATGCCTAATTAATGCTTACCCAATTCCTTTTTTTGATGGAGGAGGTTTTTTTGCTGCTTTTCTAAAACTCTTTATAAACCGAAAAAGATTATATTCTATCCTTCTTCTAGTAGTATTTATGATAAATATTGCCCTCCTCTCTGCAACTATAATCCTACCATTAATGGCGAGATGATGAAAGAGAAGTTTCTTTTAGATGAAATTGAAAACGAATTTGACAAACTTACTCGTGAAATTGTTGAAATCATATTAAAAAACCCTGGTATTTCTGCCAGTGAAATTTCTGAGAAAATAGGGAAGGACGTTACTTTGATTAGGAAAATTTTATATGCCTTATACAAAGAAGGAATTTTAGACTTAGAGCGTGAGGAATTAAAAAGAGGTTGGTGGAAATATAAATGGAAATGTGATAAAAAGAGGATCGTTTTCTTCCTGCTTAAAGAAAAAAAGAAAAAACTAGAAGAGTTGGATTCCGGGAAAGATTACTACTGTGAAAAATGTAAAAAAAGTTACACCTATGAAGAGGCTCTTTCTCTACTTTTTAAATGCCCATGTGGTGGTTTTTTGAAAGAAAAGAGACAAGAAGAGAAAGAAAGTATTGCACAACTTGAAAAAGAAATTAAGAGATTAGAAGAGTTTTTTGAAAAACTTTCTTAATTGCTCTAAAGTTTTGGGTTTAAAGGGCATATAGTGAATAATTTAGCGCCGGGGAGGGGATTCGAACCCCTGCGGGATACCCCACCCGGTCTCGAGCCGGGCGCCTTGGACCGCTCGGCCACCCCGGCATAGTAGGGATAGATGATATCACACTATTAGCTGTACCTTTATTTAGTAATTTTTCTAAATTTTCCACCTACGATAAATTTATAACAGCTACTTTGCGACGGAAAGGCTTTGCTTGTTATATATGATGAAAAAAGAAACCTCCCGAAAAACTTTATGAGATAGAGAACGGACTATATATGGTCGTTCTTTAAATATGATTATGTTTATCTCTTTCTTCTAAACCTGGGGGACCATTTTCCCATTATTTGGCCACGTCTATGTTTTTTTCCGGATCTTTGAGCAATCTTTAAGTAAGTTTTCGTCTTAGGGTTATGAATTCTTTTTCTCCTTGCCATAATTTTTACCTATCCAAAGAATAAAAAACTAAATCTTATTTCTGATTGTTAAACCTTTTGTAAGGGATATCAAAAAGCAAAAGAAAGCAACCAACCTTCTGTAAATATGTGACAAGAAATTTAGAGAGAGTATGAATATACTTTTTTAAAATCATTATACTCTATGCCTGAATTTTGGGAAAGAATCCCTTATGATAATATACTTATAATTGCTGCACATCCGGATGATGAATTTCTTGGCTGTGGGGGTACAATTTTAAAGGCACTTAATGAAAAAAAGAAAGTTCACATTTGTTTCACGACAGATGGTTCCAAATATCCTCCTTGGAATGGGAAGGAAATAAATAAAGAAAGAAGATTATCCGAAATAAAAAAAATATATGAAAAATTAAAGATAAGTGGTCTCTATCTTTTGAATTTCGAAGATGATTTCCTATTTATGCATAAGCACTCTCTGAAGGAAGTTCTTGCTTGGATTATTAAAGATCTAAAGCCGGATCTTATCCTAACCCATTTTCCTGACAAACACAAGGATCATGTTATCGTACACGAAACCGTCACGGAAGTTTGCACTTTCCTTAATCCAAAACCAAAACTGCTTTTTTTCCTCCCCTATGGCGGAAAACTGATACACCAACCTAGAGTGGTAGTTGATATCTCAGAATACTATCAAAAGAAGATTAAAATCCTTAAAGAATACAAAAGCCAGCTTTTTGTTTGTTTTCCTTATCTTTTAATACATATATTCGAAGACCTTTTCCTCCAAAGTTGGTATAAAACCAAAGTAGAAGTCTTCTTATGATTTTCTTCGTTGGGACTATAGGGTGGGGCGATGCTTCTAGAGCCCTTGCTATTATCAAATACCTCAGGGAAATGCCAAAAATTGTTTGCAATGGACATTCTTATGAATATTTCGAAAAAATGGGTATTGAGGCAGAGAAAATAGACTTTAAGTACATAGCTTCTGGATTTTCCTTTTATGAATCTATTTTTCAAACTTTGCTGGAGATACCAAAACTTCCAAAATATTATTCTAAAGTAAAAAAACTGATTGAAAAAGATGAGGATAAAATAGTGGTTGTTATTCAAGATTTTTTCTTTACGGTCCTCATACCTTTTTTCTCCCGTTATCTAAGGAAAAAAGTAATAATAACAAACATACCAAGAATGGCTTTTTCCGACTGCCCCGAAAGGCTTGTTTACCAAAAGAACCTTGCAAAAGCAGCGCTAGAAGAGATTGCAAGGAATTATGACGTAGTAATCTATGACAACTTCACTTCACACCAGGAGATAAGAAAAGTTTCAGATAACATTTACGAAGTCGGTTTAATTGTAGACAAAAAAATCCCCAAGGAAAGTGGGCCCAAAGGAGACTTTTTGCATATTTTTATAGGTCATAGGCCCGAAACCATTGAAATTGCCCTTTCTCTAAGAAAGAGAATTCCGGATCTTGTGTTAATTGGTGCTAAAACAATGAAAATAAAATCTCTGGGATTTCTTCCAAGAAACGAACTATTGGCGTATATGAAGAATTCAGAATATGTTATATCAACAGCCGGAATTGGAACAATAGCAGATTGCCTTTTACTAAAGAAGCCCATGTTACTAATACCTTATAGGAACCACCTTGAGCAATTTTTGAATGCTAATGAAGTTGAAAAAAGGGGTTTTGGAAAAATTTATGAAAAAGAAAAAGACTTAGAAATTTTTCTCGAGAATCTTGATAATTTTAAGAGAAAGATAAGAAACCACAAAATTAACCTTGATGGTGCAAAAAGTATTTCTTCTTTATTAAAAAATATATGCCAAGACTAAGGCCTGCAAAATGCTACAGAAACCTTGAAAGGCCCTACACCCGAAAATCTAGATTCAAAAAGAAAAATTACATTAGAGGAGGTGTTCCTCATTTAAGGGTCAAATTGTTTGTAACAGGAAACAAGAAAGGTGAATTTGATACATGCCTTCTTTTAAAGTCAGAAATCAATGTCCAGGTTAGAGATGTTGCATTGGAAGCTGCAAGATTGGCTGTTACAAGATACTTAAATAAACGGGCGGGGAAGGGAAGTTTTTGTTTGATAATAAGAAAATACCCCCATCATGTTTTAAGATGGAATCCATTAGCTACTGGAGCAGGAGCTGATAGATTCCAAAAAGGGATGAAACTCGCTTACGGAAAACCTATAGGGATAGCTGCTCAAGTATTTGAAGGAGATGTTGTTATGGAGTTATGGGTTGAAAATAAGAATGCTAATCTTGCAAAAAGGGCACTTAAACTTGCTGCAATGAAGATGCCAGGTAAATATTCAATTATTATTTCTTCCCAGCCCTCTCAACAATAATTTCAGCTCTATCTATTGAATATACCCAATCCTTTGGGAGCTTACCTTTCTTTTTATAGTACTTTACTAAAGCCCTAATCTTTGACTCTATTAGCTGGAAGCCTCGTTTAGAATGATAATCTTTTTTATGCTTATCCAAATGTTTCTTAAGTCTTACGGCCCTTTTCATCAAATTAAGAAGGTCCTCTGGGATTTCTGGAGCAAGGTTGTTTTCTTCTAATATTTTTGTTATTTTCTTTCCAGTTATTTCTTTCACGCTTGGAATTCCATAGGTATCTCTTAGGACCGTTCCTATCATTGAAGGAGAGTGACCTTCCTTAGCCAATTTAACTACAAGTTTTTCTACCTCCTCTGGGGAGTACTTTACCCAATGTTTCATTTCATAGTTCCTCTTTCAGAATATATATGCTCTCCTTTAGAAGCGGAAAGAAAATAATTAAAAGATTCTCCTCCATTTTCAAAAGTGAATTAGAAAGCTCTAATAAAATTAGGATATTTGTAAGAGATAGTATTGATTCTATTGTATCCTCTTTTTTGTTAGCAAGGATTTTTGACTTTTTAATGAAAGATTACCATATTTCTTTCGCTAATGGAGCCCAAGGATTTTCTAGTTTAGATGAATATGATCTACTTATTTTTTTAGGCTATTCCCCTGAATCTACAACCTGGAGCAGGCGAAAAAAGGTCCCTTCTTTTTTTATAGACAACCTATTGGATAAAGAGGAGGAAATTATCGAGAAAGAAAATATTACCCATCTTAATCTAAATGGGGTTCCTATTTCTATAGCTATAGCAAGGTTAAGCAAAGATATTAACAAAACCATCTTTGAGGATAATTTAATTTCAGCCTTTTTGCCTTGTGCATGGTTCCGATATAATGTCCCTAAGATATCCTCCTATTTCTTTGATGTAAAAACAAAGAAAATTATTGTTCCAGATCTATATGGAAAATTGCATAAAAATCTGGGAGAATATCTTATTTCTTGCCCTTTTTTCTGGATAAATTCGGAAGCTCTTAATTGTGTTAAAAAAGAGTTAACAAAAAGAAAAAAGCTTATGAAAAGACCTTCTCTAGAATTTGAGGGAAAAAAGGAGAAAATTATTAATTTTTTATCTGAAATTGTTTGTTCTCTTGTAGAAGCTAACTTCTCTATAAAAAAGGAATACTTACTAAGGGAAACATTTGAAATGTCTGGAAAAAAACCATTATTAGACCCCTTTGAGCAATGTTATTACATAAGTAGCTTTCTTTTCGGAAATATCCCTAGTAAGGCCTTTTCTTTTCTTTCTAATTTGAGATATGACGAGAAAATATTAAGATTCTACGATTCTTCTCTACAAGAGAGCTTTAGGATAATAAAAAGATTAGGGATAAGAAGAAGTAATTTTGATTTTGTGGTATTCGATCTCAGAGAATGTCAAAGAAGAACCATTAGAGATCCTCTTTTCTTAAAACCATCTTTTTTTGATGGAAAAAGAGGATTTATTGCTATCTCTAAGAAAACACCAAACTATATTAACTTGCTTCTCCACCAGAAAGACCCAAATAAAGAAATAATAAACAGACTGAAAAACATCGATATAAAAATAAAAGGGAGCGGTAAATTCCTCGATATGCAAATTAAAGAAAAGCATTTAGGAATTGTTTTTGAAACACTTCAAAAAATATAAAAAATTGGTCCCTCCAGAGGGCCCACGGGCGATTGGGAGCGGCAGGCTCGTACCTCGGGGATTACCCCCTTGGTACTTACACCCCCGCCCCATCAACCCCGTCTTCTACGGGAGCCCTTAAAGGCCGCCTCTTTTCGCGGAGGGTTTCCCGCTTAGATGCTTTCAGCGGTTAACCCCTACGGCGTGGCTGCCCGGCCCGCCCTTTAGGACGGCCGGTAGACCAGAGGCCGCGGACCGCCGTTCCTTTTACGTGCCAGTGCGTGGTCTTTAGCAAAGGCCTAAAGCATTTCAAAAATCTAAGAACTTCCGATTTTCCGTAGATTATTAATCTATAAATAAATGACTTTCCATTTCTGTACGGCCCTAATATATGAGAACGAAAGCCAAATTCCTTTAGTAACATCTTCATGATTTGTAACCTATTCCTTTCTTTTTGATGGAATATTACCCTATAATCTCTGTTTCGTATATAAAGCTGTCCATCAGCATCAAAGAACCCTGTTATGAATCCCTTTCTTGTTTTTCTTTCAGCTTTCGTAATGAATGCCCAAGGTTTAAGAAACTCTTTTGCTTTTTCTTTCTTTACATAAATCCAAATCATCCAGCACCCGTCTTTAGTCTTTATTGACTTTGGTCGTTTCTTAAATAGTTTAGTGAGCATCAATGAAATATTTTTTACCCAGAATTCATTTTTCTGTCGGTAGACTATCCTCAATACCGTTTTGAATTCATACACATGCCCATCAGCTAAAGCACTTAGGAGATATCCCTTCAGGTATCCCATAATCTAAAAGACCACGCACTGGCATTTCGTACTGAGCGGTCCTTCCACTCAGGCGGCCGACACCCCCGGTAGTTCGCAACCGAGCTACCTCGCGGTGCTCTGAACCCAGCTCACGATCCCCTTTAATGGGCGAGCACCCCAACCCTTGGCCGCTCCTGCACGGCCAGGATGGGGAGAGCCGACAACGAGGAAGCAAACCGCGGGGTCGATAGGGACTCTCGCCCGCGACCACTCCATTACCCCCAGGGTAGCTTTTCTGCCATCCTCCCCCCTCAGTAAAAGGGAGGGAGGGTTCGCTAGGCCCGGGTTTCCCCCCTGGACCCCCCATTGTTAGGGGTCCAGTCAGGCCGGCTTTTGGCCTTGTCCTCTACCCCGAGTTTCCGTCTCGGGTGAGCCGACCTTTGGACGCCCGTGATATCTTTTCACGGGCCTACCTCCCCAGTTAAACCGCCCACCTGCCCCTGTCCCCCTCCTTCCGGAGGGGTAAACCCCATAGCCAGTGAAGGGCGGTGTCTCATGGGCGCATCCATAGAGCCTGGCGACCCTATTTCATCGCTCCCGCCTACGCTTCACTCCACTGGCTATGAGGTAAGGGCAGGCTGCGGTAAAGCTCCTGGGGTCTTCGTGACCCGCCGGGGGTCCCTGGCCTTTACACCAGGACGGTGTGTTCAGGGGTTCCCGGCCGGGGACAGTGGCGGGCTCGTTACGCCGTTCGCAAATCCGCCTTTTAAGCGGCTAGGCATTACGCTACCTTGCTCCAGGGGGCTCCGGAGGATCATTTCATATGAATATTTTCTCCTCCCTTTTTTAGAGGGTAGCTTGAAAACTTTTCTTATAACATCTAAAAAACCAGAATCACTCAAATGTTTCTTTCTTAAGAGATCGTAGACTACTGATTTGAATATCAGAAAATTTTTTCTTTTAGATATCAAAAAATTTTCATATTTTTCAAGCCTTCTACAGAATACTCCTAATTCTTGTAAGTTATCAATTATGTACATCAGCAAATGTTTGCTACCAGGTTTCTTAACTACTCTCCCAACAGAAAAGAAATCTCTCAGCATTTCTAGTATTCTCTTTGAATCTTCATGCTGAGTAAGAGAAAATACAGGATCTATTACCCATGTTTTCTTATATCTTTTGTCTCTCTTTATGGAAATACTAAAAGATCCCTCAGAATCTATAATCCCTAAAATATAACCCACAAGCAACTGCATATACTCACCTCCAGAGCCTCCTTTAAGAGGGTCAGGGTTACCCCCGCTGTTAACGGGCCCTTCACCCGGTTGTACCCGGGCTTCAGGTACCCGCACTGAGCAGGCGTCGGCGGTCGTACAAGGCCTTTCGGCTTTGCGACCGCCTATGTTTTTTAACCGGGAAGAGGACTGATTGAGGATTTTAATAAATACCAGAAACAATTTGTAGTTCTTTCTAAAATAATCAAACTGCAATGGAAATTATATTTTATGCAGAATCAGACCTCTTCCCGTTTGTTAAACAGTCGGCCCGCCCTTGTCAGTGCCCCCTGCGGCGAAAGGGTTTACCCCCACCGCAGGGACCCCTTCTCCCAAAGTTACGGGGCCAATTTGCCAAGTTCCCTCGGCCGGGTTAGTCCCCTCACGCCTTAGGCTTCTCACCCAGGGCACCTGTGTCGGTTCTCGGTACGATCGCCCGGGATCGTTCCACACTCCCTTTTCACTGGCCCCCTGCTTCGACCGAAGCCCCCTACGGGGCCCCATCCCGGGTTTAATCCGGTTCTCGCCATGACGGCACTTCCCGGACCTATCCCGGTTGGCACGGGTTATCCCCGTGTCGGCCTAGCAGGAGGCGTCGGGAGTGTGGCTTGCGTTGCCGCGTACCT
>CAYYFB010000005.1:0-26272 GCA_964471255.1 Candidatus Woesearchaeota archaeon
GATGAAAAACAATGTCTCCATGTAATATTGGATAATATAGTCTATGAGTACTGTAAGCAGATTAAAAATGGAGATTAGAGACTCCTTATAGACCTCCTAGACTAGTTATTTCTCGGGCAGCCTCTTCAAGATCTTTATGTGTATCTATACTTCTCCAGAAGATATCAATATATTTTACTGCAGCTAATACTTCCTCAGAAGCCATTCTAGGAAATGCTGTTTTTTCAATATCACCTTTATCAGGCAGGTAATCAAATACATCTGGTGTCATCGCATATACTCCAGCATTAATCCAATAATCACTTAATCTCGGCTTTTCTCTAAAGCCTTTTACAATATCACCACTTATTTCAAGAATACCATAAGGACTTGGTAAAGGTATTGCTGCAATTGCTGCTATAAATCTCCTATTACTTTTCAGGGTTTCAATTAATTTTTCAGGATTTAGATTAGTCAATATATCTCCATTCAATACTAAGAATATATTAGTTTTAGACAAGATATGTTCAGCATTCTTTAATGCTCCACCAGTACCTAACGGCTCGTCCTCAACAACATAAGTCACTCTTACTTCGAGACGACTGCCGCTACCTATATATTCTATAATCTTTTCTTTTCTATAACCAACAAGTAATACAAATTCGTTAATACCATATTTCTTTAGCCATTCAATTTGCCATTCAAGAATAGGTCTTCCAGCTACTTGAATCAAAGGTTTTGGAAGCTCCTCAGTATATGGACGGAGTCTTTTACCAAATCCACCGACAAGGATAGCCGCCATCATATCCTTTCCACCTCCAGAACTCCTCTAGAATACTATAATAGATTTTATACATTAATAAAGAATAACTATAAAACAATATAATCCCTAAATTAAATTATTCATATAGATGCTGAAAACGGCCGAAGCAGATACGATGAAGAGCAACACCTAGGCTTAGCCTGAGATGAGGATACTGGCCCTGAACCGATTATGATGTGGAGATTATGTAGCCGACTGTTTCTAATAAACACATGTCTTTATCTGGTCCAAAGTATAAGAGTCTCTATGTGGATAGTCATCTAGAGGTGAAACTATTGGTTAATGAGGCAAAAATCGTTGAACATGGTTTACCAGGTAAGTTCGATTACTTGGAACATACTGCTGATGTATATATACTTGCATATGGGGAAAATATTATTGAGTTATTAGAGAATGCTGGCATAGCATTATTTGAAACTATGACTGATACAAATAAGATCAATAAGAGGATCTATAAAGATATAGAGGCTCATGGAATAGATCTTGAGAATTTGCTTTATCGCTGGCTTGAAGAATTGTTAACAATATATTATTCTGAAAATATAATGTGCAGTGAAATCAGAGTTAATAAGTTTGTAGTTTCTAGAGAAAACGCTGGGATAGACTACTTTGCCAAGGGCTCATGTATGGGCGAAGAATTCGATCCAGAAAGACATGAAGCTAAGGTTGAGGTAAAAGCAATAACGTATCATTTAATGAAAATAGTACGTGAAGAAAACGGGTGGAAAGCATATTTTGTACTTGACATTTAGATAAGTTTTTTCATCAACTTAGCTGAACAATTTCTACAGAAGAACATGGATTTTTCATCAACTTCATAAACACTATTGCTAAATCTCATAACACACTCTTTATTACTGCAATGGCCTAAATCTAATAAATGACCTAATTCATGGATAACTTCTTTAGATACACGTTGAATATATAAATTGAAATCATATCTATTCCCATAAAAACGTGGATCAAGTCTCTTAGTATAGATTATAGCTGTTCTTAATCCAGGAGACGCTTCTCCAAATACAAAGTTTAAACCATGCTCAAACCCATCTAGATATCCTATGCCAATAATATAATCTTCAAAAATCTTGGATACATAATTATAAAGCCACTTAAGTAAACAAGGACTAAGATACTGCATTCTATTCCAAACAAAACAATCCATAGGAGGCTTTAATACATCGGGCCATATGAGAACATCTATAGACATACCTACTTTAGAGAAACTCTCTCTCAAATTAGAGGCCCATATATTTAAGTAGTCAATTACATAAGGCCTAGTCAATGGAATAATTAGGACCCTAGCCAAGATATAGCACCCAATTGGAAAATAATGTATTCTGCAAAATAAACACAATGGTTGGTAGCATAGAAGAAATGCCGCCGCGGGGATTTGAACCCCGGACAACCCGGTCTTCAGCTTCGCCGGATCCCTCATAGACTGAGGGTTTCCACGGGCGCTCTCCCGGGCTGAGCTACGGCGGCTCCTTGTCTACATAGGTATTCTAGGTGTTGTGGTTTATTAGTTTTTAATATCCCTTATCATAACATGTTGTGGAGGGCTATAATGGTTACGACATTATGGGCTTACTTAGCTGATTTGCTCGAGGACCATAGAATTATTTATGTATTTGATAAGAGGCTCTATAAGCTTAAACTCTTTAAGTATAATCCATTACAAGCACTAGCTATTGATATGTTTCTCCATAAGAAATGTATTGATTTAGGCTCTATTAGTGGTAGGGTATTTAGGGTTTTCAGAGCTGGTGGTAGGGAGTATATCTTCTTAGGTAGTTCGGGAAAAATTATTTCAGAGTTAATTTATCCAGTGAGTAAAAATAGTAAGTTTATTTGCTGGGATGATCTATCGGGGTCCTTACCTAAGAGACTGCTATTCATAATAGATAATTCCCTGTACCATGAATTACATCCAAAAGATCAGAATAGGCTAGTTTATCAGTTAAATTTATTCCTTAAAGTACTCCGTAAATACCTATTTGATACCTATCTTTTAATGAATAATTCTCCTATAGAGCTCTATAAGAAATACAATAGTGTAGCTGGACACAACATGGTTAGATGGCTTAGTGAATTTACTAAATAAAGATAATAAAATAATAGCATTGGATCCGTATGCCGAAGATATAGCTAATGAAGTGCTCTTAGAAACGTAACTGTAATAATTATTGGTGGTATAGTTGATCGTAAAAGACCAATTAAGATGGCTACAAAGAGGATAGTAGATGCTTTAAGCAGGAAACTAGACATAGCGATCACAAGATATCGCCTGGAAATAGATGGTATACGAGAAGCAGTTCCCCATAGAATAAACATACTTGGTGAAATAATACTTGAGACAATATACAATAAATCGTTAAAAAAGTCAGTAATGGGGCACATGAGTAACTGAGATATAGCATGGTATATAGGATTAAAAATTATGAAAGAAAAAACTTGATCATGATAAAGTTAAAGAGATCGTGAGTGGAATAGAAGAATATAGGAAGATAAAAATAAGAGATCATGTATTAAGAAGAGCTTATAGAATAGCAGGGATCAAGATCTAATATTAATAATAAAGTGATCAGATTTTCCGGCTTACATCACAGCCCTATATGGGCTCAAGAGACCCTCTCCTCATCACTATAGAATAAATATAGGAAAACACCTAAATAAACCATAAAAACCCAGACACTAAATCATAACAATGGGAAAAGCGGCGGTCGTCTAGCCTGGACTAGGACGCCGGCCCCCCAAGCCGGAGACCCGGGTTCAAATCCCGGCCGCCGCACCACTTATATACCCCCTATATAAATCTTTCCCTGTTGTCCCCGATAAGTTTTATGCCTCTGGGACTGTCCCAAATCATGTGGAAACATGGGACAGCCAGCTTGTATACTGGAGGAGTGGCAGGCACGGGAGATACTTCAGTATCTGTATCGTAGACACAGGAGTATCCGAAAACTCGCTGAGTTATTACATACAAGTAAGAGTACTTTACACCGGTGTTTGCAAGGGAAACAATCCATACCAGTATCCATAAGAGCTCGCTTATGTGAAGCACTGCCAGAGGAAGAATTACTAGAAGTACTTAAAGGCAAGGAGCTACTTAGGAAATATGGCTTAATAGATAATGATGGCAGGCTCAACAAAGCACTCCTCCTAGCGCTGATAGATTCGGCCATGCAGGTTGAAACTATAAAAGAAGAAGTACTCGCCTACCTACTCAAATACTATAAGGGTGAGTTAATGGAGAGATTAGCCGAAACCCTCCCCAAAATAGAGCTGAAATGGAGCGAAGACTTCGAGCGATGGCTTACAGAGAAGAAGAGTAAGCCAATCAGTGAACGCACACTACGTGATTACCGTAATCTCTGGCGTAACTGTTTAGAGGGAAAGGTGCTTGGATGGCACCTATTGAAGCAGCTTGAAGGAAACAAAATGATGTGCAGAGACGGAAAATATCATCCCACGGGATGGGCTAGACAGATATTCAGACGCTACATCAGATACCTATACTCACAGGGCAAAATAGACTGGGACACCTATTCAAGACTCCTCCTAACAATCCCTGGACGCAAATACGGTCGTAAACTCGTTCAAAAACCCATCCTAAAGGAGGATGTGATAAATACGCTTAAGAAGCTAAGAGGGGCTAAGAGGCTCGACATATACATGCTCTATCTTCTAATACTGTCGTCTGCTATAAGATTTGAGCATGCACTTAGAGTCCTGAAGAACTGGAGACCAGATGAAATCATCTACGTTAACTATCTCAACCGCAACATAAGAAGACTTGAATGCTTCCAAACACACTGCAGATACTATATAGGTAGGGAGAAAGAACGGAAACCTGTTGGTTTCATGTTCTTTCCTCGTCAATTACTAGAGTTAATAGAGAAATACAAGGATAGACTACCAAGTAAGAGGAGGATAGAGAAAGTAGTGAAGAAATACGGCTGTCTACCACTATCACATATAAGGACATATGCCCTACGGTTGATACTCCATGCATTAGGCGATAACGATATCTCGAAATTCATACTCAGCAAGTTCGGAGAATTAACGGTCTCAGCAAGACACTATAGAGACCTATTAGAAGAAGCTGATAAAATGTATCCCACGTACATTCAATATTTAGAAAACGAATTCGGCAATTATCTAGTATCTTCTCCATAGGTCTTTACAGAGGGAGAAAATGAAGAAGAGTCGAGTTGTCGCAGTAGTCGCTGTAGTTGTCGTTGTGCTCGTGGTACTTGCTATGCTCATGCACGTACCCCCGTTCACTGGTAATGGTAGTCCGGTCTCCACGCCATCAACCCCGTCTGGCACCAGCACCGGCACCAGCCCATCAACCAGCACCACTGCCCCTGGCTATGTCAAGCTCGACAGCCTCAACGGCACAATAGTATCGCTGAACGGCGAGGAGATAACCGAGCAGTTATGGTCTAAGATGAGGGACTACAACGCCGGCGACCCAGCAGTAAAACCCTACATAGACTGGCTCCGCAAAGCCCTCGCACCCGAACCACACGATGCACTCAATGTCCCTTGGTACCCAAGGTATAGGTACTACTGGTTCAACGACAGACACGGCTGGAGCGTACCGCTACCATATGAAGACAGCATAACGAGGATAGGATTGGTCAAGCTACCGTTTGGGGTAGGGCTAGTAGTAACAGCCTATCATGCCAGCGACGGCTTAACCATAATAGTGCACGGCACAGTAATTAACGAAACCGAGTGGAGAGAGTTGCTGAGCAGAACTGTTGCTTTCGCTCCCTATCCATCACCGCCTATTTACGGGTGGGAATCTTGGGGCGTCATGGCCGGAGACTTCTATAATAATCCTAAAGCAAGATACATTACTAACTGGGTGCTCTGGAGAATTAGCCTCGAAGGACACGGGAGCTACCTAGATACAGGTAAAGTAAAGGCACCAATCAAGAAAGTTGTTGTCCTCATAGAGATGCCGGTACACGAGAGATATCTTGGCTCTCTGACGATGACTGGTACTTGCAAAGCGCTGAAGCAGTATACTGGGCAGTACTGGGAGAGCCAGCATTAGCACTAGCTATGAATATAGCATACCAGCCAGACACGGATATCTGGCGCCTGTACAGGACAATAACGGTATCAATGACCAAAAGCGTAGTAACTACTGACACGCATCACGCAGAGGAAGAAGGCCCGATGGCTGGTTCATGTCAAAGACTATAGAGCCGGGGGTTGATATGTCGCCAGTCATGCTTAGAGCATTCAAGGCAGGCGTTTGTGCCGACTACACATCTGCTACTACACTCTTCGCATCAAACGCCCTAGGTGCAATAACATCCGCTGTATCCTTACCCTCTCCTAGTGGTATAGGTCATGCACTTTCAGTTCTAGTCCTTCCGTCGAGTACATTCCGGGCATACGATATAAGATTGCCACTCGACGCTGACCACGACGGCAAGAACGAAACCGGGATAGTAATAGTTGATACCGCAGGCCTAGAAGCATCCTACATAAATGATAAAATGGAGGACGTCCAGCTTATCTTACCGTTTATGTGGAACTATAACGAAAATGTAGATGAATGCGTGGAGCGGTATGGATACAACCTGTACTGGGTCGGCGTCGCCCAGAGCGACATGGGTCTTCCGAGATGGCTTAAGATGCCTTGGCTTCCAGAGATAATGAGGATGATTAACTATGCCCGCATAGTTGGCGAGGCACGTAAAGTATTCATTGAGAATTACTACCGACCTGAAGCCGTATTCTACCCAATGCCCGTAGAGCAATTCGTAAAAACAGTAGCTAACCTTACGGCAATCAAGATGTGAACAGAGTACATGCCTCCCGGCTACACTCTAGGCGTCAGCAAGGTAGTAGGCAGGATACCGGTAGTTGATGCCGGGGAAACACCGAGTCTCTGCAATACATCAGTAGTCTGCCATACAGTAGAGTTCAAAATAGTGCTCAGCAGTGGCGACGGCAAACACTACACCGGCTCGGTGGTCGCCAATGCTAGAAACATTACGGTATCGGCAACGCTCATCACCTACCTAAGAGACTTTAACGAGTACGTTATGAACACGACGATATACATCGACGGCACACCGGTCTTTCATGCCGATGAGCTGAGATTAGTGTACTCGCTCTACACGGGAAGCTGTTCAAAGACAGTCCCAGTCGAGTACAACAACGAACCCATAGCATACATACTTACTCTGGAACTCTCAACCACCAATAAGAACGAAAATAACGACACAGGAAGCGAAAACAACACCAGCCCCGGCAACAAAGTAGTCAACACTATCGTCCAGCTATCACCAATATACATCAACGAATCCACGTCTTGGGGCGAGATGCCTGTGCTGGATAGGCTGGTGGGCACCAGTATAGTTAACGCAACCAACATCACGGTCGAGGCCTTCTATACGGGGGACGGTTACGATGTCCATATTTATATCAATAGCACGCACGCCTTCGACACCCATACAGCTCTCCCTGCAACACTAGAGTTCAGCTACGACGGAGCAGAGTATCGGATAGATGTTATACTACCTAGTCCACCAGTACTCAACCAGACCATTACATCAGAACTTGTACCAGTAGATGAGACGCAGGTGGCCCTGCCGAACGGCACGGTAGTTAATGTAATCATCTACATGGTGAACCAAACAACAAAGATAGAGATAAACAACATAACCATAGTGGTGTACGGCTACGTGTCGAGGCTACAGATAGATTTGGATATATACGTGTTCGGCGTTCCCCAGCAGAGTATAATGTAACTGTTGAGGGACTCAACGCAACAACCAGTATGGAGTACAGCGGAGCATTTCATGTATACATACACTACCAAGCACCACGAGAACAGCTAATACCCATCGGCACACAGGTGAAGATAACGATACAGCCCTTGAGCCTAATAATATCAGTAAGAATAGTCTGACTCTTATTCGTCCTTGGAATTCTCCATTATTTTGAACTATTTTAATGCGGAAATCACTAGTGCAACTGCTCTTCCTAATGCTACGGATAGTGATATAGCACCTACTATTCTAAGTATATCTATGCCATAACTTGCCATCACGAGCCCTACCATTATAAAGAGCAATAGAATGGTCAGTATTCCTTGATGCTCATCACTAGTGCTCTTCTTTTCTATTAATATGAATATTCCGCTTATTATACCACCTAATGCAAGGAAAGTACCTATCCAAGGTGCTGTTAGAATTGAAGCTAGAGATAATGTGCTTAGAAGCATTAATCCTAGTGCGAATAAGAACCCGTAAATTAGTCCGCTTATATATTCTTCATCCATCTATATCACCTCTTGGTAAGATGTTGTTTTAATGAAGATTTCAGTCTTTCGCTATCGTTCTTTAATAGTTCATCAAGTTCGCTTACTAACCTATGTCCCTCTTCTACTAAGGCATCGAAGTTACGTGGGACTCTTATACCTATTGATTCAAGGGTTTCCCTAATTGATTTTTTAACAAACGTTACTATATACTCGGAGCCTTCGTAGTAGAAGTGAGTGAATCTTGGCACTATGTTTAGCGACCAGTCGCTTAGCCATATACCCTTAATCATATCCTCCAGTGTGTAGCCGTGTCTTTTCGCATGTTCTAGTTCTTTCCTAAGCTCCGATAAAACCTCTTCTTCAGTCTTATCAGCAAACTCGTTGATTTCTATAATCTTTCCTAGCTCATCCTCATACACTATATACTTTGGTTTTCCTTTCTTCTCCTTAAATGAGAAATATGTTGCTACTATACTGTCGAGAATCATTCCTGCTCTTGCTAGCTTATACAACTGCATGAGTTTATTCCTTCTCTCCTTGCCAAGAATAGGCTCTAAATAGTTCATAACTCTCTCTACAATATCCTCGTCATAAATTCTCATGTGTGCTAATAACATAGCATCACTATCGCCCTCTTCGATAGAATATCTCAGTTGGTCGTAGAGTTCTCTTTCATCTTCGGTTTCGTCAATGAGGTGTCTAGGCGGATAAGCAACAAGCACAATCTTTTCTAGTTCTCTGATTTTACGCCAAACCTCTTTATCCTCGCCACTCATAATTAATGCTTCGTCAATTACTCCTGAAGTATTAACAGACTTATTGAGTAGCTTCTCACCGAAATCAACGTACTCTCTTATCACATCAACTAGTATCGGTTGTCCATTAACTTCTTTTGGAATATGCCTTATGAGTATCTTATATAGTTCAGCTATTTCCCGAGCTGGTAGTCCGTCTCCATCAATGCCTGAACGCTCTCCAATGATGTAGGGTAAGCTGTTTAATATGAACTCCCTTACTGCAATGTAGGGTATAGGGGCCTTCTTAACGTCTTTTGACATCTTAGCGGTTATACCTAACTCGACGATTGCATTGAATATATTGGCGAGCCTTATCAATAAAACCTCTAATATTGCTTTATAGATAGGGTTTTCTTCTATATTGCGTGGTAGACCGAATATAATTCCTTCAACAAGAGTCCATAAGTGCTCGCCAATTCTCCATTCATATATCATTGAGTCTCCGTATTTCTCACGTATCTCTCTAATAAGCTCGCTTACTTGGAATGATTTCGGCGTTATCTTTAGCCTATACTTGCCTCTCTCCACTTGCTCCAAATACCCCTTCTCAATAAGTTGTCTTAATATTCTCCTCGTATTTCCCCTATGTCTAATGTTAAAGACTATTCCATTCTTAACGAACTCCTCGTGTATATCCTTAAACTTTAGGATACTGCCCTTTTTTGTTGAAGGCTAGCTAACACATTTATTATCTTGCTAATTCTCCACTCATTCTCAATGTAGCTTGGACGACCTCTATACACAGTCCACACCTGTAAATGTGAATAGCATAGAATCCTTAAATTGTTGCCTAAATTGATAACAAGTTGTCTATTCAAAATAGATATGCGAATTTAGACACTAATATTCTAGTAACAGAGATGTTGATTGAAAGGTGGGGACTTGATGGCTGATTCGCCTATAATAACGTTCATCTTGCAATTGGTAATACCTTGGATTGTTTATCTCATACTAGTTTTTATGCTTGCATGGTATTACAGAGAATACGTTAAGGGCGGTGCTAGATGGTGGATGTCTATAGTTAAGCTGTTCCTTATAGGATTCTCGGCTGTTATGTTTCTTTATGGTTTTTCTATCGTGTACAGTATAGTTGGAACTTCTGTTTTATACCCTCTTACGATGGCTGTCGCTATGGCTGGTCTTATTGTATATAGGGTTAGGGTGGGTAATTATGGTTGCGAAAAGGAGGAAGAGCGGGAAATAAATGGTGTTAAATACGTTCTATGCTATACTGATGTTATTAATGCTTGGTATAATCAAAGAACCGGGAAAATCTATGTGAGTAAAGCATTAGCTGAACGCCTAACAGATAATGAGCTTAAAGCCGTTATATATCATGAAGAGGGCCATGCTCGGAATAAATGGCTAGGCCGTATATCTACGTTTCTATTTGGGTTGTGGATATTTGCTTTAGCGGGTATAATGGTTATCCTAGTTCTCTTATGGAGGTCTCCTCTTTCTGTACAGCAGTTCTTAACCGGGATTAGTGTTGTATATGGCGTTGCATCCATTCTCACACTATGTGCGATTGTTCCTAGCTGGATTGCCGAACATGAATCTGATAGAAGGGCTTTGGAAAAAGCTGGCTTGAATCCAATAATCAATGCTCTCATAAAAGTCAATGTCTATGGAACATTAAAGAGCGCAGGACTCCTTGGAATGGTTGATGTATGCCAAATAAAGAATATAGAGAATCCACAAGAGATACGTGAGAGGATTGGCTCGTTTACTATGCTGACTCTCATATTGCTAACCTATGGACTGATGTTTCCAAAATGGATAGGAGAATATGTACAAAAGCCTATCTATTACACTCATCCTTCTCTCAAGCTTAGAATTGCCCTATTATTGCACCAAGCAGAGACTATCAAGAAAAGTAAAGACACCTAGAATAAGATGATAAAATAATCCTTAGAGGCGAATAATATGGGGCCGCCCGCACTGAAGCATCCGGAGTGGTTTCTCCGGAACATTGTTAATCGGTCACTTAGTATGATAAAGTACGGTAGACCGCCGAGGATGATTCGGTTAGTGCCCGGCCTCGCTATCCCGGAGTACATGGGTTTCCTACTAGTCCTCTGCGAGCCAGTAGGCTACGCCCGGAGAGCGGTGGAGGCTGGAGACCTCCTAAGGATAGACTACCATCCACCCTACCTAGAGCTACGGTGCAGAGACGTAGAGAAAACAGTCGAGGAGGCCCGGTGGAGGCTGAGAGTCTACAGGGGCAAAAACCACATCACAATAACAGACGGCACCTACAAAGCAAGAATATATCTAGAATGCTGGAAGAAACAATGATATAGCTAATAAACTTAACCATAATAATCTTAGTCAAATGACGAAAGAAGAAATACAATGTCAATTCTTCAACAATAATGTCCCACATACACAACATTTCTTACTATGTTACTAGAATTATTGCGTACATATATTGAGCTGACGTGCCTTATCTAGCAAGTCTATAGGAGAACGTATTAAGCGGGTATTTGAATTCACATATTATCTTGGCGATAATATTGCTCTTTGAATATGAGGTAATAGAATAAAGAAGAGTTCCTCACGAGGATAGCAACAGGGAAGGCAAAGAAGCATTCCAGAAGCAAGAACCTCATATTCAAATAACATGTAGATGAAGGGAGATTAGAAAACATGCTTCTCAAGACCAGTAAGATTCTGCGAACCTCCAATAATCTCGGTGCAACAAATAAGTAATTGATATTCTCGGTTTAGGCCTTATCATTTAGTTCAATATTGTGTTGAGATGTTGAGATATGTGCTATGGGTCTATGGGAATCTCATATATTTTGTCAAATGTTCTCAGGTCCTTGCTTACAGCTCTCTCCAGCTTTGTGATAATATTGTTTAATGAAATGTATATAGATGTGGTTACTATGTTTGACCCCAGTACAACTAGTTCTATATTCGTATTTCTACATATTTCAATGTCCTTCATATCCTCGCCTATGTTCCGTTTGATTATTTCTGAAAGCTGTTCTGGTTCGTAGTATACATACGGTATATCTATTACGCTTACTGGTGTTCTAAAAGCTATGGATTCAATCGCCAAACTCTTCGGGTCAAGAACTACGTCTATGAGGTGAATGTAGGCTATAGATGCCGTTGTTATCCAACCTACATGTCGCGATTCCCCACGTTCCGTTACCCATGGGTTAGCGAAGAATGGAGTGTAGTTAATATAGTAACGAACAGAATTGTCATCTTTGTGCAGGTATGCGTAGAGCATGGCTAGGGCTGTATGATTAAATGAAGGCCCCCGTTTTAGGAATAGAAAGTATCTTTGAAACTCAACCCTCAGCAATACAGATACGAACACCTTGTCTTTATACTTAAAGGATTTTGAAGCAGGTGTTACGACAATAGCTTGAGGAACTGGTTTAACCCATGAGCTTTGTTGTAGCATTGTTATACCTAGGGTTAGGAGCGATGAACCCATAACAACAAATGCTTCAACAGGAGCCAGAATCCTTGTTAGGCTAAGAGCTAGCACCAAAGTACCTAAAATAAACAGTATTATAGATAGAAACGCTGTTAATGGGAACTCAGACCTCATTCTTAGCCTTATTGGGCCAGTATCTTTTTGCAATTCATCCATACCCTCCTGTAATATTTTAGCTAGAGCAACTATACGATTCCCACTATATTCTTATACTATAGTGTTTAACCATATTTAGCGAGTTAAGCAGGTTATCAGCGATAATCAACATGTTACTGCTATAATGGCTACATGCAGAACTACATAGATAAATCATTAACATTAATGAATAGCAGACACATTGCAGATTTATAACGTGGGGTGTCGCACAGCTTAAAAGGTTGCGACATAGCTTTAGGAATGTACTATTTATACGGACTATTAAGGAGTAATAATACTCAACGGATGAAAAACGTTCAGAAACAACCGTTGCCCGTAGTGCCTCACTCCCTGCTAGACCTGTCTAGTGCTTAGTGTTCATGGCCGGATTTCATTAAATTATCCCTATAGATACCTTGGCGGAATCCCTGTAGAAATCCGCCGGAATCTGTTGGAGCGAGACCCAGATTTCTTCACAGTTTCCGCCGCATTTCTATCCCAGAGCCCGGCGAACTTCTTAGGGGATAATCTCAAATTATCTATATAGATTCCATGCCGAAGACCCCTAGAGAAACCATAGGATTTAAGACTTCCATCTCCGCCGCAGTCCGCAGCGGACCGGGGCTGATACCATCAACCGTGTAATAATTCTTATCGTAAGCCGGGATAATTTGATGATATCTAGGGGGATTCCATTGCGGAATCTATGGGGAAACACGTTGGAAATCCTCGGGGAGCCCGGCAAGGTATCCGTTTTGTGGAAGGTAATAAAACGCAGCGGACGAAAGACGCTCAAAACAATTCGTGTGAAAAACATTACGGATAGAATCCGACTAAAAACTATGCGTATAAAATAATAAAGGTAATGGTGCTGGGAATTATAATTTAAGCGATTGCTTTATGGTAGATTGTGAAAAACATCAGATAATACTTTATCGAGTTTAGCTTTAATTTAAATGTGATGTTTCTTCAAGCGATTTGCTGGGATTATATATCTTGTTATATCTTTTAGAATTACAGGTTATATTGAAGTTTATAAATATTATATCTATTGTTACTTATGAGGAAGAGGGGGATAGTTAAAAATGGTGAACGATGCGTGAGGAAGTGGTCAGCACAATTCATTCTGAAACCCATTTGTGAAGCCATTGCTGGGTTTCGTGGTGAATTAGTTTTTGGTGACTACAAGCTCTGGTTTGACGATAAAAAGTGGGTGTTTTATGGAGAAGTATCTAAGGAGCTAAATATAGAGGAACCTGACAAAGCTAGAAAGATACTTGCTGAAAGAATTGAGCAAGAATTACTACCATATCTCATAGTTGTTACTGGTTGCGGAATACAGTTTAACCCCGACAACATGAGTCTACGATACGAAAAGCTTGGAACTATAGGCATTGTAGTATCTAGTGTTGTTAGAATCCATGCTGTAGTAGGGGTGAAGAGAACTCTCGAAGAGTTTAGAAAAGAGCTGGAACTATACATCGACGCAGCTAGAGGTTTTTGACAACATCAAGAGGGAATGGTTTTTGAGAGCACTAAGATTCTGGAATAAAGGCGCAACAGAGGAGGACCCTATAGACAAGTTCATAGATATCTACATCGCATTAGAGATTTTTGCGAAGCGAATCCTTGGTTATAGTGATTTGAACGAACATGTAATAAACGAGCTGGAGAAGAGATTTGGTATTAGCTTTAAGTATAAAATCAATAACAAAGAATGGAGCGTTTGCGATATAAGAAATCACCTTCTCCACGGTGGAGCTTGTAGTGCAGAAAAGGTTAAAATACTAGATGAAGTCATTGAAGCAGCTGATAAGATAAGTAATAGATTTAAGAGAGATGCCCTAGACCTATTTAAAATATATCTAAAACAACAGGTATCAAGAAACAACTCTCCAATCATTAATAATTAACAACTAATAATTTATGTTAATAACCACATTATATAGTACTATTACATATAATAAGAATTCCCACTCATTATCAAACTTGTTTAAGACAATCGATATATCATTTATAGAAGGGTTTCTCCTTCTAATGATTCTTCTCTTAATGTTGTAATTACTGTATCATGCTTTCTATGTAAGCACAAACAGGCTGTTGGACTTATTAATACTTCTTAGGGTGGGGGCTCCTTCAAAAATTCCTTTGCCAGTAAAGTCTCTCTTTGAGTAGACTAAAGATTTTTGTTGAATCCGCATGATGGGGCGCCTCCAATTATATTGAAGATATCATATACTAGAAATAATATAAATATAAGATACATAGTTTAGGGCTTGGCGTCATCGTTTTGGACTAGTCTTTAGTGATTCGGTCGAAGATACTAAGTGATTTTCAGGACTCGTTCTCATCGTGTTGTTCAGATTCGTAGATGTTTTTGCTAGTTCTTCTAGTTGAAGATGGTGAAGATATGCCGAGTGCTCGTAGTCCATCCATGTCATTGCCTGTTTTTAGCCCAAGCACTAGATTTTCGAGTTGTGGTATCGCTTTCTTAGCAAGTAGCTGAAGTTTACCTACATTAACGGCATGTAATTCTGGGTCAGGTGTAGGTATAATGATAATGTATTTAACTTTCTTTCTTGGAAACATTACTGACAAATAGAAAACTCTCGCTGGAGTTCTATAGAATATGTAGTCAATAACATTAACTGAGCCGAATCTTTTCATAAACTCTGTTAGAACATCTCTCCTCAACGACATTGATGCTTGGCTTTCCAAAAGCCGGGTTAGCGGATATATGCCGAGCGGTGTTGGGTAGCATCGGTACATATCACAGAAGACAAGCTCGGTTATCCGCCTGGATGGGGTTGAGTCAAATAATCTACTCAGAATTAATTCTATAAAATTTATTGGAAATTTCATAACTTTTCCAGAATTCTTGTCTTGGTCTTTCATACACTCCTCCAAAATATATAGTCCACAATAATTCCTTCTTTTTGCATACTCTCTAGTATATATATAAATTCCATAAACAGTCTTTCTGCCTAACGTACACCTACCCCTAATTTCCAACAAGTCGCTATATTCATTTAGTGAGTAGTCTATTTGTACGGGTTCTTCTGACATTTTTGCACCTGAAAGGATAAACTACTATAGACCTGTATCTGTTGGCAAATCCTAGAAATAACTTATCAACAGACAAGCCCGTATATCTCCTTAGCTCATTTACAAATATAATAGGTACCAGGCCAGACATCAAATTAGATAAAACATATACTCGCTTAGGCTTATTTATCCGGATAATCTTATCAAGAGCGTCCGGAGATATGGAACACAACACTCGTTGTTGCTTATTAGCAAATATATTCTTCATAGGACACTCAGGGATATTAGTAACTCTTAGCCGCATCCAAACGCTTTTGTCATACCTCCTAACTGAAGAATAAGATAGCCATATCATTCTTTTTTCTCCACCAGAAAATACTTCTTCCTCACTTATCTCGTTCCTCCTGATTTTATCACATAATACCTTCTTACCGGCAAAAAGTAAGTAGGTACCATGTTTAATTTCATTTGTATCAAAATCAATAGGCTTTAATCTGAATTCGTTGAGAAAATCAGCTCTTATGCCTATAAATTCTCCTGTTTCTTCAATAAAGTAGTCGTTGACGAAGATAAATGCGATGTTTCTTAGTTCTCCACTCTTCATCGCCACCCTATATAGCCACCATGCATAGTAGAGTCTACGCAGTACAGTATTATGTTTTCGGCAAGAGCTACGACCATTCATCCCAAAATAATTCTCTTGCTTCTTTAGCCCAATTGATAACGTAGTCGAATTCAAATTGCATTACGCTTTTATTAATTTTGTGAACTATGTTTTCCCTAAGCTCTTCCTCCGTTACTGGCTCGGCTACTATTATGCCAAACCGATAACTTGGTAATAACGCTAGTCCACGTAATTTATGTGGGTTTTTCTTCATCCACCAATAAGCTTCTCTGAAATTCATGATTACCGTGGTATTCGTTTCACATATATGTAATGCCAGTTATGTGGCCAAGAAGCGAAGGGGCAGACCCGTGCCCGTGCCGGTACTTCTAGATAATCCTGTTAAAAATTAGGACCTATACCAGGATGGTCTTGGAAAGCATGGTATTCGGCATGGTCATCTATCTTCTTTAAACACTTCATAAGATTGTCAATATCTATTCTAACTAGCTTGGCTTTATCTCCTAGAACAGCTTTATACATAGGGCCCCTGCGAGTGAATGAAATTTTATAGTAGAATTCACCTACGTATAGTCTTTCTAAAAAGTCAACTACAGCATTAGGAGATTTTACTCGATACAGTTTTACAGAATCCGGGAGAACCGTCCAGAGCACATCTATATCTATTCTATCCCTTGGGATAACCACGTATCTATATGAACCCGTCTTTCGCATAATAACCCCTACTAGTATTCCCTCACACTTCTGCATAACCTGCATAACTAGGCACCCATATTCAAATATAGTCTCTCATAAATTATTGTTTCCGGACTTTCAAGACCATAGTTCAAGACCATACTAGCATACTTAATAATATAGAAGCACAAATCCAAGCACATTCTTGGGTAGACGCAAGCCCTTGAGACTATTCCGAGAGGGGATGCGTCTACCTGACCGGAGATGATGTGACACTTAGAGCTGAGCATGCTGTCGGCGGCTTTTAAGTGTAGGTGTCGTGTTGTTTATATGCGACATTTGGATACGAGCCGTTATAGCTTAGGAGTTTACCTGGTTTTAATGTTAAATTAGCGATGGTGTTTATCTTGATAGTTTAAAGGGTTCTAGTCATTTTTGTCCATCATAATTACGCTACCTTCCCTATCTAGTTCTAGTGGAGGTGGTGTCTGGTGAGTGTTGTTGAGGAAAAGGAGGCAAGGACACTTACCAGGAAGAATATTGATAAGCCCCGCCAAGAGTCTTTCGGGCTCGATAGAAGGGTGCTAGTTGCTCACCCCGGTGATAGAGTTGGCTTCTCAGTCCGGATTAATGGGCCTCCAAGACATGTTGTGAGTGTGGAGGTTAGAGGTATACCTTCTAGTGTAGCCGAGGTGACAGTAAGCCCTTATAGAGCTGTAGCTCCATATACAGCGGAGATATCATTAGCTGTTAGAGGATATGCTGAGCCTGGTCTCTATCCCTTCATCGTAGTAATCAATAATATAACTATAGGTCGACCTATTGGAGTAGAGAAACTAGGCCCCCTCATTCTGCCAAGAGAGCTCTCACTAAGCCAATATGCAAGGCTAAGAAGATTGTACTACCGAGAAAAGCTGGGGGCACAGGGAGTCCTATGGTACCTAATAGCCAGGGTCTATAAGAACGAGGCTAGCTTTATGGAACTGAAAAGGGTCTACGAGTTTATACGAGGAGGTCCAATAAGGAAAGCTACGATAGCGAAGATACTCAAACAAATGATTAGGAAAGACCTCATCAAGAAGGATAAAGACGGAAAATATTACCCGGTAGTGGCTAGAGAGGAGATAGCATTTAGTAGGATAAACCGAAGTAGGGTCAGAATACGTCATACTACAGAGAAAACAGTAGGGAAAGCGAAAGAGAGCTAGAAACACGAGTAGGTAGACACGGGCCATATGAAGCCAGATTAGCTTTCAAAAGAGCGTGGAAGATAGCTCTGAAGCATAATAGTCTGGTAGCTGCATATTTCTTAGTCTATAGCTTATTAGGTGTTAGAGAAACTGGTATTCTACTCCTATGGCTCAACGCCATGTTCGTATACTGTGAGCAGAAGACTGGGTTCTGCCATTACTTCTATTCCAGCTACTTCACCAATATTTTCAACTACGGGCTTGAAGCAAGGTATAATGTATAGAGACACGATAGAGTACCAGAAAGCGATACAGACAGCGAACAAGTATATCAGGAAACACTATAGGAGTCATCAGGTTGCACGCCGACTACATTATAAATTAAAAGAGGAGAAGTATATAGAATATGATGACGATGTACTCAACCTAGAAATAATACGCTATAATGATGGTGATATAGGCCTTAGAATATGGGACAACAGTATGGAGGAGATATTATACGAAGAAAACATAGTAAACAAGACAATAACTAAGACGGAAATCAAGCCAGCTTATCCATTCGAACACGTATATCAGCATAACGAAGAAACATACCTCTATAAACCAGGAGGCATATACTAGCCTAGCATTGTTATGTGGATGGCAAGTTAAAAATACAAGCCGGATTATAACTAAATAATTATAAGGGGAGAATATAAGTGGCAGGTCGGGAATTGATATTGAAGCATAGAATGAATCCCTTGCTGGTTTTATCTAATATTATGAAGGGGGTTTCGAGCAGAGCCAATAAATTTCTAGATGAATCCTGGACCGTATTTAATAATTATATGACTTATAAATTTTTAAAGAAGAACGAAAATAGAGTAAAGTACGCTGTTCAGAAAGCCGAGGAGCTTGCTCCGTTATTCGCAAAAGTTATTCAAGAAATTCCAACTGATAGTATGCTTGAAGCCGCTGTGTTGCTTTACTTTATCCTAGAGTATGAAGGTATTTCTAAACGATACGAAGACACCTTGGTTAGACCAGCTTTGAGCTTCATTTCAAGATGTATAAGAGACTACAATAGAGGAATAGCAACGCTGGAATCCTCTCCCGCACTTAGCAGATGCATAGGTCTCTCCTATATCTTCATAGATAAGTTAAGCAGGGAGTATAAAAAAGTGCTTGAGGAATTGCTTAAACGTTGTGATGAACCAGAGTCCCCAAATGAATATTTCTGCCTATATGCATCGTTTTCAAGCACATTAAAAGCTATTTTAGACAGAGAAGAAAAAGATGAAGTACTTTGCAGACGCGTAGCTAATGTATCTAAGTCATTTAGCAGGTATGGTACATTAGAGACTATAACGTTAATGCTCCTAACAACAGGTCTATCGCTACGTATTGGTTGTAGGCACGAAGCCATATCACTAAAGCTATTCCAGAAACTTGCTAAGGTACTTGAAACTAATATTAGAACCCTACTCAGAAGAAGCAGAGGCACTTGGCAAGCCCTCTCTCTAGCACTAAAACTTAACAAATTAGAAAAACTCGCTTATGTCCCTGAGGGTTATATAGTCCTAAGAGAAAAAATAGCTAGGCGAATTGCTAATATTCTCTCAGCGAAAAAGAAAACAACTGAGAACTTACTAGTATATTTATCATTAATTATAGGCGTCAGTTCTCTAGTAACAAGTATTATAGCGACAGTAATCCAAGGATTACATTATATTAGTATCATGTTTTCTCTAATAGCTAGTTCATTTCTAATACTAGTAGCAACAGTTATATATAGCGAATATAGGGAGATTCAAAGCCTATTAGATGAACCAGACATTCAAAAGCTCCTAAAGGAAGTAAGCAAAGGCTAGGGTGAACTCGTTGAAAATAAAGCTACCACTATATCAGACTGCGGATGCAGAATTACGTTCTCTAACTTTAAATTATGTCTATTTCCCTATAAAAAATCCCCAAAAATGCCACCGCTCTCTATTTAGCGACCTCTTATATAATTTATGGTTATCAGGCATAATTTCATATCATCACGAGAATAAATTATATTTTATATTTCAGATACCCTCTAAGAATCTCTTAAATGAATTTAATAGACAATTAAACGACTTCATAAAAAACAATATAGACTGTTTTCCTAAGGATTTCGCCGGAAACTCATGGCAGGAAGGAGAAGGTATAGATTTTACCGATTTTATTACAGTAACAAATTTATGCCCGGTTGGGTCGCAAAAGAATTTCAACATAACACGTTCTATAGTATATGGGTATTTCCGCAAAATTTATGGATTTAGAAGGAATGTGAGAGGTAAGGGTACTGTTATATATATTTATAGATTTCCTGAAAATGAAAACACATATATGTATGATGATAAATTTATTCGGCAAGGCATTGAAATCCTGTTTGAAATTACTCCGAAAGGAAGAGGAAGAATATGGTTTGATATTGTAACGCATGCTTTTAAAATAGACGAATTAGGAAACACGAAAAGACTCTCACACTCCGAAATGAAACAGGAATCAATGAAATTCTATAGAAAATATTTATCATTAGCCCAGATGCGGCCCTGCTTGAGATACAGTAAGTTGCTAGAGATGCTTAAAGCTTTAGGTATTCAAGATAAAATGGAGTTTAAGTTCTACGTTTGGAGTCCAAGTAAGCAGTTCAAAGAATATAGCATTGTATTCACGAGCCAATCCCTAGTAAATCTACATAATATATCTTAGAGCTCTTGGCTCTCTTTGTAGAACAGCTATTAAATCTTTTGCAAAGTTGATACTTTTTTCATCCCCTCGTCCGTATAATAATGAGAGTATATCAGCAATTCTTTTCGCGTATTTTTCAACAAATGGTCTTTTCGGCCAGGATGTGTAGGCTTCCCAATCGAGTTTTCCTAGAAGTAATGCTAGCCTACATGTATAGAGGGCTATATCAGTATCTATTTGTGGTTTATCTACTAGCGTTTCTGTCTGAGTATTGTAAAGTATTTCTAATTCTAATGGCATCGGAGTGGTATTTTGTTTATAAATTCTTTTTTCCTCTTCAACAAATTTATGAAGTTCATAATTAAATTTCTTAGTCTTTATAATACCTGTTGATAGCAATAATGCTTTAACTGGTTCATTACCTCCTAGTGAATCCTCATCTATGAGACATGTTCCTCTATATGGCCCGTAGTCATCGGTATCTAGGTCATATATACGTTTAGTAAACCCGGTTTCTTTTACATGTGCTAGAATCCAAATGTTATCTTTCAATACTTCAGTTAAACCTTTAGTTTCATCTGGGTGAATTATAGTTGTCTGAAATATGACATATTTGTTGATGTTCCATGCGCTAAGGGAATTCTTGATATGGGTAAAAATGTTCTTTACAACTCTAGCTGGGATATATAATCCAGTAGTCTTTAGGGATTCTATATCAAGCTCTGATTCTTCAAAAACCTCACTATAGATGTAGCTTCGTATCTCTTTACCTACATAGGCGATTGAGTATGAAACCCCGGCTAGATAACCAGTATTGCCGAGTTTTGAGACTGCTAGACCTACTACTGCTGTATTTTGAAGCATTATGGCATCCTCATCACTTACAACCCACGGAATACCACCTGCCTTCGCATATAGCTGTACATAGTTATTGAGCATATATGCAATAAATCCAGGGCATCTTTCCTTTCTTTTATTCCTTTCCATACAGTCCTGAATTATTTCATCTACTTTGTCTAGATTTATTATATGCGTAGGTATCTTGTAATATGTTCCATATGCCTTTATTTGATTATATAGGCTATTATCCTCTTGAGGTTTATGTCTCCGGTAATCATGGAGCTTTCTAGCTATCAGCATCACTATGTATCTATTTTGTTGATTATTTTGAGAAGCATTCTTCATATAATCTACCATGTAAGCGATGCACCTATCAACATTGTACTCGTACACCGGGATTTCAAAGTCAATGTAGAAGTTATAGCGTCTCCGATACTTATTGGCTATCCCTTTAATGCCTTCAAGAAAGTTGTTTCCTCGCCTATCTGCTATGAAAGGCTTTACTCTAATTTGTAATGGTATATTACTCGTATAAAATTTTCTAACACCCCTGAATTCAAGCGGATATAATATCTTATCCCTTCCAATGGATAAGTATGGCTCTTTAACATGATATACCTTAAAACCATGTATATGTTCCTGTCGGACCTCCTTTGCACCTTTATGCCCTAACTCGGATATTTCTTTAATTACATCAAGTAGAGACATGCTCATACTCGTAACCCCCTAAACCCTCATGCCTTATCATCTCATCAATGAAGTTCAAGAAAGTAGTGGGTCTTTTTGGAAATTTTAGAAAGCAGGTAGCTGTTTCAGCATCCTTCATTAGCGATTCTTTCACTATTTTCAATAACTTCTCCGTTCTCAGTTACTTCCAAGATTTTCCTCGCTTCACGGGGAACTGTAGTCCTGAAGTACCTACCTATCCTGGTCTTTGCAAGTACTGGCATATCTAAACCCTCTATAGTGTTCACTATAGTATTCTAGTCGTGATAAGTTATAAAACTTCACATCCACTTACGAGACTAAATGTTTTAAAGCAAGTGGCTACTAGCGTGTTTATCCACGCCAATCAGGCTTAGAGACAGTATTATGCCGTTCTTGGAACGTAGGCTCCAAATGCTTTTAAGCAATAAGTGCGTTTTCCTCTTATTTTTGTATCCGTTTATTACTAGGTATGTTTTCATATCTTTTCTAATAGGGATGACGCGGGTCCTCTATTACAAGAACAAGAACTAATTAGAAGGTACTGTTTTCCTCGCTACTGTTACAGCTCAACCACCCCCCTTTATCAAAACGGAAACAACCTCCGTAAGGGATGTTTTTCCCTATATCAAAACGTACTGAGACAAAGATAGTCTTTCCCTTCGAGCACTTAGATGAAGAGAATAAAAGTATATCCCTTAAGGCCATCAAGACCTTTTAATTTTTACTAAAATCTAAAACTAGATAAGATTAAAGAGTAACTTAACTATTACTTGGCAAAGTCCTATTCCAAGGAGGCAACTCATGATGTTCTTCCTCATATTTTTTCAGAAGCTCCTCTTCAAGCTGCTTAGGATTAATACTTGTAACCCAGCTTATCTCTATAAGCTCTAGGTACTCTCTATCGAAGATATAGTAGCGAATTCTTTGTGTGGTTTTACCGCCTCTTCCTTCTAAATAATTTTCAACAATCCTCTGATAGATGTCGCTAGTTGAACCAATATAAAGTATATCCGACTCCCCCTTCAGTCTGCCAAAAGACCTATTTAGTCTTAATACATATACACCCGATTCGGAAGGGGGTGTAATTTCCCCTGAACTAATGTCTCTTAGCCTATACCAGTTCTTAAATCCATACTTACATAAAGTATCTGAGTCCATTAAATTCACCTTTATGTTAGTGTATGCTGGTGGCTTAGACATATTTTTACCTAGATAAGTTATTATAATACATTTTAATGTTATGTTTAATTGGTTCTGCTCGTTCACGTATAAAGTCATAATATCTGGATACTTCCCATAACGATTCATCTATAGGTATCATGTGCTTTTCTAGAATACTCTCCTCGATTTCCCTAAGATATTCTCTTGGCGGTCTATCACCTACTTGTGAATTCTTCGATTTATTAATTATTGTTATATTACCTAAATTATTGGCTAAGATATTGAATTCCTCTGCTTCTCCAAGCTCTAATTCATCTCTGTGTTCGTCAAGATAGTTGCGAGGAAAGATGTGATGCTTCGAGAAGTCCTTTTGCCATTTACGTCTATATATCTTATACCCTGTCCAGTCGTCAGCATTATTTTTAACAAGTAACATGTATAGTAGGAAAAGGAAGAGCTTCCCTACTTTTCGTGTAGCATCAATTTCTAATCCCTTCATAACATCAGTTTCGCTTATGTATGTTCTTCCATTATACTTTCTTATATTGTTTATTAGTTCATTATATGGAAAAATGTCTGAATTTCTGACAGCTATTATATCGCTTTCAAGTTTACTATTAGTCTTTGAAGTATAGTATGTTGTGAAATTTACTAAGACAAACCAGTTCTCAATATTTTTCTTCTCTGTACCGCTTAGAGTATCCAAAGAATTAATTTGTTGTGTATAGAAATACATGGCAAGGGGTACCAGAGTTATCTGGGAAGGTAAAATATCTGCTGATGATATCTTTAGCTCTTCCTTGAGCATCTTTAGTGTAATTTCTAAACCATTCCTTACCTTATCAAAGTTCTCTACTAATGTTTTCGTAATCTGTGGCACATATTTTCTTATTAGAGAACGTAGCTTACTAGGTTCTATAGCTTGTGTTTGCTTAATATTAGCTGTCGCCAACGAATATCTTATAATTGGTTGTAAGTCTAAATCAAAGGTTTCTTCTGCAAAGTCGTATAGAGACATAATATGTTTCTTTGCCTCCCCGCTCACACGGCCAGCTATATATGAGAGTATTAATTCAAGTGATTTGATTCTGGCACCATATTTATTGACACGAATAAAAGCCTCTACAAGCATGTCAATAACTTTCTCATCGGCTTTAGGCGTGCTAATTTCATATATTGGAACCTCGTAATTCTTAATTGCTGTAGCAAGTTTCTCTATTTTACTAAATGCATCACTTGTGAGATTAGATAATAGTTCTTGTAGTGCACTATACTCGTTATAAACAATGCCTCTTACAATTGTTGGAAACATCCATGCCTCTACGTGTTCCCTTGTAAAATTTATCAGAACTGTAATCATAACTTATAGGATTTATTTCTACTATTTCTTTGCCTTTTCTCACACTCCAATTATTAAAGACAAGTAATAATGAAGTAAGACGCTGTTGTCCATCTATGATAAAATACGTTGATGAAGCCTCTTCCTTTATGTCGCCGATTAATGGTTTAGAAAGCGGGTCTATATCTTCTGGTTTATAACCTTCATGCTTTCTCCATAAGATAATATTACCTACGGGATAACCATTCTTTATCGAATCTAATAATGCTAATACATCATCTTCATCCCAAACATATCTTCTCTGAAACGATGGCAGAAGATAATTACTTGTTTCCTCAATGTCTTTTATAAGAGAAGGAATACTTTGTTTGTCAACTTTTATCGAGAATGACAAGAAGGATTCACCAAGATTAAATAGAATTAAGCTGGTTATTTATTTCTTTTTAGGTTAAACCCTTTCATATTATATAGCGTAATGTATGTTAGATAGTCTGTAATATCGTGTGGCAGTAATCCTTCTGCGTTTCTACTCATAGAGGCTATGGTGATAACATTCAAGTAACATGTTCTCAATATTCTTTGCTTCATTCTGATGAGAATAAATGAAAAAACAAATCGGGCTAACCCATCTCTATAGCTCACTATTAACAGCTTCAGCAAAATCCTTCCAGTAATTTTATAAGATAACATCTATGTCACGCTTCCTCGAACTCCTTGGCCCAACTACTAAGTAATGGAATAACGTCCCATATACTAGATAATAGGTATAAAAACTATACCTAACTGTCCCGGATTAATATCAACTGTTGGGACAAAACCTCGAAGGAACCAGCCCCCAAGCCGGAGATCCCGGGTTCAAATCCCGGCCGCCGCATAACATTTATTGAAAACATTTATTTAGTGCTCCATTTATTCATAGAAACCTCTTTATTATCGTATTGTATAGCTGTGTTAATGTATATAATGCCTTGATAAAAACCTCTATGCAATAACTTGATCGGATAAAATGGTTACATACTAACATTAGTGATTTTAAGTACAATCTTATACTTTTAAGAACTACTATATGGAATTAGTGAAGGACTAGTATTCTTTATACCATTAATAACTGCTATAAATATACCCTTACTTATAATATATCTATTCTTAAATCTCTTCAACGTAAATGAACTTATGGACTATATAATATTATAATATATAAATAACTTGTTTAAGTTAGTCTTCGTAGCTATAGATTTACTTTTCAATCTAGGAATTTTGATCAAAGTAATTATATTTATATAATTGTTTAGCTTTTACTACCATAACATACATGCGTAATTTAATCTAAAAGACTATCTTTAGCTACTCTCTGAGGAATGTTATGAAACGTAATACCTCTAAGGGATTAATTGCATTAATGGGCACATCACTGATTAGGGGCTCGTCATTTCCAATAATAAAAATTGTTGTAACGAATATAAGTGATTATACATACGTATGGTTAAGGAGTTTAATTGCTATATGTGGT
>CAYYFB010000006.1:0-17570 GCA_964471255.1 Candidatus Woesearchaeota archaeon
CAAAAAATTTATAACTATCTAGAAAAGAGAAAAGACGGGTATGAAGCGGAGATAATAGCGAGTAAAATAGATGATGAACTGCAGATAGAAATTTACGAATATGTTGTCGGGGGAGAGGGTATAGATATAAGATTACCAAGGAAAGAAGCTATTAAAATGGCTAAAGCCATACTAAAAGCATTCAAAAAAGAAAATGAATAACCAAAAAAGGTTCTTAAAAGTTGAAGTAGAGAGAGATTTTAGGAGGATGGAGTATAAGTATAGGGAGAATAAGACTAGGGGATTATATCATAAGAGAGAGTGTATACATAAAGATTTGGAGATGGAAAATAAAGCTATGGGAGAAGTGTTATATAGTGCCTGTTTATGAGAAAGAAGAAAATGACTGAGCAAATCAACAAAGAGTTGTTAAAAAGCATTATTGAACTATGGATTAAAGGGTGGTTAATGAGTAAGTATCGTGTTGGTAATTATGAAATCAAAGTAGTTGAAAATGGAGATATTATAGTAGATATACAAACTGAAGAATTTGAAGATTGGGTTATCAATGAGGTTATGAAAGTGCTAGAAAAGATGGGTTATAAAAGAGTTAGATGGAGTTATAAGTATGGTAAAGTGCATCTAGAGTTTTGGAGAAAATGACTGAACAAATCTCAAATATATATAAAGAAGATAAATACTTCACCGAATTCAAAGAAGATATTATAAACTTATTAAAGACCCTCCACGGTTTTGAAAAATATGATGTAATAATGCATCATAGATTTATGAAAAAAGAATACGATGTCTTCATAATAACAAAAAGATTAACAATAGGGATAGAAATAAAAGAAGCAAATAATTATCTCAAAGTCTTTGAACAAGCATTAGAAAGGCTTGATTATGTAAATCATATGTATGTTCTGATAGGCTGGCATGAATTTGTTCCTTTAACATTTTCAATGTATTTAGATGCGATGAAGTATTGTCAAGATTTAGGATATAAAGTAGAAGATTTTTTGAGAATAGGAATACTTCAAGCAATAATTAATGAAAAGTATAAGAAAGTATTTTTGTGGAAAAGATCTTTTACGAACAAAAAGGTAAAAGGTCTTGAACCGTTACTTAAATACCTAACCTAACAAAAGAAACCTTTTTAAATGTTATGTTACATAACATTATTATGAAGGGTATAAAATTGAAAGATATTCTTCCTCTTAAAATAGTGGTGCTCATAGTGAAGAATGGACAAGTTCTAGGTAAAGGTGAGGTAGAACTTAATGATCCTTACAAAGTTATTGTTTCACTAACTGAAGCTTATAAAAAGGCAATTGAAAAGATACAAAAATGATTGGGCAAAAAATATATAGATATAAAGAGAAAAATGAGAAGTTATGAAATAAGAAGATTGATTGAGAACTATTACGATATACAGAAAATTAGAGTTGAGACATTTAATAGAATTGTTTGTTGGGTTAGAGAGAATAAAGAAAGACTAAAAGATGCTTTAAAGAGCCATTTTTTAAATGAACCCCAGGAAAAAATTGCGAGCCAATTTTTAAATGAAACCCAGGGCAAGGTTGCGAGCCAGCTTTATAAAGAAACCCAGAGAAAAAATGCGAGCCAGTATGTTCATGAAACCCACTCTTTAATTGCGTTAGAATTATTAGAAAAAAAGAAATATTCAGAATTTGTTAAGAAATTCATTTTGAACCATAAAACACGTGAACCCCCGCCTTCTAGTGCGTTCTCTAACTTACTTAAAGAAATTAAGGACCTTATTTGGTTTCACAATAGACTTTATGAAACAGAAAAAGAGCTTTATAGAAGGATTGATAAATGGAGTAAAGATCATCCTTTGAGAAAAGAATTCCTTTCAAAAGTTAGGGGAATTGGGCCAATCCTAGCGTCTGGAATAATTGCATGGCTTTCAGAACCAATCCTAAAAGCAAATTATGTTAGCCAATTGTGGTCTTATTGTGGATTAGCTCCAGGCCAAAAAAGAAAAAGAGGTCAAAAAGCAAACTTTGATCCACGACTAAAATCATTTGTTGTTTATAGAATTGGACAAAGTTTCATCAAATTCAAATGCTTTGGAAGAAAATTATACGATGCGTTTAGAAAGCAATGCGAAGAAAAACATAAAGATTGGAGCAAATTGCATTGCCATAACTGGGCAAGAAGAAAAGTTGTAAAATTGTTCTTAGCATCAGTTTGGGAAGTCTGGAGAAGAATGAATGGTTTGCCAGTTACCGAACCTTACCCTATAGAAATCCTTGGCCATAAGGATAAAATTACTCCCGAGATGTGGATTGAGAAAGGTGAGGTAAAAGTAATTGAATACAAGATCCAAAAATGACTGGACAAATAATAAAACTTGTATTAATTTGGATTGGTTTAGTTGTAACAGTCTACATAATGCTCGATTTCATCGAAAAAATTAGCCAAAAATGACAACAATTTCACTCATATTGCCAGACATAGTAATATGTAGTATCATACTTGGGTTTTTCTTATATTCAGTAATATGCTTAATAATAAGCATCATAAAGAAAAAAGATCAAAAAATTAGAGAAAAGATGCGAAAAAGAGCAAAAGACAGTCTTATAGAAGGTATAATAACATTATCAATTCTTGTAATATATATAGGTGTAAGTATACTAGTAAATATACATTATATAACTACTGATAAGACTTTCTTTGAAGACATAGACGAAAGATTTTGTTTCTTTATTCATGCTCTTAACTATACTAATTTCACAGAACTAGAAAAAGATCTTCAAGAAGACCTTTTAACATATACAATAACTAAAGAAGTAATACCAATACCTAGAATACCAAGTAAATATATATACGACAAAATCAAAATAAAGCTTAAAGAAAGATTTAATAAGATAAAAGAACAGTCTATAGGCTATATAGTAAGTCAAGTTGGAGGCGAATGTATAAAGGATTTAAACCATAAATTATCACTTTCTACAACAGCAAAAGATTTATTAGAAATGGAAGAAGAAAAAATATATGCATATGAAGTATTCCATCTTGCAATTTCTTCATATATAGACACCACCGAAGGATTCCCTGAAAACTTAAGAGTAAAGAAAATAATAATAGGAAACTATACAATAGAAGTTACTTGGGAAGATTATCCTAACAAAACTGGAAGCAAGATAACAATTAGTCCAGATTACATGATCATAACACCAGAGTTCATACCAAATTATACATTAATATATTTAAATGGAGAAAAGGACACATTCAATACAATGAAAGACTCAATAATAGTTGAATGCATACTTATAAGATATGGACAACCCTTAAAACGCATACAGAAAGTAATACTATATCCAGAAAAATTAGTAAAGATCATTAAACAGATAAAAAGACAAGAAAGTGAAAAAAGGCAAATTTAGATATTTAGCCGAAAATGAAAGGTAGTACATATCTAATAAAAAATATACAAAAGATGAAAGGTATACGAAAAATAATATTTTCGATTATAGTAATAACGGTATGTTTTGCATACTTACTATTGCTAATAATAAGTCCAGTATTAGCATCGTTGGGTATTGGAGAAAAAATTTTGGCAGGGATTATTTTAATAGGATTTATTACGAAATTTATTGATCTAGCAATAGAAGGCTGGGAAGAGTACAAAAAGATAAAAAAATAAAAATGGTAGCTCCTGAATACTTTGGCCTTTTAAACTTTTTTTATCAAGAGACTGGTAAGACAAGATTTACATACAACGCATTGAGAAGATGGTATTACAAAAGTGATAAGGGGTATAAGCTATATAAGAGAGATTGGCACACTGTAGAGAGAAATTTGAGAAAGATGGCTGAAGAAGGATTTCTAAATAGGTATTATTACGATAATGGTAAAGTAGTTGTTTTTGAATTGAATGAAGCATTCTTTAAGTATTTGGAAGTATTAGTTTAAGCAGTAATAAATGAAATACTTTGTGATATTAAAGAGAGGGGATAAGCTAGATGTTAAAGTAGTAGATTCTAAAGAAAAAGCATTTGAAATTGCATTCAAAAATATTGAGAATTGTGAAGAAATAAGAGTTTACAACAAAAAAGAAATAAAAGAGATAATAGCTAAATCTTCTTAGGCAATCTTACTCCATATTCTTTATAAAGCTCTTTTATTTTATCTATAACTTGCTCTGCCTCTACTTCACTCATATCTTTAGAAATCTTAAAGCCTAAATCCTCTTCAATCCTTACTATAAATTCATCTACTGATAAATCAGTCTTATCCTCAAGCCTTTTAAGAAGCTTCTTTATTTTATCTAGAGTCTCCTTACTAACTTTCTTATTAAGCTCATCAGCAGGTGTAAAATCACCGTACTTCTTATCAAACTCACCTAGCCTTTCTTCCAACCATTCTATTACTTTATCAGCATTTTCTTCTAACTCGTTAGGGTCAATAACTAGTGAGTCACACACCATTTGCTTAACATCATTTATATGGATATTCAACTTATCGGCCAATTGGTACATAAGCTTCCACATATACTTTATTCTACTATAAGGTTTGTAAGGTTGCTTAACTTTAGTAACTTCAGATTTTTCAACTTTTCTAACTTCACTTTTTTCAACTTCTGGAAGTTGTATAACTACCTTAACTATCCTAAGTTGATTTTTTTCAAGTAAGATACCTACAACATCCCCTACTTTAACACCTATAGATTCTAGAAGTTTAGTAGGTATTGTGAGTCCATTTTTTCTAACTTGCTTAACTATGAAATTTCCAACTTCCATAACTTATAGAAGTATCATAAGTTATATAAGTATTAGATCTTACGCAAGTACCACCATATAATACATAAGAAGATTAAGAGAAGAATAGCACAAGCTATATGCTCATAGTAGAAGCCTACCTTGTGCTCAACATATATCATTCTTCACAATGTTCCTCTTGCTTAGTAGTCCATAAGTTAAATGTATCTTCTGCACAAGGATCCCCCCTATACCTCTTTATTTTCTCCTGAACAAGTTTCTTCAGATTTTTTATGTTCATAATAATAATTACCCTTCACAGTAATTAAATGCTTTTCAATAGCATACAAATTACCTTTGCAATCTAAGATATCTTCAAGTAAAGCATGTTCCATCTTGTCATCTAGCTCAAAATCTTTGTTGAATATTGCCTCTCTTTCAAGAACACTTATTAAACCTCTAACCTGCCTAACTTTATCTATTATGAAGTCGAACAAGTCTATATTAACCTTAAGCACTTCATAGTAAAGAGCTCTCAATTCATGTCTTGCAATAGTTACTTTGTCAATATAATCCTTGAAAATCTGTTTTTCCTTCCTAATGTAAAGTCTTATCAGCTTCTCAAGAATTTCTCCAAGATTTTCGATCACAAAAGAGTAATGCTTTAAGGCACAATGGAGTTCCTCAGCTAATCTCCTTCTTTCCATAACTTATAAAAACTTTTAAAAGTATAAAAGGTTTAAATATTAAAAAATGTGGATAATAAGAAGACTTTCAACTACATTTGCATTAAGCCCAGAATTCTACAAGCTTATAAATAAGCCAGAATTTGTATGGGTAAGGTATGGAAAAGATTATATGATTGTTAAAGGTGAAGAAGTAGAAGGATTTGAAAAGAAAAAAGTATCATTTGCAGGTGCTAGAGGAAAAAAATATCCAGCATTGCAAGTACCTTATGGCATGAAGAGAGGGACTTATCTAGGTTATATAGACAAAGATAAAAGAGAAATGATATTAGCATATGCAGGAGATATAACAAGAAATGCTTTGGAAATGCTTCTATTCTTATACAAAGTAAATATAGTAACATTCAAATCACTGTTTTATGTAATAGTGGATAAAAGAAAAAGATTAGAAGCTTTGAGAGAATTAGAGAAGAGAGGTTTTATAGAAGTGCTAAAGTGGTACAAAGTTAATTTAATAAGAATTACAGATAAAGGAAGAAGTTATTTAAATGATTTGATAGATAAGATGAAATTGGTAAGGAATATTCTAACATTGAAAGGTAATGGCTATGAAATATATTTGAGAAAGAGAGGAAATTATATTTTGGAAGTTTACAAGCATGGTAAAATAGAAGAAAGTTTAATAATCACATCTAAAAGATCTGCAATAAGTAAAATAGTTGAAATGCTTGAAAAGATAATATAAAATGCCAGAAGCTGTTGTTAAACTTCCTTTGCAACTCTTCTTTAGTATAAAAAATTACAGATTTGAAGCATTGATGAGTAGAGAAGAGTGGTTAAGGTATGTAAGGCTAAGAGTTTATGATAGAGAGACTTTACTAACTGAAATTAGGTTTAGAATTGGGAGAGGTTATTCATACGCAGATCTTTTGAGGCTAATTTTCAGAGGAAGAAGAGTAAGATTAAGATTGAGAGATGCTCATGCAATAGCAAGATTGCTAATAGATAACGCTTATGTATTAAGATATAGAACAAGATTAGGATTTATTAGATATAGAGTGAATTTTGCAAATAGAAGAGTAGAGTATAGAAAGTACATAAAATATGATGAAACGAGAGGGGCAAAGAGAAGAAGACATATAGAAGCTATAATAAGAGTGTGGACTTACTGCATAGGAAACCCAACCAATGCACTTGTCGTAAACGAAAGTGTGGTGAGAGTTATATTGGAATATTGGGCAAATACAATGTTTATGGTATTAGGTTATGCATTTATAGATTTGCCAACTTCAAAGATTGAAAGAGGTTATTATGTGCCATATCAACATGATGGATACCATGTAATAACATATGATTATAACTTAGGTAAGGCATATCATTGCAGACAATTTGACATAACTGAACCTTTACTAGATTTGAGTGAAGAAAATAGGGCTAGAATAGAAGAATATGTAAGTAGACCTCAATATGAAGAAAGATGTAATATACTTATAGATTATAGACCAGCAGCTGAAAGAAGAATGAAGTTAAAATGGGCAGAATAAATAAAAACTTTAGAATAGACTGTTTATTAAAGACGAAAGTACCTTATATTTGTATAGATGTAGATAAGAAGCACTTGAAAGATCTTCCATGGATCTATAAGAAAGCAAGAGAATTGTTTGATTATGATGAAATAGAATTATATTTAAGCTCATCAAGAGAAGGAATACACTTAATAATAAAAAGGGAAGTAAGTGCATTGGAAGATTTGTTCTTAAGGGCATATCTTGAAGATGATCCATATAGATTAAGAATAAGCCTAGCAAGATTGTATATGAATCCATGCGATGAAGGTGTCGACATTAGCTTTAGTATGAAGGGAAATAGTCATAGAATTAAAGCAACTCCTATAAAAGAGCTGTTAGAGAAGTTTAATAAAGGAGAAGTTGATGAAGATTATGTAATTGAAGAGTTGTATAAACTTGCTGATGAAGTAACTTTACCAATACCAGTAAAGAGAGAGTTGGTAATAGATTATATTAAGAATGATACAATTCAGGAAATAATTGATAAGTTAAAACCTAAGGTCGAGTCCTTTCTCTACGAATTTCGTCAAGATAAAGAGCAATAAGAGAAAGGGCTGAGAAGAAAATTAACCATGCTAGGAATAAAGGAAATCTACCATAAACAACTGCTTGATAAGCATCTGAGCCAGGCATTATAGGTAATAGGCTTGGTAATACAGAATATAAGAATGTAACTATAGCCCATTCTTTATCCTTTTCCCATACCCATATACCAAATAGTAAGGCCAATAAAGGACCTGCATAAGCTATCAAAGTAACTACTAAAGGAGGTAATTTTGAAAGGTCTGAATAAACTGGAGTAAATCCAACAAAGTAAGTAATTGAAGGGATTCCAACATCAACACCAAGAAGCCATGCAACTAATAGATGACCAGTTTCATGAACAAAGGTACTTAGAAATAAGTATTTAATGAATCTAGATATTGCACCAAGTATATCACTAACGCTTTGCTTTGTGGACATAGGATATTAGCATAATAGCAGTAGCTGCATTTAGTAGTAAGATTAGGTAAAACCTGAAAATAGTCATTTTACCAATTAGGAAAATCCATGCTAATGCATTGAAGAATACTGCAAATGCAAGTAGGATTGTGTCTAGCATTTTTTAATTATTAAGTATCCCAATCCACTTAAAGCCATCAGTAAACCTGAAAACATAAGTTGAACTTCTACTTTCCCAGAAATCAAAGGTTTTCTAAGTTTAAACTCATATTCTTCAGACTCTTGCTTTAAAGTATACCTTTCATCAAGTAACTTAGCTTGAGCAATAATTTTGTAAGTCCCTTCTGGTAAGGATTCTGTTAACTCTCCAGGAATCTTAATCTCATACCATTCACTGCACTCTCCTTTAGGAGGGACTTCAATCACATCAGTAAATATTGTCTTGTTAACATTCTCACCAACTAAGTAGATAGTAATGTTAGCCTTTATTCCAGGTTCCCAAAATTCAGCATCTGTAGTACAGAATCTATATTTTAATGTAAGAGTATATCCTTTTGGATACTCTCCAATAAAAGAATAAAAGGAAGGTGCAACTACAAGTTGGATCACTGCAAATATTATTGCTAGTGGGTTCATTTTCTCATTAATGCAAGTGCACTTAGTATTACAAGTAATGCTCCAACTAAAGCTGCAGCAACAAACCTCATATCATGTTTTACAGTAATAGTAGGCTTGTATTCAACATATCTTTGTTCAATCTTACCTAACTTGTAAACCTCTCCATTTGGATAGCAGTACCATGGCTTTGAAGGATCTCTTATATCACCTTTCTTCTTAATCACATAGTAAACAACAAATGTGCCTGGATATTTTCCAAATATTTCAGTACCACATGGATTCTTCTCCATGTATTTTGGTAAAGTAATCTTGAATGTTATTGTATCCTCTTCTCCAGGCTCTAACACTACTCTATAACCTTTTATATTCTTAGCCTCAGGGCAGCATTGTTCAGTAGCATAGTAAGTTCCAAATCCCCATTCTTTAGCAACATCTAGAGGAAGTACACCAACTTCAGCATATAATTCTTCGGTCTTTGTATTACCAACATTCTTAAGTGTAAGTTTTACAGTCAATTCACCACCTGGATACCAATCTCCACTAACTTCAGTAGAAACTACCTTAACCTCCCAATATCTCTTCTCAACATAGAATTCCTTCAATATACCAAGCTTGTATACAATACCATTAGGATAGCACCACCAAGGTTTTGAAGAATCTCTAATATTACCCTTTCTCTTTATAACATAGTAGATCACAAACTTACCAGGATATCTGCCAAATACCACATTAGGATTACACTTATCAACTTGACCTTCTTCAGGAACTTTAACTCTAAACTTTATAGTAAGCTTATCATTTGGGAATATGTAAAATGCATATCCATAAATGTTATCATTGTCAGGGCAGCATTGTTCTACAGGCACATAAGTAGTGTGAAAGCCCCATTCAGTAGCAAGCTCTTTTGGAATTATTCCAACCTCTATATACAAATCTTCAGTCTGAGTATTTCCAGTATTTCTAAGAGTTACATAAACATCAACCCACTTACCAGGTTCTAAATCACCTCTAACTTCATAATTAACAACCTTAACATTCCAGTACTTTTCCTCTTCTTCCTCTGGCACAGAAGGTGCTTCTCTATAAACAGTTTGAGTAAACCCTAAGGTCTTTCTAATCCCTTTCACATCAGCTCTATCTTCAGTCTCACCACTACATCTATATCTTCCCTGAGTAAATAAGTAAGCCTCAAAGTTTACAGTAACAGAACCATAAATGTTATTCTCTTCCATATACCTCAATGCTGCTTGCTCTACAGCACTTTTATCTACCTTATTGTATAAAGTAAGAGATGTTGAGTATACAGTATCTGAAACAGTCCTTGACCAAATCGTCTTATCACCAATCTTTGCATAAATTGTAAGTCTTCCATAAGTGCTTATATATCTCTCAGGAGTTTTACCAGAAGGACAGTAAGCACCTTCAGGCCATAGCACATTGACTTTTCCAGTAGCAGCAAAATCTCCAGATATGATATCAACATACATATTAAGGCCACCAGGCATAGTAAAGAACCCACTATTGTAAACAAATGAAAGTCCTGCAATAGCTAGTAGAATTGGTAATGCTAGAAGGAAATACTTCTCATTATATCTATATATAAGATATCCAATTAGTGTAAGTGCGATGAGTAAAGCTATGTATATCATATTAGTATATATATTAGAGCTAGTGTTGTTAGCACAGTTGAGACTTTTGGCAGCACATCCAAAACTTTCGCTGCCATTGTAGGTACAGGCTTCTTAACATGCGTAGATACAGTAAATCCAAAGTACTTGTCTTCAACAAATGTATTCTTAAATGGTAATAAATTACCTTCTTTATCTTTCACAAGCACAAATAAAGCATATTCACCAGACTTTAATCCAGGAATTTCAATATCTTTATCAACACATGCACCTGGCCCAATAGGTCCAACTTTATAATCTTCTTTATTAGTCCAAGCAATATAACCTTCTTTATCATAAATATTAACTTTAATTCTTAAGACATCTACAGGATCGCTATACTCATCTAGACAGACTTTCAATTTTACAATAAAAGATTCATTCTCAGGAACCACTCCCAAATCACCAACCTTTACATAAATACCTTGATTTAAAGGAGCTTGGAATAATCCAAAGTATGAAGCTGTTGCAACACTACCAAGCAATACTAGTGCCAATCCAAGTATCATTCCAAATTCATAATATGCCCTTTCTGGAAGGTATGTCTTAAGGGCAAAGTAGATAAGATAAAAAGCAACTGCAACAAGAGATATCTTAACTATATCAGATAAGAACCATACAGATATTACTTTGAATATAACTAGTGTTAATGGAACTAAGACAACTGCAGTTATCAAGATACCTATAAGTGCTGCTATTAAATCTTCTAATTCAGCCTTCCTCAAGATCTCTTTTAACCACCCGATCATTTTCTTATTTCAATTGCACCAGTAACTTCACCACTTGCTTCAGTTTCATTCATAGGAGGTTCTGAAACTGCAATCACATTTTGCCATAATTGTGCAAAGTAAGGACCTGACCAAATTGCATATGGTCCAACCTTTATAGTTATTGTCTTAGTAATAGCCTCAGCTCTATACCATTCAAGATCTTGTTCAGGAATTTCAATAATAGTATACCACTCATCCAAACTTGTACCAATCAAATATCTAGGTAAGCAGATGCACCAAGCATAAACTACTTCTTGAACATTAGGTGTTAAAAGTAGAGTACAGAATGGCTTAATATAGAACTTTTCACCATATTTTTCACTTAAGTCAGGAATTCTCCTAATAGCAGATTGCACATAAATATAGCCGAAATGATTAGAACCTTTATCATTATCAACAGGTTGCTGAATTATTTCAATAGGAGCAGCACATCTATATACTCTCTTATTTTCAATAGGAATAACTTTCCAACTAAATGATTGTCTAAAAAGACTACATTCAGGAATAAGCTTTAATTTCCTAGTCATTCTAAAGCAAATAGGTTGTTTAATTCTCTCGATTATTTGTTCTCTGCTTAGACCAAGACTTTCATAATGTCTAATTAATGTATAAACATTTTGAACAACATCTTCAGGATACCTCTCTGGATTTCCTAAAATGTCTTCTAAAGTAACTTTCTCACCAGTAGAAGGATTTGTTATATAATAATCGTAAGGAGTCATACGCATCTTCTCAATAAACCTAGAAATATAGGTATATGTAAGAGGTAGTGTCATTAGAAAAATGCCAACCAATATGAGAACTACAGGTATCAATACATTTTTGTCCATATTAAGAAATAACAGAAAATTCACAAATTAAATGTTTTCAAAGATTGTTAGAAAAATTTCAAATTATAAAAAGAAAAATAAGAAAAATAAAGGAAGCCAGTACTAGTACACTATGTTTAGCTTGTGAATGTTATGCTTACTGTTACAGGACTTGCTTTATATTCGTTTGTCCAAGGAGATCTTGCTCTGTAGTCACCTAAGTCGTCTAATATGAAGTCAAGCTCTTCTGATCCAGTAAGCTTTGTCTTATCAAATATTACTTTAACTGTGTATGTTGCAGACTCTGTTGTTAATATGTAGCTGTCCTCTCCTGAGTAAGACATTGTACCTCTTGCATCCAATGCTATTATTGCATTTGTACCGTGATCTTTTGTCTTTGTCATAAGTCTTATTGGGCTGTCTAGGTATACAGTTACATCTCCTGGAATACCCATGTCTACTCCATCCTTAAGCTGGAATATTATTTGCTGGATTGCTCCAGGTGCAAATTCTTTTCCTTCTGGTGCTCTTATTAATAGGACTGGATCTTCTATACCTCCATCAAGTACAGTGTTTTGTATTGTGAAGTCGAACTGTACTGTGAATATGTCAGATTGTTCAGTTAAGTTTACAACTTGGTTTGTTGCTGGTGTACCGAATGCTCCAATCTTTACAGTCTTTATTAGTGTAGGGATCATGTAACCATCTGCAGAAGTTGCTGCTTCTATGTCAATTCCTCTTAGATCTAATGGGTATATTATTCTGTCATAGTAGCTTGAACCTCCATCAATAACTACTGCATAGTTTGATTTTGTTACTAATGTACCACTTGATAAGAATGCTATACCACTTGAATCTGATGTTGCAGAATCTACATATGGTACATTAGGGTCTTTTACTTTCTCAATAGAACCTATTTGATCTATGTCATATGCTTTTACTGTAACGCCAGATACTGCTTTTGTTGGATATAGTTGGTCTACAATCTTGAACTTTGCTTTAACATTGTATAATCCATATTGTATGTATCCAGTGAACTTACCTTCCTTCTCTTCAATTACTATAGGTCTTTGACCAACCCCTTGGAATAATTTGCTCCAATCAACACCTAATGCTTGCCCTATGAAGTAACCCCCAATTACTAGAAATGTTGTTGCAAGTAGTACTTTCTTTAAATTTGACCACTTCATGTTAAGGAGAAGATAAACAATGTTTAAAAAGAAGGTATGAAAAAGGTAATATTTTATTATTAGAAAATTTTCAAATTATTAAATTGAAAACAAGAATAACAATAACGATCGATAGAGAGTTGCTGAAGAAGATAAAAAGTCTTACGAAGAATGTTTCTGCATTTATAGAAGAAAGTATTAAGATAAGGTTGGAAGGTTTGGAAGAGGTAAGAAATAAAGTGGAGATTATGCAGAAAAGGTTGAAAGAAATGGAGCAAAAAGTTAATGAGATTTATAAAATACTAATAGAGGTGTATAAGTAATCATTTAACTTCTTTCAAGAATATTTTCTTCAATAGTCCAGATTCATGATATTTCTCATAGAACTCTGATGGAGGTGGCATAACTTTTTTAAGAAATTGATCCAACCTCAGACCTAAAGGAACTTGATCAGTTTTTATCTCAACTGGCTGATCAGCCCATACAAGGTCTCTAGTAAGTCCAGATATTACTGCATATATGTAAGGAATTTGAAAAGAAGTAACAGCATAGTTACCAGCTAAAATAACAGGCACTTTTATTAGAGCAAAGTAAACCTCTTTCTTCCCAACTGCCTTCATAATCTCTTCAACAATCTTCTTTGCATTCTTCTCAGCAACTTTCCTTGTAACAACATGCAAAACATGATAAGAAATATTTATTGGATCGAATAGAACCCAAGCATCAACAAACATACCATATATAGGTGCTATAGGTTGTTGAAATTGCATGTTAAAAAAATAAAGAAAAATGAAAAATTAAAATTATATTCCTCTCTCGTGTATGCACTTAGCTACTCCTGTTACCCACTCTCCATTTACTATGTACCAACCAGTTCTACCTGCACATGCTTTTGCTGCTGCTGCAAATCTTTCGTTAACTGCTTTCACACCTGCAGGTCTTGCAGCTGGATTACCTTTCCATGGAACAGGTTTCTTAATTATAAGACCGTATCTTGGGTGTGCTGCAAGTGTGAATCCTCCTGCTAATGCTGCTGTTGCCATTGCTGAATAACCTCTTCTAAGTCTCTCGTCTGCGTGTCCGTATCCTCTTACAGAGAATAAGACACGGTATTTTGCCATTTTAATAAGAAGAAAGAAAAGATAGAATTTAAAATTAGCGAAAAATAATTTGAAAAACTTCTAATCACGAAAAATTATTAGAATTTTTTCAAATTATCAAAATATTACAACAAAAGTTAAGAAGAGTATCATGAATAGAGATCCAATTTCAACAGGTCTCTCCTTTATTATATTGAATAATTTCTTAACCTCAATATCAGTCATAAGCCTTGTCAAATCAACCTTAATCTCAATGTTCTGATCAATCCACATAGTAAATGTCTTCTTGAAATAACCTTTCTTAGAGAATACAAAAGTATACTTACCAAATCTTAAAGGAAGTATAAAACCAGATTGTATGTCAAAGTCAAAAACTGTATTATTTTCAGCATCATAAACAGTTAAGTGAATATCTTTAGGATTGCTAATTATCTTAACAGCATACTTATCTTTGAATAATTGAGGGAAGTAGTCCTTAGCCCTACCTATTTCTATTGTTTTAATTGCCTCTGCAGGAATTTCACTATCTTGCTTGTAAACAATAACTTTAACATAACCTATTCCATTAGGAACAAAAGTAGGCACATATAATTCTCTTCTTAAAGTAACTTCTTGATCTTCATCCATCCATAAGAACTCATGATGCTCCACATACCTTGTGTTATCAATCTCTATGAAGTAAATGATTCTAACATCACCTGCAGTCCCTTTATTCTTAATAGTAATATTAATAGGTAAGTAGTGTCCACCCTCAACCCTATCAAAGTCCGTTTCTACCCTTACATCAAAATAAGGTCCTAAAGGTACAATTTTTACTATACGGCAAGTACCCTTAGTTATATTTTTATAAGTTGCATTTATGCAAAATGTCAACTTATACTCTGTAAAGTTCCATGGGATAGTGAAGTTAAATAAGTACAAGCCCTTCGATAAGTTAGTGAAGTTAAGAACTTGGTTAAGTTCCATAACTTTGATATGTAATGCATCTAAGTCTACTTGACCAAGTGGAGTATATGAACTTATATAACCTTCCATAGTCTCATTAGTAAAAGCATAGTAAGGTAGTGCAACACTCAGTACAAAGTTGTTAGTTAATACATTATATATATCATATAAGTAATCACATACAGCATTTGGAATTGTACAGTTAAGCATGTCAATAATCTCTAAAGTTTTATTCAAAATATCATAAGTTGTTGAATTAATCTCTAATGTTATATTCTTAAGCTCATCAAGCTTCTGATGAATTGTCTCATTAACATTTGTAAGGTTTGAAAGAATATTGTTTTCAAGAGTATCTAACCTGTTAAGAATTTCTTGTTTAAACTCTGGTAAAGTAGTTTGATTTATTTGATATACTAAAGTATTAGTCCTCTCAGGAACAACTAAGAAATCAAAGCCAATGTTACCAGTCCCTTCTGGAGTAGTACATGTAACCTCAACCCAATATCTGCCTGTTGTCCAATTTGACGAAGAATTAAAGTAGTAGAGAGATCCATTATAATGCTCTAATTTAATATCAGATGCAATTAGTGTATTGTTTTCATAATAAACATCTGCATAGCAACTAGCATTAAGCTCTGCCCCACCAGTAGAGTTCAAAACATTTATAAAAATCTTTTCAACAGTCCCCTGTTTAACTTCCACTAAACAAAAAGAAATAGGTAAAAGGAGTGCTAATAGAAAGAGAATCAAATATTTAACCCTCATTAATAGTTATTTAATACCTAATCTTTTTTCGATCTTTCGGTGATATCCTATAATATAATACCTCTTAAATCCAAAACCTTCTCTAACATAGAAGGGAAATGCTATAACAGTTTTCTCCTTAAGATAATAGCCCAAGAGAATAATTTTAGTAAAAGGTTTCTTTAGCCAATTTGCAATCTTTAAGATAATAACCTTCAATTTATCAGCAGGCAATTTAAGAGGCATATGAATCCAGCAAAAGCTAACGCTAGGAAAAATTAAAAGAAATGAAAGAAAGAGAGTTAATAAGGTCTTCTTATTAGCCTCCATAGTTTCCTAATAATCCACCAGTATCTCATATATAAGATCTTCCAATACTCTTTTGCCTTTATTAATCTAGCTCTAACTCTCTTAATATTATCATTTGCTGCATAAGGTACTATAGATAGCTTATTAATTAACTTTCTTGCTTTTATAGAAGCAATTCTAAGTTTCCATCCACCAGTATAAGTTATCTTCTCTTTATTAATACTCCTCTTATAAAGAATTCCACTAACCCACTCATCGCTTACATGCATTATAGTCTTGCTTATCAAGTTACCATTAGAATCTCTTGTTTCAAACACTACATCAAAATTAATATCACAAGTATATCTTTCACAAGATTCACTTTTAATGTAGTAATAAACTGTTACACAAACACCACTAGAGCAGTGAGTAGTCCCATTAAGCTCAACCATATAATGCTTCCACCATGAATAATTAGTAATAACCCCTCTTAAATTCTGCTTCTGCTTAGTGTCTAAAACTTCATCAGCCTCATAATTTGTAGCACCAGTAGTTTTATAATGATAATAGACATATCTTGAATCCATATTTGTAATGTTTACATATCTATATTCCTTTGCTGTAGAACCACTTTCATATACTAAATCATAAGACCACTCAAACCAAGCACCTTTTTTACAAAGACCTTTTGTAGCCTTGTATAAAGGATTGTCTGTTTGATCTGCAAGGCTGACAGTTATTAATAAGGGTATTAATAATATTAGAGCTAGTTTTCTCATTAAACTCACCTGCCTTAGCATAATATTTTAAACATTTTATAAATTTAAAAACTATCTCACTATGAGATATCCAGTTAATCCTTTTCCATAAACTGTAGATCCTTGCCCAGTAACATCATCATAGTAAGCACATAATGTAAGTTGCATCTTGTAATAACCATTTGTACAATCTGATGTATCTATAGAGATCTCACCCCAATAATTTGCAGCAGATTCTGAAAGACCAATGTTAGGTCCACTGTAAGTAGTGCCATCAGGAGTAACTACCTTAACTGTCAAAGTACCATCCACTCCATCATAATAACCATTTACACCATAAAGGAATACACATTTAGTTGATTTTGCCAATTCTCCTGCAGGGAAATATCTACCTTTAATTGTAACAGTAGTACATGATATTGGATTAGGACCACCATAATGATATGAGTGATAATCAGACTCTGCATCTGGAAGTAGGACAAAAGAGCCCTTTGCATAAGGTTCACCATTTCCATAAACAGTACCACTTGCTTTAATATCTCCAGAAACCTCCAAAGGAACGGAAGGAGATGTAGTACCTACCCCTAATCTACTTGGAACATAAACATACCCATCAGAAGTTATCCTTAAACCTTCTTTCCATGAAACTGTAGCACCTGCACTTCCAGAAGTACCTCCTACATACAAAGATATTTCACCATCGTGTAAGTTTATTCTTGAAGCTCCTCTATCTCCTCCATATAGGTATGCAGAGCCATTCCAGTATGCACCAGCAACTAAATTTACTAAACCAGCCCCTT
>CAYYFB010000007.1:0-12504 GCA_964471255.1 Candidatus Woesearchaeota archaeon
GAGCATAACGAGTATAATAGAGCTACAAAACATAACCCTAACCACCACCAAATAATACTCCCCTCCTTCTTACTTACTTATATATATCGCAAGGAAGTAAGGACGAGCAAGGCGCAAGGACGCAAGTATGCGTGGGGGGGTATAGTATTTTTCACCCGCCCCCCCACCGAAAAATTTAAATACCTTTCTTTGTCTATGACTTTACCCCACCCCTCCTGTCGTGTCACAACTTTTTTATACATATATCTCTTCTATATCTTCATGTATAAACCTACTCCTGATGTTAGTATAACACCAAATCTTGCCAAGATTTTAATGAGGCTTAATTGGGATGTTGAGACTTATAATAAATTTTTATCTGATTTGATATCTTACTTAGAAAAAGAGGAAAAAGAAAGTCTGGAGGCTTTTTTGAATGGGGTTAGACCTTTCTTATTGTTAGATGGAAAGAAGTTCCTGCTTCACTTTTCTAAATATGAGGTTGATGGCAAGCCATTCAGTCAACAGTTTATAGAATATTCTGCAAGGTATTTCCCTTATATTAATCTATTTTTAAAGAATGCTCTACTTAAGGCTTTTCCAGAGTTTTCTTCATCTTTTTTTGAGCAACACCCTACTGCTACTATATTAAGATTTAAGAATTTGCCAGATTCTTGCAGAAGAAAATTAAGGTCTTTATCTAGGTCAGATCTGGGTAGACTAGTAGAATTATATGTTGTTATTAGGGATGTTTATAAGACCAAGATGAAGACAGTTACTTATCTATATAAATGTTATAAATGTGGTCATAAGTTTTTCTCTAAGAAGTTAGTTAAGAGATGTCCTAATTGCAAGTGTAAGGATATTGAGGTTTTCAGAGAATTTTATGATTCTGTGAAGAGAGTTATTGTTACTGATGCTGATGATTATAAAATAAAATATTCTTATTTGGCTATATTATCTGGTGAGTTAGCTGAGTGGGTTGATGATAGAGATAAGTGTGGTTTTGAGTTTGCTCTTGGCCAAACATATAGAATTATTGGTTTTGTTAAGTTATATCCTACTGGTAAATCTCTTTATTCTTTCTATATAGATGTTTTATATATAGAACCTTTCTCTCTTGAAGATCTTTATCACATTAGTGAAGAAGATATTAAGAAAATTAAGGAATTGGCTTCTAGAGATGATGTTTATGATCTACTTGCTAAAAATATCTGTCCTAGGGTTTATGATTTTGATATGATTAAGAAGGCATTAGTTTTGCAATTATTTGGTGGTGTTTCTGGTGAGTATAGGGGCAATATACATATATTAATTATTGGAGATATGGGTACAGGAAAGTCTACATTACTTACTGATTTTGCTAAAGTTGCTCCTAAGGCTATATATGTTACAAGTGCTGGTGCTACAGCAGTTGGTTTAACAGGGGCTGTTGTTCGAGATAAACTTACAGATTCTTGGATTTTTGAGGCTGGTGTTCTTCCTTTGGCAGATAATGGGTTTGCTGTTATAGATGAGTTAGATAAGTTTAATAAGAAAGATTATAGCGCCTTATATGACGCTATGAGTAATCAGAAGGTTACTATTCATAAAGCTACAGTTCATGAGGAAGACTTACCTGCTCGTTGCTCTGTTCTTGCTGCTGCTAATCCTAAAACTGGTTTGTTTGATCCAGATAAACCTTTGGGTGAGCAGATTGATATACCTCCTCAATTACTTTCCAGGTTTGATCTGATATTTGTTATAAAACAATCTGATTTTACTAAAGAGTTTTTGAAAGGGATTAGGGAGCATAGGTCAAAGATAAAAGAAGAGGGGATAAAGAGAGAGATACCAGTGGATTTAATAAAGAAATGGGTTCTTTATGCTAGAAAGAATGTACATCCTAAGTGGACTGAAGAAGCGAAGAAAAAACTTGATGAATTTGAAGATGAATTATATAAATATATGAATCTTGTTGTTGAAGATAGTAAAATTCAAATATCGATGCCTAGAATGTATTCTATTGTTGAGAGGTTGGCAGAAGCTTCTGCAAGAGTTCAATTAAGAGAATATGTTACTGTAGAGGATGTAGAAAGGGGTATTGAATTGTTTAAGTATTACTTGAGTACTCTGACTGTTAGTCCTATATATGGGTTTGATGAGACTCAAGTGTATGGGAAAATTAGCTTATCTAGGAAGAAACAGATAGAGACTGTATGTAGGATTATAAGTAGTCTTGAAGGTGATTATCCAGATGGTGTTCCTTTTGAAAAGATACTTTCTGAATTCGCTTCTGCTCTTAGAACTAATGAAATTGAAGCTGCTGTAAAATTAAGAGATGTTTTGGATTTAGCTAAGAAAGAAGGTTACATATATGAACCTAAAGATGGCAAATACAAGACACTCTTGCTATAAAATAATTAAGGATGAGATTTATCTTAATCCTAGGTTATATGATCTTCCAGAAGATCTTGTTTATGTGAGATCTGTTTATAAGGATTTGGAGAAGCAATTTGAGAGGTTTGCTAATGGAGATCTTCCTTTTTTATTTCTTACAGGTCCTTCTGGTTCTGGTAAAACTGTCGCATTATTTTACTTTATGAAAAAATTTTCTAAGTTGTTGGAGCCTAATCAAAAGATTATATATGTTAGGTGTTCGTCTTATACTTCTTATAACCAAATTATTAGAGATGTTGCTAGTAAGATGTCTGCTTACTTTTTTGAACCTCCTAAAAGTATTATGGAATTTTTTGATTTGTTAAGAAAGTATAGATTATCTCTTTTACTTATATTGGATGAGGTAGATAAGATTCAGTGGGATTATATAGGCAAGTTTTTATTTACACTTTCAGATGAGCGTGGCTTTGGTGATCCTCGTGTAGGCTTTATTGCTACTACAAATAGTAGGGATTTTGTTATATATGTCTATAAGAAAATAGGTGGTCTTCAAAGGAGAATGGATCCTGATGTATACTTTCCTCGATATAGATCAAATGAATTACTTGAAATTTTGAAAAGAAGAGCTAAATGGTGTCTGAAGGAAGGTACTTGGTCAGATGATATTATAGAAGGGATTGTAGGTATAATGAATCGTGGACCTTTTAAGGGTAATGCAACATTTGCGCTTACTGTTTTTAGTCAATTTGTTTATGCTTGCGAAAATGCTGGGTTGGATAGACTAGACCTACATCTATTTAAGAATGTGTTTGTCGAATATGGGAGTAAATATCTTATGAATAAGCTTAGATATAGTGTACAGGGTATTTTGATATTATATATTTTAAGTATGTTGGAAGGTAAGAATATCCTCTCTTTTCGTAAGGTCTATCGTAGTTATTTTGTGAAAATGTGCAAGGATTTGGGTATTACTCCTATTACATATAGATCTTTTTTGAGATGGTTAGATAAGTTTCGTGACGATAATGTTTTCTCGGAACATGATGATGGATTAGATAAAAAAGTTATAACCCTTAATTTGCCAAAAGATATTATTAAGAGGTTATTTGATTATATAGAACAAGATGTTACGGCATGAAATAGTCAATATTATTGAGGATTATTGTTTACTTTTGATAGAGAAAAGTAGGAATCAGGGTAGGGATTATTGCGATTTATTTGTAAACAAAATTTCTAGTTTACTTGAAAATTATAAAAATCACTTCGGAGAAGATAACTTTTATAATGCGATGTATGAACAGATAACTTGGTTTAATGATAATTATGATGATATGTCTGTTGAAGATTGTGTTAAATTTTTGCTTAGGTACTTTGATTGGTTATGGGCTCTTGTTACTCTTTTAGAAGATAAAAATGGAGTATGAAGAGCTTTTGGAAGAGGTTTCTAGAAGGATTAACATACCTAAAGAAGTCCTTGAAGAAAAAGTTAAGAAGATGATTAGGAGGTGTGGAGGTTTAATAACTAAAAGAGGAGCCCTTATGCTAGTTTTAAAAGAAAATGATTGGTTTGAAAAATGCAAAGATTTATTCTAATCTGAATACAAATTCTTTACCAAGCAAGTCTTTGCCTAATATTTTCTTTATTAATTCAGTTTCTGATCCAAAGTCACCTAATATGTCTACATCTTTGTAGTACTTTATTATAAGTGATAATTCTCCACCTATTATTTCTTTGTCTTTGTACTCTACTTTCCTTACTACTTTTCCGACTTCTTTATCATTTACATATAATACGCATGATTCTATTTCTGTAAATGTATCTGTTGTTGGTGAGAATAGGGGCTCAGTCTTTTTGCATTGTACTTTGACTTTGATGTCTTTGTCCATATATCTTAATAGTATCGAAAAGTATAAATAATATAAGGGGCCGTAGTTTAGCAGGCAGAACGGCGGGCTCCAGAAAAATCTGGAGCTTTGAGGCAATGCCAATGAAATGGGTTGCCCCACTGGAGAGACCCGCTGGCCCCCGTTCGAATCGGGGCGGGCCCACTCCCTAAAAATGAAAAAAATGAAAAAGAAGAAGAAGAAAATAGATTGGATTGAGGATCTTTGGGAGATTTATAAAAAGTTCGATAAGGAGATGAAGAAATTCGTGACTGTTGTAAAGTTGAAGGATTTGAGGGAGATGGAGAAGAAGGAATAATTGTTTTAAACTTTTTATACCTTTAATAATTATAATAAGTATTAAAGATGGTTGTGCTTAAGGTGAAAATTGTTCCTGAAACATGGTTCTTAGCACCTAAAGTGACTGAGGCACAATTAAAAAGGTGGTATGAAAAAGGGTGGATTGATGAAGAAATGCTCCATGCAGATAGGGCCTTTATGAGAAATTCAGAGGGGAAGCCAATTCTGTTGAAATTGCACATTAGAGCCTTTCTAAGAAGAGCTGCTAAGGAATTGGGTAAAGAAATGCCAAAATTTGAGATTGTTGATGAGAATGGAAGGCCAGTTGAGTATGTTGTTATTAATGATCAACCTCTAAGATATAGAAGACCAATTCTTGATGAGGAAAATACTACGACTGAATTCTTTGAGTACTTAGATGGGACTTATGAGATTGAGTTCTTAGTAGAGACTGATGATCCTAAAACATTGGCAGAGTTGTTTGCTTATGCTGGTAAGTATATAGGATATGGAGGGACTACTGGTAAGGGTTATGGAAGGTTCAAAGTTTTTATAGAGGCAGTGGGTGAGAAATAATTGGGATTGAATGACCGCATCGATCATTTTGGAATTTATAATGTGGAATAATTATTTTATACCATCAAAAAACAAGCATGAATACCATCTTTCAGTTTCCAAAACAGATTTGAAAAGTTAGAAATGTTATTTTCGACATATAATCCTAACACTTAATCTCCAAAAAGTATAAGTGAGGTTCGAATCTTTACCATCTATCTTATACCTCAAACTTGTGATCACCGTTTTGTACCTTTTCTTGCAATATTGATTGCAGCATTTAAATCTCTATCGATGACTAAACCGCACTTAGGACAATGGAATACTCTTTGATTTTTGAAACGCTTATAGACATAACCGCATTTTGAACAAGTTTTTGAAGTATTTCTCGGAGAAACTTCTATTATTGGAACACCTTCTAGCTTGGCTTTATATTTAATTTTATTAATTAAGTCGGCGTAACTCCATTTAGCTAATATTTTCCTTAATTTTTTCTTTCTTTTTTTCATTTCTCGTTGCTTTAAACCTTTTAACTTCTCAATAACTATGGCTTTTCTCATACTTTTGGCTAGCATAACAATCTGCTTGGCAATCTTGTGGTTAAGGTCATTAACATAATTCCTTTCCTTGTTGCCTAACTTTTTGTCTTTAATCCCAAAAATTTTCATTAACCTTCTTTGCCTTCTAGCCCTTAACTTTTCATAATATTCCTTTCTTTTTATTAAGTCATTTCCTCGAATTCTTAACAATTCTCTACCTTTCTCATCAGCAACTACAACGATGTTATAATAGCCGAAATCGACTCCAAGAAACCCTTGCGGTTTAAATTGCTCTTTTTCTGGAACATGAACTGATATGCAAGCATAGTATTCATTTCCTTCTTTAATTATAATAACTCTACCATGTTTATACTGTAAATACTTACAGTGGTATTTCCTAATATATAGGGGGAAGTATAATTTGTTTCTTGGTCTTAATGAAACTACTAAACCATCATTTTCTATTTTTACCATATCTCTTCTAAGATAGATACAATCAGAATCAAAAGTTGGTTTCTCTCCTTTAGTCTTGATCCAACTTCTCCATATTTCTATGGCTAGGTTCATTGCTTCTGTAATAATATGAGTATTTAGGCTATATTTCTTCTTTATTTTTTTATATGCAAATTTGTGAAGGTTTCCTCTTGTTGGGTATTCACCTATCTTTTCTATGGCTTTTAGCCAATCATTAACACAGGACTTAAACTCTTTCATAGACTCTAATAATAGCTTTTCTTTTCTTTTTGTCAGGGGTCTAATTTTTATCTTCAGCGTAATCTTCATATTACGCATATATACAACATAAGATTTAAATAATTTATGTAATATTATAAAATAGAGGGCTGACCGACCCAGCCCAATGACACCAACCGAAGTTCCCCTGCGGGGAACCCCCTCGCTTTAGCGAGGGGAGGAGGTCGGGATCATTGACCATTAATCCTATACACTCTACCCCAGATTCTTTATCATCATTCTGTACCATTGATTCTATATTGCCTACTACTCAGAAATTAATTTTTATTCAAGGAATCTTAGAATTTCGTCGTGATAGTGAAGGCCTCTTAGAATCTTTTTGACTTTTCCATCCTCAATTATTAGGATAGAAGGTAGGCCTTTTATGTTGAACATGTCAGAATAGTATGTGCCTAACTTACTTATATCATATATATAATATTCATAGTCTGGTTTGAACCTCATGACTTGATTTAATATTATTTTTTGAGGTGTGCATACTGCACATCTTGGATGAGTGAATAAAATAACTGCTTTTTTTGCACCCAATGCTTTAATTACTTCATTTGGATCCTTTAGCACCTGCATCTTTTAGTGCCTGCTTAAAAAGGTTTAAGCAGTATTCAAAATCAAGACCTACTTTTTTTAAATCATACATGCTTATTGAGTCAAATGCATAGATCAATGCGTTTATAAAAACTTTTCTACTCGTTTTATACTTTTTGCAAAGTTGTGTTAACTTCTTATCAACTTCATCTGTTATTGGGACTGTTAATTTTTTGAAGTATTTGATTTTTGTCTCTTTTTTATAAAGTTTGTTTAGGATTTGTGTTTTTGTTAAGATAGCATCATCTGGCAATTTTTCAATAAAATCTAAAAAGTGGGAGATGTCTACTTCTTTTTTTCTAGCCATTTTACTATCTCTTCAGTCTCTGTTTTCTCTAATATATCTAAGCCCTTACTTATTATTAATATCATAAGATCATTCATTGTAACCCTTACATTTTTCCACCTGACTTCATTTATTATTCTTGCATGTAGTCTATAAAATCTCTCTAAGAGTTCCCTTGGTAAGAAGTACATTCTTGCTACTTTCTCCATTTTAAAGTTATAATAAGTTTTAAATATTTAAAACTTATAAGAACTTTAAAATGAGGAAGTTAGTTTGGGTGATACCTTTGTTACTTTTAGCAGGAGGGATTAGCTTAGGTGCATTAGTAAACTACCTTAGCAACACAATAACATTCCAAGCAGAGGTAAAGAGCCCAATTGAGATTCATGACTTAACAGCACCAGACACAATATATGGTGGAGATACTACTGATATAACTTATGTAACTGACAACTATGCAAACAATGCAGTAGATGGAGTACACAGATTAATAATTACACCACCTGAAGGTTCTGAGTTAACTGGAGAAGAGATAGATGATGTGACTTTTACTTATGGTGAGACAGAATACCCAATGTGTACACCAGATTTAACTGAAAATTGTGTAGATGTTGTAGCAGCAGATGGAGTAATAACATTGTACTCACCAACAATAACACATGAGGCAGGATCTTCAGTAAACACAAAGTTCACAATAACTTGGGACCCTGCAACAGAACCTGGAACATATGGATTTGAGGCACAAGTAATTGTGCCAGAGTAAAAATGAGATTTAAACCCTTGCTTTTTTTGTTATTTTTTGTTTTGTTTAGCATAAGCTATGCATGGTATGGTGGAGAGACTAGAGGATTCTTCTTTACAAAGTGTGATAAAATTGAGGTTGATATTTTTGGGGTAGAAAATTATGGTGAGTGGGATGCAGATCCTTACTGTGTTGAAACTAGTCCAGGTCATTTTGAGTGTAATTGTACAGATAATTTTATGCTTTACTTAACACCTGCACCAAATGCTGTTGGATCTTATAATATAACTATAACTAACTATTATGAGGAGAAGGTTAGGACTATTACTAAGACTGTGACTATTGAAGTTCCTTATGAGAATAAGACTAAGATTGAGGAGTTGAATAAGACTTTAGAAGATCTTCAGGAGAGATTTGATGCAATGCAGGAGTTTTATCAAAAGGTTATTATGAATTATAGGAGTAAGGTTAAGGGTTTGGAGGAGCATATTGATTATTTGAATCAGCTTCTTAACACTACTAGCAGAGATTTAAAGACATTGCAAGATAGGGTTAAAGAGATTGTGAATGAGAATAATGCTTTAAGGAATGAGAATAGTAGGTTGAGACAGATGTATGAGGGTGCTAAGAGAGAAAGTAGGTTATATCTTTACTCTGCAGTTGGAAGTGGTGCTGGATTAATATTGGCAGTGCTTGGATTACTGATAAAGAAATAGAAATTTCTCTAACGTTCTTTTTAATTTTTTTACATTCTCAGGTTTAAGTGTTATTTTATTGTTATTCTCTTTAACGAGATAGTCTAGAAGCATTTTAACAACATTGTTAAATTCCTTTGCAAATTCGTCAAGATGCCATATTCTAATCCTTTTGTTGTTATTACTTAAGTATTTTTTTATTCTTGTTTTTGGAATGAGCATTGCCTTATGAATTCGTGAAACTCTTGAACAAAAGTATCTATTCTTCTTTCAATATCTTCAATTCTATCTAGTGCTAACATGAAGTATTTATGTTTCTCTGATTCTGGGACGGCCATCATTTCTTTTATATCCTCTTTAAGATCCTGTGTAATCCTCTTTAAAGTAAGTATTTTGGCTTCTAGGTCGAAGGGATTAATCATTTTATCTTAATCCTGCGAGGGTTGCAATGAATGTAATGAATAGTGTTGCGTATTTTACTAATGCATATGGGTCTTTAACTACAATTGCTTGAAAATTCTGCCCGAATGCAGATGGATTAAAAGTTGCTGTTATTGCCATAGACATCACACTTAAGACAAGTGTTCCCAAGATGAATGCATCTCTTAATAAATCTTTCTTATCCATATTTAAATGATAGAAGAATAGACATAATTAAGTTTTCCAAGCTGCAGCCTTAATACTTTATCTTCTACTGCTTCTATAATATGATCATAGTTTGCTTTTAATTGATCTAGCAGAGCATAGTAAGGATTTTTTAAGGCTTTGAGATAATCTCTTATGATTTCATAAAACTCTTCCTTGCTTACTCCATCAAATATTTTTAATAGTGGATAGTTTGCAATTTTTGAAACTAGGTTTTGAAATATTTTTGTAAAGAAGACTATTTTTCCAGACATACTTATTTTTAGATTTTTGTCAAAGTAGTCTAATAAGTCTTGAAAGTTTTCAATTTTTACTGGCTTTCTTTCATAGCAAAGTAGGCCTATTATGTCAAAAAGGTCATAGCACATTCCTTTATAAGTATCTATTCTTTTTTCCTTCTCTCTTATGTATGGAAATACTCTTTTTATCCCTTCTTCCAATTTGTACAAATTTTCATTGCTTATTATGTTGAAAAGGGCTGATGGAGGTGGCTTAGTATATTTTAACACATAATATCTCTTTCTTGGACCAAATGGAATATATGCTACTTCTAATTCTAAATAATCATAAACTCTTTTTCCAAATGTCTTCTTTCTATATAGATCTGAGATTACTTTGTATAATAGATCTCTTACAATTTCTTTTCCATAGAGAGTGTTTATTGTTGCCTCATAGATCTTTGAGTACTTTCTTAATTTTTCGTCTTCAACCTCAAACTTATATCCTTTGTATTTATACTCGTCTAAGAAAACATTGTCTAAGAATAGGTGCTTCTTTGGTTTTGGGACTTTAAATCTATACCTTTCTCTACTTTTTACATACTCTGATCTTAAGAATTCTTGAACTTCTTCAGCCTTTGCGTCTAATACCTTCATAGATCTCTTTTGAGTGAACTATTATATAACTTAGCATGAATAGACCTAGAGTTAATAAATTTCCTTCTAGTTGCCACTTTGTTGGCAAAGAATTTCCATAAACAAAGTAGTTGAATAGAAATACGAATGTGACTGCTAAGTATGAGGTTAAAATTCCTTTTATTATTTTTGAGAATCTTGTTTTTCTTAATAATATATACATAATTATAATAATTATTAGGCCTAACCCCCATATTTTTAAAGTTTGATAGAACCACTTGTTTATGTATTTTTGGAGATTGTTGTATAGATTTTGCAAAGTTTCGTTGTCCATACGATTATTTGAAAAATTTCAAGTAAAAAAACATTATCTTTTTTTGATGCTGGGTTTTTTTCAATCTTATGGATGTGCAACTACTACTCTGGATAATATCTGCAATTTTTGCAGCAGTAGTAGCATTCACTGACAAGGAATTTACAACAAAGGTAAAATCGCCAGCTTCAGCAGCATATCTATTGTTTGCATTGCTACTTTACTTCTTGAAGGATATTGTTACTGCAAATCCTGTGGGTGCAGTAATTTATTTGGTAGTGGTAGAGTTCTTAGCAAAAGTGTGGGGTATGCTATTGACTGTAGCTTGGGTAAAGGATTTGCTAGTGCTGTCTAGCAGATGATAATTTGAATTTTTTCTTCTTTTCTTTTTTAAACTTTTTGAAATCTTCTCTCTTATAGGTTATTAATGAGGTTGGTTAAAATTCTACTTTTGCTTATAATTCCTTTACTTTTTAGTCTAAGCTTCTGTCAAATTCCTGAAGATTGGTGGAATTTGAATTGGCCCTATAGAATTGCAATAAACATTACAAATCCTTTAAATGAGGATCTTTATGATGTTCCTGTTAAGATTGTTATAGATACTGCTTCTCTAATTTCGGCTGGTAAGATGAGGAGTGATTGTGGGGATATAAGATTTGTTGATGCAAGGAACATTACTATAGATGTTTTAGATTGGTATAGTGATGCTGTATCTACCGATATTTATGATATTGATAGTGACACACATTGTACAAGCTTTTCTTGTAAAGTGTATGAGCATTACTATAATGTAACTTTTTCTATCAATAAAACTGAAGATATTTTCTCTTTTCTTCCATCTTTAATTAGTGTTCCTTATTTCTATGTAAGTGCGACTGAGTCAAGAATCAAACTCTATGGCTATAGGCCTGATTACTATAAACTTCCTAATGTAACTGTCTTGTCAGCTGATTTGGGTTTCTGTGAGGTTTTTATGCCTCTACTCAGGGTTAATTCTCAAGAAGGTTGTGATGATTTATATTACGATGCTACTATTTCTACTAACTATTTTAGATGGTATCAGTCTTTTCTAGTGTTACCAGATATAAATACAAATTTTTTCTATTTTTGGGATAAGACTCGTGTTCAGTCTGTGGGAGATTGGCTCTATTTTGATTGGAGAGATCTTAAGGTAAAATATGTTGCAAAGAGGCTAAGTCCCTTGCCTTATTACCTCGAGTCGGGTTGTGGAACTAGTAATACAGTAGTTTGGGTAAGAATTCCTTATTTACCTGCTTTATCTACAGTTACTATTTATATGTATTATGGTAATAAAGATGCTACTTCAGAGTCAAATATTTCGGCCAGATATGATTATCAAATTGACAATTTGGGTCGTGCTGGTAAATATGTTACAGGGTTTTATTATGAAAATGATGACTTTGTTGATGATAAGATGGAACCCCTCACTTCTGATACTTATTCTCCAGGAGATATAAGCTATGTTAAGGTTGATGCTCATTGTTATCATACATGGGATTTTGGACATACTGTTGCTTTAATAAATCCTCCTTTAACAAAATACAGAAAGTTTAGGATCGAAATACCTTCTATTAACTGTTCTCTTGACTGGCCTGTAGGTAAATGTGAATTGAAGCTTGGGCTGATAAATGAAACTGATAAAATTGTTATTTCAACATTTAGTGAGGTGGGGAGTAATAATTTGAATCCAAGTTGGGGTCCTATTTACTACGAAATTTATTATGATGGGCAAAAAGTAGTTGTAGATTCTAATGCTTTTGATATATCACCCCAAGAGTTTAATATTACAGGTGATAGTTTAGTTTTTTATATTAGTTTCTATGCAGGCATTACTAAAGATAATTCGGGTCGTGTGGATATGTATGATAAGATAGGTATTGATTATATAGAGGTGTACTTTGACTGGCCTCAAGATCCAACTATAAACTTTGGTTCAGAAGAGTCTATTATAGCAATATCAAGTCCAGAAAATAA
>CAYYFB010000008.1:0-10651 GCA_964471255.1 Candidatus Woesearchaeota archaeon
TAAGCTTTAGCTGGTGGGATACTAATTGGAATTATAGGAAATTGATAAATATTACTGAACAATCTGGTACTAATTTAACAGATTATCAAGTTAGATTAACTATTGATACAGCTTCTCTAATTTCTGAAGGCAAGTTAAACTCAGACTGTTCCGATATTAGATTTACTTGGTTGAACGAAAGTTCTGGGGAAGAAGTGGAGGTACCTTATTGGATCGAATCAGGATGCAATACCTCTAATACTATAGTTTGGATAAAAGTTCCTGAGATTTTGGCTAACAGCACTGCAACAATTTATATGTATTATGGAAATCCATCAGCAACTTCTGCTAGTAATGGTAGTGCTGTATTTGACTTCTTTGATGATTTTGAAACTTGGTCTGGTTGGGTTAATTATAGCAATGGAGAAGTTTTTCAGAATTGCTCTTTTTCTTATGAAGGATCTTGTTCTTTACAAAAGGATACTAATGGCGACCCTAATGGAGGTTATAAAGAGTTAGGGTTTACATTAAATTATCCTTTTATCTTTGAAGCTTGGATTGACAGGACTTATTTGAGTGGATCTGATCAAGATAGGATCGGTGTAATAGATGCTGATGGTAATGGATATGGTATTGCGATAGATCATAGTAATGACGCTCTTCTTATTGATATAAGAACTGGTTATTCTGCTAGCCAAACTGCTAGTGTTTCTTTGTCTTCTGATCCAGTTAATGTTTGGTATTTTGTTAGGTTTATTTGGAATAATGGAAATATTATTTGTGAAGTTTATGATAATTCTGGTAATTTATTAGCTAATACTTCTGCTACACATACTTCATATAGCAGCTTTACTAGAGTTTACGTTTTTGGTGGATACACATACTATGTAGATCTTATGAAAATAAGGAAATATGTGGATCCAGAGCCAAATTATACTTTTTCTGCAAAGGAAGAGATTTATAGTTATTCCGAAACTGTTGATCCTTATTTCTCTTTCTACGATTATGCTTTTATGAATGATACCTCTTTGTTACAAGTTGAGTTCAAACATCCAGAAACGAAAGAATCTATTATTAATGATACTATCTGTCAAGTAGAATATTTAGGTACTTTTTACAATATGACTTATAATTCTACTTTAGATAAGTATGTTTTCAATTTGACTCCTTCTTATGACTACTATCATCAAAACTACACTATTTACTGTAATACAACATACTATGAGTATATACAAAATTATGAGAATGAGACTCATATAATTTATCATTATTATAGATATTTCAATAACAAGACGGAAACTGATTACTTTGATGTTTACATTGGTGAAATCCCTGAGGATTGGCCTTTGACTGATAGACCTTACAGAATTGTTGTGAGGGTTAAGAATCCTTCTGATACTTACCCTATCTTAGACTATATCTACAATGTAACAATTGATACTACATCTTATGTTTCAAATGGTATGATGAGATCAGATTGTTTAGATATAGAGGCTTATTATAAGCAAAGGATTGGCTATATAAAGTTTAAGATTTGTAATGATAAGTATTCGAAACCTCATGATAAGTGGTGGTTTACTTATCAGTTTGATCCAGACACATTGGCACAGTATGCAATACATCAACCTTCTTTTATCGATATAAGAGCATTTACTTACTTCCCTGAAAATCCTTATTTAGAAACACCTGATGTTGATGCCTGGTATATTGGTAATAACAAGTTTGTTTTTATTGTTAGTAAAACCTTGAATCCTGGTCAATGTACTGATGTCTATGTCTTCTTTGGAGGATATAATAAAGATGGTGCCTACAAATACCAGAAACCGACCGAGACATTTTCTTTTGAGAAGGTTACAAGTAGTGATGAAGAATATCATTATACTTTGGGTGTTTGTAGAGGTAGTCTTTATGATGCTGGTTGGGATGTACCTTGTACTTGGAGCGACTCTCCAAATTGGGCTTGGCCAGGATTCTATTACTTAGGTTATGATAGATCAGAGGCTAAGGCCAATCTTGCTAACCTTTCGTCTATCTCTGATGAGAAGGAAGAATTTACTCTTATGTTTATTTCTCCATTCCCTCTTAATACTGATCCTGCGAAATATGCTACTATTGTTGCTACTTCTTTAGATCAGATACATAGAGAGTTTGGTAAAGGGTGCTCTGACGGTACTTCTATAAATATCTATAGAGATGGACAATTGTATGTTTTTACTGTAAAGATCACTGATATAAATAGTGTAGAAAGTTGTATTGATAATCTTTATAGTATATTTGGGAGTAATGAGCCTAATTATATATGGTTTGCTCTATTTCCTCAAGTATTTGATGACAATAACATGTATTTTGCATTCTACAAATATTATCAGTATGTGTATGAAGCCAATGCTACTGTTGAGGAGATAAGTACTTCAGAGTCTTTGATGAAATTACCAACTGCGGTTAAGGATTGCAATACTGGTAATACTTTGATATCTTTCTTGATTCCTGTTTTGTATCCAGAGGATGAAAAAGTTATTTACTTATTTTTTGGAGATGGAAATGCACATGCATATTCTGGAGGACCAGATACAGTTGCTAATAAGTGGATTTCTTCCGATATGATTAAGTTGGAGTCTTTGTCTCATAAATATTATTATACTGCTGGTAGTGATTATGGTTATAATACCTGGTATACTACAGATAATGCGTTTGCACATGTTTCAAGGCATGATAGTGATGATAATATGTGGTATGAAAATGCTAATAGATATTCTTATTACGCAGATCCAGATTGTTGGCGTAGGACTAGACCTTTCCGTAGAACTTCTTGGCCTTGGTATGAAGTATTCTCTCGTGTAGCTTCTGGCTACCATGAAGATATGTTTGCTAGGCAGACATTTACTTTTTCTTTTATGTCTTCTTTTTCATCTACCTTTGTGAATTCATTTTCATACTCTTTTGACTTTAGCTACGAAATTCATGGTTACCATCCAGATTATAGTATACGAGCTGACATTTGGGTAGGTAGTTTCCATGATTATACTATTGGTACGACAAAGTCTGGTAGTTCCCAAGCGTCTTTTACTAGTGAAACCTTTGGAGTAACTGTTAGAATAGGACAAGATGGTACTGTTGATGGTGATAATACTAAGGATGCTCAACATTCCTATGCAAAATTCTACTTAGAGAACTTTACTTTGGATAATCCTTATGACCCAGAATATGTAGAGCATTGGGAGGACTCTCTTTTCAAAGTCACATCTCCAAAGATGTATGATGCAAAGCATAATATTACTTTAATCAAAGCAACTGTTCCTGGTGGTACTGACTGGGTAGAATTTTGGATGACAAAACCTGATGGAAGTGATGAGTTAATAGCAAATGATACTAATAGGAGTGATGGGTTTGAAGTTGAGTTTGACTTTTCAAATTATCCAGAAGGTTATTATGAACTTTGGATTAATACAAGCAGTGGTCTTTCACCTGTAAGAGTAAAAATTTATGTAGATCATACAAATCCAACTGCAATTACTGAAAAGCCTGAGCCAGTAGTTTACTATGATAGGAATATTGTTGTAAAAGTTTATGGCAATGATAACTATGCTTTAGATAAGTGTTATTATAAGTTAGATACTGGTAGTTGGCAAGAAGTTCCATGTGGACTGCCTATTAAGATTTATAACTTAGCTGAGGGAGAACATACTTTCTGGTCAAGGGTCATTGACAAAGCTGGATTGATGAGTGAGGATACTGTTAAGTTTATGATTTATAAATACTATGGTGGTTTGGCAATGAGACCTACTCCTACCCCTGCTAGAGGTCTAGTACTTCCACCTGCAGAACTTATCGAATTGAGAAGGAGGTATGAGACTTTAAGAAGGGCTGTTCTAATTACTGGTACTGCTTCTATAGCATCTATTATCTACTTAATTCTACTTATTTTAGGCATTTTGTAACCATAAAACTCCTAATGAAATCTGAAATATTCCTTTAACAAAATCTAATATTCCTTTCTCCTCTCCAAGGATGTTATAAATGCCTGTGCAGAATAATATGCATGCAATCCCATACTTTACAATGTTATAACTCAATTGGTAGTTGTGGAGTATTGTGTTTAGAGCTAGTGCACCAGCAGTGTTTATACCTTTAATAACAACCTTTGCAATGGTTGGCAATGCCTTTTTTGTTATAACATTATTTGATAATGGTATACATATCTCTCCCTTCCCCATAACAAGTAAAAGTTTTTAAAATGATAATAACTTTTATACTTTTAATGTTGAAAAAATTCAAATTATGGATCTTGATGATTTTCCTTCTATTACCTATATCTCTGTGTTTACAAGTAAATCCTTCTGAAATTAATATGACTGCTAAGGCTGGGGAAACAAAGCTTTACAATTTTGTTGTTAAGAATGATGTCAATGAGACTAAAACATTTACTTTCTCAGTTACTGGTGCTATAACCCAAGGGACATGGGTCACACTTGTGAGCCCTACCTCAAAAGATTTGGGCTATAATGAGGAAACTACTGTTACTCTTGCTACTATAATACCTTCTGATGCTCAACCTGGCACTTATCAAGGCACCTTTAAAGTTAGTGATGGGACTAATGAATATTCATATAATATATATATTATAATTCCTAAGTGGGTCTGGGAGTCTGATAACATCCTCTTTAACATATCTTCCACTTATAGGTTATATCCTCAGCAAGTTGATGTTAAGTTATTGTCTACTGATTTAGCAAATCAAAAAGCTTCTATATCAATTTCTGGTTCTCAAATTGATCTAACTCAAGGTCAATGTTATGAAGAGGATTCTTTTAAGATATGTGCAATAGATGTTGATTATAATTCCTTAATTGCAAAGTTCTACTCTGCTTATGAAAATTCTTATGTAGAGCTTGTTGAATCTCAACCTCCTTCTGAAGAATTGCCTACTCAAAACCTATTCTTCTTCATACCTAGCACAATAGTAAGGACTATTGTTGGATGGCAGAAAACTACAATTAAACTTTCTCTTTATAATTCCCTAGATTGCCCTGTTCAATTGAAAAACCTATACTTTGATGGGACTTTAACAACTGCAAGTGGTGAGAAGCCTACACGGGTTGAGAATTATGACTTAGGTATTTTATATCCTAATCAGGAGAAGACATTTACTGTTACAATAGATACTTATGACCTTACTGAAGGGACTTATACTACTACACTGCATGTCGTTGGATTATGTGGATTGAATGTTGTTGATGCAACTGCAACATTTACTATTAAGGTAATATCTACTCCAAGTCCTTTAGAAGGTCAGATTAATTATAATGTTCCTGAACAAGTTTCTGCTGGTGAGGTTTATGAAATAAAAATATACAATGTTCCTGAAGATATTGTTTATGAGATAAATACTAACAATGCAAATGTTATTGATAAGAAGTTAGAGAACAATGTCTTAACAATTAAGCTTAAGTCTGTGCAGAAAGGTTCTGCATTAATTAGCATAACTCTTAAGAAAGGTTCTAATATAGTTTGGCAGAAGACATTTGAAGTTACTGTTACAGCCCCTCCACAACCTGTTATTATAAACATTCCTGATAGAGTTGAAAGAAATAAGCCTTTAACAATTCAGACAATTCCTCAAGATGCAACTATTTATATAGATGGAGTAGAGGCTACTTCAAGAACATTCACACCTACTAAAGAGTCTTATGAGATTTGTGCAGAGGCTCCTGGTTATAGAAGGGCTTGTAAAGTGATTTATACATACATACCTATGAAGAATATGGTTCTAGAATGTCCTGATGAAGTTAAAGTTGGTGAGACGATAATGTGTACTGCTAGGGATGCTGAGACTAATGAGATATTAACAGTGGATTGGTATGTTGATGATAGGCCTGTTGAACCTCCTTTGAAGATTGATGAGCCTGGGATGCATACAATTAAAGCAATTGCACCTTACTACAATCCTGCGATTGTTAACATAAATGTTGTTCAACCTCTAGAACTTACAAACATATCTTACTCTACTGTAAACAAGCCTGTAACTTTCACATTCAACAGAGAAACTACTTGGACTATAAAGTTTGGAGATAAGATTATTAAGCAGGGTAGTGGGACCCGAGGTAGTTTTGTACCTACTGAACCTGGAGTTTATACATTAGTTACACCAGAGCTTACTCAAGAGTTTTATGTTAAACAGGCAAGTATATTTGAGAAATATGGAGAAGTTGGAGAAATTTGGCTTTATGTAGTTATATTTGTAATTACTCTGCTAGGTCTAATTGCATTTAGAAAGTATGGTGGTAAGGTTAAGAAGGAGAAGAAGGAATCTTTAAGTCTTGGAGCTCCAGTTGTTATAGAAGCCTCTAAGGAAGATGTGGAAAAGATAGTTGAAGCGCTTAAAAAGAAAGAGGAAGGTGAAAAGAAAGAATGAAGGTCTGGTTAGAAGTTGTGAGGAGTGTAAAAATAAATGGGAGATACAAGAGCATTTTCTTAGATAAGAATAGCTTTGATACTATAATCTCAAAAGTCAAGGAGTATAAGGTAATTAATCACATCATCTTTTACCAAGACTTTTTCCTAAATCCTTATTGGCCCTACTTTCTGGACATAGCTCTTCAAAACTTTGACAAAGTTACTTTGAGGACATTTGGCCTTAACTTAGATGTCCTTTACTTTGATCAAGATGCATTTAGGAAGCAGGAAAACTTTTATATAGACATTATTGCACAAGAGGATTTACCTTTAGATTATATAAATAAGGTAAGGCTCTTGAGATCTTTTGGCTTATTATCTGAGGTTATAATTCCATTACCTTGTGATAGAGATTGGTTTGATATGCTCATTCAAAGATTGATCTCTCTTAAGATTCCTTTCATAGGTGAGATTTGGGATAAGATGAGTAAGAAGGATTTTGATTACTTCTTTACAATATTCTTGACTCTTTGGCAATCTGGAATCCCTGCATATATTGATCATTACTCTTACTACCTTTGGACATCTAAGGGGACATTCCCTCAAGATAAGATTGTATCTTATAAAGTAAACAAGGCTGTAGATCCTTGGTTGATTGATCAGGTGTTTATTGACTTAATGGGTAATATAAGACCTTGTCCTATTGGTAAGCCTATTGGTCACATAATGAAAGATGATTTGATTGATGTTTGGAATAAGTATAAAGAGAGTTTCAAGGAAGAGAATGGATTCAAACTTGTTGATGTTTATCTTTATGAAAAAGGTGAGGGGGAAGTTTTAAATGCACCCCTCTCAAAACAAAAAATCCTTGAAATCCTAACCGAAAAATGCCCCTCGGAGGTCAAAAAAGGAATATAAGGATACAATGTGACTTAGCTGGGAAGGATGTATATAAATGCACAGTAGTGCAGATAGATCCAGAATCAGGAAAGGTTATAAAGAAGTTGGCAGAAGTTCAAGTGAAGGTAGATCCTATTACTAGGGAAATTTCATTATCACCACAGTTTACCATTACAACAGATGCTTCAAATATTAGTGAGGCTATTAAGAAGGGTGTTGAGGATTTGAGACCTTTAATAGAGCTTATAAAAGAGAATATAAGGACTAAGTTGCCTGAGTTAGAGGAACATGAAGAGCATGAAATTTTCGGAAGTAGACATAAGGGTACTAGAGAGTCTTAAAGATGGGCCAAAAGGTTATAGTGAGCTTCTCAAGGAACTTAGCGATCTTATAGATAAGAAAGTATACATACTAGCACATAGCCTAGGAAAATTGTATAGGTATGGGATTATAGAAAAGATAGGGACTAAGAAGAAGAGGAAGTATAAGATTAATGAGAAGTACAAGAAATTTGTAGATCTACTTATCCAGGTCTACTATAGATTTAGCTTACAAGATGTTGAGGCAGGAGCTTAGAGATGCATTGAAGGAGTTTGAGGCTATTTTATTTAGGCAGGAGTATCAGGGAAAGAAGATTAAAGATGGGCAACTTGCAACAAGGTTGGCAGTTCAAAGCATGTTTAAGATAATTAACTTGTTAGAAAGGAATGGATTTTCAAGGATTGATAGGTTTAGAGGTTATGTTAGTGAGTTAAGATCTATACTCTATGCACCTAAAGATGTTTATAGCAATGTTGCTGAGCACCTTGTGCTTAGTGAATTCTATGCATACATTTCAAGTGCTTATGAGTATGCAAGAAAAGGACTTCCTCTAAAGAATAGATCTTATTATAGGCTTAAGGCTTTACCAATGCTTTATTATCTAGGCATTATTTACAAAGAGGATTTTGATGATGAGGAAGAAGTTTTTAGAAAGAGATTGCAAAAGGCTCTAATAGAAACAATTCCAAGACCTTTACCTAAACCAGAAAAATGAAGGCATATTTGTATGATGATGTTTGCATACCATGCTTCAGGTTTAATTACATAATGGAATTCTTGGATTGCATTTACAAATTCAAGAAGATAAAATTGGATCATTCGTACATGAGGAAGAAGTTGAAGAAGATTATGAATGCAGTTTATACACCATCATTCATAATTGATGACCTTTACATCTATGATTTGCCAAGATTCAAGTTCAAAGCTGCAGTTGCCTATTTGCAATACTTACTAGAATGAGGACTGTAATAATAGGAGTTATTATTGGACTTGCAGTCTTATTAGCTTACTTCGATGTATTGAAGGCTAGGTTTAAAAAGTTTTTGAAAGATCTTAGAAGGAGGTTATTACCAGTTCCTAAAGTAGTTCATTATAGGCAAGATATTGTTAAAGAGGTTGATGTGAAGGCTACTGAGAATGAGGCATTGGCAGAATTATTAGGTGCTTATGATAAGTGTGAGCTTGAAAAAAGAAGGTTGGAAGAGTTTAATAGGCTTATTGTTGAAGAGGATTTAGTAAAGAAGTATAGAAAGTTCTATGTTGATAGGATAATAAAGTTGCTTCAAGATAAGAATAATATAAAATATGATCTTGGAGGTAGCTTACTACTTACTGCTGATGATGTTCCTCTAGGAAGGGCTTTAGTTTTGGTTGAGTATAAGGGATATGCATGGATTATTTATAGAGATTGGAAAGGTAATTATGATGTGATTCCAGATTTTGATACAACTTTAACAAAAGAAGAGCTTATTGCAAATTATCATAATTTTGGGGAGCAACTAAGTAGAAAGGTTATTCGTTTAAGTATTGATTCGAGGGGTAAATATGTGCCTGATATAAAAATTGTGGTTTAAAATGAAAATAATAAGAGTTTACTTTCCTGAGGAGGCTTATGAGAATTTGGTAGGTATAAAAGTATTTGAGGTTATTGAAAACGGTGAGGTTAAAGAGGCTTTCTTATACGATCCTAAAATACTTGCCTTGTTCCCTGGCTATATGTTTGTTGATAATACATTTGGTTATCAAGAACCTGTTTATGAAATAAGATATGAGAGAAATCTTTCAAAGATAAGTCCTCTATACTACAATGAGCAACAAAGAAGGAAAGAAGAAGTATTCAGATTATGAATTGATTGAGAAGCATCCTTTCCTAGAGAAAGAATTATTTAGACCTACGGTTCAGGTATTAAGATCTGCAAGGGAAGTTCTTGGAGAAATTGAGACTTATGAGAGGAAGACTGCAAGGATTGCTTATGTGATGCAAGATATTGAGAGAGAGATTGATGAGATTGAGGCTTTTGTAAAGAGGTGTGAGCAGACTTATAAGTATGTTAAGGGAGTTTTGGATGAAGTTAAGAAGTATGAGGGTAAATTGGATGAATTGATAAATAGGGTTGAGTCTCTTAAGAAGTTTGTTTCTACAGAGACTGCATTACTTCAGCAGAGAGCTAGAACTGAGGTTGAATTGTATAAAGAACTATTGGAAAAGTATAGGGAGTTTGCTAGATCTACTGATGTTGAAAAGATTGCGGATCATTACGAAGATCTTTGGAGGTTGATGTTCCCTCCTATAAAACCAGAAGAACATGAAGAAACTAAGACCTGAACACATTATAGGATTGTCTTATAGGTATAAAAAAGTTATTAAGGAGTATCACAATGCAAAGGCTGCACTTTATGCTTTAATTGCTCAGAAAAAGCTTTTGCAAAGGATGGCAAAGTTATACTTTTACTTAATTTTACAAACTTTTATTGAATTGGAGAAGACTATTGAAAATATTAGAGTTAAAGCTGCAGATGCTTTAAGCATTAGGAGAGAGCTTAGTGATGTTATGAACTCTTATCTTAAGATGTCTATTTATTGGTCAAAGCTGCACTTAGCAAATGTTTCATTAATACAAGAAATTAAAGAGCTTGATAGGCCTGAATTGCTTGAGGAAGCTAAGGAGATTGTAAAAGATGTTTATAATACACTTAGGGGACCTGTAGAGTAAAATGATCATAGATCTTGTCAAAACTCTTTATGAAAGCACTCTTTACAATGTATACTCTGTAATATCTACTGCACCTATTGGTAGGAAGAGGGAAGAGTATGGAATGCCAGTTTATGTATTCAATGCTATTATTGATAGACCTATACTTATTATTAACTTGACATTTGATGAAGAGAAAAAGATAGGTGATGCAAAGATTTACAAATTGGCTGATTTGGAGAAAGGTTACTTACCTAAGAAATTGATTGTTCTTTATGATGAAGATGGGACTGGAATTTCTCAGAAATATGCAAGATTGCTTAGAAAGAAGGGGTATAAAGCTTATTATCTCATAGGTGGTTATA
>CAYYFB010000009.1:0-5416 GCA_964471255.1 Candidatus Woesearchaeota archaeon
CTCTATGGTGCTAAGGCTCACATTGTAGTTTCAGAAGAACTAAAAGTATTGAAAGCATTAACTACAGTCTTCACAATTTTTTTACATTTTTCACGTTTCAGAAGAACTAAAAGTATTGAAAGAATTGTTTTTGTACTATTGCCATTACTACCACCCTAATAATGTTTCAGAAGAACTAAAAGTATTGAAAGTGATTTAGAAATAGCACTCTTTCGTTTGAGATTGCTAGCGTTTCAGAAGAACTAAAAGTATTGAAAGTTCCTAGTTACCTTCGAGGGAAACGACTTAGTTGCAGTTGCGTTTCAGAAGAACTAAAAGTATTGAAAGTTTAAATTTGCTTAAGGGGTTCTTGTAGGTAATCTCAAAAAGTTTCAGAAGAACTAAAAGTATTGAAAGAGTGCTAAGCCTATACCTGTGCCGAGCAGGACTGCATCTTGTTTCAGAAGAACTAAAAGTATTGAAAGATGCAGACCACTATTTGTCTCCCCCTGCCTGACCTGGGCAATCACGTTTCAGAAGAACTAAAAGTATTGAAAGTTTGCAAATGAAGTCCTCAGGCTTCTTCTTCTTTATTGTTTCAGAAGAACTAAAAGTATTGAAAGGTGGGGGCGTAAGGGGTGGTAGAAATGAAAAAGGTGGCAGTTTCAGAAGAACTAAAAGTATTGAAAGTGTATTTCGCTGATGGTACTGGGGAGCTTTTTGCAATTAGTTTCAGAAGAACTAAAAGTATTGAAAGAGATGCAATTAGAAAGTATCGTAAATTGTCTCTGATTTCTTGTTTCAGAAGAACTAAAAGTATTGAAAGTTCCTCTCAAATAATCGGTTACATGTTTTCTCCCATCGATGTTTCAGAAGAACTAAAAGTATTGAAAGTGTTGATTTAAAGATAGTGAAAGTATTCTACACAAGAGAAGTTTCAGAAGAACTAAAAGTATTGAAAGATTGGCTTTATAGTTATCTTTACATCTGGATAGTTTCTGGTTTCAGAAGAACTAAAAGTATTGAAAGGTACCAAAAAGAGCTATTGTTTTTGCAGATATGTTTGGATGTTTCAGAAGAACTAAAAGTATTGAAAGTCCTGAAGCGTAACAATGACCTTAGTGTGGCGACTAAGAAGTTTCAGAAGAACTAAAAGTATTGAAAGGAGGTTGCACCATTCACCTATGCAGAGCCTAGAGAAGTTGTTTCAGAAGAACTAAAAGTATTGAAAGCAAAAGTATAGTCAGGAAATATGGACAGGAACCTCTTTCTGTTTCAGAAGAACTAAAAGTATTGAAAGGTCAAAAAGATTGGGATATTTCCTTTCTAGCAGATAACAGTGTTTCAGAAGAACTAAAAGTATTGAAAGTGCAATCTTACCATCACCATACAGCATCTGCTTCAATATTTCGTTTCAGAAGAACTAAAAGTATTGAAAGCGTTAGTTTCTGCAAGATAGTGGTACAGCGTTTTAGAATGTTTCAGAAGAACTAAAAGTATTGAAAGAAAAGGAGAGTGGTAACTCTCTCAGCACAACCCGTTACGCGTTTCAGAAGAACTAAAAGTATTGAAAGAAATAAGCGCGTGGTTGCGGATTTGCTTTTTCAACTTCAAATTGTTTCAGAAGAACTAAAAGTATTGAAAGATAAAAAAGTCATTCTGAAAAAATGACGAAACTAGGTTTTTGTTTCAGAAGAACTAAAAGTATTGAAAGATGTTGCCCACAGATTGAGCCTTTATGTCAATGGGAACATGTTTCAGAAGAACTAAAAGTATTGAAAGCTTTTGTTTCTAAAACTATAACTTTATTCTCTAAAACTTCGTTTCAGAAGAACTAAAAGTATTGAAAGGCTAGTTTATAAGTAAAAACTACATTGTTAGTTGTTTCTGTTTCAGAAGAACTAAAAGTATTGAAAGAAATAGCGTAGTTTTTGCTTATTCAATAGCTGGAGTTATTGTTTCAGAAGAACTAAAAGTATTGAAAGGAGTATTACCTAAAGTATGAGCTAATCGCCTACTGGGAGTTTCAGAAGAACTAAAAGTATTGAAAGACTCCTCAGGAGATAGATGCTGCTTTAGAGTCAACTCGTTTCAGAAGAACTAAAAGTATTGAAAGTGCAAGTGGTGAAGAGCTTGCTGTCGATGAATTAACTATAAAGTTTCAGAAGAACTAAAAGTATTGAAAGCCTCAGCAGCAGATTCTACAGCAACTTCCGCTGCTGAGGCGTTTCAGAAGAACTAAAAGTATTGAAAGACAGAATGGTTGGAATTATGACTTTTCATATGGAACTCTGTTTCAGAAGAACTAAAAGTATTGAAAGCAGCTACAGTTCTTTCCTTGAATTTTTGTAAGAATAATAAGTTTCAGAAGAACTAAAAGTATTGAAAGAAATATGGACAGGAAAGAATTGCTATTCATGCGTACGCGTTTCAGAAGAACTAAAAGTATTGAAAGACGGATAGGGTTATTTTTTTCAGAATACGAAAGATGGAAGTTTCAGAAGAACTAAAAGTATTGAAAGACTTTTTTAGCGATTTCTGGATCACTGATTTTGTAGTATGTTTCAGAAGAACTAAAAGTATTGAAAGGGAACTTATCAAGCTGGATTTAAGGTATATTGGTGGAAAAAGTTTCAGAAGAACTAAAAGTATTGAAAGAAAATGCTCCGGTGAATCAAGGTCTATACACACAAGTTTCGTTTCAGAAGAACTAAAAGTATTGAAAGACTATTGGGCAAAATACCTGTGCTAGCTCAGGTTCAGGCAGGTTTCAGAAGAACTAAAAGTATTGAAAGAACTTCTTTCCCTTTTCTTTTGCTCTAATAAACCTCTTCAGTTTCAGAAGAACTAAAAGTATTGAAAGTTCTTAAATTGAAGCATGCACTTATTGCTCTTTGAATTATTGTTTCAGAAGAACTAAAAGTATTGAAAGTTCAGATAGAAAAGAGATGACGGAGGGGCCGCCGTCTGACAAGTTTCAGAAGAACTAAAAGTATTGAAAGCTCTACGGAGCAATTCATATGTACCTCGCACCAGACAACGTCAGTTTCAGAAGAACTAAAAGTATTGAAAGGACAATGTCGTGCCGGCATCGGAGCTATCTGATGAGGAGATGTTTCAGAAGAACTAAAAGTATTGAAAGTTGGGTAGGGGGAGAGAAAGCGGGTAACCCTGCGGGAGTGTTTCAGAAGAACTAAAAGTATTGAAAGGTTATCAATGAGGAATAGCTTACCGTCCAGCTTTGCGATATGTTTCAGAAGAACTAAAAGTATTGAAAGATCTCCTTTTATATGCAAGGAGTTCTGAAAATCACGCGAGTTTCAGAAGAACTAAAAGTATTGAAAGAATGATTTCACAGATGCGGAGGATGTTGCGAAGTATGTTAGTTTCAGAAGAACTAAAAGTATTGAAAGAAGGAAAATTGGTCTGTAGAAGTGCTCAAGAAGTGTGATATGTTTCAGAAGAACTAAAAGTATTGAAAGCATCATTTTTCACCTCCTATGTGAATTATGTCTCCAATTGTTTCAGAAGAACTAAAAGTATTGAAAGATGACCGTTGACGATATAACGCCAATAATAAAGTTCCTAAGGGTTTCAGAAGAACTAAAAGTATTGAAAGAAAGCCGTTCTGCAACTTTTTCTCTGTAAATTTCTAAGATGGTTTCAGAAGAACTAAAAGTATTGAAAGCTGCATGTTACAAGTGTGCATCCACCAAAAGAAGCTGAAAGTTTCAGAAGAACTAAAAGTATTGAAAGATTCATCTAGTATTTCTTTTATAACTTTGTGAAACATCATGTTTCAGAAGAACTAAAAGTATTGAAAGTTAGTTATTTTGCCATAAAACCATTTATCCCAGGTTCCTTTGTTTCAGAAGAACTAAAAGTATTGAAAGTTGCCTGCATGTTCCACCCGAAGTCTATCACATATGTGCTGTTTCAGAAGAACTAAAAGTATTGAAAGGATTTGCTTCTCCTTTTTCCAGGCGGTAAAGCTCTTCTCGCGTTTCAGAAGAACTAAAAGTATTGAAAGACAGGAAGCGACATTGAAGTCAGAGCTAGCTATCAATAGTTTCAGAAGAACTAAAAGTATTGAAAGTTGATAAAAATTACTTTGCTTTTGTCTGTGACCCATGCGTATGTTTCAGAAGAACTAAAAGTATTGAAAGTTGATCCTGCGGAACGTTGTTGACAAAGCATCTTATTGTGTTTCAGAAGAACTAAAAGTATTGAAAGGATATTTTTGAAACTGCGAGAGCTGCTGATAAAGCATGAGTTTCAGAAGAACTAAAAGTATTGAAAGTGAGAAATATCAAAAATTCGGATTGCGCATTGGTGGAAAAGTTTCAGAAGAACTAAAAGTATTGAAAGCCTTGCGTATGTAGTTTTTAAGCCTATACCTCGGCATACCGTTTCAGAAGAACTAAAAGTATTGAAAGAATACAGCTATTTTGAAGTTTCTTCCGACTACTTTGTGTATTTCTTCGTTTCAGAAGAACTAAAAGTATTGAAAGATATTCAAAAACTCTGGTACTGCAGGATACATAGATGTTGTGTTTCAGAAGAACTAAAAGTATTGAAAGAATTTCGAAAAACTTTTTTTGCTGATTTTATTTTGCGATGTTTCAGAAGAACTAAAAGTATTGAAAGAAAAGAGTGGTTAGATGGGCTGTAGAAATTGTTGCCAGTTTCAGAAGAACTAAAAGTATTGAAAGCATCGTTTCCTGTTAGCTCTGCTTCCACTATGCCTTTCTCGTTTCAGAAGAACTAAAAGTATTGAAAGAGGCTTAAGCTCAAAGGTATCAAAAACTCCAGAGAGCAAACGTTTCAGAAGAACTAAAAGTATTGAAAGGTCTCTCTGTTGTATTCCACCATCGTCACCCCGATAATCGTTTCAGAAGAACTAAAAGTATTGAAAGATGATCGAAAAAACATTTTTTGTTGAAACAAACATAGCACCGTTTCAGAAGAACTAAAAGTATTGAAAGAAGAAAGTAAGAGAATATCACGACATTACGAAGTATAAGTTTCAGAAGAACTAAAAGTATTGAAAGGTAAACTCCTTCGTGGTTTTTGTATTTTTCCCTGAGGAGTTTCAGAAGAACTAAAAGTATTGAAAGAGGATATAGCATGTTTGCGTGGAATCCCAGCAGAATTTAGGTTTCAGAAGAACTAAAAGTATTGAAAGGTGCTTTTGGAAACTTAATTTGTGGTAAGTCGCTTGGCTGTATGTTTCAGAAGAACTAAAAGTATTGAAAGGATAAGGAGTGTGATGTTCCTCAGAGAGTTTGAAGAGGTATCAAATATCATGTGAGAAGAAGGTTTTACAAAATACTTGAGAAAGGAGATCCTAATAAAGGTGATTAAGGGGATAAAGATTTGTGGTTACTAAAGTATTAGAGAGGCTATAAAAATGAAGCCAGAATATGTGGAAATCCTG
>CAYYFB010000009.1:5426-8071 GCA_964471255.1 Candidatus Woesearchaeota archaeon
ACCTATCGTAGGTTACGATGATGTAAAAGAGCTAATCAAAAGAAGCTTGCAAAGCGAGAAGCCAGTTCATGTGTTGCTTGTAGGGTTGCCAGGAACAGCGAAAACTCTATTCTTGCTAGAAATTGAGAAATTGTCAGGTGCTTCCATAGTTTTTGGGCCAAGGGTAACAAAAGCTGGATTAGGCGAAATATTGCTAAAGAAAAAGCCAAGATATTTGATCATTGACGAAATCGATAAGATGAAAAGAGAGGATTTAAGCATTTTGTTAAGCTTGATGGAGGAAGGAAGAATTAAGGTAGATAAGTATGGCATGCATATTGATGAGGAGTTGAAGTGTTGGGTGTTTGCGAGTGCCAATTATCTACACAAATTACCTCAGGAGCTGAATACATAGCCAAGAAAGTAGTTAAGTTCTCAAGGAATGTGAGAGATGCTGTCAAATTAGCTAGGTTAAGCAAAACAAAGAAAGATGTCGATAAATGGGTTGGTGTTATGGTGAAATATTCGGGTGGTTGAATTGAAGGTGTATTTAAAAGAAGATTGGGAAAAGAAGATGTTATTACATTATTTTGACCATTTCTGCAGAGGTCCTTTCTTCCTATATTTACTTAAAACTTTACCGAAAATACTTGGAGCTTATTTTATTTAGAAATGGCTCAAACTAAGAACTAAGAAGTAAAGATTTTTAAGAAACTGTCTTATATAGAAGATAAATAAATGTTAAATAAAAAATTCGTTCCAGAACTGCATGATATAGGTAAATTAGTCGATAATAGAGTTAAGGAAGATGTTGAGAAGCAAATTGGGAAATCTTGGAAAGGACATGTTTTTGTTGATTTTAACTTTCAAAGGCTTGGAATTTCGCAGCCAACTTCTCCATCATGGTGGGGTCAATACCATCATGAGATAAAAAGTGACACAGATATTAATAGCTGGAGTGATGTACCATTAAATTTTAGACCCAACCTGTTTCTACTTATACTTGCTGATCACCTTGCTTCTTCGGTTTCAAGGGCAGTAGGAGGTAGAGGGCCAAAATCTTCTCAAAAAGGTATTTATAAGCTATGGAATAAGAATTTTTACAAGAAAATGGAAGATAAAGGAAAGCAATGGGCAGCATTTAGGACTATTGATGATTTAAAAAATATGTTTAATGAAATTGAAAATTGTCAATCTGGAGAAAGATTTCTGAGTAAGTATAGAGAGAACCTTTTACTCACTCCTGAAGATAAATCTGTTCCTAGAAATGTTACCTCTCTTTACACGCATGCTGAACTTGTAGGTAAAATCTACGGAGTTCTTGAGAAGAACGCCAGACTAATCACAGAACCTAATGGTGCAATAGCGATAGAGTATAATGGCGAAAAAGTAAAAACCATAAAGGAAGCCGAAGGAGGCAGAAGAACAACAGGCAATACAGATATTGATAAAGGTAAATGGCAAGCGAGATTAGTAAAATGCTGGATAAAATTTCCACATTCTTTTGTTAGATTACACGATATAAACTTGCTCAGAAAAAGAGAGGAACTTGTAAATTGCATTGTAAGTTATTACAAAGATGAAGTTATATTTGCTACTTCAGATTTTATCACTCTGTTTCTTCCACCAAACCAAGACTTAAAGGAAATACTCAAACCACTTCTGGACTGGGGTTTTTACATAGAAGTAGAGGAAACTTTGGCTGATTTAGGAATATTGAACTCGATACTGGATAGAAAAACTCTGCGAGCAAGAGAATTAAACGAACAACCAAGGTTGAATATTCTTGGTAATAGAGGCACTAAAGTGTACAGAAGGTACCTTATGCCAGAAATTCCAGACGAAATAGAGCCACATATTTGCGATATATGTCAGCAGAGGGAAGGAGTAGAACGAATAAAAGAAACCATAAGAGAATGGATATGTGAGAAATGTCAGGAAATAAGAGATATGGGAGAACCCTTTAGAGAATATGCAACAGTGTGGGAAGAAGAGGGTGTTAAGGTTTGTTGGTTTAAGTTCTCTTTGGATCAGAAAAAATTAGAAGATTGGCTACAAAATGCATTCGAAGAATATGTAGATGAGATTATTAGGAAAAAGAAAAATGAATTGAAAAATATTGAGGAAGAAATTAATAGAAAGATGTCTATTAAAACAAGCAAGGAGAATGAAAGGAAAAAACTTATAGAAGAAGTCAAAAAATTAAGTGACAAAGAAAAAAAGAAAACAATGGGTCAAAAAATAAAGAAAATTAGTGATAAAATTAAAGGTATAGAATCAGATATAGGAAAATTGGAAAATAAGAAAAATAATTTAAGGAATGAAATAAATGAATTAGAGCTTTCTAAGGATGAGTTTAGACCCCTTGCTTTGCAAGTAGATTTCAACAAAGACTATAAAGAAATGCTAAAAGGGTTCTGGAAGGAGTTTAGCAGAGTTGAAGGTATTAAAAAACCTATTGCTGAATATGATGAGCTAGGCGTATTTAAATACTCACCAGAATTAACAAAAATGGTTATTGAGAAGTTCCTAAACCTTTTTGAGCAGTATTTCCCAGATTGCGTCAGTGATAAGAGATCCCCTCTAAGTTTATCCTTGAGCATTGCCAGTATTAAGTATCCGATACGAGAGCACTGGAGATTTTTCGAAGAAAACAGCAAAAACTT
>CAYYFB010000010.1:0-6223 GCA_964471255.1 Candidatus Woesearchaeota archaeon
GTCTCGAAGTGTGCTACTAGAGTGTGGTTCGAGTTCATGGTAACTGTCACTCCGGGCGATGAGGAGTAGTAGGAGCCGTCAAGTGTCCAATGGCTAAACTCATAACCACTATATGGACTAGCCGAAACAGTTACGGTAGCGTCCGGATCGTATGCGTAAGTACCAGGGGATGGGTTAGTAGTACCAGAGCCAGATGGATCAACCTTTATGGTCAAGTAGTACTTAGTGCCATTTCCACCACCCCCTCCATCGCCTCCACTCTTCTTATATACCGCCTTCAGAGTGCCATCCTTGCAGTTGGCATAGAGATATGTCGATGCCGATTTCCTATCGACTACAGAGATAGCACCAGAGTACTCCCAGTGATCAAATACATGGTCACCTATTTTATCAGGCGCACTCAGCCCATATCCATCAGCGTAGAGGTATGCCTCATCTCCATGCGTAAATGACGAATCGCCTATACTGATAGAGCCAGAAAGGGGATTACCCTTATTATCCACGACAGAGATGGAACACTTGGTAGGGTACTCGCACTTAAAAGTCACGCTCAGCTTCACCTGAATATACCCAGTTTCACCACCCACACCCCTCTCTGCCTCGACATAGAGTTCGATTGCCGGATTCCCAAGCGAGTTTTGGACTAAGTTATATGGGTACTGGATTGTCCCACTCCCCTCAGCGTAGTACCATGAGTATGGTACACTCTCATCCTTGACTAGATCAGACCAGTGGACTATCTTTGAGTAGAGGGGGATTCCACTCCACCCATCAATAATCCCGATGGAAGCGTGATCATAGTACGCCTGCGATAAGTTTAGGACATCAACCCTCCACGAATACTCTATGTAGATCCTGATGGGACGATCAAGGGGGACACCGCTAAGGGAGACGGTATCACTACTTTCTACACGATGTCTATATCTAGTCGCTGTTGCAGACACATTTCCTGTTGCCTGTAGCACTTTAGTATCAGCTTTGACTAGTACTGAACTGCTAACTAGCACTATTAGTAGTAGTAAACCTACCCAAACTATACTTTTCGACTTCATCAATATAGGGTGTGTTTAAAAAGGAGTTCAGCTCACACACTCAACATCTACATAAGCTAGAACTCGATTATCCTAAATTAGTCTAATCTCTGTATAGAATTTTAACGTAAATCCTTACCGGCTTGTCCCCTTCGTCTACATATATAAGTAGTGCATCTGGTTTCTCGATCTTAGGCCAGTGGGGTTTTGGATCATACAAAGCATAGGGTATGTCGGGCTCTACAGAACCCCCATCCCTCCTCAGTTCTACCGTGTACCATATGCCTTTTTTCATGCGTTCTAGCTTAGTACAAAGCCAGTACCACTGAGCAGGTTTGGCATCGCTAAACCTTTTCAAAATTATAACTAGATCTCCTGTTGTCGCCTCTCCCTCTATTTTAAACTGAATTACAATCTTTCGTTCTAATGGTGGCTCTAGGGAGATCCATATTGTAGCTGTGTACTCTTTTAGAGCTCTTTCCCATACCGTCTCGGTTACTATGGTATTTCCTTCTCGCCATATCTTCTGGTTAGGTGCTTTCCTCTCCTCAGTATCTATTACAGTACACTTACCACCGTCTCCTTGGGGATAGAGGGTCATTCTCTCTAATTCCTGTCTGCTCTTCCACCAGTAGTATCCGATTGCTGCGGCTATGCCAATAACTACTGCTACTGCGAGTACGACTACTGGATCTACCCCACTCCTCTTATTCAATCTCACTACTCCACCCCTCAATATAATATGTATTTAAAAGCTCAGAAATATATGTTGTCGAAGCGATTAGAGGATAACTGAGTTGAACAATACGTTTATAAAGGGTTATTGGTTCTTCATGAGGGCTAGTGTACTTGAGGATATCTAATTTAGAAACACTTAAATATAATGATTTACAATGTCATTCATGGTGGTTCAATGGGGAAGAAGCAGGTCTGTATACTACTGGATGAGGAGGAGTATGAGAAGCTCGTTAAGATAAGGGACGAGACGGGATTACCGTTGAGTAAAATAATTGAACTTAAACTTAGAGGATTTGAAATTGTGAGAACTGGAGAGAAGAAGAGCTAGTATGCAATCTACGCTGAGCCTACTGGTAGGCTTCATCTTAGGAGTACTGGCGAGGACGCTAAGTGATGTAATCAGGGAGGAGTACAGGAGGTTTAAGGAGAGAAGGGAGAGAAGAGATCAGTATCGTGATGAGGTGAAGAAGCAGTTAGAGTCCATGTATAGTATCTGGTACGTACTCAAGGATGTAGATGATCCACGTATCGATCTTAGACAAGACATTATTGATCAAATTAGAGAGACACTCGAATACCTGAGCTACTATAGTGCATACGGAGGTAGGAAGAATACCTCAGAGGAGTTACGACAACAGCTTCAAAAAATAGCATCACTATGTCAACCTACTCATAGTAGGGAGGAATGGCTTAAGAGTACACGTGAACGAATGGAGGAGGAACTGAGAAAGCTCTTAGAACTATCCAAAAAACTCTAAGTTTTCCCTTCAGTACAAAAACCTTCACTCCTGATGCAGACCCCCCACTCCTTCCTCTTTTTACAAGATGGCATTCTGTAGTGCCTCTTGTACGCATATTCTACTTGATACCTCGTCTTCTTCTCATTATAGTCTGGTAGTAATTTGAATATCTCTATTACCTCATCCTTTGAATACCCTTTGTTCATCAGGTACCATAGTAGGACTAGTCTTGAGTAGTGGTCTACCTCTATCCTTGCCTTGAACTTCTCCCAAATAGCCTTAATACATGGTGGGGAGTGGTGTTCTAACAGGTCTTCAATTGAATATCGTCTTTTATTCTTCCTCTTCTTTGAAAGCCTTACTCTACTACCCCTCTTAAGCCCTGTTTTCGTACTGACTATTCTCTCAATCCAACTAGCGTCTATAGGTCTACCCAGAAGTCCCATACTCCTTCCAGCCTTTAGTGGTTTGAAGCTGTTTGGATCTATAATTGTACACACTCCACCTGACTCATGCCTAGTGTAGGGTATCCTCATCATCTTAGCGTTGTCGGTAACGTGCCAGTCGATAATGCTCTCAAGCTCAAAATCCCCTAGAATACTCCTAGTCTCTCTGATAAGCCACTCTGGAATCTTTCTTTCAACGAATCCAGCTCTCAGAATGTTGAAAACTGTACTGTAGTGCTCTGCCTCGATTAGCCTGTCTAGGAGTACATGTATCTGATATCCCCTATTCCCTGTGTAGATTAGTATTGGAGTAGTGTCATACCGTTTAGCTATGAAGTTGTATAGCCTGTATGCCTCTATCCTAACGAAGTTGAGCCACTCTCTAAATAGGCTCCCATCCTCTTTCCTTAACCTCATGCAGAGGTCTTTCTTTAGTGGTATATCCAGATCATAGACAACCCTATCTAGAAATTCAGGCTTAAAGTCCTCCCCATAGTAGCACACACTAACCCAGCACCTACCCAAATCCTTACGCTTCAGGTACCAATCCCTGAGCCCATCCCTAGTCAGTAGCATCCCCTTCGAGGATCCCCTCTTAACCTCATCGTCAATCCAGTAGTCTCTGGATAGGTCTACTGGGAATAGGAACTTCTCTAGGAATTCAATAGCACTTACCCTAGCCACCTCTCAATACCCCTCTTACCATTTTCAATATCCTTGGGCTTCTCTCTACTCTCGGAACCACTCCAGTCGATTATCCTCTTTTTGCGGACTTCTATAACCCTCCTTACAGCATCAGCCTCAAACTCCATCACTACCCCTCCATCTCCCCTTTCACCATGCTTGAATGTGTAGTTAAGTACTCCATCGTATATGTCCCCTACCCGCTCTACAATACCCATTTCAATAAGCCTGTTGATAGCCCTCATACCATCAACTGGATCTATACCGTACATGGTGTACAGGTCCTCTAGTGCCCTCAATACTCCTACTGAAGTGTACTTTCTGAAGTACTCTATCACCTTGCCCAGTAGGCTATCCTCCCGTGTAGTAGACTCTTCCATACCCCCACCTCTCCCTCTCGATCCTGATAATACCCATCTTTTCTAGTTCCTCCAGACACTTCTCTGCCTCATCCTTCCTCTTCGCTACTCTGAACTCCAGCATTAGCATATTACACGCTATATCGTAGTCCACACCACTACACGTCTTAAGCCACTCTAAGAACTCACTAACCCTACTACTCCATTCTCCCAATACTTTAACACCGTGTTTCCTTAAATTACCTATTACGTTTTCTGGCGAAAAAATGTCCGTCATGTCCGAAATGTCCGCCTCTAATTTCTTTTCAGCTCCTTCCTCCTTTTTGAATTCTCCTTTAATTTTTTCAAGTTCTTTCTCTATTTTTTCTTCTTTTTCACTTTCTTTTTCCTCCTTTTTCTCCTTCTCATGAATATGATTTGTGGCGGACATTTCGGACGTTGCGGACATGTTTTCCGATTTTGACGTATTCCCTTTCTTCCTATCCCACACCTCTAATACCCTACTCCTGAACTCTGAAAGCCTAGAACCAATACTCTCGAAGTCCAGACCAATCTCATCCCTTATCAATCCATAGTCTATATCCTCTGGTAGCTCAGGCTCATAACCCTTAAGGTAGTCGTACAGTTTCCGTAGATCTATCGTGTGGAACCTAGTCCTCCCCTTGCCCTCCCTAGAATACCCTACGACAAACTCTAGCTCAGCCCTCTTCAGTAGTTTTCCTACTCGCCTCACAGTACTCCTGTGCTCCCTATCCTTCCCATCATAGTACCCCTCATTAGCGATAACTATCGCCTTTGGTGTTAGCCTCACTCTCTTCTCATCCCTTTCAACCCTTACCTCATCCACAAGCTCATCAATATCGTACTTCCTCAGTACCTCTCCAGTACCTGTAGTGAGTGATAGGTATAGTGCCCTCAGTATTCCATTTATAGTGTACCTCACTACCTCACTGAACTCCTCCCTCCTCCTATACTCCTCAATACAGTAGTCAAGTACCCTCTCTAGGACATCCCTTCCAATAAGATAGGAGAGAGATATTATGTGTAGCCACTTATCCCTAGCATGACCTCCCAAGTACTTTGAAACAATAGGGTCTAGCATTCTGTATGCTTCCAAGTACTCCCTCCATCTGAATATCATCAGGAGGTATAGCTTCTTTACCAGATCCCATACATCCTCCCTCCTAATCTCCCTTCTGTAGGCACCCTTCCTCCTGACCATTTGGATGACGATACTCCTATTCCTAGTATCCTCTGGCAACATGCTTAACTGAGAGTGTTGGCAGACGAATACTTTAGGCGAGTAGGCGTTTAGTGTGACTATTATGTTTGGATTATCCCTATCACACCTGATTACGAATGCACCCTTTTGACTCCCAATATTGAAGAAGTACCTGAGGAATTCGTCGAACCTAGTCTCATCGACAATTAAACAGCCCCTAACCTCGTTGATTATCCTAGTCATCGATGCTATAGTGGGAGATGCTACTGAGATACTCCTAGTAGTCTTTGCTATAAACATCTTAGTATTCCTCTTACCACTACCAGATTCGCCCACAATTATCAAGTACAGAGTATGGGGGAATAGCTCGTAGAAGTAGGAGTGTATTATGAAGAGGGCTATTATAGTATACCCCCTATCGTCAAGCCCAGCGTACTCCTTAATCATGCCCAGAATACCATTATAGACCTCTCTCCAAGATGGAACCTCCCTATTATCAATACAGGATTTCAGCTCTTTCATCTCCCTAACGTTCAGTACACAGTTCTCCACAAGCTCATACTTCACACCCACTAGGACATCCTCTGGAATTGGCATACTGAGGAACTCGATACCATCCCCACCGCTCTCCACTAGTACTGCCTTAGCACCCTCTACCTCTACATCTCCATGCTTGAAAACACCCCAGATCCATAGGGGAAACTCTACCCTACCATCAACTAGTGGATCCGAGTCCTCGTGGTCTGCGATCCTGATCTGGGTACCATCTGGAGCCTCTACGATGTGTGGTGGGATGTAGGATCTATTGAGCTCCCTCAGGTACTCCTCAATCCTCTTGGATGAGGTATTGTGATCTAGACCCTCGAATACGCATACCTCGTAGAGTGCTTTTTTCAGAGTACTCTCATCGTCTGCATCCATCTGGTATACTTTATCCTTATAGAATATCTTTAGAGTACCATCAGCATACCCATAGACTCTGGCATTTAGGAACTTCCCCCTA
>CAYYFB010000011.1:0-65 GCA_964471255.1 Candidatus Woesearchaeota archaeon
ATAGATAAGCTTATTCTCAGAGGTAGTTCTCTCTCAATGAAAAGAGGATTGAAAGTGTAGAAAAA
>CAYYFB010000011.1:165-5210 GCA_964471255.1 Candidatus Woesearchaeota archaeon
ACTTGTAACATTGAATTAAATTACGGTGAACTCTCAATGAAAAGAGGATTGAAAGTGTAGAAAAAACTTGTAACATTGAATTAAATTACGGTGAACTCTCAATGAAAAGAGGATTGAAAGGTGGAGTTTTGGCAATGCTTGAGTGATTTGATAAGTGACTCTCAATGAAAAGAGGATTGAAAGTTAAGCCATAGCCTAGATTTTGGTGCATAAATTAGCCTACTCTCAATGAAAAGAGGATTGAAAGTTAGATGCTGGAGAGTAGCAGGAGGTTTACTAAAATGTGAACTCTCAATGAAAAGAGGATTGAAAGATAGCTTTGTGGGTTGTGAGCAATCTTCCGAAAGCGTAAGCCTCTCAATGAAAAGAGGATTGAAAGGTAACCGCACTTAGGGCATACATAGTCCCTGTATCTGCTCTCTCAATGAAAAGAGGATTGAAAGTTTCATTTTCTTTCATGTTCACCACCCCCACTCTCTTCTCTCAATGAAAAGAGGATTGAAAGTTTATAGTTCTTTTAGCGGCTTTCTTAGCTACGTAAGGTCTCTCAATGAAAAGAGGATTGAAAGAAGTGTCACTTTTTTCATCCTCAACCTTCGGCTTCTTGAACTCTCAATGAAAAGAGGATTGAAAGCAACATCAATTTTCCTGGACATGGTGGTCTTTCCTAACACTCTCAATGAAAAGAGGATTGAAAGTTTTTCTTAAATATTTTGCGGCTTTCTTTGCCAAATCTCTCAATGAAAAGAGGATTGAAAGGCCTGACCTCTGGTTGCTCGAGTAAGCGCCTGGTTTGAGTACTCTCAATGAAAAGAGGATTGAAAGCTAGCATGTTCTTAAGTTCGCTCGTAACGGTGCTTATTTGCTCTCAATGAAAAGAGGATTGAAAGGCTATTCTATCATAGCCTGCTGTTTCACTTATTGTTATCTCTCAATGAAAAGAGGATTGAAAGTTGTAATACAGCAATCTTCCCTTTACGAACACTCCCGCTCTCTCAATGAAAAGAGGATTGAAAGTCGCTATTTTTCCTTCGAGGAGCTTATAATTTTCACAGATAACTCTCAATGAAAAGAGGATTGAAAGACATTAGCCGTAGTGTCCTTTGTGGTTACAAATGTCGTATCTCTCAATGAAAAGAGGATTGAAAGAATAATTATATTATAAGTAAAAATATAAAAAATTAAGAGGGACTCTCAATGAAAAGAGGATTGAAAGAAATTACAATTGTTTCGACATGAGCCGTTCCAGTTTCAGCTCTCAATGAAAAGAGGATTGAAAGTTCAATTTGTCAAGCTCAGACTTGCCACTACCTAAAGCATCCTCTCAATGAAAAGAGGATTGAAAGACAGCGTTGTGATAAAAGCGATAACCATTGAATACGTACTCTCAATGAAAAGAGGATTGAAAGTTTCCTTCCAACTCTTTTCTGAAGGCGCTGAAATCGAACTCTCAATGAAAAGAGGATTGAAAGGAGAAGCCATAAAGCTTGAATAACTTTCTCTTTTCTTTTATCTCTCAATGAAAAGAGGATTGAAAGGGATTCGATTTCAGGTTACGGGGATATGTATCTCTACTGGGGACTCTCAATGAAAAGAGGATTGAAAGATATTTTTCTCTTCAAAGTATTCTCTAAACTCATGATATGTCTCTCAATGAAAAGAGGATTGAAAGTTATACCAGTAGATGATCCAATTATCCAAGCTTAAAGGCACTCTCAATGAAAAGAGGATTGAAAGAGTATTGTAACCTTTTTCCCTTCTGGGACTGTCAAGGAGAACTCTCAATGAAAAGAGGATTGAAAGAAGTGATGACCTAAGGGATGAGCTAAGAAGGAAAAGACTCTCAATGAAAAGAGGATTGAAAGAATAGTGTATTATGCCCCATGCTATAAGGCATGTAAAGGTTGATGAGGACTCTCAATGAAAAGAGGATTGAAAGTTTTAACTCTTTTCCCGTCAACTCTTATTATATAAGGGTCTTCCTCTCAATGAAAAGAGGATTGAAAGGGGGGAACTAGAAAGCTCCTAGAAGAATTTAGGATATTTTCTCTCAATGAAAAGAGGATTGAAAGGAAGATGGGACGAATATTAGGTATCTTGATTCTATTTCATCCTCTCAATGAAAAGAGGATTGAAAGTTGCATACAATTCCCCCCTCTCCAGTTACAACAGACGGCTTAATCTCTCAATGAAAAGAGGATTGAAAGTAAGCTCCTTCATGTGATTAGTAAAAAAGCTCTCTCATGCTCTCTCAATGAAAAGAGGATTGAAAGCTTTTTTCAAAGAAATCAAGAACTTCTTCTCTTGTCAAAATTCTCTCAATGAAAAGAGGATTGAAAGATCTTCTTTGCTATGGTGTCAAGACCCTTAGCAATTAACTCTCAATGAAAAGAGGATTGAAAGGAGATTCTCTAGCATCCTTTTCTCTCTGTCAGCGTCAGTGCTCTCAATGAAAAGAGGATTGAAAGAAAAAATAAATAAAAAAAATTAGCGAGGAACTAAATGATACTCTCAATGAAAAGAGGATTGAAAGTTATCACTTCAATATTCGGCTTTCTTTCCTCAATATCCTCTCAATGAAAAGAGGATTGAAAGCATCCTTATCTAAATCAATGTTTAACAATAACGCATTCTCTCTCAATGAAAAGAGGATTGAAAGACTATAATCGTGTTCAGTGCAATGACGTTGTCTGGTGCGAGCTCTCAATGAAAAGAGGATTGAAAGGTATAAAGAATAATGGAAATAATAAAGACCATCAAATGCAACTCTCAATGAAAAGAGGATTGAAAGGTAACGTTCTTAATTTCAAAGTATTCCCTTATCTCGCTGTACTCTCAATGAAAAGAGGATTGAAAGATGATTTCTACGCTTTTCCTAACTTTTTCCTCCATCATCCTGAACTCTCAATGAAAAGAGGATTGAAAGACAAATCTCTAAAGTTTCCAGCATTCTTTTCTCTTGGTCTTCTCTCAATGAAAAGAGGATTGAAAGAGGATTTCTATGAGCATGGAGTAGCTAAGCTAGAAGAACTCTCAATGAAAAGAGGATTGAAAGACATCTGTGCAATCTGACAAAATAATGTCTGTAGTACCTGTAGACTCTCAATGAAAAGAGGATTGAAAGTCTGAGCTTAGCCTTATTTATGAACGCTTGGCTGAGTTGGGCTCTCAATGAAAAGAGGATTGAAAGGTATGGAGAATGCCACAAGTAAAACAACAGATACTTATAGCTCTCAATGAAAAGAGGATTGAAAGTTTGATCCTTTCCTAAAATAATAATTGTCTTTCGATTTAGAACTCTCAATGAAAAGAGGATTGAAAGTTGTCCTCATCGATGTCTGTTGCAATTATTTTTACACTGTCCTCTCAATGAAAAGAGGATTGAAAGGAATATCCTCTATAGTAGCCTCTTTCTCCTCTTTCAACTCCTCTCAATGAAAAGAGGATTGAAAGAATTCTGCATAATGCTCTGAAAGTTCTTTTATTTTTTCTCTCTCTCAATGAAAAGAGGATTGAAAGATTACAAACTCATAATATCCGTTTGTTCCTGTTGTTGTAGTCTCTCAATGAAAAGAGGATTGAAAGCGAGAACCCCCAGGAAACAATCATAACACCTATACATACACTCTCAATGAAAAGAGGATTGAAAGATAGGACTACTTGGCAATCGGCAGTTGCTGGTCCGAGATCTCTCAATGAAAAGAGGATTGAAAGTGGCAACAGGACTCTTAGGCTCAAGATCTAGCAATCTGTGTACTCTCAATGAAAAGAGGATTGAAAGGGGGTTGATTTGCCCAACCGTTTACCGTGTTCCTGAACCCTCTCAATGAAAAGAGGATTGAAAGTTGCTAGCAAAGTAAAAAGCAATTGCTGGTAATTGCTTGTATTCTCTCAATGAAAAGAGGATTGAAAGTCGCCGTTTTCCTCGTATTTTGTTTTACTTCCTTTGTACTCTCAATGAAAAGAGGATTGAAAGCTTGTAGTTGTTTGCTGGCTTCCAAGCGTAAACATGATCTGGACTCTCAATGAAAAGAGGATTGAAAGTATCTAGCTACAAAAGGAAAGGCTGAGGAATTCCTTGCCCCCTCTCAATGAAAAGAGGATTGAAAGAGAATTTTTACAAGCTTTGGGCAGGGCTTACCTGGTTCGAACTCTCAATGAAAAGAGGATTGAAAGCTCAAAGCAGAACTCCTCTGCGTTATTCTTGAATATATACTCTCAATGAAAAGAGGATTGAAAGTAGGATGCTTGATAGATCAGTTGCAAGATTCAAAGCTACTCTCAATGAAAAGAGGATTGAAAGGACCAACCTTTTCATCACTTGTCAGAGTGCCCAAGTGTCACTCTCAATGAAAAGAGGATTGAAAGTAGAATTTTCAAACTTTGATAATGCAACAAATGTAACTCTCAATGAAAAGAGGATTGAAAGGCGGTCTCTCGTCTAAAATCTTCCACGCATTTCTCGCATAACTCTCAATGAAAAGAGGATTGAAAGTTTACTCTTTTCGTTACCAAAGCCATCTTTTGAAATCCTCTCTCAATGAAAAGAGGATTGAAAGGAGGCTCATAAGATGGTATTCCGGGTCTTTGTCAAGTATACTCTCAATGAAAAGAGGATTGAAAGGCGGTCTCTCGTCTAAAATCTTCCACGCATTTCTCGCATAACTCTCAATGAAAAGAGGATTGAAAGTTTACTCTTTTCGTTACCAAAGCCATCTTTTGAAATCCTCTCTCAATGAAAAGAGGATTGAAAGGAGGCTCATAAGATGGTATTCCGGGTCTTTGTCAAGTATACTCTCAATGAAAAGAGGATTGAAAGTTAAGTATAGCGCTAGATTGAAGCTCTTCTGCAAGCATTTCCTCTCAATGAAAAGAGGATTGAAAGCCCACCCCTGCCCAATTTCCTCCATTCTCCTCTCATACTTGCTCTCAATGAAAAGAGGATTGAAAGTTGAGACAACTTTCTCAAAAGCAACTTGCCCGACTTTTACTCTCAATGAAAAGAGGATTGAAAGCCCACCCCTGCCCAATTTCCTCCATTCTCC
>CAYYFB010000012.1:0-3304 GCA_964471255.1 Candidatus Woesearchaeota archaeon
CCCTCAACCATCTTCAAGAGTAGCTTTGTCTTCTTGTCCCAGCTATATTGCTGTGCATGTCTGTAAGCGTTTTCTGTGGGTCTATTCCCCAATTCATGATCTGTTAGTAAGTGTGTTATCGCCTCTACTAACTATTCTATGTCTCCTGACTCTACCAACACTTCTGTCTCTATGTGGCTTACCGAGTCTCTTAGACTAGACACGTTGAATGCTATCGCTAGTGTTCTACATGCTGTTATCTCTGTTATCATTACTCCCTATCCCTCTAAGGTGCTCATTGATATTATTACTCATGCTCTCTGCATCCATCTTATATTCTCCCCTCAGATATGTGACCTGGGAAATCGGCGTCCTTAAGCTTCAGCTCTTTAGCCAATTTCCCTGCTTCTCTTTCATAATTTCCAGTTCCTATGACTATGAGCTGTGCATCAGGCTCCTCTTGCTCGACTATCTTGTATGCTTTGAGGAGATTTAGTATTCTTGTCATCATTTGATCTGTTTGTTTAGTTTAGATCACAGCTATACTTTTGGTATATTGGTGATGTGTTCAAGTATGATATTCCTAAGTATATTGCCATATCTATATCATCTAACCATTCTACAGCCTTCTCATACCCTAGCTTAATTGCCTGTTCAATTCTCCTCCTAAGAATACTAAGGCCAATAGACAGTACCCTATACCTAGAGACTAGATAAGACTCTATCTTCTCAAAAATTTTCAGAAGTATCTTCTTAAGGGTAGGACTACTTATTCTAGATAATCTTCTAGCCAAGTAGAGTATTGCTTTTTCATCGGGGTGGAGTTTGAAGTACGTCCTATTCCTTAAAGCCCTCCTATAGACACTATCGACTAGAGACGGTGTAACCTCAATGCCAATATTGTCCAAAACCCCACCCCTCAGCATAATATCTATATTCATATAATAACGGATTATATAAACTTAACATGCAATCTGAATTCCTAGTCGAGAAGAGAGGATACCATAAGAAAGCTACTTCCCAGCTATACTTTTTAATCACTTATGCACCTCCCCTGACTAAAGTCGAAGGAATCTAACGTTTAGGGATGACTTTACACCTGTTCCGCATCTGCGTATGGTGACTTAAGGTTTTTAGATCTCTTTACTGCTTAAGTCTACTTCCACGTCGATTGCTCTATTTTTAAAGAGTTGTAGGATCTCAATGGCTTTGCTCACGTTTCCTTGGCTACATATTTTCAGTTTAAAGCCATCGAACTCAGCTGAGAGACCATCAACATACCATTTTGCTTTAAAGTGTGATATGGTTCTTGGCCTTTCATTAGTCTGAAGTATAGCTCCTTTGCTCACGTTCACATAGCCTTCATAGTACTCTCTGTAGAGTTCGAGAACTCTTTCAGCTTTTGGTCTGCAGGTGCACTGTATGGTGAACCATTTCACCTCATCCAGTTTGAAGAGTTCCTTGAGTCTTTCATCTCTAATCGAGATCTCTACTTCCAAATCTCTTGGCTCACCCAAAGCGTCAAGTATCTGCTTCAAGACCTCTGGCTTCGCAGGGTAGATCACAAACATCGGCATAGGATTAAACCTCCACCATTAAGCTTTAACCTAGAACTTTTATTTTTTCTACCTTCTAACAACCTCTTCTCTTCCCATAATGTTGAGTAAAGCCTTAAAGACCCCCTAATATTTCTCACACGCTTAGTCCAGGTAGCTCTTAGCGTAAAGATCTTCCGCTTCTTTAAGGTACTTCTCGTGGAGTTTCATATAGACTTCGATCCTCCTCAGCGCCCATCCCTCATCCAAATATAAGCTAGGAAGAAGCTAATAGTAAACAAGATCCTGTTAAAGTTTCCAGCTTTACAGAAGCCTGCCACCGACACCTCTAAGACCTTAAAACTCTATGAACTCCCTTCTTTTAAGTCCTGTAAGATCTATTTCCGCCTTGGCCATGTCGATTCTTATTTCCCATTCCTCCATCGCTGTAGCCCCAATAATCATGCCAACCTCATGCCCATCTATTCTCCCAAGCCTATCGACGGGAATAGCTTTAACTGTAAACTCTAACCCTTCAATCTCACCCCTCAAAATACATTCCTCAGTTACAGTTATCATCCTGCCTCCAAGACCAACTACATAAGGCTTAACCCTTATTCGAGGAGCATCCTTAACAAGCTCTTCTAAAACGTAGCTCCTAGCCGAACCAATATCAAAAAGAGCCTTAACCTTCCGTCCATTAATCACAATATCCCTAAGGATCCTAGCCATGCCAACATCCAAAAGTAACTACACAGCTACGATATTTTAATCTTAGTCTTTAAGGATAGGAACTAGAAGGCTCTCACCCAGATTAAATTAACCCTCACCTATCCCTCTACTGAACTCTATAACCACTTCAAGGAGATCCTAAATCCCCCTTATCATCGAAGAATATGATGTAATCGTGAATTTGGATATGCACAGTATTTTAGAATTTTCGCATCCTTAGGACCCCAGCATGGTGTCTCGTTTTCGCATCCTTTTATTCTAAAAGACTATGCGGATCAAGTCTTTTTATTTCCTCTAGTTTGTCAAAATCCCTGTCATAGCTTACAATGGTCTCTATGCCATTCTCTAAAGCTGTTGCTGCATGAATAGCATGCCTCGGTTTAATCTTATACTTTTCCATAAGTCTCTGCGCTCTGAGGACTACGCTCCTCTTAACATTCAGAAGCTTCAAGTTCGGGAACTCTAGGAACTTTCTGCCCAGTTCTATAGAAGGTTTCAAGCCGAATATCTTCCTTACCACCCATACAATTTCATCCCACGTTATTGTTGCGGTGCATGCCTCTACCAATCCTTCAGAAATTTTCAGGAGAAAATCCTTTGATTCCCTTGCCTCCTCCACAGTCTCCGGCTTATAAATGATTGGATACAGGAATACGTTTGAATCAACGTAGAGCAAGTCTCTCCTCAACTTCACTTTCTATCAACCTCTCTAGATCGATCTTTTCGGTAAGCTTTTCCTTGACAACAGAACAGAAGCCTTCAACGAATTCTCTTGGATCTATCCCAGGAATTATAGCTATCTCCCCTTCTCTAACCTCCATTACAACCGTATCTCCAGGCTTAATGCCTAGGTAATCCCTTATGATTTTCGGGATCACTATCTGCCCCTTTGGTCCAATTTTTCTCAGAACTCTCATTCTAACCACACGGTAGGAAAAAGTAAAACCTAGATTTAAGACTTCTTCCTACTGTATGTTCCTGCATACCAGAATTGAGAGCTATACCTCACGTCTTAGAGAAAAAGAGAAGCAATTATCTTTTTCTTAGAGAAAAAGAGC
>CAYYFB010000013.1:0-3161 GCA_964471255.1 Candidatus Woesearchaeota archaeon
ATCCACCTAGCCTCCTCAGCGTTATAACCACCCGACTGGATGTGCTTTCTGTTATGCTTCAAGATAGTTACATAACTGTACACAGATCGGAGATTGGTCGGGATATCGGACGCCACAACTACATGCCATATGAAGTCGATATCATCAAAATAATCAGCCAGCACGGCGAATCGTCTCTGATCCTCTAGGGTAGCCTCCCTTTTCTCGCCGGTCTCTAGGTCGTAAACCTTACCTGGAGCACCCGTGAGCGTTGCATAGGGGTAGTCTCGTTCTACGGGAAGCTTCAGATCCCACTTTGGATCCCTAGCCGCTAGCGTTATTTCCCTAGGAGCCTTCTTCAAGGCCTCCTCGACCATCGAGGACGGAATCTTAACGACCTCCCCATCGACCTCGGCGCCGTGCTCCCTGAGCAGCTCCCGCACGGATGAGCTAAGGACCTTAACCCCCACTTCCTCCAGCACTCTCAGACTGGCCTCATGGATCAGTTCAACCTCATCCTTAGATAACATCGAAAGATCGGCCCTCGCCATACCAAAACTCCTCGCAATAAGAACTAAATCTTACCTCCGTATAAAACCTCTCCTAGAGTCCTATTCTTGATGGAGTTATAACTGTGGAAGAATTATTATTCTTCAGTTATCTCCGAATTCTGAAGTCTTCGAGCTACCTCTTGCCTACGTAGTTTGCGCAAAGATGCTGAAACGGTTGACCCCAATCAAAAGGGGGTTTAGAGAATAGCGGCCATAAGGATGCGCGTCATCTAGTCCCTTAGCCGTTTAAGTCAGAAGTCCCAGGAACGAGGAATTAAAACTCTAATAAAGAAGGTTTCTTAAGGACTTAAATTTATAAAGCCAAATTCATACTCTTTTTGAGGGCTGATGACGAAAACTATTGATTTAATAAAAGGACATATGGGAGGCAACGAGATTATTCTGCTGTATGGTGATCAGATACCCAAGGGAAAAGAACTGGAAATAGCTCAATCGATATTAAAAGAACTTGGAGGAGATGAATTAGGTCTATTTTACAAGCCTGAACAAGGCGGCGACCTCAAGGTTAAAATCGTTGAGATATCAGAACCCGACTACATACCTATGTGTGGTGGACTAACTCAGGTGCTTGGCATCGCGTTGATTGAAACCGACTTCGCTGAGCACTTCGACATTAAAATAAATGAACCTGTTACTGAGGTTATGCTCGAAACCGATGTAGGCCTTGTTCCGTTGAAGATAGATGTTAGAAGGAAAAAAGTTGTAACAAATATGAAGGCATTCGTTGATAGATGCTACGAATTGGGTGTACAAAGCATTAGGATAGCTGGTGTAAATGGCGTAAAAGTTGGAGATTACTTAGTTCTAAATGCGGATGATGTGAAGAAGGTGTACCCTAATGTTGATTTCGAGAAGATGGATAAAGAAACTCTGCGTGTGCTCGAAAAGATAGATTCCATGTTTATCTCCTGTTTCACTCCTGCCCCATCTGATCTAGCTCTGTACGATTTACATCCTGAACATGGAGGCGATGGACGTGTAGTCTTCCCGTGGAACATATCGATAGGTCACATTGAACCCTCATGCGGAACAGGCACTACGGCTGTTGGCATAGCTATGGCAGAACGTGGTGAAATAGAAGCCACGGCTGAAACACGCCTACTTTTCGAGTCAGGGGGTAGTCCTACAATCGGAGGACCAGACATGACGGAGTTAAGAGTCACTACCAGAGAGGGTAGAGTTGTAGATGCGTGCTTCAGTCATAGTTTAGTTGAAATACTTGAAATTAGGAAATATACTATACGTGATTGTTAAACTTTTAGTATTCCAAAAATTTGTATCTTTTTGGATCTCATTAATTATTACGGTGATACACTGAGGATTATCGGCAAGACAGGAACAATTAGTTACACCTAACCTATCATATCCCGCCTGATGTACAAGAGATAGTTATGGGCCAAAGTTAGGCGCAAATGAAAAATCTTCAATCTTCAAAAAGATATTAAAGAGGATATTCAAAAAACTAGTGGAAGAAAGAGAATGGAAAACGATCTGAATCTTTCTCTAAAAAGACTATGGTTGCCTAAGCACGCTTTCCACAATTTTAACTTGTCGGTTCTCTAGTTCTGCTAGAATTTTTTCAAAGATTTCCTCTTTAGCACCTAATTTTTCCGGTGGTATAACGCCTTTCTCTTTTATGACTTTTTGAACTACTAACTGAGCTATGATTGAAGTCGGGTATCCAGTGGTTCTCGCCATAGCTGTTACTCCATCTTTATAGCGGTCTAAGAGCTGGTAGACACAGCATATTTTTGAGTTTTCCTTTACTCCGCTTACTTCTACCTTCATTATGAATATGTCTCTAATTTCAGGTCGTCGCAATTTCTTCTCTAAGAGTTTAGCAGTTACTTTTCGTGGTGATACGTTAACATCGTCGATATTTATTGGCTGTTCGTCAAAAAACCCTAGTTCCCTCAGTAGTTTTATCTTTTCTGCGTGCCCAGGATATCTGAGGGTTTTCTCCCACATACTTTTAACAGGCTTTATCGTATAAAGTAACGTTGTGAGTCCATCTGTGTAAAAGGCTTCAAGTTTGCCAACACCTGGAAATTCTACCTCTTCCAGTCCACTTAACGCATCTACTTCTACTATTCTACCGTTCTCAACTATTTTCGCAGGGCTAACGTAGTCGGCTATGAGGTCTTCTATGGACCACGTTACAATATAGCCTAAAGGTGGAACAGGTTCTGCCGGTAGACCTCCAACCATTATATGGACATTTTCAACCTCGTCGAGCTTGCTGACGGCATGACCTACTAATATATTAGTTAATCCAGGTGCAGCTCCACAGTAAGGTATAATTGTTACACCCGCTTTGACAGCATCTTCATTTAGTGTAAGAGGATCTTCTGGCATTGACGAAATATCTACCATGTCGACATTTGCGTCGATAGTAGCTTTCATCGATCGGTATCCGAATTTTCCTGGTAAAGCCCCCACCACCAAGTCGAATCTTTTTATAGTCTTGACAAGTTCATTGTAGTTACGTACGTCCAATTGAATTGCAGTAACATTTTCTTTACCGATGGTAGCAGCAACTTCCTTAGCCTTATTTAAGAGCCTGTCGGCGATAACAACGTCTGTCGAAGGCATATGCTCAGCCAAATCTTT
>CAYYFB010000014.1:0-2957 GCA_964471255.1 Candidatus Woesearchaeota archaeon
GGGCTGAGGCCCCGCTGGCGTAGGCCTGCGTGGGTTCAAATCCCACCCCCCGCACCAACCTCTCTATTATTTCACAGTTCCCTAGTGAAATGCTTCTACGCTTCCCGCTTTCAGGATCATACCACTCTTTATAGAGATAGTATTTGCCGTTTACCTTTTTAACCCTATAAAAAACCATACTACCACACTTCATAATACCACCTTGCAATCTATATTATTTACCGAAATGAAAGAGTTGAATGTGGCAACAGTAGACACAGTCACGTAGATAACCATATTAAGAGTTCACCTTTGCCCTCTCGTATATTGTGATCTTCTTGTTGACCATGCTTATGTGTATGCTTTCTAAGTTGTCACCATAATGGTATTTCAACAGGTATATGATGTCCACTAAGTCCTCGAACTCATACTCGTATATGCGGAATCTAGCGACAAGCCTAACCATCAAGAGTTCACCTCTACATCAAGTCCATAATCCCTAAATATCTGGATGAGTTCTTTGCCTGCTCTCTCAATATCACTCTTTAAGCCAAAGACGAAGCCTACGGTCTTTCCTATACCAATTGAATACCTTTTTATCGTCATAGGTATATACCCATCCTTCACCATACAGTTTTTAAAGTATCGGATTTCCCCAATAGTTACCCAAGGCACTTTCTCGATAACACCAATAAATAACTCGGCAATTCTTCTCGCTAAATCAGGTGGCACCTCAATAACGTTGATAGTATCATACTCTAGCACAGCATACTTACGAAAGTAAGTTATCTTGATTTGAGGGGATTTACCTTTAACCCATTTAGACAAATACCTAACCCTAACCATCTAAGATTCCACCTCTACTATTTCGCCTTTGATTTTTAGCTGTTCGATTATGACTCTTGCTTCTGCTTTGAGCTTGTCAATGAATCTGCCTAGGTGAATCCAGTATCTGCTGGGTACCGCGTAGTAGTTTTTCTCGTCACTATAGAGCTTTGTCCTCTTGGCTTTATGCTCTCTCAGTAGCTCTAGTACTCTCTTGGCAGAGATGAACTTGACGAAGCCAGTGTCATCGCTTACGTAAGCAAACCAGACATTATAGAGGACATTGTATTTTCTTGCATAGTCTATTTTAACACTTAGAATGCACGGCATCTTATTAAAGTGGTAGTACCCAGTGACATCCAAGTAGACCACTGGAACCTTAAGAGTCCTACGAGAGTCATTAATGATACGGTAGATGGTGAAGTCATACTTGTCCGTAACCTCACTATGATAGTGGGGCACATAGCTATCAGATAATGTTCCAACGCCAGTAGGTATTATTTGGAATTGTGGCGGTAAGTATAGCTTTAGTAATTCAAAGACTAACTGCTCTCTACGTTTGCCGATAGCCCACTTGTTCTTGTATCTTTCCTTGAAGTCTACGAGGCTCATTGCTTTTTACCTCTCATGCCATGCTTTTCTTAGTGTTTTGGTGTAGACTGTGATTCCATGTTGTCTGAGTATGTCTATGAGTTCCATGGTCTTGTGTAACGGTGGTTCTGGTAGTCCGCAATTATAGTTATCATAGCCTACATAGACGAATTCAGGGTTTGCATCAAGTATTCTCTCTGGGAAGCCCATTGTGAAGTCGAGTATTGGCTCAATGCTTATCATTAGCCTATCGCCTTTCCTTCTAAGCATGGCTAGGGCTTCAAACCTAGAGTCAGGTGTAGGCGCATAGCTTATCATTCTCTCACGGTACATTACCGAGTCATCAGTCTCAACCGTGCAACCCACTATTACATTATCAAGGTCAACAATGAGGTGGTGAAGGTGAAGGTAACGCCAAGGGTTCTTAGTAAGGAATAGGAATGTTGTCTTCGGATACTTCTTGACAACCTCTAATACCTTAACTATCCATTCAGCGGGAACCCATGAACCCCACATGTCACCCATGTCCGCTACGAAAACGAATTCACCAGGTTTGAACTTGGCGTTAAGCTCTCTCTCATGGAACTTGGGCTTAAATCCTTCACGGTACTTCTTAGTATTCTTTAGCCTAGTCTCTGCTAGTCTTCTAGCCCAGCAGTAGACACAATAGTGAAGACAGCCCGTTATAGGATTCCATGTCCTAGTAACCTTATGGAACATACGAGAACCAGCCATCACTCATTCACTTTTTCTTTGGCTTTTTCGAGTTTAGCTCGGATCGAGTTTAGAGCATTGTATTTTCTCTTAGCTGTCTCAATGTGCTTCATGTATGATAGCTCTGCCATGTAGATGTTTACAGCCTCAATGAGAAGTGCAAGCTCATACTCAGACAGCTCAACACATGTAACCTTAGACACCATCACTGTTTCACCTTGACTGGTAGAATTCTCTTTCTGGAACTATCCGTAGGATGGGTTCCTCGGTTAACTGTGGTAGCATCCTCAATGCTCTATCAAACTTGTCAGCATAAACAACAATCTTAACATTACGACTCATAAAATAGTATGATGCCATTACTGTACCACCCCTAGTTCTTTGAGGTAATGGTAGTCTTCGTCTTCAGCTAGTGCTGCTTCCTCGATTTCCCGTAGCTCTTCCTTTGATACTGGTTGCTCTATGAGCTGTAGCAGATTATCCTTGATTCTTCCAACCTCTTTTAGCAGGCCAGCCCATAATGATAGAACACGCTTCCTAAAGCACTCTCTACAATAGTAGACACTATACCTCTTGAAGCCATACTCGAAAACCAGCTGTATAGCAGCTGTGTTCTCATAGCATCTATCGCATTTCCTACTAGTGTCCTTTAGGACTCTGACACCTAACAATTTTCTATCGTTAAGATGCCCCATCGCCCTAGCTAGTATTAGCTTCCAGGCCTCTGCCTCGCCAACCGTGAAGCCGAATAAGCTTCTAACGTTGATGAAGCTCTCGTCCTCACGCCACCTAGGCTTATAGTAAACATAGTATTCTGGCGGGAACCTTCCTTTAATGAACTCTACTGC
>CAYYFB010000015.1:0-2582 GCA_964471255.1 Candidatus Woesearchaeota archaeon
TATCTTCAGGTATATGGGCTTTAAAGCTTAAGGTAGTATAATCTGGAACACCTTCTTCAATATGAATAGGTGGGGAAATATAAACACCATAATTTTCATAAAAATAAACTGGGGTAGGAGTAAGTCTGTTAGTAGTATCTCCCAAACCCAATTGCCCATACCCATTCCATCCCCAAGCCCAAAGAGTACCATCTGTTTTAACACCAAGAGTATGGAAAGAACCGGCAGCTGCCCATTTCCATGATGACCAGTCCACTAGAGTAAAATTAAGTCTATCGGTAGTATCCCCCAATCCTAATTGCCCATCATCGTTATTGCCAGTAGTGAAAAGATGATCTGTCATAGCAATATAAGCAGTATGGCCCCGAGTCCAATATCCAGGGTAAATCTTCCCTACTTGGGCAATTACATCTATTGGAATTGCGTAGGAGAAGTTACTGCCGTACTGGTATTTCCTAGACCTAATTGACCTGCAAAATTACATCCCCATCCAAACAGACGCCCATCACTTTTTTCTCCTATAATATGGCAAAAACCTCCTTCTACATGTATCCAATCCGTATCTGTTCCTACCTGAGTAGGAGTAAGTCTGTTAGTAGTATCTCCCAAACCCAATTGCCCATACCCATTCCATCCCCAAGCCCAAAGAGTACCATCTGTTTTAATAGCCAATCTTGCTCCTACCGCATCTACTGCAACATCTTTCCATTTCTCTGAGCTAATTTTATGGAAAAAATAATCACTTTTTAGTTCCCATAAACTTTCGTCATCTGCTTTTATAATAAGAGCAGGAGCACCTGCACCTGTAAAGGCTACTGTTTTAACAAAAAATGGAGAAGAGTTAGCTAACCCTAATTTTGCCCCTTCACCTTCACCATAGATATTTACTGAAGTAAAATTCCCTTCTTTAAAATCATCATCTGATGTATGAGTAATAGAGAAGGAGGCGTAGGTAGTGTAGGAAGATTCAACTTTTAAATCACCAGCTATCTCTAGCCTTGAGGTAGGATCACTTATCCCTATACCAACTCTACCTGGGAAACTCCATGTATCATTCTCATCTCCATAGAAAACCCCAGGTCCTATTTGGTTTGCAAGATGTCCGGGTTAGGATAAGTTATTTCCTCCTGAGCTGAGATATAATTAGTTAAAAAAGCTACTAAAAGAATGCCCAAAATAAACAAGACCCTTGCTTTTATTATTATTAATTTTTCCTAGTTCATATTTTATATATTTTTTTGGCAAAATTGGCAAAGAGGCAATAACAAAAGCAAAATAAAGCTTGTCCTCTTTATATCTTGAAGTATCATTGCGAAAAGAAAGAAAAAAGGTTTTAAATCTAAAAGGAAAAAGTGCAAAATTATTGTAGTAGATAAGACAGAACTCTACGACTTTTATATTTTTGTTGCAGCAATAGATGTTAATAGCAACGAAATAATTGCAATATACGTAAGCAAAGGCATAGTAGCTTAGACGCTTTGATTTATGAAAAAAGTTAATTGCAATGAGGACATCCTAAGTGCGATTAATCCAGAATGGTAGCCTCAAGCTTTCTAAGGAAGAAGAATTGTTGAAAACCATAGCTAAAAATTGTACTTAGGGATAGGCCAAAGATTTGACTCTATTCACGTATATAATAAAATCTCAATGAGTTCTAGAAGTTTATAAATTTTCTTAAGTATATTACAAGCTAGACTTTAAGCAATAGAAGCAAAATAGTCACATTAAACCCAACAATCAATTTCTCTAGGAACCCTATCCTCCTATCAATATAGTATCTCATATCTTCAAATCTTCTTTTGTAACAAGCTCTTTGATTGCTACTGCCAAAGCCTCTCTAATAATGTAAGGATCTTTCTTGAGAATCATGGATTTTGCTACTGGAGTTACTACTCAACATAAAATTTAGGTTCTGCGATAAAAATACAGTTTTCTCCACAATTAGATTTATCACAGCACAGTAAAACAAAATCGAACCTATTTTTATAATTGTTAAAGGTAATAATTTTAGCTTCACCACTTTCTGCGTAAGGTGGTGGACAGTCCTTAACACTCTCAACACAGCCAGTAAGAGACTCACACTCTGTCCCAATAGTGCACCAATCAGTGCACACTTTACCCTCTGCATAGGAATATAGACACATCCTTACTTTTTGTAAACCCCTTCGCCGCTATTTTCCACTCACTACCATCCCAGTACTTCAGCTGATGGTTTGCAGTGTCATACCAAATATCACCTTCCTCAGGGGATGTTGGTTCTGACTCGTTCTTAATAATCTTTATTTTATTGATTCTTCCCTCTACCTTCAAATCTCCTTGAATTGTAGCATTTCCCGCAACTTCTAATGTTTCATTTGGATTTTCTGTTCCAATCCCAACTCTACCTGAGGTTGAGTTTATAAACAATGCATTTGGGAATTTCCAGAAGCAATTAGCCCCTGGGCAGCTGAAAGTTCCCGGCCCTATGTCATTAGCTGGGTGCCCAGGATTAGGATAGGACGGTCCTTGAGCTGAAAAATTCCTGCGAAAATGAGCCTGTCAACCTATGCTAATTCTCAAAAGTCAAAAAGTTAATAAGGGGG
>CAYYFB010000016.1:0-2499 GCA_964471255.1 Candidatus Woesearchaeota archaeon
TTCTCCAATAGGTTCTCCTCTTTTTTCTTACGATATAGATGGCTGGGAGCTTGGTCGATTCTGAGATGGCTAGGGTCTCTACAGGCGTGTTTGTAGAAGCTCCTTTTTTGATCTCGCATAAGACCGCTTTACCCTCTTTAACTAAGATTAGATCCACAGGTCTTGAACCACAGCATCTAAAAACGGTAAATCCAGCCTTAGATAATTTCTCCTTGATCTCCCTCTCCAAGACATAGCCCTTATAGTAGGAGGAGGTTTTGCGAGGCATTTTCTCACACTCTAGGAATCACTCTCTGATAAATCTTGGATAAACGCCTCCTCTTTTCTAAGACCTTGGGATCTGTAGGCAAATATCGACCCTCTTCTTGGATTTTACGCCTGACTCTGCTAATGGTCTCAAACTTAACCGCATTCTTGATTAGCCGATATGGTATGAATTTGATGTAATTGCTGAGGTTCTTATCGAATGTTCTAACGTATAGCAGCCATAGATAGAAGTCGTCATTTCTGGATTCAGGATAAGTTTCTAGCAGATACTCTACCCGATCTTTAACTGTCTTTAGCCTCTCTAGCAGTCTTTGTTCAGCTTGATCCAATCATATTATAGATGTGAGAGCCTCCAATTATTTTTCATGTCACAGCTATTACATGCTTAGATGCTTGGAGAGCTGGATGTATTCATGTCTTGAGAGCTTTAGGGTCTTTGTGATTTTTCCTTTGCCTGTTATTGTGAGTTCTAGGTTTCCGTATTCGGCTAATCCGTAGAGTGTGAGTGTTATACCTGTTAAACATATGAGAGAAGGGGAAAAGATGATCAAGGCTGCTACGAAGTCTGGTAGCGGTCTTAAGGCTGTGAAAACTGTATGCGTGAAGGTAAAGAAGTAGATGATGGCCATGATCCCAATTACTGTTAGAATTATTCCTGTTATGAGGTATGGGATCTTGCGGGTTATCGTGATCCTGTAGCCCGCTATGTGATCAAGCATATAAGCCTCTAAGGATTCGCTGCCCAATCCTTCTTTGTAGAAAATCAGTCTTCTATTAGTTACATTCACTCTTAGTTTTGAGCGGCCATCTAAAGCTGAGAATCGTGTGGTCTCATTTGGGAGCAGCCAATCCTCTAGAGGCATGTCTGTTATAGCTGTTACATCCATTTTCAGTTTTTCGATACCCTCTCAAGTGGAGATGGGGTTTATTTTCGGATGGGTCTCTTAGCTCTTATTAAGGTGTTTATAAATGGTTGAGGCATAGATGGAGATCATAATTGATGGAGAGGATGCGGAGAAGCTCATGGCCATAGCTAAGGCTGTAGGAGGGGTTGATAAGGCGATCTCCTTTAGTCTTGGATTATGCCTCTCTGCTTTAGGAATTGGTAAGCGAGCCTTATTGCAGCCCTTAAAGCCTCAGCCTCAGAATCGAGACCGAGAGCATCTTTAATCATCTTAAGCTCCTTTTGATGCTCCTTTGAGAGATCTACTCGGTAAGGCTTCTTAGACATTACCAAATCAACCCTATCTAGTGTAATATAACCCCTTTAAGAAGGCTGACAACCAAAAAAGTTTATATTACACCAAATTACACATATTTGGTGTGAGTTGGTATGAGTCGGGTTAGATCTGTAGTTCGGATTCGAGTCGATCTTGATAGAGAGGCTTTTGAGGATCTTAGGAGCATTAAGGAGTTTCTTAGGCTCAAGAACTATTCTGAGGTTATCCGCTATCTGATAGGTGAGAAGGCTAGGGAGATTCGTGGTGTTAAGCAGCTCAAGGAGCTGGATGTCACAGCTATGACATCTGAGGAGGTGAGTGGATAGATGGCTGAGTATAGTCAGGAATATACTAGGATTTTGCTTAATGATATTAGAAGCCTCAAGTCTTGGAAGCCCAATATCTTATTTAGGCGTAAGGGAGCTATCGGGTTTAGAGAGGTTGAGGATCTTATAGCATGGATGCTAAGGAATAGTAAGAGGATCTTATCGGCTAGAGATCCAGCATGGAGATTTGTATGCAGAGAAGGGGAGGGATCGAATAGATATTATTACATGGTTCAAGTGGTCTATGCTAAGAAGATCTCGGCTAAGGCGATTAATCCATTTAGGTTATTGGAGGATGGGGAGGCTAAGGAGCTTAAGCTGATAGCGGGAGATGCTACGGATTATAGTGGTCATGGTCTATATGATAAGAATCTCATGGAGACCTTCATTAAGCATGTCTTGAGGCTGAGGATCGAGGATAGATCATCCAGCTATCTAATTGACATCTTGGAGGGTCTGTTAGCTGAGGAGGCTTGAGATCATGGAGGATGGCATGGTTTTTGTGGTTGAGTATGATATTCCTGAGACTCCTAAATTGAGACAGAGATTTTATCGAGCAATAAAGAGGTATTTGGCTGAGAATAACATCTATGGCAGATATTCCACTCAATCAGTCGTTATTACCAGAGACTACAATTTTGCGTGCTTTGTCTTTGATGCAGCTATCCAAGTCGGCGGTAGGGCTG
>CAYYFB010000017.1:0-2496 GCA_964471255.1 Candidatus Woesearchaeota archaeon
TATTCGGGACAAATTCTTTAAAGAAATGTGTAAATATACTGCCAACGGGTAATTCGTTTATAAGGACACTATCTCTGTAAACTTCATCTTTACCATAGAGAATTGAAGCTTTTATATTAATATTATATTCTGCAAATCTACCCCTATTGCTAATTTTTGCAAATGGATAGTATGAGCTATTAATTTTACAGGAATCGGGTATGTAAATACTATCAATGGAAATGTCGTGTACCATATTTTCGACTATTTTAATTAGTTGATTGTTAGTCCATACAAGGTCATTTGAGTGAGATACTTTAAAACCTATTTTATAATAGGCAGCAGGACCCGCTTCCCAGGGGCTAAATTGACATAATATACTTTCAGAAGGTTGCACAGAAGAAAGGGTAATGGTGTCATAATAAACTGCTTCTAATGTTTCTTTATTAATGGTACAAAATACTTTTACATTTATCTCACTTTTGTCACCTACATTTGCTATAATACACTCCGGAATATAATTCATTTGAGGATAAATAGTATCCGGGAAAGAAGTGCTTATCATTTTTAAATCATGCATATAAACATAAAATTTAGTGGAAATTGTATCATTTGAAAAAACAGTATCCCCGCCGATTAAATTACGAAAATCAATTTTAAATACTCTACCGCCTAATTTGTTAGGAGACCATTTTTTAGAAGAAGTGCAGACAGAGGCTTTACTGGGTTCTATTCTACGAAAAATTCTGAAGGTATCGATTTGCAATGTAAGAGTGTCAAAATTTATAACAGTATATTCTATGTTAAAATTGTAGATTGTAATCGGCGAATTATTCTTTATTTTTATCAAAAACCGTATTTCATCCCAAGGCTCAAGAGTATCTGAATTGGTGGGATATACGACACTAAACATTTCCAGGTCGGGGTAAAATGTTCTTGTAAATAAAGTGTCAAAATTATCCTCTTTATATTTATCTAAGGTGTAACTTACTTCCTCACAGATTCTGTATTCAATTTCAGGATGAGAAGTTATCCAGCCATAAAAGAAGCTTTCCCATGTATCTCCGGGCATAATTGTACTATAGCATACTGCAGAATCTCTGAATACAGTTATTCCATTTGTATCTACTTTTACTTTCACAGTACATCCCTGTTCTTGAGCAGTTCCTGTGTTTATAACAAATGCACAGATCGGAATTTCTATGTAAGGTCTAACTAATGAGTCAGGAATATCAAAATGCGCTCTGTCTCGTAATTCAATTTTTACAATTAAATTATGGAAGTGGGAAAATACAACTTTGGAAAGCGTATCATCATAGGGATAACCATTATTTGAGATAATAGCATAAGAAACACAATTAAATGTCTTGTTACCTACTTTTGGTGTCCATTCTTTAAAATAAGCTGTATCCATACAACCGGGTAATAAAGTGTCTATTTTTGTAGTATCTCCGTAAATAACGAATCCGTTAGTGTCGATGAAGAAATAAACCGAGCAATTAAAGACAGTATCATAACCGACATTTTCTATTAAAGTCATTGGCTTTACAGTATCAGATTCATCTAAAGTATCCGGAGGACTGATAATTTTTGAAACTTTTACATCGTATCGTGCTCGCAAATATGTTTTTCTCGATAAATACCATGATTTATTACCTCTAAAGAATATTAATTTTAACGCATAGAAGTATTTTTTGAGTCTGGCTCCTACAGAATCCCAGCAAAAAGTATCTTTTATTGTATCTTTTATCAATGTAAAATTAATACCGTCCTCACTTCTATAAACCGCATAACCTTCAATTAGTTTATTTAAAAAAGGTCTGCCTGAATCAACAATAGCTTTACGCCATACTAATTTCACACTATCACCTATAATTGTGTCAATTATAGGAGCAGGAATAGGTCTTAACGAACAAGATGGCATGTCTATTGTGGGGCTTCCATTATAAGTGTCATTTATCACAGCGTAATATCCAACGGAATAAATAGTGCCACTGTAATCTTCCCAGTTTATAACTGAAATCACCGTGTCCCCAATTTGAAGTGTATACGGCATATTGTCGTAATTAACGCCAAATTTTATCCATTTTTTATAAGTTCCCGAAGATTCAGGTTCTAAACATTCAAAACCGCTTGGGAAAGGAGGGGAGCTTGTGGTGTCTGCTCTTATAATATCTGCATTTCTTACACAGTAAGAGTACGCGTGTAATGTCGATGTATCTGCGAGAATTCTTATAAAAATATCCGGAGAAACATAGGCTTTGGCGAAGAAGTATTTCTGACCATAAAGGCAAGAGGCTATTAAAAAGACCCCCACTTTCACTACTTTATTTATTAAACTTCTTCTCCACATAGCTCACCTCCTTTTATTAAATTTTAAAAAAAATTTAGGACTGTCAATAAAATTTTTTAAAAATTTTTTATTGATTATATGAGTATATGATTAAAATTAAGATGAGTGTAGAAATGAAAGAAATCATTGAAATCGGTAAAAAATTGAAAGAAGAAGGTTTAACT
>CAYYFB010000018.1:0-2016 GCA_964471255.1 Candidatus Woesearchaeota archaeon
CTTCAAGTATCCCTAGCTTTTCCTCTAAAGACCAGTCCTTTATTAAGTGGGAGACCTACATTGGGTGGAAATATCCTAGGCTTAAGCCCATACTTAGTCGATACCGACTCTTAGGGTCTTCCTACAGAATAAGGGTAGGTACGTCACTAAGTACTTTATTTCTAAGGAAGCTGGCGTGCAGAACCCAACTAGAATACTGAGTAGAGGAGCAAACCGTAAGCGGCACATGATAAAATAAACATAGAGAACTCCAAGGTAATGCTTTTAAATTGGCTGAAATTTCTATAATCTAGGTGAAATTGTGACTAAAGTCGTTAATATCAAAAGACTTTTCGAGGAGTTTCGTTCTCCTACGGCCAAGATTACTGGCATAGGACCCGTCCGTAAATGGATAGAAGATAGGCGGAAGGCTTGTAAGGAGTACGGGAAGGTTTTTAGAAAGCTAGAAGAGCTAACGGAAGACGTTTTTCGCAGATTTTTAAGCTTTAAAGAGAACAAAACTATGGACTTAGTTAGAGTTGCTCCTAGACTCACTAGAAATATGGAAGATCTTAAGTCGATTCTCAGAATACTTCTCGATGAGTCTAGGGATATTAAAGATAGATTGAATGAGGTACTCAAGCTCTCCGGAATGGGGCCTGCCACAGCTACAACTATACTTCACATATGCTATCCAGAAAAATATCCTGTGTGGAGTCGCCCCAAAGAGGAGGTACTAAAGGCTTTGGGGCGAATTGAAGAGCTCACAGGCTCTTATGGAGATAAATACCAGCAGATTATAGAAGCTGAGAAGAAGTTAATTGAAGAGCTTAAAGAATCCATGGATGTAGATGTCGACTTCGTAGAGCTAGACTCCTTTCTCTGGTGGTTGTATAGAAAGGAAAAGTTAAGACCAGAATTGGAAGAGGAAAGAGCCCTCCCATTTCAAGCTGAAAGAGAACTCAGGGATTTCTTAAGTATGTACCCAGAGAAGATAGAGAAAGGTCTCCAAGTGGAAGGCGTTGAGTATGAAACGGGTGTGGGGCGAATAGACCTATTATGCCGAGATAGGGAGGGAAACTACGTTGTCATAGAGCTTAAGAAGGTTAGGGATAGCGATAATGCTGTCGGCCAGCTGTTAAGGTACATGGGCTGGGTTAAAGAAAACATAGCTAAGGGAAAAAAGGTAAGGGGAATGATAATAACCCATGAGTTTGATGAAAAGCTTGACTACGCTGTTAAAGCGTTTGACGACCTTAAAGTAAAGTATTATGCGATCAAATTCGAACTAAGCGATGAACCCTTTAAAGTCTAAGCCGAGCTATATACAATGTTTGTAGCGAGCTTCAAGGCTCTCATCAGAGACCGAAGTTTACGTCATTATATAGACAGCTGTTAAACCCCTTACTTGACTTTTTTACGCATACTAGCTATACGAGTACTGAGCCGAGAAGAAGGATTACGGTAAATGCCGAGAAGTATAAGTGATTAAAGGAAGCCTACATTAGCCTCTTTCCACTATTCCTGTTCTCGGTTTAACTATCAGGTGTATCCTAGATCCGTTGTGCGGATCTCTTCACATAGGTACGTCTAACTTCCACTCATAGAGAACATAGTATATACTTATCAAGAGCGCTATTACTCCTACAATTGAGATAATTCGATAGAGTATTACGGCCTTGTGTACACCCTTCTTCTTTAACTTATCAAGTATGAAGAGTATGAGTGGGAATGGCCATGGAAGGGTTAAGATTAGCGCATAGAAAGGAGGATAAATTAGAAAAGGTCCTATTAGAGCGAGTATAAACAGACATGCACTAATAAGAATATCTTTATAATCTTCTTTATCCAATACTCTCCATCTTATGGGCATATCGTTACATTCTCCTATTTAGAGGAATAGCAGTTCTCTCTGATATTGTTTTTGATCAGCCTCTATATAAGACCCCTACTTTTAAACAGGGTTTATAGTGGTGGTAGAGTGCCTAGATACCTGAACATAAATGGTAGGACTGTGGAGGAGTACTCACCAGATGG
>CAYYFB010000019.1:0-1993 GCA_964471255.1 Candidatus Woesearchaeota archaeon
CACTACAGATACTCGCCACATACAGACAGCTAGTGACAAACATAGTCCTCATCGCGATAGGAGCGACTACAGTAGGGCTTATTCTGACCACCACAGCTATGATACTCTGGGTTCTGGTTAGCATACTAAGGGAAAGATACTAAGTATAGTGCCTTTCTTCATGCATAGAGTAAATCGGTAAGACACTTATGGGAATTGAGAGAATGCTTGAGAAGGACAAGCCAGATACTGTCATGGGACTCAGGTTCCTAAGTAATGAAGTTAAGACCGAGTAACATCTATAGAGAAATGCTATAAAAGTGATAAACTAAGCTAGGCGACCAACTTAGAAATTTCAGATGATCAAAGAGAATGCATAGCAATAAAAAGAGAGACCGTACGAAAGATTAAACCTAAGCGAACCAGGAATGAAATTCGCAAGCCGAGATGTGGTAGAGGCAAAAAGAAAAGCTAAAAATAGGTGAACTACTCATAACTTACTACCTAGGACAAGGTTAATTAAAACTCCCTCATTCAAAGAAGAACGGAGACATCTAAAATCCGCACTCATCGAAGTGTCAAACTGGCTATACATACTTCCAGCCAGCATATTCTTCACAATAGTATCGCTCCTACTTATCCTAGGAACGTTTAAGATGAGTATAGGATATATACTAGGAACCTACTCCATGGTAATAGGATAATTAGTAATAATGCTGTTCCTTCAAGTCGTCTACCTAGACATCTCTCTCGAAAAGAAATGCTACCTGGTTTAATACTAACCATATCAGGACAGCCCAGCACACCATGCTTAGCAAACTCATTCATCATTAGCGACTCATAGATTAAGAATCTAACGATAATAGGCTATGAAGATAGCTTACGTTTACGATGTCATATATCCTTTCATAAAAGGAGGCGTTGAAAAAAGGATATATGAACTCTCAAGAAGATTAGCTAGTAGACATGAAGTTCATGTATACGGTATGAAGTTTTGGAATGGTGATAATATAATAGAACAGAATGGTGTCTATCTACATGGTATTTGCAAACCTCTTAAACTGTACAATACTAGTGGGAGAAGATCGATAACTGAAGCAATTTATTTTGCTCTAAAAATTCTACCACATTTAATTAAGGAAGAATATGATGTCATTGACTGTCAAGAATCTCCATATTTTCCATGTTTTACGACAAAAATATATTCTATATTAATAAAAGTACCCCTAATAATTACATGGCATGAGGTCTGGGATGATTATTGGTATGAATATTTAGGGAGAAAAGGAGAAATAGGAAGAATTATAGAGAAGATGGTAACTAAGTTAACAAAATATAATATTGCTGTATCTGAAAAAACAAAAAGAGATTTGGAAAATCTAGGACTAGACAACATTAAAGTAATACCAAACGGAGTTGATTTCAATAAAATAAGAAGAATAAAACCATCAGACAATAATTCAGATATAATATTTGTTGGAAGATTGATAAAAGAAAAAAATGTTGATATTTTGCTAAGAGCGATTAAATTGATTCAAAAAGATATTCCTGATATTAAATGTATAATAATCGGAGACGGGCCAGAAAGAAGAAAACTTGAAAATTTAGCTCGTAGTCTAAAGTTAGAAAATAACACATACTTTCTCGGATTCTTAGAAAATTACGAAGAAGTTATATCATATATGAAAGCTTCAAAAATTTTTGTTCTGCCATCCACAAGAGAAGGATTTGGAATTGCGGCATTGGAAGCTAATGCTTGCGGATTACCTGTTATCACGATAAATAATGATAGAAACGCAGCTAAAGATTTAATTAAAGATGGAGTAAATGGTTTCTTATGTGAACTTTCAGAAAGAGAAATTGCAGAAAAAATCATTATGGCACTAAAAGTCCATGATAAAATTAAAGAAAAATGTATTGAAAATGCTAGAAAATTTGATTGGAATATAATTATTAATGAATACGAAAAATATCTGTGCACACTACAAATAGCCAAAACATAAAAATATTAATA
>CAYYFB010000020.1:0-1751 GCA_964471255.1 Candidatus Woesearchaeota archaeon
TCTCATGCTGCAAGAAACTATTGCAACTTTCTCAGCAATCACATGCAATTACCTTTTTTAAACACGGTGGTAGACTATCTTCTCTTCCTGTATTCTCTTAAGCTCGGGGTATTTCTCGTAGGCTTTTTTCAGCTCTTCTTGGGTAAGAAGACTGAGGAGCCCTCTCCACATCCAGCCACCTCTATACACTGATAACCACAGCGGGTCGGGTCGGCCCTTAAGGTTTTCTGAAAGCCAGTCACCCAACTGTATACGCATCTCTTTAGCCAAGTCTACTTCGCTCTCAGATATGTCGTTTACCTGGCTAGGGTCTTTAGCCAAATTGAATAGCTCCCACTCCTTCAAGTGATCCCACACAGGCCACGTTAAGGTATGGACTATCGCGTAGTCACCTTTAACCATCATACGCTGAACAACAGTCGCATCCGAGTTCACGACAGCTTCTTCTCGAAACACTTCGACTTCTCCCTTTAGAAGCGGCACCATGCTCCGCCCATCAAGGCCCTTTGGAACCTCGATTCCAGCAAGCTCTAAGATAGTAGGCATAACATCTATGTTCTGCGTATACGTCTCTATCTCGACGTGAGAAATATCGTAGCCTACAATAATGAGCGGCAGCTGACTTATATTACGGTAGCATGTCCAGTGATCCCAGAAACCATACTCTCCAAAGGCTTCTCCGTGGTCGCTCGTAACAATTATCAGAGTCTCGTCCACCAGCCCTTTGCCTTCGAGGTACTCGTAGAGCCTCTTAATATTATCGTCAACATACCGTATATTCGCGTCATACAAAGCTAGGTTTTCAGCTGGGTCTATAGGATCCCCCATTTTCTCATGCTTCCTCACATAGAATAATCTCACAAACTCGTTTTCCCAAACATACTTCATGTCAGGGATGGCGTTCTTGTAGTCCTCGGCCTTAAAGAGCCTTCTATACTCTTCCTTCGACCTCTCAAAATACGGGCAGTGAGGATCCCAGTAGTGCACAAACAAAAAGAAATCATGATTCCTGTACTCTTCTAGTAATGAAATAGCTTTATCCGTAACCTCCTCCGCCGTCCCGCCCTGAAACCTAAGGCCGGGAGGATAAATGTCCCGGAACCCTCTCACAAGCCATGGACAAGGATACAGAAGATTCGAAACCATTCCTGTCTTAAACCCCTTTTCAGCAAAACACTCGGCTAGCAGAGGAGTACTGCACTTAAATTCATTAGACTTATTCTTAAACCCTATTATCCCGTGCCTAATCCCCCTAATACCAGTGAAGAGAGATGTAAAGGACGAGGGAGTAGGGACATCTGCGGCATAATGTTTCCTAAAAATAGCCCCCTTCTCAGCCAAGGAGTCTATGAACGGTGTAGTAGGATTCCTCGGAACATCATACCCGTAACAGCCCAAATGATCTACACACAGCGTATCTATCGCTATTAAAAGTATTTTCTTATACGTAGACTCCTCCATTACTATATTTATCGCCTAAAAACTAAAATGAGTATCTACTCCACACAGTAGATATCAAGAACCTTCTGCCAATACACTCGTCTACAAGAAACTTTATGTCCTCACAACTATAATAGTCTCATCTTCAAGAAGCTTAGAAGCATACAGTAAAGCCGTCCTAATATCTTCCCTAGTTAACTGAGGAAAATCCTCTAAAACCTCCTCTATACTCAAGCCTTCAGCCAACCTACGTATAACCGCCTCAACAGTAACTCTAGTACCCCTAATAACAGGCTTACCACACATAACCC
>CAYYFB010000021.1:0-1739 GCA_964471255.1 Candidatus Woesearchaeota archaeon
TATACGGTGTGGGCAGGGCGTCGTGACGCCGGGGGAGCGCAGCTTCGTGCCGCACGCTCCCCAGCTTCACGGTGGAAGCCCCTCAGGAGGTTACTTCTTACTAAATGACCTCAAGTGTGCAACGAAGTTTTCGGCAGCCTTGCGACATGCTGCGAAATGAAGATGCGTGTACGCGGCAAGCGTCGCGCCTTGAACGATCCCATCGTAATTTTCTCCACCCCTTGAGACCATACCGCTACCTCTTAGCATTTTGTATGCAAACTGCACGTCGTCAGACACCTCACACTCAGTGTAATGGAATTCGTGCCCCCGCAGGATGCCACTGTCACCTAAAATAGTCCTTGAGATTATCTGGTTCACGGTGTAACCTATGTGGCGACGCCGCATCCGCACCTCGCACGGAAGGAAGCCGACAAATTCGAAACGCCCCTCCCCCTCAAATGCCCTTGAGAGATATATCAAGCCGCCGCACTCCGCATACACCGGCATTTCATCCTCCGCCGCCCTTTTAACGCTCCGTAGCATGCTTTTATTCTTAGAAAGCTCCGCCGCAAAGACCTCAGGATAGCCGCCGCCGAGATAAAGACCGTCGCACTCCGGCAACGCCGCATCCTGCATCGGGCTGAAAAAGAGGATGCGGCAGCCTAAGCTTCTCAGCACGTCGAGCGAGTCCTGATAATAAAAGTTAAACGCATTGTCGTAGGCAACTGCCAGCCGTACTCCGTTGCACGTCGACGAAGCTCGTAACGAGTGGATATTGCCCGATGACGAGAGCGGCGGCGCCACCTCTGCAAGCTCCACGATCTTTTCGACAGCTATATGTTCTTCTACGAAGTCCGCAACACGCCGCAGGTCAATGACGTTCTCCAGAGCTGTAAGCAAGCCCAAATGCCTCTCTCCGACATTTAATGCATCACTCCTCGGGAGTGCTCCCAGAACGGGCACCTTTGCATAATTTTCGATCGCTCTTGCCAGCTTGCGGCGATGTTCCTCATTGAAAACGCTGTTTAGGATCACGCCTCCTATTTTAATATTTGGGTCAAGGCTCTTGAAACCTAAAACGATAGCGGCGGCACTTTTCGTTATACTCCTCACGTTAAGGATCAAAATTACAGGCGTTTTCAGGATTTTAGCGATGTGCGCAGTGCTTCCTTCATCACTGTCCACTGAGATACCTTCATAAAGACCTCTAACACCCTCGATAATCGAGATATCGGCGTTCGCTGCGTGTTTCACGAAGATCTCTGTGATGGTTGCCTCATTCATCAGGAAACTGTCGAGGTTACGACAAGGCACGCCTGCCGCTTTTGTATGGTATCCAGGATCTATGTAATCAGGACCTACTTTGAACGGCTGAACACGGTAACCACGCCGCCGCAACGCTAGGATCAAGCCCGCACAAATAAGCGTCTTCCCAACCCCCGAAGCGGTGCCCGCAAAGAGTACCCGTGGAAGCTTGCTGTCGCCACACATCCCCCTACATTAAACTAAACCATCAATAGTTTAGTGTGAGGTAGATGAAAATAGCACACTTCGTAGATGAATTCCCACTTCAGGGGCGGCTTGGGGACTTATGCTATGGAGATGACGAGGAAGCTTGTGAGGCTGGGACACGATGTCACCGTTTTTTCACGGAACGTCGGCAGGGCGGCGACAAGGGACGTTTGGGACGGCATCGAGGTCCACAGGCCTATTCTTGTGGATCTTGCCGAAATTTTACCGTTCATCGTTCCCGAGGA
>CAYYFB010000022.1:0-1728 GCA_964471255.1 Candidatus Woesearchaeota archaeon
TATCCTACTATCATATTTTTCACATATAGTTACTGATATGCTTACAGTACAAGGAGTAACAGTATTATATCCAATCAGGAAGAGGAAGTTTAGAATTGCAAAGCTAAGATATAATCATCCAGTATTCAGGATTTTCACAACAATTATTTTAATATTATCTATCTTGATATATGCTAGAAATATCGAGATACTTGAATTAATAATTTTAAGCTTTAATTACCTAATATTTATCTATGACTAGTCAAAGACCAATATACCTTAAAGGAGAACTGGTTAGTTTAGGACAACTTATGAAAGCCGACTTACATAAAATCTGGCTTATGTTCAGCGACTTTAAGGTACGTCATTATGGACACTTAAACTGGAAAATCTTCTTTTATGAGGATGAGGAGCAGTGGTATGAGGAAATTAGGAGAAATAAGGATAGGCGTATTGCTTTCGCAATTATGAAGAATGAGGATTCTCATGTTATTGGTATTATCTCTATTTCTGTTGATTGGGTTAATCATATTGGTGAGATTGGTTATTGGATTGGTGTTGAATATTGGGGTAAAGGATACGTGAGTGAAGCTGTAAAACTAATACTCGAGTATGCATTTAAATACCTAAATCTAGTGAAGGTATATGCGCATGTAGTTAGCGGTAATAAAGCATCAGCTAGAGTTCTAGAGAAAAATGGATTTAAACTCGTAGGTAAATACAGAAAGCATCTACATATACCGAATGAAGGCTATAAAGATGTACTAGTCTACGACTTACTAAGAGAGGAATATATAACGAATCAATCATAGAAATATATCATCGTCTTTCATATCTTTATTTTGATGAAGAACCACGGAGGTGCTGAAGTTTTACCTTAGGATGATGAAGAAACGCCCGTCTGAACTCCCCCTCTTTTATCACACTAGTACTTCACAACAACAGCTGAGTATGCATCACTACCCTCATCCTCAAATACCTTTAAAATTCTCCATTTTGCTTTTTGGCATATGAAATCTAAAGTTTTAGTGTCAATAAGGGTATAGTAGAACCAATTACCAAAAGTTTCTCCAAACCTAAACCTAATCTTAATTGTACCAGGATAAATTCCTAACCGCATATTCCTTAAGTGATACTTAATATGTCTATAATCCTTAGTTTTATATGGATCCCTCGACGAAATAATCAATATACCGTTATCACTTGCAACTTCGTGTAATTCATATAAGAATTTCTCTATATCCTCTAGCTTCCCTGCAAGCCCTATTCCACCACCTAACAAAAGAATAGTGTCAAATACACCTTGCCTAAACCCTAAATTCATTAGATTCATTAAAACTGGATTTGTTAGTCCTTTGCTATATCCTACCTGAAGCACATAATACGAGATATCAATAGAATATACCTCATACCCCCTATTAATTAAATATATTGAGTGTCTACCTGGTCCACACCCAATATCCAACACTCTACCTCTAGCATACAGTATTGCTAATCTCTCACATCTATTCCAATGTTCAAATGAAGAAAAGTATTTAGGAATATCTTCAATTGATATAAGTCCATCATCCCTCTCAATAATTAAAGAAACCTTCTTCCCCTCGAAAAATTGCTTAATAGCTAAACCAAATAAATCCATATCCAATATTGTAGCTAAAAACTCTAAATTAAATTTAGTTTTAATGCTAAGAAGTTTCTATTAAATTAGGTTATATATGCTTGAAGTAATAGAACCATGCCATTAGGTAG
>CAYYFB010000023.1:0-1697 GCA_964471255.1 Candidatus Woesearchaeota archaeon
GTGAGGAAGAATATTCCCTGAAGCACATCAGTCCATACTACAGATCTTAATCCACCGATCAAGACATAGATAACCATTACTATAAACATTAATGAAACTCCCCATATATATGGGATTCCACCCTTTGTAAAGCTTTCAAGAGCTATGCCTGCACCCATTAACTGCACTGATATGTAGGGCACTAAAGCAATAACACCGATAACTGCAGCTAATGCCCCCAAAAGACTTGTTCCATAATAGTCATTTATGAGCTCTGAATATGTTATGTATCCATATTTCTTACCTACAAGCCATACTCTAGGCCCAAATAACCATAGCATCATAGGCCATAAGAGATTCCACATCATCATCATACTTACGAATGTTAGGCCAAGTCTATAGTTACCTCCAACAGCTCCTAGGAATGTCCACATACTCGCATAAGTAGCTATAAATGTCATAGATAATGTGAGTAGGCCTAGAGTTCTATTAGCTAGATAATAGTCTTCAGGAGTAGCCTTCGTCCTCTTATAACCCCAATAACCAATTGCAAGCATTATAGCTAGGTAAAAGCCAATAACAATTAAGACTATAGATACAAGATCCATTATCACTCCTCCTCTAATAACTTATAAGCTCGTTCATAGAATCCAGGGGCCCATATGAAGTATGCTAGTAATGAGTTAGCGACACCCCATACGCCCATGATCAACATATATAGTAGGGGTAATGGGATGCCTCCTACGAATACGTGTGGATCATTAGCAACTAGTCCGGCGCCCTGTAAGGCGAAGGCAATGAACCATAGAATAGTTGATATAATTACGATAAGAGCCCTATTGTTCATAGAATCACCTCTATAAACATTGGATAAATATGTTTTCACAATAGAAAAGGTTTTCCCATATGTAATAAGGTTTCTATAGGGAAGAAATATGATTGTCCACTGGATACCTATTCAATAGCTTAATATCTATATGTTATTAAAATACAGATTATATGGCTTAAGAAAAGACTTGATCAAGATAAAAACTAGTTAATCAAAACCATAGTTCTTATATCCACTTCTTTATCTTAAAGTATAGAAGTTCTCCAATAGCTATTATGGCCATAGCAGATAATGTTATTGGATATGCTAGAGGATGTTGGAGCTCAGGCATGTATCTAAAGTTCATTCCATATATGCCAGCTATAAGGCTTAATGGGAGGAATATAGCTGATATAATTGTTAGTTTAGTTACAACTCTATTAGTCCTTTCACTAATTAATGTATAGTATAGATTAAATGCTTGTGTAATCCTGTCAATACTAGTACTATACATGTTCTCTAACATAATAGCTTCATCACCGAGATCTTTTAGATTAGGATAAAACCTATCGAGGCATTGGAGAGAATAAATTATGCCATGAACTCCTCTATGTAAATGTGATGCCCTATTATAGAGGCGATATATGGGCTCATAAAGTAGTTCTCCCCTCATAACACGGTTAATGAAGTTTTCAATAGAATTATCTAGATTAGATAATTCCCTATGATAATAGCTTATCAATGCCTTGTATAGGAAAACAAGAACATCCTCAATACTTATTTCTTCTCTGGACCTTAAGCTTTCAATAACGTCCTCTACTAGATCAACTAGTTTTTCACATGAATAACTAAGGATACTGTTTTCTTTAATAATTAGGCAAAACTTACGTAGACCTCCAGCATAGTATAT
>CAYYFB010000024.1:0-1693 GCA_964471255.1 Candidatus Woesearchaeota archaeon
ACGACTGAAGTGTACTTCCCATCACCATATGGGCTGATAGCGTGTGAGAAGGTACTAGGGAGGGCGTGGACGTACGCACAGGTAGAGCACTTAAAGGAACTCAAGGAGTATAGAGAGCACGAGGAGTTGCTTTCAGAGGTTGTGGAGAGATTGAAACATACCCATAAGCAGATAACAACAGATCCTAGGGAGTGTATAGTCAGGGTTGAGGGAGTATCCCATAGGGCGGATCTGAAGGTTGATGGTGTACTAGTAGAGGTAGAGACCCTATCCAACAATATAGACGATACAGAGAGGATGGTAAAGACGATAATAGGACATCAGGGCGAACTATACGTGGTTGTAAGTGGAGAGATGGCTAGGAGGATGATGGAGCAGAGGCTGTGCATGTGCTCATGGAGGCTCGGACACTCGATAAGGTATAGGATATCCACAGTAGACAGGTTGAGCCACCTTGAGGAGATGGAGAAGTACATGGTCATTAGACCAGAGCCGAGAGGAGTGTACAGGAGAGATTAGTGGATATTCTAGTCCTAAGTATACTCTCCTATACTCTTATTGATGTGAGTAAGCGTAGTGTATACTCAATTTAGAAACAGGTAGGGGTCTGAGTATGCGTTGTGTATACTCTAAGGTTGTAATCCTTTTTAAAGGATTTATAAAAGTGTAGGCGTGGAGTATCTTTAGTATACGGGTGTATACTGATGGGGAAGAGAGGGTATAGACTGGTGTGTACTAGGCTATCGGCAGAGGACTTCGATAGGGTGAGGAGGTATGCTCTTGAGAGGGGTCTTACTGACTATGAGGCATTAAGGGAGCTAATCCTAATGGGCTTGTTGGTAGTGGATTTCGAGGATATAATAATCGAGATAGTGAAGAAGCTAAGTGGTAGGGGTGAGTTTATGAGAAGGCTCTACACTGAGTTGATGTTTAAACACTCCCGATAATATTTTCACCGAATTAAGAGAATTCTTTATATTTTTCTAACAAAATGTCTAGTGATGCAAGTTCAAGACCTAGTATGCCCAAACTGTGGTGAAAAACCTATTCTCGACTACGATAGGGGTGAGTACGTGTGTGCTAATTGTGGTCTCGTCCTAGATCGAGTATACTACACATACTCACCCTCGGAAGTCGAGGCGAGGAGAGTTCTTGAGGAGAGGCTGAGGGCTGGGGATTACACAGAGATCGAGAGGAGGGAGGCTGGGATAAGAGAGGAGCTCAAGAGGTATATAGTGGAGTCTGAGAGAGCGAGGATACTCAGAGCCTTCATTGCTAAGAAGAGCTATGAGCAGAGAAAGAAGAAGAGGAGGGAGGAGAAAGTCGATGATATAGAGTTCATACTGGAGTACGAGAGCGGTGGGATAAGGGTCAATCTGAGCCCGAGAATAGTACTAAAGTACATACACTTGATAGGCTTTGAAGTAGATCCGACAGCTAGTGCTAGAGAGAACTGGGAGAGGTATGTAAAGAGTACTCCTAGGTGTATCAGGCTCAGGTTCACTGAGTTTAGAGAGTACCTACAGTTCGCCGAGGAGTACATGTACCTGAAAATGGGGGAGAAGTATAGACCCAGTAAGAGCAGATACGGGAGGAGGGGGAGGGGGAAGCTCTCCTTATCCATTCGTTCAGACCCACTAGCTCTACTGAGGAATAGACCGACACCACTCTCCGTAGAGCACGGTATCCTCAT
>CAYYFB010000025.1:0-1692 GCA_964471255.1 Candidatus Woesearchaeota archaeon
TAGAGACAAACGAACCCCACCTTTACACAGCACTTGAGAAAGAAGGCTTCCCCATAGCCTAACCTCCTTTTTGCTCCAACCCCATGTTCTGTAAACCATAACATTTTTAAGGTAATGTACGGTACAATATAGTGGGGTACGGTAATGACAGACCTGAAGGCATGGGTTGAAAAGAAACTCCGAAACGGGAAGGCGGGAAGACCCAACCTCCTAACACAGTTTGCAAAGCAGGGAAAAGACCCCTACGACGAGCTAATGAACATCCTAAGAATGGCATACATATACAACAAAAAGACAGGAGAAATAGCAAAGAAGTATGGAGTTTCAAGGTGGACAATAAAGAGGCTTCTAAGCGAGATAGAACAAAACTTTGATATGCAAAAACTACAAGAGATGGTAAAAACGTACTTTGAGACAAAGCGAAGAATTTTCTATGATCCCAAAACCGATTATTCCGATTATGAAACCGTCAGGCTATACATCAAACGAGCAAAGAGGGAAGGATTGAAACTGTACAAATGCACACTTAAATTGGCTAAGAAGGTTTGGAAGGCATTAAAATACAAAGACCCAGCAAAATGGACAGCAGACGAAGTTTTAGAGGTTCTGCAAAAATTCCCCGATAGTGCTCAGTTCAACCTATTAGTAGCATGCAGACAGGTAGCACCACAGCTAAAAGAAGGTAGGGAAGCAATCCCAACAAGCCGTTTCAAGGAAAAGCAGAGACGTAGAATAAAATACATATTCAAAAACGAGGTTAAGATGATACTTGAAGCTCTAAGAGCCTACAACCTCAAATTCCATGAGTTAATATTTAAGCTACACGTCACAGTAGGGGCAAGAGAAGGACATAGATACAGAAGCGGAATAACAGGGATAAAATTTAGTGATTTCCACAACGACTTTCACACAGTTGATGACTATGAGGGTAAAGTTAAAGGCGGAATAACATGGAAAAACTGTCCCGTGGATTTGTTCTTCAAAGACTTACCAGAGCAAATAAAGAAGCTCTGGGAGGAAAGAGGGAAACCGTCAGACGAATACTTACTTAAACGTGGATACAGGGAGCTTCTTAACATATACAAAGAAATCAGGAAAGCAGTAGCAGAATATTGGAAAGGGAAGCTTCCACCAGACATATACAACGAAATAACCACCATAAGACCACATGATGCTGATAAGATACACGTAAACATGTGCTGGGAAGCGGAAATCCCCCTCGAAATAGTAGCAGGACAGTACCTTGGACATGGGGAAGGAATAGGCTTAGTAGGTAGGGGATGGCTCGATCTAAACACACTAAAACAGCACTACTTAGCACTAACTCAACGCTCTGAACGGTTTAAGAAGCTAATGGCTCAGGTAAGGGAGTATGCCAAAGACCTATCCTAAACCCCTATTTTTTATCTCCTTTTTCTCAGTTTTCTCAACGTTAAAGCCAAACGTGCTCTTCTCCTCGTTGTCTCTGAAACCCTCGGATTTTTAGCCAACTTTCTCAAAATCTCAACCCTAATGGTACCCCTCTTAGTAAAAGCCTTATCACCATATTTTCTTTTCACATACCTCCTTAACGCTCCGGGATGTTTAATTGCTTTCTGTATCCACTTCTTATCCTTCATATCAAGTTTAATCATAAAGTACCGTAAATATAAAGCACTAAAACTTATATTTACCGTACAATAAGGTACATGA
>CAYYFB010000026.1:0-1670 GCA_964471255.1 Candidatus Woesearchaeota archaeon
AGAGCATTAGCTATTTCAGCTTGTGTTAAGTTGGGATTTATCTTTGCTGCATACTTGGATGTAAACTCCGCAGTCTGTCCAGTCAATGGATCTTTGAAACTAACTATTTCTCCAAGCTTATCAATTAGGTACTGATACTCAACATCATTGATCTCTCCATTTAAGTAAGCTTTTGCTATAGCTGCCCAAGTATTCTGGAGATCATCATGAGCATTTACGAGTGTAGCTTTGAAGTAGTATTGCATGGCTCTCTCAGTTGCTGTTGCAAATGATTCATTGAATAATATTGCTCCTCCAGCTGTAGCCTTAACATATGCTTCATATAGATCTGGTCTTTCCTGGCCCTCAGGTAGATCAAATACTTTTGCATTAATAGGTAATCTATTTACATTAGGATCTAGCCACACTATTTGTCCTCCAAATTCACTGAGAACCCATGCTACAAAGGCAGCTGCATGAACAGGATGCTTTGAATCTGCCAATACTGCAATAGGATCAGCATTAATGATACTCTCATTCTCCGGAATTACATATTCACATGCTGGGTTCTGATGCATAGCAGTATATCCATAGAAGTCTATAGTTATACCAGCTACTACGTCTCCACGTATGACAGCGTCTCGTACACCACTACTTGAGTCAAGGATCTTAGAGTTAGCAGCCATTAGTGTAAGTACTTTCCATCCCTCTTCCCAGCCATATGCCTGCAATATAATCTCATACATACGTGTATTACTCGTGCTCATAAGGGGATCAGCTATTGCAATAAGTTGTGATGAAGGCAAGTACTTAGCATAATCAGGCCTCGTTAGATCAGACCATGTCTTTGGCTTAGGCACACCATATTCATTTACCTTATCATTATTAACTGTAATACCGAAACTGCTTATTGCAGCGCCAATCCAATGAATGTATCCATTATCATCTGTTAATCTCGTCGGGGATCCAGCGATACGGTTAGGGATCTTTGATGCCTCATAGAGAATAGCGTATACCTCTGGATGCTCTGATGGATTCAAAGCCATTACATAGCCTAGCTGGTCTATGTAATTGAAAATAGTTGGTCCACCGCCCCATGCAACGTCGATAGGCTTATCTATCTCAACACGTCTGTGAATAAAATCAACCCAAAGATCAGGCCCTAATGCTAGAAACTGTATATCTGTTATTCCTAGTTCTTGAGCTACTGGGCTTTGGAGGAATAATTGCTTTGTTATTTGCTGTATAGTTGACTCATGCCTCGTTATAATAGTCAATGTAACTCCTCTTTCATCAGTAAGACCCTTCAAATACTCAAGCCATGGAAATGGCTCCTCGCTCTCACCCCAAGGCCATTGGTCGGTTGTGTCTTGTCTATTAGCATTATCAATAGATACTGCATGGACTCCGACACTCATGATTGATGTAATCAATAATATTAGGACTAATAAAGAAACTGATTTAGTCAAGTTCATACCCTCCTTCCGCCTCCTAAAATTCTCTAGTTATCTTATGGTATATACACTTAGATATATATCTATGGTACTGCATTCTCATTAAATTAGCTAAAACCTTGCATCATCTGTATAGCTGGTTATTCACTGTTAGCCAGTATATATAAAAATTATAGACAAAACTATTGGAACAAACATATAGATTTAAATTATTCTTCATATAAGGTATCATTAGGT
>CAYYFB010000027.1:0-1614 GCA_964471255.1 Candidatus Woesearchaeota archaeon
AGGATGGACAGTTAATTCTTAAAATTAACGCCACAAGACTTATGGATCCTGAACTTCATGGATATCAAGAAGTGAATCCTATCTTTGAATTTGTTTCAGTTAAGGCTTTACATCCACAGGCTAAACTTGGATTCGATTTATGGTTTGCAGTTAAAGTGAGATTTTGGGAAAATTGGCGTGTTCCTGAGTTTTTAGATCACAATCCTGTTCCACCGCATATGAGAGGAAAAGAAACATATCTTGGCATTTTTAGCACTAACGTTTGGGGATGCCCAAACAATCTTATTATGGATGCATTTGTGGATGTTTGGGCATGGGACAACTTATGGAACCAATGGAAACCCGCTTCATTAGAGCATGGAGACAATTCCATTGATTATCCTGGATTTCTCGGAAGCTCTGAAGATTGGGATTGGCATTCAAGCAGATGTCTATATACCATAGAGAATATTGGGGAATGGTGTTATTACGAGATTGATATAGGGAAACTTGTAAGAGAATTTGTAGAATGGCATTATGAAAGGGATTGGGGAATAGAAGCGTGTCCTGAAACTTTGCCTCTCGATGAATGGGTGTATTTCTTTAATCTGTTTTTGGAAAGACCCGTTGCTCCATGGTCAAGGCATAAGCAAATTTTGGGAAGTTTACTTCGAATATTGAATCCAACCGATTATAACAATAGAGAGATCCCGTTTGCGAATAGAGGAGATCCTTGTAATCATTTACAGTATTATGATATTGTTGGTTTGACTTTGGTGGCGGTAGGAGTTACCAGCGAGTGTGTCGCTGCAGCCTGTAAATGGCAAGTTAATTATGTTCAGCTTTTAGATTATCGGGATGCTGGAGGACAACCGCCACACGATCCATTATTTGATCAATGTATTGATTATTGGATGTATCTTTACGAGAATGGATTTCCAGATCCATGTTGCGAACATGTAAACAGTGCAATAATTCCCACCGAGGTTCCTGATAGAATGTTTTCGTTCGCAGATGCGGAAGTAACCTTAGAAGGTGGAGGTATAGAATGGGCGGTTAATCACTCTATTAGGAATGGATTTCCCTATGTAGAAGGACACGTTAATAGCTTGTGGGGATTCAATTCTTGGATACATGTGTGGTGGAAATGGGAAAATGTTAGATTTTCTTATGATGCCCATTATCAATTTCGGCTTGCCTACATATTTAATGGAACTGGTATTCTGGATCCGAGTGATCCATTTGAAGGTTACGGATTATCTCTCCACCTTTATATTTGGCATCCAGAGTTACATTCATCAAGAGATTATGGTTTGCATTATGAATGGAAAATAATTGATACAGACGATTACGGCACGAGACTTACTCTTGGCGGAATTCTAGAATCAAAATATTTCTATATTGCCTATGGAAGGGATGAAGGTTGGATTGTTGAGTTAATGCTTGACTGTAGTGCTTGGCATGGTGGCTATCTAGATTTTTGGAATAGTTGGGGAATACAACAAGACGGGATGGTATTATTTGATTTTGGATACAGTTTTCCAATAGATGAGAAATATCTCCATGTTACTGTTAGAGCATGTGAACATGGATCTACAAGCTTTGGGTCTGGAAGCGAGAATCATACAAGGCAAT
>CAYYFB010000028.1:0-1606 GCA_964471255.1 Candidatus Woesearchaeota archaeon
TGTTGTAAAACTCAAGTATTCTTGAGCCTTCAACGTTAATTGGTCTTCCGCTTTCGTCATAAGCTGTAACGCTTTCAAAGTCTCCTTTATCTGCACTAATGAAAGTTCCATTCTCCACCCTTACATGGATGCCTGAGAAGTCTCCTGCATGACCTTCGTTTTCTAATTTAAGCTTGAACTCAATTTCATGCGGCGAGATCAGCCTGCAATCGCTTACATTGACTCTTAGGTTCGGCGCTACAACTGTTATATTTACGGATATTTCATCACACATATTACCATCGTCATCATACACCAAAAAGTACAACGTGTGGTTTCCGGGAGGAATGTGATCAAGGTAAGAACTTATATCTCTTTCTGGACAATTCCAACTTTCTGCATTGACAGTTATATTCCAACTTCCTATTATGTTACCAAGATCATCGAGCGCTAATAGGAGATCGTACTCCCTCTTAAATGGGTAATGGTTAGATGTCCCGAATTTGAGATTCACTGCTGCTATTATTTCAGAATAAGGGATCGAAGTTTGCGATGAGTAATTATACCGGCTCCAAAGGCTCCAAATAAAACCATCCCATACCAAACCTCCATCGCCAAGCACTAAATTTTCAGATCTATGTCCATCTCTCCTATATTCCCATTCAAGAAGCCTCCAATAATAAACATTAATGCTACCTCCTCTGACAACCGGCTCCCTCTCTTCGATATTGAGTCCTCCAATTTTCCAATCATACTTTTCAGCTTTATCTTCCAGAAATTTCAGGCTTAGAGGATAAGATATCACAGGCTCTCTGAAATCAATACCCAGTTCTTCAAACAACGCACCAGAAGGGTCATTTACATATATGTAGAAATCATCTTCCGCCTCCATATATCCTATAACGACAACAGCGTGCCCGAATTTCCTTTCTTCGTACCCAGACTTAGATTCACTCTCGTTTGATATTGAAAGAATTACCGGCTCCCCCTCATTGATTAACCTTTTTATGACAGACTTCTTACTCGGGAACCAGATTCTTGTCAGATCTGTTTTCAAGTTGTATTTCTCTTTAAGGTAAGGGTTTAAAGTAGATAAGTTCGTGCCGTTTTCCTTTGGTAAGTTCAAGTCTCTTGCAATGTCCCAGAGGTGAACATCGTATCCGTAGTATCTAAGGAGCATAGCAGCCGATGCAAGTGCGCACCATTGGGCTCCGTCCTGATACTCATACGGGACCGGAAGTATCTTGACGTTGCTAACCCTGATATCATGGCATTTGTAGTCTATGAACGAGAATCTCTCGTCGCCCACGTGTCTGCTGTACGGCGGATTCCTACTGTGTGGATCGTCCGGTTCCTCCACCGGATCCCTCGCAATGTAAGCTTCGTACTTGCCAGTGTATGGGTTATAAACTGTATCGTCCTTATCCTTCAGCCAAGCTCTGTAGTATATCTTCAAGCCGTCGCCAGCACCAGGCTTTATCCTCGCAGTGGCATGAGCTGAGTCCCCCTTTACGTAAAGCTCCACGACGTTGGGCTTTTCCTCTATTTCCATCGTATGATTTGCCGGGTCTCTGTCCACAGCTTCGGGATCAATTATGTCGTAAGCGGTGACGCTGTCAAAGGTTCC
>CAYYFB010000029.1:0-1588 GCA_964471255.1 Candidatus Woesearchaeota archaeon
ATCACCTTTACCTTTTCTTTTCATCTTCATACTCCAATATCGCAAATAAAACACCTAAAGCCAACATTATTATTGCCTTTTCAGGTGTCCAATTGTATATATGTGCTATATGTCCAATAATTAAAAATGTTATAAATGCTCTCCAAAGCATTTTATCACCTTCCTAAATCCATTCTTTAGCTTCTAACAACTCACCTAATGTTTTTTCATCCAATTCTTCAACCTTTTCTTTACCTTCAACCTCAGTATCATGTTTATCTTCTAAAACTCTAAGAAATGTTGTATTACCCTTAACTAACTGCTCAATGGTGTTATCATCTAAATCTATCTGCAATACTGCAAGAACTGACTTAATAGCATTGAAATGGTGATCTAATTCGCATGAAGGTAATTTATGTATCGGTTGCTCTATTACTTTATCTTGCAGAATTTTTATTATAGCTCTTGAAACCTTTGGATGTAAATACATAACTTGATTGTTTTCATTATAATTCAACAAAGTATATGCTTGAATTTGCTGATCAATGAATTCTATGTATGCTAAACGTTCAATAAACGGTTCTGGATAAACGATTTCTTGCAATAAGTCATATAGTAAGTTTCTTGCAGTCTTATTATATTGTTCTATACCTGTATATCTTTCGATGAATTTCATATCCCAATTACCCATGAAACAAAAGCCAACTAAATTATTAAAGTCTCCAACCTTACTGCTCACTTCCCTTGTCCAATAGCCTTCAGACATGCCAGTTAATAGTATCTCATAGCTCTCCTTAAAAATATCTTTCCTTTTACTACTTTGGATTTTATCAAACTCATCAATGTATAATGTGCTATAAAAGTATGTCAAACCGTATTTACCCTTTGCACCGTCATAGACTAATTTTGAAGGTGTTGGCATGGTTGTAAGGTATGATGATGTTAATCCTCTAAGGATTGATGCAGTTTTAGTTTTACCGTAACGTGATGGAGTGAATGTAGCAGTGTGTACTGCTTTATCGTTATACTTGAAAAGAGGCAATATCAATGCTAATTTTGATGCAATTGCTATGTTTGTTGGTTTATAGCCTAAGGCATACATGATTAAATCTATTGGCTTATGTTCTTTCAGTAATTGTTGTGCAGTGTCAAAATCATAGTCGGCTTCATATAATGCCTTAAGATCACCTATGTATATTGCGTTAGTGTTGCTTATTGCTACTTTCTTATTTAATGTAACTTCAAAATAAATATTGGATGATCTAAGTTGTAAGATGTAATCAAGCAATTCATCGGTTAATGGGACACCGATTTGACCACTTTGGATGTAAAAATAAAGATAATTGTATTTATGGCTAATTCTGATTGATTCAGGCTTGAATAAAACCGTTTGTTCTTTTCTATATGCATTTTCAAGATATAATGCATTTTGACTTGGTAATAGCTTTTTGTATAGGCTTTGTTGTGCTTCTTTTGTCCATGCTTCAAAGGTTATTATTTGTTCATCCGTAAGCTCTTTGATATATCTCTTAAGTACAATAAACGGTAACTCTGACATAGCTAACCCTCTTTTACAGCTTTATCAAACCCTTTTTTAACCTTTACACCT
>CAYYFB010000030.1:0-1528 GCA_964471255.1 Candidatus Woesearchaeota archaeon
GGTAGAGCACTGGGCTCTTAACCCAGGGGTCGCGGGTTCGAATCCCGCCGGGCCCATATGGCAAAGAAGGAGGAAATAAATATCTTCGAGCATGAGTTAGTTCCAGAAGCAAGGATACTGAATGAAGACGAGAAAAAAGCGTTGTTACAAAAATATAATATAACTCTTTTTCAATTGCCCAAAATCTTTAAAAGAGATCCTATGGTAAAGGCTCTTGGAGCAAAAGTCGGTGACGTAATAGAGATAAAAAGAAAGTCCCCCACTGCAGGGACTGTTTTGTTCTATAGGGTGGTGGTAGATGAAATATAAGTACGGAAGGATTTTGATAGAGTGCTACTTTAAAGAGAGATCTCTAGCTCAGACAGTAATAGATAGTTTTAATGACTTTGTAGAGAAAGGTATTCAAGAAATTGTAAATGAAGTTGGGGAAATAAAACCATACATCCTTCCTCCAGGAGTTCAAGATTTTAAGATCAAATTAGGAAAAATTAGAATTGAAAAACCAAAAATAATAGAACCCACAGGCGCAAGAAGGGATATTTACCCTATGGAAGCAAGATTAAGAAATATAACTTACGCTGGTCCGATTTATTTGGATATTACCCCAATCATAAATGGAAAGGAAGAGGAAACAGAAAGGGTGTATATAGGGGACCTTCCTATTATGATCAAGTCCAAATATTGCCATCTCTATGGACTTTCAGATGAGGAACTAATAAATGTTGGAGAAGACCCAAATGATCCTGGGGGGTACTTCATAATTAATGGCACAGAGAGGGTCGTAGTAATGATTGAAGATCTATTCCCAAACAAAGTATTCGTTGAGCATAAAGGAACCTCTCCTTACGTCTGGAGCGCTATGATTTTCTCTGAAAGCTCTGATCTGAGAATACAACACACGATAGGAAAAACAAAAGAAGGTCTTATCTATGTTGATTTTGCAACTTTGAAACGAGTCCCTTTTGTAATACTAATGAAAGCTTTGGGAGTAGAGAGGGACGAAAAAATTGTGGAAATGGTGGGGCCTGAGGAAATTTTCTTTACTGATTTATATATCAATTTGGTAGAATTCTCTGAAATAAAAACAAAGGAGGATGCTCTCAATTATATAGGAAAGAGATTGGGTACAATTACTCCAGAAAGGAGAATAAGAAGGGCCAAATATTATATAGAAAAGTATCTTCTGCCACACATTGGCACGGAGGAAAGAGCCAATTTCTTTAAAGCGTACTTTTTAGCTAAAGCGGTAAGGAAGCTATTGCTCCTCTCCTACGGAGAGATCCCTGAAGATGATAAAGATTTTTATGGAAATAAAAAAGTGAGAACTGTTGGAGAATTATTTGAGCTTTTGTTCCGTGATGCCTTTAAGTATCTCATTGATGATATGAGATATAATTTTGAGAAGATGGTAAAGAAGAGGAGAATGCCTAGCATGCAGGTAATAGTTAGACCGAAACAATTTACTAAAAGAATTGAGCTTGCTCTTGCTACAGGACAATGGGTTGGTGGAAGAGTAGGTATTTCCCAA
>CAYYFB010000031.1:0-1523 GCA_964471255.1 Candidatus Woesearchaeota archaeon
AGTAGAAGGGCCCGTAGCCTAGCCTGGATAGGGCGCTGGCCTGCGGCGCCTAAAATTAGTTCGTAGATAGCCAGAGGCCCCGGGTTCAAATCCCGGCGGGCCCGCTCAATAATGACTTAGCCTCCTTATAAAATATAGAAAAAATAAGGGAGAAAATTAATAATAATTAATGAAATGTGTTATTAATGTGATTATATGTTTATAAGACCATTTATAATAATTCTCATATTATTACTTATATAAACCGTAAGTACATACTATACTCATAATTACTCCTACACGGAGATAAAAACTACTTACCTACCTACATACTACATTAACAACTTTAGATTCTTATTGCTTACAGAAATACGTAGGGGATACACATCTGGGGACTCAACTTTCATAGAAGATTCAACCTATGTTGAGCCAGAATATATCTGGGACTCTAAAGACATATTCTTTGAATATCTCTATGGATATCTTGGTTTCAATCCATATAAGAATTGTAATGTATTTGACATGTATGGGTACATGAGTACTACTGAGCCACAGAATCCATGGACAGCTATGAATGTAGTAGAAGACTTCTTATCTGAAACTAATTATTATGAGCCACTCATACTATATGGGCATGGAGCCAGAGCATCTAACACCGATTATTTCATATATTTACAATGCCTCAATAACACGTTAAGTTCTGGTGAAGGAAGATCTACACCCAATACTTGGGTAAACTATGTATGTCAGAACGATTACGTATACTTTTTGAGTTCAGAGCGGATTAGAAATATTTTCGAGTCAAGGCTTTTGTCAGGTCTATCTTCATTAGTATATTTCATAGCATGTAATTCGGGAAGATACGATAATGAAGGTTCATGAAGATGGGCATTTAGATTATCAACAAATGATCCCTATAATGATTGGAATAGTAGAGCATTCATAGGACTAAATACATCAGTTCTCGGTGATGCCCGTGCTGCTATATGGGATGATCTATTATACTATATCATTGATTCTGTTATGTATGGGGAGGAGGAAAACGTACGGGAGGCTTTTTTCCTATTATATAGATCGTGTAAGGGGAACATGGGGTATAGATGTTGGATATAGGGCTATAGTTCAGGACTATATTCCCGGAAGAGGATATGTTAGAGAACAGTATGAGTATTATCCCGATGCAAGTACTGTATATGTTTATGCTGGAGACGCCGACGTATTTATTGATCCTAGTTATGAAGAGCATATTATTAACTATGCTAAATATTCTCTGGAAAAGTATTTGGGTCTACTCTATGATATTATTTCAAGATATATTGTTGGGGTAGAAGTGATAAAAAGGATTTTCTGATGGCTTATTCAATAGATATGCCGTGGAGTTTGAGCTAGATAGTAATGTTTTCAGGAGAGGAAGAAGTGTTGTAGTATATGTCCATGTTTATAGAAGGGAAGATATTATATTTTCACATGGGATCCGCATATCCCTAGACTTAGGTAATATAGGATTTGTTGACGAGTTTATTAATTACCTAGTTAATGAAATG
>CAYYFB010000032.1:0-1493 GCA_964471255.1 Candidatus Woesearchaeota archaeon
TGATCTCCTTTATATGATCAGTTACTCTAGGATGAATATCTACTTGTATATTGAGCTTATCCAAGATATAGAAATAGTCCTTCGTATATTCATCAGCTACGTCCTTCCAATCCCTGCCCTCTTCTTTAGCACGTCTAATGATCTTGTCATCAATATCAGTTATATTAACAACATGCTTTACATGATATCCGCGGAGAACAAGATATCTCTTAAAAGCATCAAATAATACATATGTCCTACCATGGCCAAGATGATTATAGTCATAAACAGTTGGCCCACATACATACATCTTTATAAAACCAGGTTCTAAAGGCTCTAGAATCTCCAGCTTCCTAGATAATGTATTGTAGATTTTTATCGACATTCCAACACAACCACCACTTAGAAAATAAGCATTGAATAGATATTATAAAAATTACCTTGTAAAATAGTTAAATTATCTCTAACATATACTCTATGGCTCTATAGTGATAATTGTATCAAGTACTGCTTTAGCAACCCTATTAAATACTTCTTTGAGATCCATTGTAGTAGCGAATTTAGGCTTTTTCTCCATTTCAAGTAAATTATCACTTATAACGAGAACACATGCTGTTTTCCAACCACGCATCCATCCAAGTGCAAATAAGGTTGCACATTCCATTTCAACAGCCACTACTCCATATCTTGCCCATTTACGTGCAAATTCTGGGTCTTCTGCATAGAATGCATCACTACTTAGAACAGGGCCTAGTGTAAAGTCTATATTATTCTTTCTAAGTTCCTCCATAATCCTATATGTTAATTCTGGATGCGCTCCATTAGCCATACATGCACTAGGAATATATTGCCCTATAGTACCTCCCGGATAATGAGCCGCCGATGATGCTACTACTACTGTACCGATCTTGAGTTCCGGCAGAAAACCTCCTGCCGTACCTAATCTAACAAAAATCTTTACACCAAGCATACCAAGCTCTTCAAAAACTATTGCTGAACTAGGTCCTCCAATACCGTGAGTAGCTATCGTTACTAGGACACCCTTATACTTACCCGTTACAGTCAATAAACCACGATGCTCATTAACAATCCTTGGATTATCAAGAAGATCTTTAAGAATAACCACACGGCCTGGATCGCCTACTACAATTGCTCTTTCAGCAATATCCTCTTTACGAGCCAATATATGGAATGGGGGTCCAGACAATATTAATCCACCTACATGGATATTTTTAATCAAATTAGATGTATATTAACGGTTATTTAATCATTTAATTGAAATATGAATGTTACAAATAAATCTACATGGTTATTTATTTTCTTTTTCTTTTAGATCTCTTTTTCCTTCTAGACTTGGTTTTCTTCTTAGCTTTACTAGTTTTCTTTCTAGTCTTTGTCCTTTTCTTTTTCTTGGCCTTTTTCAGCTTCGGCTTCTCTCTTATCCGTGTTTGAACCGGAAGTTTAAGTTCTTCTCTAAACATTATCCTTAAGCCTTTATCTGTATAGAATCCTAT
>CAYYFB010000033.1:0-1488 GCA_964471255.1 Candidatus Woesearchaeota archaeon
TGAAGGTTCCCCCGAAGAGCTTAAGTTAAAATATGGTCCAAAATCTGTAATTGTACTTGAATTTTATAAAGTACCTTCTGAAAGGATCATTGAAATGTTAAAATCTTTCTCTGAAACAGTATATAGAGAAAATAATATTGTTAAAGTACATGCCCAAAATCCGGATGAAATTGTGCCGAATATAGTTACTACTCTTTATAAACATGGTATTAGCTTATCGTCTTTACGTGTTGTTAGACCTACACTTGAAGATGTCTTTCTCAAATTAACGGGTAGGAGGTTAGAGGAATGAAATGGAAAAGAATTAAGGCATTCATTATAAGAGACCTAAAGATCACATTTAGAGATAAAGCCATTATATTCTGGATGATTGTGTGGCCGATAATCTGGATCTTTATGCTTGCTTATGTATTTATACCTCCCAGTATAGGAGAGCCTATGACGCTGGATTTAGGAGTTGTAAATCATGATACGTCAGCGACGGTCTTTAATGGATCAACCTTTATCACTGTACTTAATGAAACCAAGTATAAAGATGTTAAAATGTTTAATGTAAAAATATATAGCAATGAATCCGCGTTGAAATATGATTTAAAGAAGGGAAAACTTGATCTAGGTATTGTTATACCGGATAAATTTGGCGAGAACATAACATTTGGTCAAGCAAAATTTTCGTATACATTGGTGCATCAAACCCGTATACAAGCCAAATTAACTATGCTATAATGAATAGTTTTCTACTATACTTTAATGAGAGAACGGCGTTAATAAAGATTAACTATACAATTCAAAACATTCCTGAAAACATAACAATACCATACAATACATCGATGCCAAGCTACAGACTTAATATTTCCTTAAGAGACTTCTTAGGGAAATACCTTATTGGTATAGCAAAACTTGTAAATGTATCTATTGAAGAAATTAAACCAGAGGCTCTTACTAATCGATCTACTATTTTAGGATGGTATACATTTGGAGCAATTGGTATGATGTATCTTTATTCAGGATTCTCTATTGGTGCATTAATGATTGTTGAGGAACGGGAAAAGAAGACTTTAAAGAGAATATTGTCTACTCCAATAACAGCCTTCGATCTCTTAATAGGTAGAACCTTATCTGGCATATTAACTCTAATGATATCTACAGTAACTGCTATATTTGTAGCAATATTCGGAACTGGAGCGCAGATATTGTGGAATCCATTGAATCCTATTCATTGGCTAGTGCCTCTGCTCATCATAGCAACAGCTATTATGACAATTAGTATTGGAATAATGTTATCTCTAGTATCAAAATCCAGTAAAGGAGCAGCTAATTTATCTACAGCTCTTGGCCTCTTATTTGCATTTATAGCTGGTATATGGTTCCCTAAGGAAATGATGCCCAGTATACTAAGGTTTCTCGGTGATTACTTCCCAATAACATGGAGCATAGATGCAATTAGACAAATAATAGTTTATCAAGCAACAATAGAAGATATATGGA
>CAYYFB010000034.1:0-1452 GCA_964471255.1 Candidatus Woesearchaeota archaeon
TATCTTCATGCTATTTAATCCACTACATTCATATGCTAAAATATAAATTTACGTTTCTTAATGTATACATAGTCCAATTAATTGTACCTAGCTCTATCATTAAAACTTATAAACGGAAAGTTTCATATCTTTAGAGGGAGTTAATGGAAAAGGAAATTCTACCACTAATATATCGACCTGGTCATATATTCTGGGATCTTCATATAACATTTAAAGGGTTGGATGCCTTTTTCCGATGTTATAACATTCTTACTAAAGCAGGTTTGGAGATACTTGATATACATCTATCAAGATCGATTGAGGAAGGAAAAATAGTATTTTTAGTAGATGCTACTAAATCAAAAGTATCAATTGAAATGCTTTATGAAGAGATAAAAAATGTTTTTGGAGTAGCTGATGTTTTCATAAAAGACATACCTACAAAAGGTTTTGGTTACCATTTAATCCATCCGTATCAATTAGGACCACATAAGGTTGTAATCTTGACAGATTTATTATTATCTACACTCGTAAATTCTATCAAGGATCAGTGGGGATCAGCCGGTGAATTTGCGCTATATAGAATTGGTGAGTCGGTTGGTAATGAAATATATAGTACTCTACATAGCATCTATAATGTAGAAGGTAAGGATTTAGTTACTATAATTTTAATGATGCATGAAGTAATGGGTTGGACAGAGAGAACAGAACTATTAGAGTATAATACTGATGAAAAAGCAAGAGTTAGAATATACAATAATATAGAGTGTAAGCATGTAAAAAGAAATAAACCAAATAGCCAGTTTATAAGAGGTATATTAGCGGGGATTTTCAAACAAATTTTTAGTAAAGATATTGAGGTTGAAGAAACACACTGTTTATCTAAGGGCGATAAGTACTGCCAATTCATAATTAGGTGTAAGTAAGTTATCGAATGATCAAAATAGAATGTCAAGAAATGCTAAAAGAGAAAGGAAGACACAAAACGTTTTAAGTAGTATTAATAGATTCTCTAAATGAAATAAAATTTTTAATCCTGTTTAGGTATAATTTCAAATTCACAATAAGGGTTTCCTATTGTTATGCATCTAATCTCTCTTGCTAAAGCTTCTTTTTCGAATATTGCTGTTATTAAGCCTGCCAACAATCCCCTAATCAAGTGACTAAATGGTTTCTCTTGCTGTTTAGAACTTAATTCACATTCAAAGTTATTATGTATTCTAGCTTTGACGTATAACGGTTTCTCTTTTAATTCAATTATCTCTAGCGATCCAAACCCTATACTTTGAAAAATAGGTATGCATATTTTTTCTATAATTTCTCTAGGTGTTTTTATTCCTAGTAGACTCCCGATTTGTTTGTAATTATTACCATAGCCTAGCCCAACATTAAAGCCCATATAGTATAACACAGCTTCACCAGCTGATCCAAATTGCTCACGTAATTTTTCAATTAAGTATTTAAATCCAGAGC
>CAYYFB010000035.1:0-1444 GCA_964471255.1 Candidatus Woesearchaeota archaeon
CTTATCGAGGATTTTGTGTCGATAGTGATTAGCTTTGCTGGTAGAATCTATGGTAGGCGTTCGCAGAAGTTTAGGAAGATAAAAAGGGCTGTAGAAGAGGTGGTAGAAGACGATTAAAACGGTTGAAAAAACAGTGAAGTTAAAGCTAGTGCCATTGACGAGAAACTACAGAAAACAGTTGCTAGCACTTCTAGACGATTACACGTCAATGCTAAGGGAAGCCCTAAGCATTATCGTCGAGAACGATGTTCGCAGTAGGAGGAGAGCACACGAGCTGTGCTATAGAGTTCTCAGAGAGAAGTATCCGCATCTTCACAATAAGTTTGTACAGGAAGCGTATAAAAGAGCTTTAGCCATGTACTGTAGCTACAGGAAACTATTGAATAAGTGGAGGCGGTTACCAGAAAAGAAGAGAAGGAAGATATCACCGCCGTCACCACCTAAGATAGAGGGCAATCGAGTCATAGAACTACACATAGACACTTACAAGCTAGAGAGGAAACACGGATTCCTAACGCTAACAGTATCAAAAGGTGATGGTGTTTACCTAAGATTCCTAGTAGTAGAATACGATTATGCTAAAAAAGAACTTAGTGGAGCTAAGCTAGGGAACTCTAAGCTACTTGTTGATGGAGACGAGGTGTATCTGCTCTTAACTGTACGTAGAAACGTTGAGGTGAAAGAGCATAGGAATAAGTTAGTCGTAGATATCAACGAGGATAGTATTGACTGTTTACTAGTTAACTACGACAGGAATGAAGCTGTACTGTTCTCAATAAGACATGATATTAGGAGAATACGTACTAACTACAGGAGAATCAGGAAGAGCATACAAAAGAAAGCGAAGAACTCGAGAATACGAGATAAACTTCTAGCTAAGTACGGTTTTCGTGAAAGGAAGCGTGTTGAAGATAGATTGAAGAAAATAACTACGCTTCTGGCAGAGATAGCTAGAATATATAGTGCAGACCTTGCTAGAGAGAATCTCAAGGACTTAAGGCTTAACAGTAAGAAGAAGAGTAAACAGCTGAACTACAGGTTATCTACATTCCCGTACCGCAGGTTTATAGAGTACATTGACTACAAGTTCTGGGAGCGTGGGCTAGAAGTTCATAAAGTAAATGCTAGAAAGACATCTATCGCTTGCCCAGTGTGTGGCTACATCGACAAGAGGAATAGGGTTAGCAGAGAGACCTTTAAGTGCAAGAAGTGCGGCTTCACTTTTAATGCTCAATATGTTGCATGTTTTAATCTCTTCTCCCGCTCCAATGACGGCGTAGTAGCCATCAGGGGCGGGGGGCTATTCCTCATAATCCGTAAGACCGCCCAAGTGGTGGCGGTCAATGTAGCTCCCGATGAACCACCGATAAGAATGAGGTGGCTAAGGGAGAAGCCCGTGCAAATTTCCAAAATACTCACAATCACCAAAAGATAAAACACGGGC
>CAYYFB010000036.1:0-1437 GCA_964471255.1 Candidatus Woesearchaeota archaeon
GTTCGATCCCCGGCCCCCGCCCCACAAAAACGAAGCCCTTTCTGATTCTGGTTGCAATAGCTGTCCTTTTTTCGGAAGATTCTATTACATAAATCAAATTCACCTTTTTGCCGAAAATTTTTTAAGAACAAATGAAAGCTAAATAAGAATGGAGTTGAGAATGAACAAAGCAAGGAAATATTTTGCTATTACAAATACAGATGTAGAATGGTTTAAGAGAGCTAAAAGAGGCAAGATAAACGTTTGGCATTTTCCTCCTGGAAGTAGACCAAGAGTAGGTTCATTAAGAACGGGAGATCCTATCATTTTCCTTTCCTATGCGGAGCAGGGTGGAGAATTTCTAGGAGAAGCTAAGTTCATAAATGCAAAAAGGGTAGATTACAATGAGTTTGAAAGGAAGTTTAAAGAAAGAGCATATGAAGTTGAAAGAGCTCCCTTTCCAAAGCCTGGGCAAAGCTGTTGGGTGATGATAATCGATGATGTTATAGAGTATGATAATAAAATAAAGAAAAGAGAATCTCCTTTCGCATATATGCCCATTATAGGATTAAATCCCCTTACTGAAAAGCATTGGGATAAACTGGAAATGTTAAGGAAGATGGCTCAGCGTCCGTCTCCAATAGACCCAAAGGAACATCTACTAAGAAAACTTAAGGAGATGAATTGGAAGGATTTCGAAGATTTCATCGCTCATCTTCTCCAAATTATAGGATTTGAGGTGAGAAGTACAAGAAGAACGCGAGACGGGGGTGTAGACATTAAAGGGTTACTTATTACCGATATCATGACTATGAGGTTAATGATAGAGGTGAAGAAATGGGAACAAAAAGTAGGCTCTGAAGTCGTCAGAAGCCTCAGAGGAGCATTAGATATGTCTGTTGGAGAAGGAGGTGTAATAATTACTACGTCTGATTTCACAAATGACGCTATTAATGAAGCAAAAAGGAGAGGAGCAATAGAGATAGGTTTAATAAATGGAGAGCGACTTGTGGAGCTTATCCTGAAGTACTTTGATGAAATTGAAGATCAGTATAAAATGTCACTTGGGCTGAGGAGAAAACCACTATATGAACAATTTGAGGTAGTAAGCTAATGAAATCAAATCTATTTGAGTAGTGTTGGTATTAGGCGTCCGACCCATTGGGAGAGTATGATTACGAATATTGCTAGTAGTATGTGTTCGGTGATGAGTTTTATTGGGTTTTCCTTTCTTATTTTTGCGATGTAGAAATTTAGGATGATGAGGTTATCACCGCCGCCGTCAAACCAAAGGAAATCCCGGTAACCAACTGATGGGGGTACTTCTGAACCATCCTATCACTTGCGTTTAAATCCACCACTTATAATTCTTTTTACACAAGACACAACCAAGGCTGGTGCCGCGGGCCGGATTTGAACCGGCGACAACCCGGTCTTCAGCCGGGCGCTCTCCCAGGC
>CAYYFB010000037.1:0-1374 GCA_964471255.1 Candidatus Woesearchaeota archaeon
AATAAGAAAAGTAGATGTATCAAAGATCTTCAAGGATAGTAATTGTAAATCTATTGAAATGGATAGGGGCAAGGTAAAAGTAAACTATGATGAATATATCAAGGCTAAATGGGATACAAGTGGAAAATACAAAGATAAGGAATATAAAAAAGGAAATGCTGTATCAACTAATATACTTAGAGAATTCTTAAATGATGTAGCTAATGCTGTGCAAAGAAAACCTAATCGTAGAAAGGAATTGGAAGATGTTAGAGATGCTATATCAAAGATTACTCCACAGAGATCTAGGGGAGAAATAGATGTAATGCAAGTATTAGAAGAATTAATAAAGGCATATGGGTATCCCGAAAATTGTATTGATATTGTTATAGTCGATGATATTGATGATAAATCTACGATGGCTAAGGAGGAAGGTTTTGGAGCCATGCCAGGTAGAATAAGTATCATATCATCTCGAGTCGTTGACAGAGGAATGGCAGATGTTCTAGCTCATGAATTAGGCCATAATCTATCGCTTCCCCATATCAATAAATTCGGTAACTTAATGGAGGCTAAAATTACTGGTACCGCATTAAATGATGAACAGTGTAAGAAGGCATATAAGAACTGTATGGGTGAAGAATGTAGAAAGTTTACCTCAGAAATATGTGATAATGGGAACGAGGTTCTTTCAAAGTTTAAAGAAAAGCAATCATTAATTGAGGAAAGAGAAGAGATCAAGGAAAATATTAGGAATTTAAAGGAGGAACTTAAAAAAGTAGATGAAAAATCTAAGAAGTGTAGAAGGATAATATATAAACTGAAAAAAGAGGCAAATGATGCAGAATTTATTTACAAGAAGGTCAAATCTTTTGCTGATAAAGTTATAAGATTAAGAAATAGAGGTAAAATAGATCAACTTGAAAATCTTATAGATGAAATAGAAGAGGACTTAGAGGATAAGAGAGAAAAAGAAAGGAAGTATCTAAGGAATCCTAAATTCTATAGGACATCTCTAAGTATTACACGGAGATGGATTAAAGTTCTTGAGAAGCAATTAGAGGCTGTAAAGGATCCGGCTAACGTAGTAAAAGAACTTAAGAATGAAATGGATAGGAAAAAACAGGAATATAAAGAATGCAGGGAATATGCATGGAGATCTAATAAAATAAAGAAAAATATTAGGAATAAGATAAAGACTAATGAAGATGCTCTAAAGGATCTTGAGAAAAAGATCCGGGAGCTGGAGAAAATTCTTAAGAAGTAACTATATTATCATATTCATTAGGTAATTAATTAGGTGGTCAATGATATTTAATGGAGTCATGATAAGACTAGGGGAATACATGGTTAGAAGAACTAGTGCTAGGAAAATAATGTCTTCTAGACTCATAG
>CAYYFB010000038.1:0-1316 GCA_964471255.1 Candidatus Woesearchaeota archaeon
GGAGTCTTCAATCCCTTCTCTAAAACTCTAGATACAGAGTGCCCAGTACAATTATGTACCTTAACAAGATTAACTAATAAATCGCCGGTTTCAGTAACAACATCATAGACGTAATCCGTGTCATCAATAAACTCACTTATACTTGTAACAATGCCTCTTCTACGCATTCGTTTCTTGGAGGAAATGAATTCTCTAAATGAAGATATTTTCTTTGAATACTTTCTAAACATATCCAGTTTTTCATGTGGTATATATAGTTTTAAACACCATAAAGGTCTCCTTGCTTTGAAGCTTTTCTTAGAATTGAAGAATCCTTGATAAAACAAATTAGCGGGTATACCTAGTCTCTTCGATACAATATAGAGCTGTAATATTAATGGGATTGAGGTAACTCTAATAATAACCTCCGTAATTCTATGCTTTCCATCCACTATCGTAATAGACCCTTCTGAATCTATAATCCCTGAGATAAGCTCGATCATTTCTTCTTCATTCCAAGTAAGGAATGTTGGTGGAAGTTTTTTACTAAATGAATGCTTGCCCAAGTATCTCGGAATAGGTAATCTAGAATACGTTATCAATTGAATTATGGTTTTCCCACCATCAGCGTATGTTACATAACCTATTTTTGACTCGTCAAGTTTATCAATAATTTCTTCTATAAATACTGATCCCTTCCTTTGATATATTCTTCTCATATACCCGTCTCCTAACATAAATCCTACTAGATACTTTGGCATCCTCTCTATACGCCAGATGTCTCCAAGTACATTTTGTCTTGTTCTACGTTGTCCATAAGACACTCTTAATTTTTTAGTTATAATAGAGGGATCTACTCTATCTAAAGACTCAATTACATGTACAGACTTCCTTACTTCTTCAGCCTTAATTATTTTCTCTTCTGATAATACTATTGGAAACCTATAACCACATTCATTACACTTTAAATATTTTGTTGATGCTACTTTTGTATTAGTTGAACGACATTTAGGACATATTCTATTCATTTCCCTGACTATCATAGGATGATCATTAGTTACTATAACTAGGGAACCACTATTGATTTTTATTACTTTATATCTATTACTTTTAGGTCTATGTCTAACAACTCTTAGTACTCTTGTGAATATTGGCTTACCTTCTTTAGACAATGTCAAAATTTTTAGTCTCCTCGGCTTTTTAACCTCCATATCATTCTCAATAATAGTCTTTACACCTGTTTCATCAAGTAATTTCCATAAATCTTCAAATGTTAGACATAGTACGCCATATTTACCATACTCAACAATAATAACATTGTCTTTGTGGAAAGAGTA
>CAYYFB010000039.1:0-1293 GCA_964471255.1 Candidatus Woesearchaeota archaeon
AGGCTATAACCTTCGGACTATGGCATGTAACGCCATTGCATGTTGTCTTCACATTTATCGTAGGGTTTGTATTCGGCTACATATATGTTAGGAGGAGGAAGCTCCTGGTAATATCGATAGCGCATATATTGACCGATATAGTGGGCTTTGGCATGGCTTTTCTAAGATAATACTTAAAATTTCCTTACTTTAATTATTACTCATGTCTGAATTAATTGCGATACCAGAGGAGGTAATCAGCTATATCTACCTGATACTATACGTCTTTATAATAGGGTTAATCCTAACCGTAATATACAGTTTTATAGAGTGGTTTTCTAAGGATAGGGTTATAAAGCTTATAGAGGGCAGGCGCGTTACAGTCTTTATAGGAAATGAGGCTATACACGGCAGGCTGGTGGCTCCATCTAAGAGCGGCGGAGCCTTCGAGATATTCTATGAGCCCAATAAGATAGAGAACCCCGTATCTCTACTGGCTTTTCTAGTTGAAAACTATAAGGAGACTGGGGAGAAGAAGTTTATTAGGGAGGCTGAAATGCTAGTTAAGGACTTTAAATCGAGAGGGTTATTGCCGAGAAATTTCACCTTAAAGGATGTAGTGATTAATCCATGGTATCCTGCAAGCGTGGTTTCACGCAAGGTCTTCGCGGAGGATCTAAACAACCTATACGCTATACTCATGTTCAGGCATATGATGACTGAGAGGGAGCTTAAGCACAAGTGGAGGGAGCTTAAAAACCTGTATCATCCATCGATACACTATAGGATTAAGAGGAAGATCTATAACGCTGTTTCATTCGCAAGGGATAAGCTAGCTTCAATGACCGCTGGAGTACCGCTGCCCTACCTGTCTCTACTGCCCTCAGACGTTCAGAAGGCTATTAAGGATGCCCAGAAACAGGCGATACTGATCATAGGCTCAAACTATAATCCACTGCTTGAAGACAGCATAGGTAGGCTCGTAACGGTTCAGGTTCAGGATATTGATGGCGAGGTAAAGCTGTACCAGGGAGTACTCAAGGAGTATTCCTCAAAATACATAATGGTATATGACGTCGACTACAGGATACAGATGATAACAGTATTTAAGGGCGATAAGGAGCTAGAAGGCTACCCGAAGCCAATATTCGAGCAACACGGCTTCATAATAGGATCGGATAAACACCTAAAGATACTAAATACCGCCAGCTCAGGCAATGAATACAGGCTAACGCTAAGCAATATATCGAAGGAGCCAGTTAAGGTAGAAAAACTAGTGCTATCGGATAAAGAGGTACAGGTTAATAAAGTTCT
>CAYYFB010000040.1:0-1268 GCA_964471255.1 Candidatus Woesearchaeota archaeon
TCTCTAAATGTGTAATGTTTTGTGCCTTATTTAAGGCTTTTTAATCGTCCTCATAGCCCCTTGTCCCCCCTAATCCAACCAAATTCTTGACAAAATGTTAAATCAAGGTGGCTTCGAACGCCCACAAATCCACCTAAACCACCTCTCAAACTTATCACGCATCTCCGAAACAGACATCCTACGCCGAGCCAACTTAGCGTAAATAAGTATCAGCAAGTAAACTACGAGAAAGAGCAGCATGGAGCAGACAAAACCAGCGTAACTATAGCCAAGCAATCTAAAATTCATGTTAGATAAATGCCTAAAAACGACTTCTATGTCCCAGCGCAACTTGTATAAAGCCAAGGCGAACTTGTAGTCACCCAAAGTAGTGGCTATGTCAAAGATCGTCTGCCTGTCCTCAAGCGAGATACCCTTAAAGCGCCATATAGTGACACCGTCAACAACCCTCTTATACCTCTTCACCAAGACATTGCCATCAGCAAACTCCTCAACGAAATTAAACCTAATATTCCTCTTAGTCCTCGTCGTAAAGGAAACGTCTCGCTTAGCTAGCTTAACCATGAAATCTGTATCAAAGAAGGCTCTATCCACGACAACGTGGTCGCATTCCCCTATGTCCTCGAGAAACTCGTCAACGTAATATGAATCGTGTACGGATGCATCCGAGAAAAAGACTTTTGAGGGGACGCCGTTAACTGTCTTAAGATGTAGCTTGAGACCGCTCGCTGTTCTTCCCCTCACGAAGCCCCTCCCACTTATCCTGCATTTCGAGATTATACCTTGGACATCCAATGCTACTACGTTGCCGAAACTAACTTTCCTGCCAGCTAGCTTTAGGGCTTTAGAGCTCAGTTCTAGGAAAACCTCATATAGAGGTTCGTCTATTCTCGGCCAAAGCCTCGATAACGTGCTTCTCTCCGGGAAGCTCTTGATCCCTATAATGTCCCTCAACTCTTCTGCGAACTCGCTTATTTCCCGTGTCTTCTCCGCCTTAACAGCTATGCTTGCTATCGCTCCTAGTAGGACGTCCTCTCTGTCGTGTTCTCTCCTGTATTTGTTGGCGCCAGTTTTTTCTACAGCTCTTTTGACGATCTCTCTCAAATTTATTTTCCTAAAGGCTTTCGCCAAGTCTAGTTTTTCAAATAGTCTTCTCTGTGGCATATTTATGATACTGTTTATCTGCTTTGGATGTATTACGGTTGCTTTCGATGTCTCTGGTGGGCTAAAAAGCCTTAAATAAGGCACAAAACATTACACATTTAGAG
>CAYYFB010000041.1:0-1249 GCA_964471255.1 Candidatus Woesearchaeota archaeon
GAATCGGTAGCAGTATCTTCAGACGGTTCTTACATAGCTACTGGTTCTGGTGGTAGGGTTTACTTCTTTAATAAAGAAGGTAAGCTTTTATGGAGCTATAACACAGGTAATGTTAAATCGGTAGCAGTATCTTCAAACGGTTCTTACATAGCTGCTGGAAGTCGTGATAGGGTTTACTTCTTTAACAAAGAAGGCAAGCTTTTATGGAGCCGTGTATGGTACGTGGTGATTCCACCAGCTGAACCTCCTGCCTTTGTTGAATCGGTAGCAGTATCTTCAGACGGTTCTTACATAGCTGCTGGAAGCTGGGATGATAAGGTTTACTTCTTTAACAAAGAAGGTAAGCTTTTATGGAGCTATAAGACAGGTAATGTTAATTCGGTAGCAGTATCTTCAGACGGTTCTTACATAGCTGCTGGAAGCATGGATGATAAGGTTTACTTCTTTAACAGAGAAGGCAAGCTTTTATGGAGCTATGGGACAGGTAGTGATGTTTGGTCGGTAGCAGTATCTTCAGACGGTTCTTACATAGCTACTGGTTCTGGTGGTAGGGTTTACTTCTTTAATAAAGAAGGTAAGCTTTTATGGAGTTATAACACAGGTAATTGGGTTTTATCGGTAGCAATATCTTCAGACGGTTCTTACATAGCTACTGGAAGCTGTGAAGGTAGGGTTTGCTTCTTTAACAGAGAAGGCAAGCTTTTGTGGAGCTATATAGATAGAGATGTCTATGTAGGTGGTGATGTTAAATCTGTAGCAGTATCTTCAGATGGTTCTTACATAGCTGCTGGAACCTGGGATGAGGTTTACTTCTTTAATAAAGAAGGTAAGCTTTTATGGAGCTATGAGGCAGGTGGTGATGAGGTAGCAGTATCTTCAGATGGTTCTTACATAGCTGCTGGAGGTTATGATAATAAGGTTTACTTATTTGCCCCACTACCTATGATATCGCAGATAATAAAAGATGCTAAAAATACAATTTTATCAGAGAAGAATAAGGGATTTAACGTTAAAGAAGCTGAATCTTTACTTTCCCAAGCAGAGGAGGCATTTGATGCGGGAGATTATAAAAAAGCGAAAGAAATGGCTGAAAACGCAAAGACTCTTGCTCTTGATGTGGATGATGACGGCGTGCCAAACGACTCAGATTTTGCTCCAACAATCAAAAACATTTACATCTATGCTGGCGCCTCTATCGCTTTGCTTATATTAGCAGCTTTGACAAAAGTCTCTTTGGATGTAAGGAGAA
>CAYYFB010000042.1:0-1175 GCA_964471255.1 Candidatus Woesearchaeota archaeon
TCCCAGCTCCAAGGTTGATATGGCCATGTATCTGGCTGCACTTCCATATCCGGGACAATGATCCGTGTATGCTAGATCATTATCGACGGTCTTTGGAACGCCGATGACGTTAACGTCATAGCCTAATTCGCTTGCAAGCCTATCTATCTTATCGGCTGTATCCATCGAGTCGTTTCCGCCTATGTAGAGGAAGAAGCCTATATCATGCGCCTTAAAGACCTCCAAGACTCTCCTGCAATCCTTCTCGGTCAGCCTCCTCCTGCATGAACCCAAAGCAGCCCCGGGAGTCCTCCTTAGCCCCCTCAGCAAATCTTCATCTTGACCCTTAAGGTCTATGATCTCCTCCCTTAGAACCCCCTCTATCCCATATAATGCCCCATAGATGCCATTTATCTCCCTTCTTCTAAGAGCCTCATCTATAACTCCAAGCAGACTACTGTTTATTACTGCCGTTGGCCCTCCACCTTGAGCTACAAGGAGATTTCTACCAGCCATGCAGAATATGCCTCCTAGAGGAGGCTGTATAGGAAGTCCATGTCTCTGCCTCTGTTCTCCATGAGGCACCTGATCGCCTCATCCACATCGTAGCCCCTATGAACTATCCCGGATACGGCCAGAGAGACGGCGTATGGATCATCCCTATACGGGAATGTCACGTTTCTGCCTACGAGGACTCCTCTGACGTTAGGTCCAGCCCTCATTCCCCTAGCAAACTCCTCTATCGTCCCAGTTGGATCCTCCCTAGCCGGTCCTCCAAGCATCAGTATCGGCAGTGTAGTTGCCCTTGCAACCCTCTCGAAATTCTCGCAGTATGGTATCTTAAGCCAGATCCTCCTAGACGAGTCGCCTAGGGCCTGCGCTGCACTTACATCCTTAATTATGGTCGCATAGTCCTTCTTAACCTTGTATTTTGAGCCTTCCTTCTCGACTGATAATGGCTCAACGAATGAGTATAATCCGAGCTCATTAAGCCTATTTATGACTTGAACGCAGTATCTGACCGTCTTGCCTGAGGCCGGATCATTCGGGTCGAGGCGATACATGAATTTCCCGCCGTCCATATTCATCTCCTTTATGCTTTCAGGAGTGAATGATGTCGGCGCGTCATCCATCTCGAATACGCAGCCCTCAAATCCCCCTCTATTCACCGAGCCTATCAGAACCCTATCGTCCAG
>CAYYFB010000043.1:0-1170 GCA_964471255.1 Candidatus Woesearchaeota archaeon
AACTCCACTAACAGGCCTAATGCCTTCGAGACTACCTTGCTCGTGACCACGAGCAAGGGGGGAGTCGAACGGGGGAAGTCGAATTTTTCGACACCCTCTGCCTCTCTGGCCGTGAGCTTCACCTCGCTATTGCCCTTCCTTATCACGATGTGCGAGAGATCGCTGGCTGTGAAGAGCGTGAATTCCTCCTCCCGGGTGCTCATATCGTATCGCCTCCGAGCACGAGCCAGGGGGACGTGGATAAGCTCGGGCCACCTCCTCCCGGGCGGGTGCCCGAATGCCTTGTGGATGCCCAGGAGCCTGAGGATGGCTCTGCGTGGCTCCCGCCAGCTCAGGAGCGGGCACCAGCGGCCAAGGCACTCTCCGTGACATGGAACTGTTTATTAGTACCATGGCCCTTTATGGCCCTCCCGCTTGTAGTAAACCTTTTTAACCCTCAAGGCTACAGGGGTTCACGATGTCGGAGGAAGTGTTCAAGGCGGTAGTGCGTGCCAAGTACCGCATAACCATACCACCAGTCGTGAGAAAGCTACTCAGCATACGAGTGGGCGATGTCGTAGAAGTGCGGATACGGAGGGTAGGCCGATTTGAGGAGAAGAAAGAAGGGTGACAAGCCAGCGATAACAATACCTAGCTACCTGTGCGAGATGAACGAGCAGGAGAGGAACCTCTTAGAATACCTCTTCATCAAGTTCAACCATGCTAGGCGTAGGGCGTATGCCCTACTTCAACGTGGCCTATCGGTCGCCGAGGCGGAGAAGAAGCTGATGAAAGAGTCTGGCCTGAATGGTCGCTACGTGAAGGACGCCATCTGGCTGGTCAAAGACCTACCGCCTCATATTACTTTCGGGGGCAAGCGGAATGCCCGCGACCTAGCACGAGGCAAGATAACTAGGGAGGAGTGGCGGGAACTGCGATCGCCCATAGTCTATTCACGCGGCGAGAGGTGGGAGAAAGGCAACCTGAACATGAGGGTTGTCCAAGTCAACGGCGAACTCAGGTTGCGCATCAACGTACCGACCTACTACGGTAGGAAATACATTTACCCGAAACTCTTCATCCCGGAGAAGTATTGGCGGCGGTTCGGCAGGCACATCATGGAGGGGCAGCCATATACGGTCATCATAAAGAGGAGGAACGGCAAGTTCTACGTCTTCATACAGATGGAAC
>CAYYFB010000044.1:0-1169 GCA_964471255.1 Candidatus Woesearchaeota archaeon
AGAAGAGAGGTTCCACTAGAAGAAATACTACAAATCCATCCAAACGAAGAGTTAGTGAAACAAGTATTAGAAGAACTCAAAAACCAAGAAACAATGAGAATAATAGATAAAGGAAAAAGGAAGATAGTGGGGCTGGTAATGTGAAATGGCTGAGATAAGGAGAAAATTCAAGAGCTTGGAGGAGGTAAAGAAGTACATCTATGGGATGAAAGAGGAGTGCTATTGGTCATTGTCGGCACTAGCAAACATATTGGAGAAGGATATGGTCTATGTCTTGTTCTCGGAGGCGGTGGATATTTATGAGAAATATGGATACCCCGAGGTGTTCGAGTATGCTGCAGATGTAATAGAATGGGCATCGAGAAAAGTAATGAGGGAAGAACCATACATACTAACACACAGCGGCCTAGGCTTAGCATATATACTGAGGAGGCTGGCGGAGAAGCTTAGACAAAAGCCAAATAACCTCGACCTAGAGGAGGTAAATAGGAAATCTGAGGAGCTCCTAGACCTCTCAGACAAGGTGGGTAGGTTTGACAAGTCACTTAGAAAATATTTCATTGAGGATCCAGAGACCGGATATATGTTGCTCCGCAGAACACGGGAGGTCTTGAGGTTTCTCGCCGATGCTGTGGCACACAGCTTCGCGTTGCTTCTTAAGACTAATGATTCGGAGGCTCTATCGGCTATGTACGAGATGATTAATAGGGAGTATAGGATTGGTGCTAGTTTTAAGCATTGGCTTGGGCACATCTTAAACGGTGATATTCAGGTTAGGTTGAGGTATATCCATAAGAGACTACATGACATGATTCACCAAATCTTGATACTGAATAATGGGATGGATGAGTTCTTCTTTCTTCTTAAGAAAAAAGGTTTTCTTCGTAGAACCTCCGCATAGCCAAACGGTCATAAGAAACGCTCTCTGTGAGTTTTGCACGAAACATTATCACTCCTACAAGTGTTTCTTTAATTGATACTTTCAAAAGATCTGCGCCCTCTACATACTGTCTGTCGAAAAGCAACCAATAAGGTTTTGTATCAAATTTCCCTATCATATCTAGTGAGCATCTCTCTTCCTTATCAGCGTCGCGAAACTAGTTTCGTTAGCAATTTTTGGTGGCTTCTAATACTCGTCGATCAACGCTAGAGAAATCAGAAGCGATAGC
>CAYYFB010000045.1:0-1148 GCA_964471255.1 Candidatus Woesearchaeota archaeon
TTTTGCCGCTAATTAAGCTCTTTACTATCTCCGTTGAGGTTATTAGTGAAGTATGCGAGGTTTTTGTTAAGGCTTAATATGAGCTTAAATGAGCACAAAGGATAGATAGAAGTCTGCACTTGTTCCGATACTACTACACATCATATCCACAAGAGACGATAAAGTCTCAATGGTACAGTATGCCGTTGAGAATGGTTTAATAAAAAGTAGCAGTACTTAAGCTAGATTTCTACGAAATGGTAAGTCAAGCATTACGGGATTTCATAAACGTGATAAAAACTAACGAGAGGAGAAGTTAATAGTACTCAAGTCGAGCTTATCAAGTCTGCGATATATAGGGCTACAAGCTAAAGCAATGAGATTAGTAAATGACATAGGCAACTTCGGTGACGCCATCGAAAAAGCAGTACGGCTAGCTGGAATTGAAGAATATCGAGTAGCAAACTTCAATGAGAAAGCTGAAACTTCCTTAATTTCATCAATATTCTACGTAAGCTTTTCAGATCATTTTGATCGATTAGTAGATCTATGAAAGTTCTAGCGATCTCTGCTTTTTCGCTCATTCCATCTACTATTTTGCTCACATCAGTATCTTTTAGATCACTTACTATAATAGCTAAAGTTTTCGCATTAGGAATAATCTCCTTTGTTAAACAAGAGTAACCTGCTAGATCCTCTAATCTATGATAGAGCCCCCTCACCGTGCTAGCTTTCGAAACAAAGGTAAACCAAGTCTCATTTTCGTATTTAAAGACATTGTCTGGAACTATTATTCCGTAATCATGTTCAATGACCATGACTTTTCCTTCAGGGTTAAAGCCTTGTTTTTCTAGTTCCTCATGCACCATAGTCTCAATTTCTGACAATTTAGCGTATTCTCGTGTTTTTGAGGCTTTTAAGAGTATATTGCGAGTGTTTTCGTCAAGCTTTAACCAATTATCCAACTCGCTCACGTGCTTTTTTAACATCTCTATATCGTCTAATATTATGCACCTTAACATCTCGTTCCTCGATAGGCAGTTGGCTATTTGATAGTGTTCTCTGTCAAGATTTAACAATATGCCATGCTTTATTAAGATGTGGGCTGCTAACCTCAAGTGTAATTGATAGATCATATACGTCTAAATTCGCTTTTTCCATCACATATT
>CAYYFB010000046.1:0-1116 GCA_964471255.1 Candidatus Woesearchaeota archaeon
TGAATTCCTGAATTTTTACTTTTTTCAATGTACGCATACTCTTTGACAATTTCTAAATTTAAAATCTTTTCAGCCCAAGATTTAGGCTTACCTTCAAAGGAGAAAACGGCATCCAGATCAATTGCAATAGTTCTACTATCTGTAACAAGCATTAGATATCTAAAATTTTCACTTAAAAGTGAACACGCTTCACTAAATTTCATCCAAGTCTCAGGATCTTTACAGCTCGCAGCTTTTATGGTTCCATCCTGAGCAAGAAACAATGGTACTTTCCCATCCCTAGAAATGCAGAAAAGACCATACTCTTTTAAAAGATGGGGGATATGTTTATAATTTCCCTTCATGAGATAGACCCTTTTTCCTATTTTTTAGCCAATTTTCAATATCAGTTTTGAGCCACCCTGAAGCTCGCTCCCCAAGCTTCACAGGTTTTGGGAACTGATTTTTCCTGATCCAGAGGTAAATAGTTTCACGAGATACACCTAAGGATTTTGCTAATTCTTTAATTCTGTATACACGGATATTCATACTTTTACCCCCTTATGTTAAATTTAGTCAAATTTATTTCAAGTTAATATTAATGCACAATCTTAAAATGTCAAGAATTATATAGTGAAATTTATCATTGATATTTGATTATAATAAATCATAAAAATTTGTCAATTTATTTTATTTAACATTCGTTATAATAAATCATAAAAATTTGTCAATTTTGTTTAACATTTGTATAAGTAAAAATAATTTAACCATTTCAAATTATTTTAAAAAATCTTAATCTTTTTTTCACATTTCTTTTGTTTTTTAATTTTATTAAATAGAACAATCAAAGTATGAGACGTAATTTAAAAAAAATATTTTTAACTATTTTAAGTAAAAGGGTGGATAAGGTTGACATGTTAAAAAATTATGTCAACCCTTTCTATCTCTTGAAAGATGAGAGAAAGAAGGTAAAGGGTGGATAAGGTTGATATATTATAAAAAAATTATATCAATCCTTTCTATCTCTTAAAAGATGAGAGAAAAAGTAAAAAATAAATAAAAATTTTAATTTTAAATAAATGGATTCATCCAACCAAATCCTCTTTCTACCAAATTTTTTGTTTTAAGCTTTTCTAA
>CAYYFB010000047.1:0-1115 GCA_964471255.1 Candidatus Woesearchaeota archaeon
AAAGTGAGAACTACAAATATTATCAAACTAGATGATGAGAAAGGGGTAAAGACCCAGATAAATAGGGATGAATAAACCTGTCTCAGCTGATCATAAGCTATAAATAGATCTGGAAATAAGCTTTCTTAGTTATTTTATATACATTTACAGATACTATTCTATCGAGGATTAGCTATACATGATCTTCTTCGGATGCAAAAGAAAAATGAGGCCATTATCGTGACAGTTTGTGTGGAAGAAAAGACAAAACGTATAACGAAGTTGAATATGCCCAATACAAATTAACGCAACTATTCAGCAAGTGTAAGAAGGTAGTAGATGGAGGGAAAAGTAAAAATGATGCAGGTAAATAAAGGCTATAACTAGTGATTATAATAAGGTTCTATATAGATTTGAGAATATACTTGGTGAGTATAGCCCCATAAAGAAGATTACAACAACATTACAAGTTATTACCTGCCAGGACTTTACAACATGTAATCTTACATTATACATTTACTATTGATAAGGAAATATGTCTAAAATATATCAGGAATATCTATTCAATTAGAAATGTCTAAAATCCATTTCAGGATCTATATTTTTCTAAGGGTTACCAACCACCCATTTCAGGAGTTAGAAACACTATTCTACTACCATTTTTCAATGGATAATTTAAATGAGATGCCGATGCACCATCAACGATTATATTAAACCATAACCTACCAGAAAGAATGCCCTCTCCAACTCTTCTATTAATCTTATCTCTTATAGTGATCACTAGGTCCTTTAATGCAGCATTATCTGGTAACTCAAGTTTTGTAATCCTATATTTATCTCCAACAAGCTCGCCAGCCCTATGTAGAAATAGTACTGTCACTTTTATTGGCATTCGCACATCACCACGTAATTCACTATTAAGATATGTATATACAGGACAGCGTTATATTATTAAAAACCTAATAGCCGATCTAATCTATCCAATCGCCAGTTTCGATCTTCTCAGGAATATACTTGTCAGCCAAGAACCTTAATCCCTTACTAGCCATAGCCTCTATTTCAAGTTTAGCTAGCGTCTGGAAGAATATACACATTTCACGAATCCACTCTGGTTTGCGGAACCATGGATATCCTAC
>CAYYFB010000048.1:0-1093 GCA_964471255.1 Candidatus Woesearchaeota archaeon
TAATGTATTATCAACAATAGATAGTCTGGGTGATGAATTAACTGCAAAAGTTGAGAGCACTAAGAATGCTATATTGACAAATCTATCGGGCGTATATAGTGATTTATCAAGCAAACTTGATGATGTAAGCTCTGCTATATCAAGTGCTAGAACAAGCATTGAAGGTAAGATTACAAGCGCTAAGGATGAGTTAGGCACTAAGGCCGATACGTTGGCAGGAGATCTAAAGAAGACTGTAGAGGATAAGACTGATGCTGTAAACAGTAATATAACGACATTCAGCCTAGTATTACTAATACTCGTAGTGGTCTTAATAGGACTAGTAGGATACAATACAATAGCTGCTAGAAAAGTTAGGTAAAGGATGTAACATAGTAATAATATTTAAAACCCATCTTTTTTAATAATATCATTCTATATTAAATCATATCAGTCTTCTTTTATTCCAATCACATATTATAATGGTTATAACAATATTACAGTAGATATAGTCCTGTCTTGTTGCGGTTGGAGTATAAATTATTTATTTTATTCTTGATACTCTAATACTTTCACTTGTCCCCCTCCTTATTAAATATCTATAATTTATAGCTGGGGCAGCAAATATGGCTGATATTATAGGATTCATACAAGATCTCATCATAAACATAACTTTAGTAGCGTGGATAATGTTTTTACTAACATGGGTTATTGGATGGGCTTTAAAGGGAGCACCCGTACCTTTTCTAAGGATTAAAAGAACTGGACAGAGATTCATAGAAGATGCAGTATGGGCAGCATTTTGGTTAGCAATGGGAACAACAGTATTTGCCCTAATAGCTTACATAGTTACCCAGTTTCAGCAGCCTTTTCCACAACCCCCAACGATCTAGAATTCACCGGGGGGCCTAATGTGTTATGGAGTATGAACTACTTATTATGGCGTTTTACTTGTCAGCTCTCTCTTATTATATAGGTACTCTACTCTACATGATACCTATACCATTCTATGGTGTAAAGAAATGGGCTCCAACACTTATGGTTGATGGCATATTCTCGGCTATACTGGTCTTTGCATATACTATATTATTATGGCTCATAGAATATTTTGGAG
>CAYYFB010000049.1:0-1060 GCA_964471255.1 Candidatus Woesearchaeota archaeon
ATTGCGGGGAGGAGGTCAAAGAGACACACCACCTGAGTTTGATTAGAGGAATCTATCATCATGCAACTATCCTTAAAAACAATCTTAGGCCGACCCAGAACCCTTCTTCTCTCCCTCAACATCTTTGACACAAATCTTGAATCTAAGACTAAGTAGATTGAGAAAACATATTTAAAGCTCAGGTTTTTGTGACATCTAACATTCAAATAGGGAGTTTCTATAGAGCAAAACCAATGCGACAAACCATAAATTCTGCAGGTACTATACGAAATTGCGAAATTGCGAAAAATACTATTTTTCTACTTTATTGAGAAATCGGACATGTAGAATTTTCAATACAGAAGTAGAATCGCGAAGAATCCCATACAAGGATTTTATCGCATATAGATCCATCCTGAGGTGTTGCTCAATTTTGTCGTACTCGCCAGCCTCATACCATTTCGCTACTTCACCACCCGAGCCGTATGTCTCTGGGACGTTATATCCAAGCTCTTTTGCTTTTGTAATCCAGTTTTCTAGACTATTTCCTCGGTACCTCATACCATTAAGGATGAGACAGATTTGAAACAGATCTATTGTAAATGGTGTATCCCATAACATATTTAACTCAGCCAATTGCATGATGCAATATTCTAGTGCTTTTTGCTTGAGTATCGGGATGTCAAAGCGCATTATGTTGAATCCAATGAGCTCAGCATATCCAAAAATTTCCGTTCGTGCTATGTTATAGAATGTCCTTACTAAAGCCTCTTCGTTATCCATTTCCCATACTTTTAAGATTATTTCTCGCTCCATGGATCTGTGTTCGATAAGAATACCAATAGCGATTATTTTCTCGTCAACAAACATGTCCTCTTGCTTTGGCCTATACGTTTCTATATCAAGATAAATCCTCCTCATCCAAACACCTTAACATACTTAGTTGTGAAGTTTAAGCCATTTTAAACATTACCAAACATCCCTAGCTAATGTAGATACCCATAGCGCTTAAGACTCTCGACAGCACGTTTAGTCCTTTTTAAGTTTTGCTAGCTTCAAGAATACATTTTTGATGAGTCTT
>CAYYFB010000050.1:0-1037 GCA_964471255.1 Candidatus Woesearchaeota archaeon
GGCTTTTAACCCGTAGGTCCCGGGTTCAAATCCCGGCGGGCCCGCTCATACCTTATTATAAGTTTTCTTGAAGCTTTAGAGGATAGTATATCAGCTATCCTTATTGGTTCTGGCTCAGGAGAATAATATTGGAGTTTTTCAAGTAACTTCTTTGCCTCTAACGGATCAATTTCTACAGGTGTATATTCGTATATACCCCATTCCGTACTAATCTTATACCTACGTAGCAATGCTCTTTTGATCACATCTAACCTTATTTTATAGTCTGGGAAATGTTTTACCAATGCATCTGATATCCTCTTTAAAGACAGTGGATGCCTATAAAATACTATACCTGGAACACTAGTAATGGATTGTATCCTAAAAGGATCAATTACATTAAATCCAGCATAGGTTATTCCATCGTATAATACGATATCTCCTCCTAGATATTCTACTAATCTTATAGCCTTCTCAGTGGCATCTAATCCGTCAACAAGAATAAATGTATATGCAATACCTTCAATTATCCTCTTTGTAAGAGAATACTTAACACCTAATAATATCGTATACCCTTTTCTACCCTTATAATAAGGTGGAAAATAGCCATCATCTAAACCTATGATCCACCTTAATTTCAAGTAATCACCTATCTTCCACGGATAATAATTGCTCTATAACAGGCAATACTGATTCACTAATCCTTATCATCTTTGTCTTGCCATAGCGTCCACGATTAACAACTAATGCATTAACTATACCTAGCATATCAAGTTCATTAATTATCTCACTAACCCTTCGTTGAGTCAGTGGTTCATAACCTAAACTAGTAACAATATTCCTATATTTATTATATGTCTCTCCAGTCGTTGAATATCCTTTATCTCTTATACTATATAGTATTGCCTTTAAGACAAGTTTTGCATGAAGAGGCAATGTAGACACTACCTGTTGTATACGGCCATGCTCGATCTCTAGCGAGGCTTGCTTAACATGTGCTATAGTTACACGTTCAGCATCTTCTCTCTCAGCAATTTCTCCTGCAACACGAAGCAGAT
>CAYYFB010000051.1:0-1037 GCA_964471255.1 Candidatus Woesearchaeota archaeon
AACCGCCAACCTCCAAAACATAGCAGGATCCCCAGCTAATTACCCTTTTTCCAAAGCACCCATGGCTCAACATTAATTAACAAGCATAAACCCCGAATAAAAGGAGCAGATAATCCCATGCTCCGGTAGTATAGTCCGGACAAGTATACGGGCCTTTCGAGCCCGTGACCCGGGTTCAAATCCCGGCCGGAGCATTAACTTCTTGAGAAGAATTACTTGTATCTCCCGGCTATTCAAGACCTCGTCTCAATATCTTAGAAGACTTCTACAGTGGCTCCTCGATCAAGCACGAGGATAGCTAGTGAGCCCTCACCTCCTCTTCGTGATCCTCCAGAGGTTCATGATCGAGTATATTAGCAGGATCCCGGCTAGGAGGTCGATAGGCGTCCTGATTGAGTAGATCGCAGCCTCCTCAAGAAACCCCATAACGATTAGGAATGATATTATCCGAGCGATCATGTGGAGGCCGAATCCAATGTTTAAGATGATCAAAGCTCTTAAAGCCCCTCTATCAAGAAAGAGTCTAGCAAATGAGTAGCTTACATCCTTGACGATGTTCCTATAATAGAGGTATGAGGATGATGCGAAAAGTATTGAAATGATCAATCCCAAAAGCTCTGGCGTCAATAGCTCGCTCATTAATGGATCACCTCAAAACATGATTTAGGAGTCGGAGGTAAAGGAGGATCAAGGCCGCCATCCCTATGAGGAACAGCCCTCCAGATATCCTGAGGATGTCGAGTCCGGTAATGCTCCATACATAGGCCTGGCCTGCTCCAAGAACCCCTATAATCGATGATAATAGCAGGAGTCTTGAAGCCTTAATCATCATCTCCCTCCTCAAGAATATCCTCGAAGAAGCTATGGAGCCCCTTCTCAAGAAGAGGATCGATCTTAGGGTGAGGTATATTGCTGGTATCCCGATCACAAAGAATATGATCTCTCGAAGAAACATGAATAGATCGGCCAACCTCCTCCCCTGAAGAAAAGCTAAAATCAGCAGGTAAATAATCGTTATCTTGGAATGAATGGGGTCT